>JAWOHR010000169.1:0-58534 GCA_046485075.1 Bacteroidales bacterium
GCGCAATCAATAAAATTCCTACCAGGATTAGAAATAATGCAAATCGATTTACCAGTTTCATCAGCCGTTTGATGTCATTATAATCCGCTTCTCAGGGAGAACCGGCTTCTCTTTCCATGTTATGAGAAACCGGTTCTGAACAGATCACCGTTTTTTTTGTTTATACTCTGCGAAACCCAAAATAGAACACCGAAACTCCCAGTGCAGGCAACAGGGAGATGATCACCCCGTACATGAGCGAAGGGACAGATTCCCTGGTGGCAGCATGGGGTGAAGGTGATACAATGAGCTTATTCATTGGGTATAAATTTTCAAGATTCTTCCTTATACAGCTTTCCTGGAACGCTTGATTTTTCCAACCTCGGCTTTTCCCAGCCGGATGTAATCGAGCAGCGGCCGGGCAGAGGGGCAGGTGTAACTGCAACTGCCACACTCGATGCAATCCAGCACTTTCTCCATTTCCATCCGCTCAAACAATCCTTTTTCGGACTGGGTCATCAACAGGTATGGCTCGAGGCCCATGGGACATACTCCCACACACCGGGAACACCTGATGCAGGGTTTGATCTCTTTCCGTAATGCTTCTCCTTGCCTTATGATTACGATTCCGGAACTACCTTTCACAATCGGGACATCCAGGATAGAAAGCGCCTTTCCCATCATAGGGCCGCCATTGATCACCTTGGCGGTATCTTCGGGCAATCCCCCGGCCTTTTCGATCAGGTGGGAGACCGGGGTTCCGATCCTCACCAGGAAATTGGATGGTTTTTCAAGTGATTTCCCGGTTACTGTAACCACCCTTTCGATCAGGGGACGGTTTTTCATCACCGCCATATAGGTGGCGTAGGCCGTTCCCACATTAAAAACAACCACCCCCACATCGATGGGGAGTCCGCCCGAGGGAACCTCCCTTTTCAGAAGAGCCTGGACCAGCTGCTTTTCACCCCCCTGCGGATACTTCACCTTCAGACCCTGAACCCGAATGGCAGTGTTGGCGGTGACCTCTTTCATCTTTTGGATGGCATCGGGCTTATTGTTCTCGATTCCCAGAATGGCTTTTTCAACTCCCAGGCCTCTCATAAGCAGCCTTATGCCTGCAACCAGTTCCTCGGGGTGTTCCATCATCAGCATGTGATCGGCGGTGAGATAAGGCTCACACTCCACCCCGTTGATGATCAGGTATTCGGCGGTTTTACCTTTTGGGACCATCAGTTTTACGTGGGAGGGGAAGGTGGCTCCTCCTAGTCCCACGATACCCGCCTCAAGCATCTTTTTCCGGATATCTTCCTGGTTCAGTACCGTGTTGGTAACAAGGTCCTCAGACCGGTCAATATCCTCTATCCAGACATCACCCACCACCTGGATCTGGATTGCCATTCTCCGGTACCCCGAACTATCGGGGAAAAGGTCTACCTTCAGTACCTTGCCGGAGACCGAGGAGTGGATGTTGGTAGAGATAAACCCTTCGGCCTGTGCAATGAGTTGTCCTACCTTAACCTCATCACCTTTGTTTACAAGTACCTTTGAGGGTGCCCCCAGATGCTGGGATACGGGGATTACCACCACCTCCGGAAGTGGAATTTCCTGGATGGCGTTACCGGTGGACAGCTTGTTTTCCGGAGGATGAACCCCACCCCTTGAGAATGTTTTAAGACTCATCGTGTTACTATTTTGTTTCTGCTTCAGTGGGTTCAGTGATCTCGGTCTTCCGGAGAGGAAAATTCAGTTCAAGAATGGCTTCAGTAGGACACACAGGCACACACTTTCGGCAGAGTTTGCATTTATCGGCATCGATAAAGGCCAGGTTGTTTCCCATGGTGATGGCTTCGTAAGGGCAAACATTGAAACACTTGGAACACCCGATACAAGCCACGCTGCAATTCTTTTTGGCAACGGCTCCTTTTTCGGTGTTGATGCAGCTGACAAATATCTTTCGGTCTTTTTTGTTCTTTTTACGAAGTTCGATGATGTTCCTGGGGCAGGCTATCACGCATGCGCCGCAGGCTGTACATTTGTCATCCACCACCACGGGCAGATTGGTGACCGGGTCCATGTGGATGGCGTCAAAATTGCAAACAACCACACAATCGCCTAATCCCAGACAACCATTGGGGCATCCGCTTTCACCCATGTAGAGGCTATGAACAATGGCGCAGGTCTGCGCACCGTCGTAAACATTGAGCTTCGGGCGGTGTTCAGGTGTACCGTTGCACCTGACCACGGCAACCTTGGGAGCCTGTTCAATAGCCACCCGGCCAAGGATGGAAGCTGCCTTTGCCATCGTATCGTTTCCGCCCACGGGGCAGAACAATCCCTCCCAGCTTTCCGATTTGACCAGTGTCTCAGCAAAGTTTCTACAACCCGGAAATCCACATCCTCCGCAATTGGCAGCAGGAAGAGCCTCCTCCACCTGGTCGATCCGGGGATCTTCAAAGACCTTGAATTTTTGCGCCACAAAATAGAGGATGATCGCTGCAGCTCCTCCGATGGCGACCAGTGTGACAACTGTAAAAAGAATGATCTGGCTCATTTCACCGTTTAAATTTTCTGTATGCTGAATGTAAAAGATGATTCAATCCGTTTTCGGGCCAAATAGAGGCCCAGGTAGTAAGGAATCAGTGATAGCAGGGCAAACAGCCCGGCCTTCATCTCTCCGGTCCCGGCCAAAATCAGGAGGATCAGAACGGACATCAGCAGGAGGAAAGGGTAAAAGTATCCCAATGCCACCGCTTTCATGCCCAGGCGCTTAGCCACCAATACCTTAACAGGTTCTCCGGCATGATAGTTCTGGCCATTTAGCCTGACATCCAGGAACTTCTCCTCCTGGTCGGCCGCCCCGCATGCACCTTTGGCGTGACAGGCCGCACAGGCCGACACACTGTTGATCCTGACATGCGCCACCCCGCCTTCAATTCGTTCGATAATCCCGTCGTGATCGATCATGGCACAAAATTATTGATGTTGGATGATTCTCACTTGCTGAAGATCATATAAATGAGAAATCCCGGTTATTTATTCTGGATTTAAATAATCAGCATCATTAAAACAGATATCCAAGCTGGAAATAGATATTTTCATGGACGATCCGGTTGTCGGGCAATCTGTTCAGATCAGAAAGTCCCTTCTGAAAATAGATACCCATCTGTATCATTTTCATGATCTCCAGTCCGGCTCCGTAAGTGAGGCCAAACTCCTGGTTGTTATAGTCATTTACAAAATCGATGGGAGCACCTGAAATATTTCCACTGAAATGGTAGCTGTAGTAACCCCCCACCTGGAAAAATACGCGGACGGATTCGTTTTCGGTGGTGAGAAACTGAAGATTCAGAGGGGTAGTCAGGGAGTGGGTACGGAACACCCCACCGGTATGCAAGCTTCCTTTGGTCTCATACAATACCTCCGGCTGCAGTTTGAAATTACGGGTGAGGCTGATTTTTGCAAATAGGCCGGCACTGGTCGCAAAAATGTGTTTGCCCTCGTAAAACTGGTCTTTATAATTGTGGTTGGCCGATCCCATATTCAGTCTTACCCCGGGCTGGATTACTTTGGTTTTGCTTACAGGCGATTTTTCCTCAGCCATGATGGTCATATCCGAAAGTGTTTCCTGAGAAGAGAGAAATAGGGTGGCCTCACTCATGTAGTTTGCCACCTGCGCGATCCCATCGTAATCAAGCTTCTCGGCAGTGTCCTCGGGCTTATGGTAAGGCGATTCAGTACCCGTATTTGGTGCAATAGAAGGAATTCCCAATTTTCCGAAAGGAGCCGTATCGGTTCGTTCCTCAATCTTGTCGTTGGACTTGGTGATCGTCAGATTGTATTTTTCGGCCAGTTCCCCGACCAGGTAACCGGCATCCTCCAGCAAGGTTACTCCTTTCATATCCAGACCCTTATGAGCTTCAACCATTCCGACCATATCCAGGCTGAACATTGCTTTAACCTGTTGAGGCAATACTGTGGAGTCGCTCAGGAAATGTTTTGAACCAATCAGGCCGCTCTCCTCGCCATCAAAAGCCACCAGGATCACGCTTCTGCCCAGCTCACCCTTTCTCTCAACCAGGTTTCTGCCAATCTCAATGATGGTCGCTGAGCCGCTGGCATTGTCGTCAGCCCCGTTGTAAATGACCGTATCTCCACCGCTGATTTTCCATCCCAGGTGGTCGAAATGAGCACCCAGCACGATATACTCATCTTTCAGATCCGGATGGCTTCCCCTGATGACTCCCACCACATTATTGCCTGCAATATTCAGGATGCCCCTCCTGTAGATAAAGGGGTGAAGATATTGTCCGTCAAGGGTTTCAATCCCTGCTTTCTCGAATTGACCGGCAATATACTTTGCTGCTTCCAGGCCCTGGGGTGTGCCGAATCCCCGACCCAGGAGCGAGTCGGAGGCCAGGATCCAGACATGTTCCTTTATCTGTTCGGGTGTGGTGGTGAATTGAGCTGCCAGATTTGCTGTTATTACAAAAGCGGCGGCCAGGATGAAAAATCTGTTACGCATGCAAAAATGAGTTTTAGGAATAAAGGGCAAAAGTAGTAATATTCAGCTAATACTCCCCCAATCCAATCTGCCCGGGTTGCCTTTTTTGATGTGTTTGGCGAAGAGCCAGTTTTTCTCAAGGGAGAGTCCGGGATCCTCATTGATGATCGATTCGGCAGTGTCGCGGGCCAGCTGGAGAATCTGGAAGTCCCTTCCCAGGTGGGCGATCTTCAGGTTGAAGGGGACCCCGCTCTGCTGGGTGCCTTCGATGTCGCCTGGTCCGCGAAGTTTAAGGTCGACTTCGGCAATTTCAAAACCATCGTTGGTGGCTACCATCGTATCCAGTCGTTTACGGCCCTCTTCCGACAGTTTATAACCCGACATGAGGATGCAGTAAGACTGCTCGCTGCCACGCCCGACACGACCGCGTAACTGGTGGAGCTGGGAGAGGCCGAATCGCTCAGCGCTTTCGATGATCATCACTGTGGCGTTGGGTATGTCCACGCCCACCTCGATCACCGTGGTGGCTACCATGATGTGGGTGCGGCCTGCCACGAAATGTCTCATGGAGGCCTCTTTCTCCTCCGGTCGCATCTGGCCATGGACCACGCTTACCTGGTATTGGGGAGGAGGGAAGGCCCGCGAGATACTTTCAAGACCATCGGCAAGGTCCTTATAGTCCATGGATTCCGACTCTTTAATAAGGGGGTAGACAATATAAGCCTGCCTGCCCTCGTCCAGCTGTTTTTTCAGAAAACCAAACACCTGCAGCCTTTTGGAATCAAAAGAGTGCTTTGTAATAATGGGCTTACGCCCCGGGGGCAGCTCATCGATAACCGACACATCCAGGTCCCCGTAAAGGGTCATGGCCAGGGTACGCGGGATTGGCGTGGCGGTCATCACCAGCACATGGGGCAGGATTTCTGCCTTGCTCCAAAGCCTGGCACGTTGTGCCACTCCAAAACGGTGTTGCTCATCGATGACCACCAGTCCCAGGTTTTTAAACCGGACCACATCCTCAATCAGGGCATGGGTCCCGATAAGAATGTGGAGTGATCCATCCAGCAAACCCTCATGAATCGGTTTCCGGTCACCCTTTTTGACTGAACCGGTAAGCAGTTCCACGCGGACATCCATACCGGTCAGGAACTTGCTGATGCTGGCAAAGTGTTGCTGTGCCAGAATCTCCGTGGGTGCCATGATGCAACTCTGGAACCCGTTATCCATGGCGATGAGCATGGACATGAGCGCTACCAGCGTTTTCCCGCTTCCCACATCTCCCTGAAGAAGCCGGTTCATCTGCCGGCCCGAACCCATGTCACGGCGAATCTCCTTCATTACTTTTTTCTGAGCTCCGGTGAGTTCAAAGGGAAGGTGAACCTGGTAAAAGGTATTGAAGGTTTCACCCACCTTTTCAAATACATTGCCCCTGTACCTTTTATTCCGATCGGTCTTCCCCTGCAGGATGTTAAGCTGGATGTAGAAAAGCTCTTCGAATTTAAGCCTCAGTTCGGCTTCCCTGACCTGGTTGTGATGATCCGGAAAGTGAATCTGGCGGACGGCAGTGTCCAGGTTCACCAGGTGAAGAGCGTGGAGCAGCCATGAGGGCAATGTCTCTTCAAACCGGGTGGGCAGTCCCTTGATCAGGTTGGCCATGAGCTTGCTGATGGCCCGGGAGGTGAGGTATTGATCCTTCAGTTTTTCAGTGGTCGGGTAGACCGCCTGGAGGCTTGAACTGACTGCCTGCTTTTTTTCCGGGTCCTCCAGTTCGGGGTGGACCAGGTTGAGTTTCCTGTTGAATACCGTTGGCTTGCCGAATACCACCAGCTCTTTTCCCACCGGATGGTTTTCAGGGATCCATTTGGCACCCTTAAACCAGACCAGTTCAATACGGCCGTATTCATCCCTGAAGTCGGCCGTTAGTCTTTTTCCCGTTCCTTTGCCCACGGAGGCATATCCGTGGATCCTGCCGCGGATCTGGATAAACGGCATATCTGAAGTGACTTCCGAAGTTTTATAGAACTTGCTGCGGTCCACATAACGGTAGGGGTAATGGGTGAGCAGATCCTCGAAGGTCGTGATGTGAAGCTCCTCCTGCAACAACTCTGCCCTTTTGGGCCCCACTCCGGGCAGAAACTTGATATCCTGTTTTAAATACTGTTGCATGCGTGGAGCAATTTATGTAAAATTAGCATTTTAGATGAAAGCCCTCAAATGACCTGGCGAATCCTGAAGTACATCCAACACCTCATTTACCTTAGGCACCGGAAGGGTCATGGCATACACTCACCCTACCTGTTTGAGTTTGTGAATAAGGTGCTTTTCAATGGTGCAAAGCATAAAGTGCCGGGGGAAATTCTACGGGTCCACCGGGAACTGAAGGGGGATCATTCAATGATCCCGGCGGGAAATCAGGGGACCACCTCCCAGGTGGACTCCGCAAGAGAAAGGTCGGTGGGCTCATTTGTACGCCGTTCGTCGGTGAATGAGAAATATGGGGCACTGCTTTTCAGGATCACAAGGTGGTTTGAACCTGAAATAATCCTTGAACTGGGTACGGGACTGGGCATCAGTTCCCTCTACCTTGCCTCAGGGAGTCCAAAGGTGCCGCTGCATACCATTGAAGGAAACAGCGATCGTGCCTCTTTTGTGGCCAGGCTGTTGCGCAGGTGTAACCCGGGACAGGTTGTGATTCACCAGGGGGAGATAAGTGATAAGATAGAGGAAGTGATCCCTTTTATAAACGGAAAGTTTGTGGCTTTCGTGGACGGGAACCACCTTTACGAGCCGACGGTTTTCTATGTGAAAAAACTGATTGCAATGGCAGGGGAAGAGTCCCTGATTATATTGGATGATATCTACTGGTCAAAGGAGATGAATGAGGCATGGAAGGAGGTGATTTCCTGGCAGGAGGTCAGGGTAAGCATTGACCTCTTTCAAATGGGAATACTGCTGTTGCGCAGCGACCTGAATAAAGTGGATTTAAAAATCAAGTTTTAGTTTTTTTTTAACTGATTCTTCCTGAGAATCCTTACTTTCGTGTACAACATTTTGGAATATGGAAACGATTATCAACCTGGATAAAATTGTCAAGAATTACTACATCGGTACCATCACCGTGGAGGCGTTGCGTTCTGTGGACATTGAAATCAAGCGTAACGAGTATGTGGCTATCATGGGTCCCTCGGGATCAGGGAAATCGACCCTGATGAACCTGATCGGTGCCCTGGATACGCCCACCAGTGGTTCGTATATTCTGAACGGAACCGATGTAAGTAAAATGGATGATAACAGGCTGGCTGAAATCCGTAACAAAGAGATCGGGTTTATCTTCCAGACATTCAACCTGCTTCCCCGTTATACTGCCCTCGAAAATGTAACACTCCCTTTGATCTATGCCGGGGTCGGAAAAAGTGAGAGGGTTGAACAGGCTAAAAAGACACTGGAAGAGGTGGGACTGGCGGACCGGATGGACCACCGGCCCAATGAGTTGTCCGGGGGACAGCGTCAGCGTGTGGCTGTGGCCCGTGCCCTGGTTAACAATCCATCCATTATCCTTGCCGATGAACCGACCGGTAACCTGGATTCCAAAACATCGATAGACATCATGAAGTTGTTCGGACACATTCATCGGCGTGGGAATACCATTATCCTGGTTACCCATGAAGAGTCCATTGCCAGGTATGCACACCGGATTATACGTTTGCTTGACGGGGAAATTGACAGCATCGAGATAAACGAAAATCCGGATACATAAGTGCCAAAGAAATCAGGGATTTATACAAAAGGCGGAGATAAGGGAAAAACCTCCCTGATCGGCGGGCGAAGGGTGGATAAATTTCATTCCCGGATCGAGGCTTATGGAACCGTGGACGAGTTGATGGCCCATACTTCCATGTTGCGTGACCTGTTGGAGGATGAGATCATCAGGGAGGATCTTCTGACCATCCTGGACATTCAGATGGCCACTGCATCGGTTCTGGCTGCTGACATGGATACCAGCCCTTTGGATTTTCCCGTGGTAGGGGAGAAGCAGGTTTTATTCCTGGAGGAGCGGATTGATGAGATGGATGCCTCCCTTGAGCAACTTACCTCATTTATCATTCCCGGCGGACATCCGGCCGTTTCTCAAGCCCATATCGCCAGGACCGTGTGCAGGAGAACCGAGAGGATCATCCTTAGGTTGGGCCAGGAGGTTAATATTCAGGAAGATGTAATCCGTTTCTACAATCGGTTGTCCGACTATTTTTTTGTGTTATCAAGAAAAATTGCGGAACTGAAAGGCGTACAACAGCAACCCTGGAAAACAAAGTTGTAAAATTTGTTTTTTTTTTTAATTTTGCGGCTCAGAATAAGCGTATAAGTTTCATTAAAATTGCCGATTGATGTACTGGACCCTTGAATTAGCCTCAAAGCTTGAAGATGCTCCCTGGCCTGCCACTAAAGATGAGTTGATTGACTTTGCCATCCGATCCGGAGCACCCATGGAAGTGATTGAGAATCTGCAGGAGATGGAGGATGAAGGCGATATTTACGAGAGTATTGAGGATATATGGCCCGATTATCCCAGCAAGGATGATTTCTTTTTCAATGAAGATGAGTACTGATTATTTCCATCTGAATACATCCAGGTAGTCCCTGGGCCTCCAATCATTCACCCATTTAAAATCACTCAGAAGCGCTTCTCCTGAAGGAAACAGCTCCAGCGGATAATATGTTCCATCTGGTTTGGTCATATAGCTAACCTTTGAGATCTTATTATCCTTCAGATAGATGACCAGGTTGGTGCATTCGGTCTTGTTGGCGCCGACAATCACCTCTTTGTCCGTGGCATAGTAAATGGTCTGTCCGTTACCGGTAACATTGATCCTTTGAAGCTGGTTATTTACAAAGAAACCGGTCATCTCTTTTCCCCTCATCTGGTCGTATTTGACCGAATCTTTCTGACTGATCACCATGGCCACACCCGTGAGGTCCATCCTGTACAATTGCTGATTCTTCATGACCACCCTGATCTGACTGGCTGTGAGCTGGTTTTCATCCGACCACAGGACCGGTTCGCCAAAGAAATCAAACGCGCTGTCGGATTCAACATAGACCAGTGAGTCGCACATCACCTGTAGATCTGTGCGATAGATTTTTACCTTGTAGTAAGCCTTCAGTACCCGCCCCATTCGGGCGGAGTCTGGATTTTGCATCGACCTTAGGGTATCGGCGTGCAAATACATGGTATCGGCACCATCCACCTGGATCATCAGCGCACTGTCGGTTACCATGAGGGTCTCATGCTCACTCTGGTAGAGCCCGAAATTCCCTTTCAGGGTCATCTTTTCAAGCGTATCCACCATAACAACGTTCGATTGGGCCCGTCCGAAACCGGATTCGGCTTCATAATAGAGGGTATCCCCGCTGAGGGTGCGGCCATTCTCTTCCAAATATGCATTGTCGGTTACGAACGAAATATTCTTTTGCATATCGTGCCAACCGTTTTCACAATAGATAAAACGGGCATCATTAAATATCTCTGTGGGTCCGGAGAAATAGGAGATCTCTGTATGAGAATCGTACTTCAGGCTGTCGGTGTTGATGATGTATTCGGGATTAATGATTTCCACGCTATCCATGAAGAAAAAGATTTCTGTATCCAGTAAGAAACGTCCTCTTCCGCTTTTTAACCTGCTATCTTCCTGGGTCAGGATCCCGCCACCCTGGTAAGTTGCGATTCCCTGGGACCGGTAGTAGTGAAGGGTGTCGGTTTCCAATGAGATCCCCTTGTTAACCAGCCTGACATGGTTCCACACCCTGGCCACCTTGGTCTCCCCGTCATAGTGGGCCAGGTCGCCTGTGAGGGTAAGGGTATCCCCCTGGACCACTTTTACATGGCTGAAAGCATCCACAGAACCAGATACGGCGTAAAAATAGGCTGAGTCGCATGACATGATTACATCCTCATGTTTCAGCTGGACGTTTCCGATAAGTTTTCGGGCGTCTTTACCCAGTTTGATATCATAGGCGGTAAGCTCGGCATTCAGGATCTCCAGTCTTGTTAATTTCTGTGCAAGCAGAAGAGGGGAAAGCGGCAGCGTGAAGATGATCAGCATGCATGACAGTGAAACACGCCTATGCCGGTTTCCGATCATCTCTGACTGGTCTGTTCACCAAAATGGGCGCAGTTCTTAAAAGAGTTGTCGACCCTGATATAAGTTTTTCCTTTCATTTCCCTGAACCACTCATCCAGCACCTCTAAATTTTTTTTCTCAAGGGCCTTGTTCTGCAAAAGCAGGTAGTCCTGTTTAAGGTTGGCAATGTGCGGTTCAGTCCGGTTTTTGAGCAGGAGAATTTTATAACAGATCTTCTGGTTATGGTCAACCGATTCGTAAGGATCAGTCATATCTCCCACCTGCATGTTCCTGATCATGTAGTAGTCTTTCGTGGGGAGCTGGTCCAATTCGAAAGTTGCAGCCTGGGTCCGGGGATTTACGATCAATCCCCCGTTAATATTGGTCTTTTCGTCCTCTGAATAACGTTTTGCAGCCATGCTGAAAGTGATGGAGTCTGTCCTGATCGCAGTTGCCAGGCTGTCCAGTTTATAGATTGCTTTCTGTTTGGCGTTGGCATCAGCCTTGGGCTTCATCAGGATATGCCTTGTATTGGCCCTGTCGCCCCGGCGCTCGACCATCTGGATAATATGGTATCCGAATGAGCTCTCCACAATCTTGGATACCTGTCCGGGTTTTAGTGACCATGCCTCCGTGGCATAGGCTTTGTCCAGTTCACTACGCATCATAAAGCCAAGTTCTCCCCGCCTGGAGGCAGCTGGATCCTCCGAGTAGAGAATAGCCAGGGTACCAAAATCTTCACCCTCCATGACACGCTTTCGCAGTTCAAGCAACCGTTCCTTCACCAGGAAGATCGCCTCCTCGCTGTAGGAGGGGTAAGCGACAATCTGTGCAAGTTCCACCTGTGTGTTGATATAGGGGATACTATCCGGGTTCAGGGATCTGTAGAAACTTTTTACATCGGATGGGGTTGGCGAAATTCCTTCAATAATCGAGGATTGAACCTCCTGGGTAATCATCTGTTCCTTGATGGCTTCCCGTAGGTCGTCCTTGATGTCATAAATCGATTTTTCGAAATAGGATTCCATCTCCGCCTCATCCCCGAATTGGGAGATGAAGTAGTCGAGCCTTGATTCCATTTGCAGCTCAACCTGTTCGGGTCCCACCTCTACACTGTCGATCTTAGCCTGTGCCATCAATAATTTCTGTTCGATAAGCTGATTGAAAATTTCACACCTGGCGTTGGGCGGGATGTACCCGCCAGGCATCCTCATTTGAAGGTAGGTCTGTTCGATATCCGACTGAAGAATATTAAAATCCCCAACAACGGCAACCACCCGGTCGATGATGACCGGTTGTGCTGCCACTGTGAGGGAGAAAATGATTCCGGTTAATATATATGTAATTCGCTTCATGAGGTTCTTATTGATAAATTTCGAACTGATTCCTGGCAACACCATCATCATAGACCCTCTGTTCCAGGTCGCGGAAGAACTCAATCTTCCTTTTATTCAGGATAATGCTTGTTATATTATCCGATACAATCTCCAATGGGGTCATCTCTCCCTCGGGCAGGTGATCACTCACATGTAAGAGATACCTGAACATCGAATCGGTGGTTTCAACGTTCTTATTGTATTTCAGGTACCTGGAGGGATCGGAGATGGTCATGGGCAACTGCGGTTTGATGGTTGAAAAATAGATCCATGTGTCATTAAAGTTACTGTATTTCTTTGCGTAGGTAATACAGTATTTTTCAATGTGGTCCAGGTCATCCTCCCGGTTTGAATAGGACCAGCTTCTCAACTGGTCGATCCTGGGCGCTGAAAGGGGCACCTTAATGAAAGTTCCCTTGATTACATCCTGTCCAAGGATAAAATTGCTGCTGTTTTCCTCGTAATACGATTGGATTTCCTCCAGGGTAACCACGGTGTCGAGCTTCTGCTGCAGCAGTTTTTGCCTGTATGAGAAGATAAGTAATGAGCGATGGTATTCGGCTATCTGGTTTTCAAAATCCTTTTGTTCCACGGTAAGTGCCTGTTCTGCACGGCTCAACATTAACTGGTCTCTCACCCAGGTGTTGATGTATCGTTTGGCCAGGATCAGACTGTCCTTTCCGGAGGTGCCATCCGGAATGACAGCATCCAGATCGGAAGGATAAAGATAGATATCAAAAACCCTTGCAACAGGCTCCTCATTGCTACTGCGGCTGATCAGGGAACAACCGGTTGTGGCCATTAAAACCAGGGACATGTATAGCAGGGTTCTGCTCATCATCAGCGTGTAATCTCCGAAAGGAGTGACCGGTCTACTTCCACGGGATATTTTGCTTTCAGCTCTTCGATCCACACCTTTTCCAGGTAATTCTGGTAGTCGGATGTGATCTGTCCCCTGGCTTCATCCAGAAGTTTGGGTTCGGGAGCTCTGATTTTTTTCAGGATAACGAAAGCCTGAGATCCGTTGCTGGCAACCACAGGTCCCAAACCCGGTTCACCGTTCATGGCATCCACCAGTTCGTTATTGCCCGCTTCCTCAAGGACCTTTTCGATGGTTACGCAAGGTATTGTATCGCCGGCACAATAAACCTCATTCAGTTCAGCCTGGTCTAACTTTCCCCTGCTGATTTTTTTATATTTTTTCCTGAGACCGTCCAAATCAGCATCCTCACTGCAGGTCACAACCATCGCTTCATAGCGCTGTCCCCACATATAGTCTTTTTTGTGACTTTCATAAAAAGCGCTTAGTCCAACCGTGTCTGTGACGGCTTTCGACCATACCTTCTGATCCATGATGTCAAACAGAAGGATCCCGTCATGGTACTCCTCATATATATACCTGAACTCGGGATACTTTACGGGAAGGATTGATTCTTCATAGCTGATCACTTCCTCTCGGGTAAACTGGGCATACAGATCATCAATATAAGTTTGGATATGTCGTGATTTTCCCTTGAGCTGTTTTTTCAGGATGTAGGCCACAAAATCTCCTGTGGTTAAAGTCCGCTCCCCAATTTTTGTAATAGGTGCCCGGTCCTTTTCAAGGTTCCCTCCATCCCATTTTCCCAAAAGGAGTGAGGAGTCTGCAGCAGCATAAACCTTTTTGATCCCCTGGTTGTAATCCGTATATCCGTTTTCAGATTTCAGTTTTTCAATATAGCGATCCGTCTGATATTGCATACGGTCGCCCCGGTTGGCCTTCTCCTGTAGGTCGGGCAACATCTCTTCAAAGGTGCCAATCTCCTTTTTGTCGATCAGTTTCACAATGTGCCATCCATAAAATGACTTAAAAGGTTTTGTATAATCGCCTTTATTCTCAATGGCATAACATGCATCTTCAAATTCAGGAATCATCCGGCCCGTGCCAAACCAGGGTATCTCTCCTCCGTTTTTGGCTGAGGAGGGATCCTCCGAGTAAAGGGTTGCCATTTGGGCAAAATCCTTACCCATATCTATGCTGTCATAAATCATCTGGGCCTTGGTAAATGCCTCCTCCTTCTGCTCCTCACTCATCTCGGCAGGAGTACGAATAAAAATATGGGCAACCTTGATATGGCCCCGGGCGGGCCTTCTGTCATTCACCTTCAGAATATGATATCCGTAGCTGCTTCTGAAGGGCATGCTGATCTGACCTACCGGAGTATTGTAGGCCACGCTTTCGAAACTGTAAATCATCGAGAATATGGTGAAGTATCCCAGGTTACCCCCATTGTTGCCCGCTGAGGCATCTTCAGAGGTGGCCCTGGCCACTTTTTCAAAATCTTCTCCCCGAATGATCCTGTTCCTGATCTCCAGGATCTTTTCATAGGCAGCCAGTGTATCCTCGGGCGTAGGGTTGTTTGGCATTTTGATCAGGATATGACTTGCATTAATATCAGTTTTGGACCTTTCATAGGCCTCTGCAATCAATTGTTCACGGGTCTCTTCGTCAATCAGATAGGGTTTTGCCAGTTGCTCCCTGTAACCCTCCAGTTCAGTGATGAATTTGGTTGTGGTGTCCATTCCAAGAGACTCAGCCTCAATTACTTTTAGTTTGAAGTTGATGAACAGGTCCAGGTACTCCCCGGGAGTCTGTTTGTTCAATGAAGTCTCGTTATTGTTTTTCCTGTAAATCCGCTCAAATTCTGATAATGTGACCTCCTCATCTGCAATGGTCAATAATACCTTCGATTCCTGACTGTATAGTCCAAGCATTGTGACAATTGCCAGGAGCATGGAGATTAAACTTTTTTTCATTTTTACAAATAGGTTTTAATTAAAACGATAGGTGCTATGATATATTATCTGCTGTAATTGGGAGCCTCTCTTGTGATGGTTACATCATGGGGATGGCTCTCCTGTATCCCTGCGTTGGTGATCCTTGTAAACCTTGCATTCTGCAGGGCAGTTATATTGGCTGCACCGCAGTAACCCATACCGGCGCGCAATCCGCCCATCATCTGGTAGATCACCTCGGTCAGACTTCCCTTGAAGGGTACCCTTGCGGCTATACCTTCGGGAACCAGTTTTCTGATATCGTCTTCCATGTCCTGGAAATAGCGGTCCTTGGAACCGTGCTGCATGGCCTCCAGAGATCCCATCCCCCTGTATGACTTGTACTTTCTTCCGTTGTAAATAATGGTCTCCCCTGGTGATTCTTCTACTCCTGCAAACAGCGAGCCGGCCATAATTGAATGTGCACCTGCTGCAAGTGCCTTTACGATATCACCCGAGTAACGGATTCCCCCGTCTGCGATAACCGGTACCCCGCTGCCTTTAATGGCTTTGGCCACATCGTATATGGCAGTCAGCTGCGGCACTCCAACCCCGGCAATGACCCGTGTGGTGCAGATGGACCCTGGACCGATTCCAACCTTTACTGCATCGGCACCTGCTTCTACCAGGGCTATTGCTGCTTCTCCGGTTCCTACGTTTCCGACCACCACGTCCAGACCAGGGAACTTTGCCTTTACCATTTTCAGACTCTGAATAACTCCACTGGTATGCCCATGTGCCGTATCGATCACCACTGCATCCACACCTGCTTCCACCAGGATTGAGACCCGTTCAATGATATCGGGTGTGACACCTACAGCAGCGGCAACACGAAGCCTGCCATTGGTATCCTTGCATGAGTTGGGTCTGTCTTTCGATTTGGTAATATCCTTATAGGTAATCAGACCGATCAGTTTATGATCATTATCAACCACCGGGAGTTTCTCAATTTTATGTCTTTGCAGAATTTTCGCTGCTTCCGCCAGGTCGGTTTTCCGGGTGGTAGTGATAATGTTTCCACCGGTCATCACCTCGGCAATGGCCCGGTCCATGTTCTGTTGGAACCTCAGGTCCCGGTTTGTGACAATCCCAATAAGGACATTATTCTGATCCACCACAGGAATGCCCCCGATTTTATACTCTTTCATAAGGTTCAGTGCATCGCGGACGGTTCCCTCCTTTTGGATGGTAATGGGCTCATGGATCATAACACTTTCAGCTCTTTTGACCCTTTTGACCTGACCGGCCTGTTCGTGCAGCGGCATGTTCTTATGGATCACCCCGATACCCCCTTCCCGTGCAATGGTGATGGCAAGGTTCTCTTCAGTAACCGTATCCATTGCTGCCGAAACAACTGGAGTATTCAGCATTATATTCCTGGAGAAGGGAGAACGGATGTCCACTTCCCTGGGAAGAACCTCTGAATGGGCCGGTATTAACAGTACGTCGTCGAAGGTAATCCCTTCAAATGCTATTTTATCCTGGACGAAAGACATTGTATTGGAATTTGGTTAAATTTAAATGTGGCAAAATTACAAAAAAAAAGCTTAGCTGATTTGGAACAAATTCGGGGGATTTTAACCTGTTTTTGGGGGTATTCGGAATTTCGCCCCCTTCAACAGGAGATCATATCCTCGGTTATGGAGGGAAATGATACCCTGGCACTGATGCCCACAGGCGGAGGCAAATCCATTACTTTCCAGGTACCCTCTCTTGCCATGGAAGGAATCTGCATCGTGGTAACCCCGCTGATTGCCCTGATGAAGGACCAGGTAGATCAGTTGCTGAAAAGGAGGATCAAAGCAGCGGCCATTCATTCCGGAATGACCCGGGATGAAATATCAATCACTCTGGATAATTGCATCTACGGGGATTTCAAATTCCTCTATGTCTCTCCCGAACGATTGGGCACCGACCTCTTCCGGGCCCGGATCCGGGACATGCATGTGAACCTGATTGCAGTGGATGAGGCGCATTGCATTTCGCAGTGGGGATATGATTTCAGGCCCTCCTATCTGGAAATCAGGTCGATCCGTGAGGTTCTGGAAGGAGTGCCCATCCTGGCCCTGACTGCCACAGCTACCCCGGAGGTATGCTCCGACATCCAGGAGCAGCTGGGCTTTCGAAAGAAAAACCTGCTTTCCAAAAGCTTCGACCGGGCCAACCTTGCCTATGTGGTCAGACGGACAGAAAATAAATACCGGGAGCTTGTCCGGATTGCCGGGAGTATTGCCGGGAGTGGGATAATCTATACAAGAAACCGTATGAAGTGCAGGGAGATCTCCCTGCTGTTAAAGGAAAATGGCATCTCGTCAGGTTTTTACCATGCAGGGATGAAGCAGGAGGAGCGAGACCACCAGCAACAGGAGTGGATCACGGACCACTTCAGGGTGATGGTGGCAACCAACGCATTTGGCATGGGGATTGACAAGTCCGACGTACGGTTTGTAATGCATGTGGATTTTCCTGATAATCCCGAGGCCTACTTTCAGGAGGCGGGAAGGGCCGGTCGCGACGGACAAAAATCGTGGTCCATCCTCCTTTTTGGTAAAGCCGACACCAGATTGGCCGAACGGCGCATTGAGGTAAACTTTCCAGGGATTCCGAAAATCAGGCAGGTCTATGCAGCTCTGGGAAATTTTCTTCAGGTTCCTTTGGGCAGCGGAAAAGGGCAGCAATATGATTTTGAATTCGGTGATTTCCTTCATCAATCCAGGCTTAACTCCATGGTGGCAAACAGTTCGCTTACCATACTGGCCAGGGAGGGTTACATTGCCCTGACCGATGCCTTTCATAATCCATCCAGGATTATGTTTCGTACCGGGCGGGATAACCTGTACGGGTTTCAGGTGAAAAATGCAGAATTCGATGCCTTTCTGAAACTGCTGCTTCGTTCATATAGCGGCCTGTTTTCTGGTTATGTCAGGATCGATGAGGCATTCCTGGCCAGGCGCTCCGGACTGCCTCCCCAGAAGGTTTACGAATTTCTGAAATCACTGGCATCGCAGCAGATCATTCACTATATTCCCCGTAAAAACATCCCTGTGATAACCTATCTGGAAGAACGACTGGATGATCGCAACCTGTTGATCTCCCCCGATCGTTACAGGTTTCGAAAAGAGCGCTATGAAAAAAGGCTCAGGGAGATGATTCGTTACGCCTCTTCCGAATCCCTGTGCAGGAACCAGTTTCTTCTTGGTTATTTTGGCCAGTTTCATACGCCCAGATGCGGTCGGTGTGATGTTTGTGTTGAGAAAAAGGAGATCAGGCCCGGAACTCCCGAATTTAAGGAGTTGCAAGAGGAAATTATTAAGTTTTTGGCTGAAGGTTTCAGGGAGCTTGATACCATTGTAGAAGCGTTGGAAGCCGAACCAGGTAAAATTATCTCCCTGGTGGAATACCTGATTGATTCGGGGGTAGCCATCCGCCGTAAGGATATGAAGATCGGGTTGAAATAGTCTGCCGGACATTTGATGGCTTTTGTTTATCTTTGTCCCATGCACGAGGATCAGGAAAAATTTCATTCATATGTCTATTCGGAAGAGGTGGTCACATTTGTCAGGGCTGCCAACGAAACGGCCCTCTTCCTTGAGGAGTTAAGGGACAAAGATGGCAAGGCATTTATTGCTGAGGCACTAAGGCATCTGTCGGAGGTATACTCTGCCGTTTTAAGGGTGGGAGATACTGAGCCTGTTACCGAATCGGGACCGGAACCTTTCGTTTCCGAACAGGAGTGGGTTGAAGTTTTTCAGCGTATCGGAGTTCTTCTGGGATCACACAACGAAATCCTCCGACCTGCCGAGGATGATGAATTTGACCGGTCTGACCTCGTTACCCACACCATTTCCGAAGATCTGGCTGATGTTTACCAGGAACTCAGGGACTTCACCTCTCTCTATAGCCGCGGACTGGAGGAGATTATGAACGATTCGGTTTGGGAGGTGAAGGTGAGGTTTATGGAACACTGGGGTAAAAAGTTGCTTCGTTCTCTCTCCTCGCTGCATGATCTTTATGTTGCAGGTGTTGATCCCACAGCAGAATGAAATTATTTCAGAGCGAGATTACCAAAGAGGAGGTGGCAGCACTTGAACTGATCCAGTACGAAGGTCCCATCACGGTGATAGAGACGGAGGATGAATTTCTGGAGGAGATTGAAGCCATTTCAAGCCACAGCATCCTGGGATTTGATACCGAGACCAGGCCATCCTTTAAGAAGGGGAATTTCTATCCCACCTCTCTGATCCAGCTATCCGCACCCGATCATGCATGGCTGGTAAGGGTGAGCCGGCTGGGGTACCCTGCAGGACTTCTGAACCTGCTCTCGGACCATGAGGTGATTAAGGTGGGGTCGGGTCTGAGCGATGACCTCCGAAGGATTCGATCCGATTTTCAGTTTGAGCCCGGGGGATTCCTGGATCTTCAGCATTACGTGGAGGCCTTTCATATATGGGAGAAAGGGTTGAAGAAGCTGAGCTCCATAGTCCTGGGTCACCGTATTTCCAAATCACAACAGGTCTCCAACTGGGATGCCGATACCCTTACTGAAGCACAACTCAGGTATGCCGCCACCGATGCCTGGATCTGTCTGAAGATTTATAATGAACTGAGAAACGCCTTGTATAAATAGCATGAGTGATCGCACAAAAATGGTTTTAAGTTCCGGAAAGGATCAATCACTAAGGCGGTTTCATCCCTGGGTCTTTTCCGGAGCCATTAAAAAGATATACGGACCCGCCAGGGAAGGTGAGGTTGTGGATATATACGACAACAAGGAGGAGTTCCTGGCCCTGGGCCATTATCAGCAGGGTTCCATAGCAGTAAGGGTACTCAGTTTCAGTCAGGTGGAGGTTAACCAGGAGTTCTGGGATGACCGGATTCTGAGGGCATGGAAGCTAAGGGAAAGACTGGGGGTGGTTGAGAACCGGCAAACCAATGTTTTCAGGTGGGTTAATGCCGAAGGTGACGGACTGCCTGGATTGATCGTAGATTATTATGCTGGGGTCGTGGTGGTACAGATGCACTCCATTGGAATGTATAAAAGCCTTGAAGCCATCCAAACCTCACTTCTAAAAGTGGCCGGTCCCCGGATACAAACCATTTATAATAAGAGTCACTCCACCCTGCCCGAAAAGCCGGGCATAGAAGAACGGTCGGGTTTTCTTTTTGGTGAGGCAGCAGAGGGTGAAGTGATGGAGAACGGATTCCGCTTCAGGGTAAACTGGACGGATGGTCAGAAGACCGGATTCTTCATCGATCAGCGGGAGAATCGCAGGATGCTGGGCAACTGGTCGGAGGGTAGAAAGGTATTGAATATGTTTGGTTATACGGGTGGATTCAGTGTCTATGCACTGGGCGGAGGAGCGGAATTTGTTCATACGGTAGATAGTTCGGTGAAGGCCATCGATCTTGCGCGTGAAAACGTGGAGATGAATTTCCCGGGCAGTACCAAGCACGAAGCATATGCCATCGATGCATTCGCCTATTTCAGGGAGATCCAGGATCAATACGACCTGATTATCCTTGATCCGCCCGCTTTTGCCAAGCATCAGAATGTGTTGAGTAATGCTCTGCAGGGATATAAACGTCTCAATCAAAGGGCATTTGAAGTGATTGCCCCGGGTGGTATCCTGTTCACTTTTAGCTGCTCACAGGCAGTGAGTAAAGAGAACTTTCGAAAATCGGTCTTTGTGGCCGCAGCCAATGCCGGGCGAAACGTGCGGATTTTACAGCAGCTGACCCAACCGGCCGATCACCCCATTAGCCTCTATCATCCTGAAGGTGAGTACCTGAAAGGTCTTGTGCTTGAGGTGGAGTAACATTTTATTTTTTCAAACGTCTATTCAGAGTAAGTCCGGTCAAATACTAACTTTAAAAGTACAGAGTCAATGAAAAAAGCAACCTTATTATTATTTGTAATCCTGGTTTTTGGAAGCACTTCCTGCATCATGGGCGATTGGGGAGACTGGGTCTCCGGAAACGGTAATGTTGTAGAGGAAACCCGTGATATTTCAGGGTTTACCGGTGTGCTGATCAGCTCCGGAATTGATGTATTCCTAAGCGAAGGCGACGATTTTGAAGTGAGGGTGGAGGCCGATGAGAATCTGCTTGAGGTGATCGAAACCCGGTTAAGCGGCAGAATGCTTGAAGTAGGCACCGACCGGGTAAATATACGGAATGCCAAATCCAAGAAGGTTTATGTGACACTACCTGAACTCTCCTCATTGAAGATTAGCAGTGCCGGTGATTGCGAGGGACAAACCCTTTTTCATTGTGAGGACCTTGAACTGGGAATCAGCAGTGCAGGAGATCTTACCCTGGAGGTGGAAGCCCGGCAGATTGACCTGGGGATCAGTTCCAGCGGGGATGCCCGACTGGCCGGGAAGGCCGATGTTTTTAATGTATCATTGAGCAGTGCAGGCAACCTGCATGCATTTGACCTGGTGGCTGGCATTGTGAAAGTGGATGTGTCCAGTGCAGGCGATGCCAGGGTTCATGCCACTGATGAAATTTCGATGTCGGCTTCCAGCGCAGGAAGTATTTACCATATGGGTGATGCCAGGGTAGTCCGGTCGTCAAAATCCAGTGCCGGGGATATCATCCAAAAGGATTAACCCAGGTAACTCTTCAGGATTTTACTGCGCGTAGTGTGCTTGAGCCTTTTGATTGCCTTTTCTTTAATCTGCCTGACCCTTTCACGGGTCAGGTTAAACTCCTCTCCAATCTCCTCCAGGGTATGTGGGTGCTTTCCATTGAGGCCGAAGTATAGCCTGATGATGCTTGCTTCCCGGTAGGTGAGGGTACTCAGTGCCCGTTCAATCTCTTTGCGAAGAGAGTCATTGAGCAATCCGCGGTCCGGGGAGGGCGTTTCACTATTGAGCAACACATCATACATGTTGCCCTCCTCACCATCCTGCAAGGGGGCATCCAGGGAGACATGCCTGCCGGAGCTACGAATGGCATCTTTAACATCTTCGGGAGCCAGTTCGAGGGTTTGAGCTATTTCGAGGATTGTAGGTTCCCGCTCAAATTTTTGTTCCAGCTCAGCGAATGTCTTATTGATTTTATTAATAGAACCGATTTTGTTAAGCGGAAGGCGGACGATACGGGCCTGTTCGGCAAGGGCCTGAAGGATCGATTGGCGGATCCACCAGACCGCGTAACTAATAAATTTGAATCCCCGGGTTTCATCAAAACGCTGAGCGGCTTTTATCAGCCCGAGATTTCCTTCATTGATAAGATCGGGGAGACTCAGCCCCTGGTTCTGGTATTGTTTGGATACCGAAACCACGAAACGAAGGTTTGCTTTGATCAGTTTCTCCATGGCCACTGCATCCCCTTTTCGGATCCGCCTGGCAAGATCAACCTCCTCCTCGGCATTGATCAGTTCCACTTTGCCTATTTCATGCAAATACTTATCAAGAGAGGGTGTTTCCCGGTTGGTGACCTGCTTTATGATCTTGAGCTGTCTCATGCCTCTCCTTCTTGGGATTCGTTATACGTGAAAAATGCCGTTTTTGTTTCAAGGTTTCTTCAAAAACAGGCACTTATCAATCGAACTTAAATATATACAAACTATTCATGATACCAAACCAGGGGGTGTTTGATCCCATTTATTTTTGGTAAATCACTTTAATTCCTTTAATATTGCACAATAATTCCATTCTAACGAACATTTGTTCCATTCTGTTTTTTTCAAAACGACTTGAATTACCAATTTTTTTACTGGATTACTTTATAATTTCCACATATTTATGTACGATATTCTTGAATTGAATCAAAAACTTCTCTCTGAATTGAGAGATCTTGCCAAAGAATTAAAAGTCAAAAGGGTAGAGGCCTTTAAAAAGCAGGATCTGATCTATAAGATCCTGGATGCACAAGCCATTATTGTTTCTGAAAGCAAAACCACTAAAAAAGTGGCTCCCGTTCAGGAGAGTGAAATCAAGGAATCTGCTCCTGAACCTGCAACCTTATCCCAGTCATCACAGAAGAAAAAGCCGGGGAGGCCAAAGAAGGATAGAAAGTCTGTAAAAGAGGTGAAGCCTGATGCAGGTGAGAAGGTGGCAGAAAACAAGCCAGCCCCTGAACCGGTAGCCGGGCAGGAGATCAGGACACAGCCTCAGGGTGATCGCCGGCAAAGAAACGATACGTCAAGAAAGGGTGGCGATAACGCTCAGCGTCAGCCTTATAACAAGGGCGTTCGCGGGAACTATCCTGAACGAGGGGATCGTCAGGAAAGGGGCGACCGTCAGGAAAGGGGCGACCGTCAGGAGAGGGGCGATCGTCAGGAAAGGGGTGACCGTCAGGAGAGGGGCGATCGTCAGGAGAGGGGTGACCGTCAGGAAAGGGGTGACCGTCAGGAGAGAGGCGACCGTCAGGACCGTGTTGAACGTCAGGAACGTATTGAATTTCAGGAGAACGGAGAGCGTCTGGAGCGCGTTGAAAGCCAGGAGCGTGTTGAATATCAGGACAGGGGTGACAGGGGTGAGCAGCGTGACAACCGCGATAGCCGTGTTCAAAAGAAACCGCAGGAGCGCAGGGAGGTGGATAAGTATGATTTCGAAGGAATTATCACCAATTCAGGGGTGCTGGAGATCATGCCCGACGGTTATGGTTTCCTGAGATCTTCCGACTACAACTATCTGAATTCTCCGGATGATATATATGTCTCTCAAAGTCAGATCAAACTTTTTGGTCTTAAGACCGGGGACAATGTCACAGGAACGATTCGTCCTCCAAAAGAGGGAGAAAAGTACTTCCCGCTGATTAAGGTGGAGTCGATCAATGGCCGCAGTCCCGATTTTATTCGCGACCGGGTTCCCTTTGATTACCTGACTCCCCTCTTTCCTGAAGAGAAGTTTACCCTGGTGGGGAACGGACAACATAACCTTTCTGTGAGGGTGGTGGATATGTTTGCTCCTATCGGGAAGGGGCAACGCGGACTGATTGTCGCACAGCCCAAGACGGGTAAAACCGTTCTCCTGAAGGATATAGCCAATGCCATTGCCGCCAACCATCCTGAAGTATACATGATTGTATTGCTGATTGATGAACGCCCCGAGGAGGTTACAGATATGGCCAGGAACGTAAATGCCGAAGTGATCTCATCCACTTTTGATGAGCCTGCCGAAAGGCACGTGAGGATTGCCAATATTGTGTTGGAAAAAGCCAAGAGGATGGTGGAGTGCGGTCATGACGTAGTGATCCTGCTGGACTCCATTACCAGGTTGGCAAGGGCTTATAACACCATATCCCCGGCCTCGGGTAAGGTGCTGTCGGGCGGGGTGGATGCCAATGCGCTTCACAAGCCGAAACGATTCTTTGGTGCAGCCAGGAACATAGAGGACGGGGGTTCTCTTACCATTCTGGCCACCGCTCTGACCGAGACCGGATCAAAAATGGATGAAGTGATTTTTGAAGAGTTCAAAGGTACCGGTAACATGGAGTTGCAGCTGGACAGGAAACTCTCTAACAAGCGGATTTACCCCTCGGTGGATGTCAATCCATCCAGTACAAGGCGCGAAGACCTGCTGCTTGACAAACCCATGCTGGATAAGATATGGATTCTCAGAAATTACCTCTCCGACATGAATTCGGTGGAAGCCATGCAATTCCTTCGTGACCGCATCAGTAAGACGGGCACAAATGAGGAATTCCTGATCTCCATGAATAGTGATTAAACCTTATCATGAGACTAAAGAAAAGTGACGGCCTGCACCGTCACTTTTTTGATTCTTCAAAATTTCACAGGGGATTATTTGTAATGAATTTAAATTCCTGACACAGTGGGACTTTTTATTCTAAATTGCTAATTTTGGGTGATGAAAGTTCAAATAGTTAACTAATTGTAATTCAAATACTTAAGTAAAATATCATGGCTAATAAGAAGAATTTCATGACTTGTGATGGTAATTATGCCGCAGCGCATATTGCTTACATGTTCAGTGAGGTGGCTGCCATCTATCCCATTACACCCTCTTCCAACATGGCTGAGCATGTGGATGAATGGTCGGCCAACGGCAGAAAGAATATTTTTGGAGAGACCGTTAAGGTAGTTGAAATGCAATCTGAAGCAGGTGCTGCAGGCGCCATGCATGGTTCATTGCAGAGCGGTGCGTTAACATCCACATTTACAGCTTCCCAGGGGTTATTACTGATGATCCCGAATATGTATAAAATTTCAGGGGAGCTACTCCCGGGTGTATTCCACGTCTCTGCCCGAAGTCTGGCTGCGCAGGCCCTCTCCATCTTTGGAGACCACAGCGATGTAATGGCCACACGTCAGACCGGATTTGCCATGCTTGCTACAGGAAGTGTTCAGGAAGTAATGGACCTCGCGGCTGTTGCCCACCTGACTGCCATCAAAACGAGGATTCCATTCCTGCACTTTTTTGACGGGTTCCGCACTTCCCATGAGATCCAGAAGGTGGAAGCACCCAGCCAGGATGAACTGGCCAGGTTGCTGGATATGGAAGCTCTTAAGGCTTTCAGGAACAATGCTCTGAATCCTGAACATCCTGTAACCCGCGGTCTGGCTCAGAACCCCGATATTTATTTCCAGACACGTGAAGCTGCGAACAAGTACTATGAAGTGATACCTGATGAGGTTGCTGCCTGCATGAAGGAGATCAGCAAACTTACAGGCCGTGAATACAAACCATTTACCTATTATGGTGCCGCCGATGCAGAAAACATTGTCATTGCAATGGGTTCTGTTACCGAAACCCTGAAAGAGGTAGTTGACCACCTGACTGCAAAGGGTGAAAAGGTTGGGCTTCTTACGGTGCACCTCTACAGGCCCTTCTCTGCAAAATATTTCATGGATGTGCTTCCCCAATCGGTGAAGCGAATTTCCGTACTCGACCGCACAAAGGAGCCAGGAGCCAACGGAGAGCCGCTCTATCTCGATATCAAAGAACTCTTCTACGGGAAAAAGAGTGCTCCCCTGATCATCGGTGGCCGTTACGGACTCTCCTCCAAGGATACAACCCCGGCAATGATGATCTCGGTCTTCAATAATCTGAAGATGGCTGAACCCAAGAATCGATTTACAGTGGGCATTGTGGATGACGTAACCTTTACATCCCTTCCCCTGCTGCCTGAAATCTCCCTGGGCGATGCAGGAACCTTTGAGGGTAAGTTCTACGGTCTGGGTTCCGACGGCACTGTAGGTGCAAATAAGAACTCCATCATGATTATCGGTGAATCGACCGACAAATACTGTCAGGCCTATTTTGCCTATGACTCAAAGAAGTCGGGCGGCATCACCACTTCGCACCTGCGGTTTGGTGATAAGCCCATCCGCTCTCCATACCTGGTGGTTAAACCTGATTTTGTGGCGTGTCATGTACCTTCCTACCTGGAGAAGTACGATATGCTGAGGGGTATTAAGGAAGGTGGTACTTTCCTTCTTAACTCCATCTGGAGTGAGGAGGAGACCGTTCAGCATCTTCCTAACCATGTGAAGAAACAGATGGCCGATCTCAAGATCAATTTTTATATCATCAATGCCACCCAACTGGCACAGGATATGGGTCTTGGCAACCGGACCAACACCATTATGCAGTCGGCTTTCTTTAAGATTGCCAACATCATTCCTTACGAACAGGCAGTTGAGGAGATGCGTAAATTCATCATCAAGAGTTTCGGACGCAAGGGTGAAGAGGTGGTGAAAATGAACTTTGCCGCGGTTGAAAAGGGTGGGAGCGTTACCAAAATTGAGGTTGATCCAGCCTGGAGCAAGCTTAGTCCGGAGGATGAAAAAGCAGGCAGCAATCATGTTCCGGCATTTGTGAAGAATGTGGTGCAGCCGATTAATAACCTGGCCGGTGACGATCTACCCGTGAGTGCATTTTTGGGGCGTGAAGACGGGACTTTCCCCGCTGGAACATCCCAGTATGAAAAGCGCGGGATCGCAGTGGATGTACCCGAATGGATCCCCGAAAACTGTATCCAGTGTAACCAGTGTGCCTATGTATGTCCCCATGCAGCCATCCGTCCTTTCCTGATCGACGAGAAGGAGGCAAAAGCGCTGCCCGGGGGAACTGTAACCGTAAAGGCCAACGGGAAGTCATTCGAAGGGCTTCAGTTTAAAATCCAGGTTTCGGTTCTGGACTGTACCGGTTGCGGAAACTGCGCCGATGTTTGTCCTTCCAAGATCAAGGCGCTTGAGATGAAACCGCTGGCTACCCAGGAAGCTGAAATTTCAAGGTGGGATCACCTGATCAAAAAAATCTCTTACAAGGATACACTGGTTGATAAGAAACAGAGTGTGAAAAACAGCCAGTTTTCCCAGCCGCTCTTCGAGTTTTCCGGAGCATGTGCCGGTTGTGGAGAAACACCCTATATCAAGCTGATTACCCAGCTTTACGGAGACCAGATGATTGTGGCCAATGCCACAGGCTGCTCCTCCATCTACGGAGGTTCGGCTCCATCCACTCCTTATTGCGTAAACCCGGAAGGACAGGGTCCCGCATGGGCCAATTCACTGTTTGAAGACAATGCAGAGTATGGTTTTGGTCTTGCCACCGGTGTTAATAAAAACCGCAGCCGCATCCGCAATAAGATGACTGCTGTCCTCAATGATGTGAAGCCGGCTACCAAAGAGGCCTTCACTGCATGGATCGACTCCATGAATAACCTGGAGGCGTCCAAGACGGCATCCGCAAAACTGCTGGCCACCCTTGAAAGTGAGCCGCATGCCATTGCCGGGGAGATCAAAGCCCTTAAGCAGTACCTGGTTAAGAAGTCGGTTTGGATCTTTGGTGGGGACGGCTGGGCTTATGACATCGGATTTGGCGGACTGGACCATGTGATCGCTTCAGGTGAAGATGTGAACATCCTTGTCATGGACACCGAGGTTTATTCCAATACCGGGGGACAGGCATCCAAAGCGACCCCGGTGGGTGCTGTGGCCAAGTTTGCAGCATCGGGAAAGAAGATCCGAAAGAAGGACCTGGGCATGATGGCCATGACCTACGGTTACGTTTACGTAGCCCAGGTATCCATGGGCGCAAGCCAGTCCCAGTACCTGAAAGCCATCAGGGAAGCTGAGGCTTATCCCGGTCCATCCCTGATCATTGCCTACTCGCCATGTATCAACCACGGACTGCGTGCAGGAATGGGTAAATCCCAGAACCAGGCAAAACAGGCTGTGGAGAGTGGCTACTGGCACCTCTACCGCTTCAATCCTCAATTGGAAGAAGAAGGAAAGAATCCCTTCGTGCTGGATTCAAAGGATCCTCAATGGGATCATTTCCAGTCGTTCCTGAATTCTGAAGTTCGCTATACCTCTTTGCAGAAATCATTCCCGGAGGAAGCGGCCGTATTGTTTAAAGCTGCTCAGACCAATGCCAAATGGCGTTATGACAGCTATGTGCGGATGGCCAGCCTTGATTTCTCGCCCACATCCTAATTTCGGGATGATTTGAGCAGGATACTGGCCATTGATTACGGAACAAAACGGACGGGGGTCGCTGTGACCGATCCGGGGCAGATGATCGCTTCTCCCCTGGAAACGGTTGCTACCCATGAACTGATGGTTTACCTGGAGAGGTATTTCAGCAGGGAGGAGGTTGAGACCCTGGTTGTGGGATATCCTATCAAAACAGACGGGACCGATTCGGAGTCCATGAAACCCCTTCGTTATTTTGTTCAGGCGTTTAAAAAGCGCTTTCCGGCTGTAGGTGTGGAGTGGATGGATGAAAGGTTTACGTCGAAAATGGCCATGGAGGCCATGGTGACCGGGGGAATGAAAAAGTCGGACCGGAGGGTGAAAGGGAATCTGGATAAGATCAGCGCATCCCTTATTCTTCAAACCTGGATGGAACGTCGAAACAATCCTGGCACTTAGGCGTTAAATAAAACAGATTGATTAAGCAGCGTCATGGTATTACCGGTATATGTATATGGAATGTCTGTACTACGGAAGATTGCTCCCGACATTCCGGAGGATTATGAAGGATTGAACCAGTTTATAGAGGATCTTTTTGACACCATGCATGCAAGTGACGGTGTGGGTCTTGCTGCACCCCAGGTGGGAAAGTCACTGAGAATATTTGTGGTTGATACCAACCCGATGGCCGAAAATAATGAAGAACCCGGACTGAAAGATTTCAGAAAGGTGTTTATCAACCCCTATATTGTGGAAGAGTGGGGCGATCCATGGTCCTTTGAAGAGGGTTGTCTCAGCCTGCCCAATATCAGGGAGGAGGTCTCCCGTCCTGAAAACATCCGGATTGAGTATTATGATGAGAACTGGAATTTCCATGATGAGGAGTATGATGGAATCAGGGCCAGGGTTATTCAGCATGAATATGACCACCTCGATGGGAAACTCTTTACCGATAAAATAAACCCGATTCGTCGGAAGTTACTGGTCCCCAGGCTGAACGCCATGAGCAGGGGGCGTGTCGATTGCGATTATAAGATCGTCTTCCCAAAAAAATAGTCTATACCTATTTTAAAACCGGATGGTGCAACCTGGGATCTTTGATATCCACCCAGGGTAACTCATCATGGGTAATCACCCGTTCACTTTCAAAGAGGGCCCTTTCATCTGTACCCCTTCTGTCTCCGCCCGGATCTCCCCACTTCATGAACCAGGTCCATCCGGGTTGCTCCTCCAGCTTGTCGGCATCCGGAGGAACGCCAACCTCACCCAGTGCAACGGGTTTATCCCCTGCCAGCTCAATCATCTGGTCATAATTGACCTGGTTAAACCCTTCCGAATATACATCGGTAGCCAGGATGTCAACATAGGCATCACCCGGATAGTAGGTTTCGTGTGGGTCAACTCCGTCTTTAAACTCGTTGGTGTTGAATACCCAGACCAGGTTGGTGAGACCGTGAAAATTTACAAAACGGTCGAACATCATCTGCCAAAGCTTTATATACCCATCCGGACCCTTTTTCTGTCCCCACCAGAACCACCCGCCGTTCATTTCATGGTAGGGACGCCAAAGTACAGGCACATCTGCATAATCCAGCTGCTTGAGGAACCAGGCAATCACATCCACCTGTGACTTCCAGCGTTCATTCATCAGGGTTCCCGGAGTGACCAGGTCGTTCCATTCCTGGTCTGTCAGATCACTCTGGATCGATTCGCGGAAGGAGACGGGTTCATCCTGGTTAGGAGGAACGGCGTGCCACATGATCGTAATGATAAATCCCTCCTCGTGACGGAGGATTGCTTCATCCACGATTCTCTGCCTGTAGTTTATTCCGTCCCAGTAACCCGGGTAACTGAAACCAAAATCCTGTCCGAACAGAGCCGGGTAATGTCCGTTAACCCTATGGGCCACAGATAACCTCGTGGATCCCACCAGAGGTGCGCAGTGCTGACCCGAGAGGGTTTGTTTACCGGAAATCGAATAGATATATTCCAATAACCGGATGGCCTCGGGCGATGCACCTGGTGTGACTGGTTTTTGCCCGCTCATCCGCATCGTGCCACTTATAAACAGGATGAGGAGAAGGATGATCCTGAAAAGAGAGTATCCTTTAAAAATTGAAATGTTCATCCGATTTCAGGATCATATCAATATACTGGGCGCGCTTGTATACAAACGGGTCGTTTATGGTTTTGCTGCTCAGCTTTCCGCGGAATGCCTCGATGGAATCATACTCTTTGCGGTCCATCCAATCCTCCAGCTCCTTCAGCATGGTTGAGGCATAACCCACACCGTTGTGGTAGAAGGTGCTGACCGCCTGAACCGCAGTGGCTCCTGCAAGGATCATCTTTACAATATCAATTCCTTCATAGACTCCATTGTTGGCTGCCACACTGGCATTGATGTTTCCATAGGTAAGGCCGATATACCTGATGGAAAGCCTGTGGTCGCTGTGGGTGCTCAGGTTCCATGGGGAGACATGCTTTTCGGCCTCCACGTCAATATCCGGCTCAAAAAGCCTGTTGAACAGGACAAAAGCATCTGCCCCTGCGGCATCAAAATCCTTAATGGTCTTCAGTACATTGGTATAGAACGAACTAAGCTTGACGCTAACAGGGATTTTTACTGCTGCTTTGACTGCTTTGAGGAATTCTGTTTGCTGAAGAATGATATTGTGTCCTGACTTATCAAAATCACGGGGTACTGAAAAGAAATTGAGTTCAAGTCCTGCTACGCCTGTCTCTTCCAGTAATTTGGCATACTCAACCCACGACTCGGTGTAGATCGCGTTCAAACTCGCAAATACAGGAATGGAGAGTGTATCCAGAACCTTTTTAAGATTGTGCAGGTGCTCTTTGGGACCGCCATGCTCAATTTTCGGAAAAAGACTGATCATCTCTGCATTACGTTCATCGAAAGCCTCAAGCTGACCGCTCATCTCATAATCCTCGAGCTGTATCTGCTCTTCGAAAAGGGAGCGGTATACCACTGCCGCAACACCTGCTTTTTCAGCCTGCTTAAGTTTTTCCAGGTTATTCACGAGATTACTGGCACCCAGAATCAGAGGATTTTTGAGGGTTACCCCCATGTGTTTTGTAGTAAGATTTGCCATTAGAATTCAATTAAGGTTTTGTACTGCTATATAAAACTATCGGAAGGTAATAAAAGTTCAAGGAAAATCTAAAAAGATTGACAGATATGCCCCGATCCGGCTCATTAATGTGAAAGGGAGGGCTTTATTCAGATGATTAATCTCAGACATGTTCCCGTGGTGAAGGTGTTGATCCCTTATGCCCTTGGATCGTTGGCCGGATATACAGGTTTTATCGGGACTAATCCTTTGTCCATGGTTCTGATCTTATTTCCCTTGTGGGTTGGATCCCTCCTGTTTTACAGTCTCCCCGTAGCAGGGTACCGCACCTTTCAATGGTGTTTCATCCTGACCGTAAAGAGTCTCTTTTTTCTCGCCGGACTCGCAACAGGCACCATCGATAAGCCTGAGGATCCGGGAATCCCTGCCGGTGCATATGCGGTGGTGAAGGGGAGGGTAAGGGATGAGCCTGTCATAAGAAACGGAAAACTGGTGTTTGGAATGGAGCTTGAAATGGCTTATTCAAATGACTCCATCTTTCTGATTGGCACATTATTAAAGACTTATTTGCAGATGCCTTTCACCTCTGCGCTGCCGGGTGTGGGGGAAATGTGGGTCTTTTGCGGAACCCTGATTCCCGTAAAGAATGCAGGAAACCCCGGTGAGGTCGATTATGCCTCTGTTCTGAGAAGAAGGAATTGCTGGTACAGGTTCTATTGTGATACCACCGGTTGTCTGAACAGGAGGTTGGATGAGTCTGCCAGAAAGATTCCGGGTCCTGGGGAGATCAGAAAGGATTTGTCTGAATACTGGGAAGGGTCGCCTGGGTCCATCTCTCTGTTGAAGGCTGTATGCCTGGGCGATCGTTCAGGCTTAAGCGAGGATCTGCAGCAATCCTATTCCATGGCAGGAGGGATGCATGTGCTGGCTGTGTCGGGGCTCCATGTAGGATTAATCTGGTGGGTATTGAACCGGGTATTCTCGTTCATGGTGCGCCTGGGAAGGAGGGAGATATACAGGGCGGTTCTGATCTCCCTTATTCTCTGGGGGTACGCCTATGTTACCGGGTTTTCCTCTTCGGTGAGCAGATCGGTGACCATGTTTACTTTCTATTCTCTCTCAAGGATCATCCACCACAGGGGCCATCCGGTTAATGCTATTCTGGTATCCATGTTCATGCTGATCCTGATCCACCCTGGCAGATTGCTGGAGGTAGGATTTCAACTCTCGTATACGGCCATCCTCTCCATTGTTACAATCAATCCCGTTATTGCGGGAATCTGGAGGCCAAGAAACAGGTTGATCCGCTGGTGCTGGGAGGCTACAGGGGTAAGCCTGGCAGCACAGATGGGAACACTTCCCCTGGTTATTTTCTATTTCCACCAGGTGCCGGTCTATGCACTTCTTACAAACCTGATTGTTGTACCCCTGCTTAGCTGTATCATCACCATTTTTGTCGTGGCAGCACCTTTGGCTGGTATTGGGGTCGGGACCGGTATAACAAACGCTTTGCTAATGATGGCCGCTTCGGCCATGAATGCTTTCATTGAACTCATAGCCTCTTTCCCATGTTCAGTGGTGGCGGGACTTTTCACAGACAGGTTTACCACGATCATGTTGATGATTCTCCTGTTCCTGTTAATCATTTGGCTTATCAGGAGGGAGAGGGAGTTTCTATACCTTTCTGCTTTTGTCCTTTTCATCATGGTGGTGTGGATGTCAGTTAGAAGAGCCGACCATTTACAATCGAATGTTGTGCAGATATCCAATTTTAAAGGAGGAAGCCTGATCACGATCAAGGAGGGAAAAATGGTTGATCACTACATCCTGTCGGATGATCCCCAATCAGTGGTCTACATGGACCGTTACCTCTCGGAGACCTGGGGAAGGCGCTGTTTTGAGGTTTCGGTATTGAGACTCTCTGAAGGAATGTCGGATTACCCAGTACTCTGTGGGGGCAGTGGCGCTGTCCAAATCAAAACGGGTCTATGGCTGGTGGGGAACAGCGACATCCGGGGAGTGGTTCTCACAGGGAGACCAGGAAAAGGGGCGATTGAGTTCATGTCAGAATTAAACCCCGATTTTCTGCTTATTTCGGATGAGCCGGTTCTGAGTCAGGAAGATATTCTCCCCATTTCCCGGAATATAGTGGTGGATGGTTCAAACCCGGAGTGGTATACAGGAAAATTAAGGCAGACTGGTCTGAGTTTTTACAGCACGGCCAGCCGGGGAGCTTTCGTTATTCACTATTAAAAAAAAACGAATCCATTCGTTCAATTGGACAATTATCTGTTATTTTGTCCTTGAAAATGATTCAATTAAAATGCGGATTGTAATTGCCGGAGCCGGTGAAGTGGGAAAACATCTGGCCAAGATGTTGAGTAGTGAGGAACACGATCTGGTGGTCATCGATAACGATGGAGATCGTCTTAAAGCGGTGAGCAGCGCAATTGATCTGCTTACCATTGAGGGGAATGCAAATTCCATCGCCCACCTGAAGGAGGCGAAAATTCACAAAGCGGACCTTTTTATCGGGGTAACCTACTCGGAGGATGTCAACATTAACTCGGCAATTCTCAGCAAACGGCTGGGTGCCAAGAAGTGTATCGCACGGATCGATAACCAGGAGTACCTGCTTCCGGCAAATAAGGAGATATTTGAGAACCTGGGTGTGGACTATATGATCTACCCGGAGAAAATTGCAGCAAGGGAGATTGTAGGACTTCTGTCGGAGACCGGAAGTACAGAGGTGGTTGAATTCTCGGGCGGCAAGCTGCATATGTATGTGATTCGGCTGGATAAGGATGCTCCCATCATCAGCCGGACCCTGCGGGAGCTCTCCTCCGGCGATAAAGGTTTGGAATACAGGGCTGTGGCCATAACCAGGCGCGGACAAACCATTGTTCCTGCCGGGGATGACATGTTTGAGGAGGGTGACCTGGTTTATGTGATCAGCAGTAAGAATGGGTTGAAGGAGCTCTATAAGTATTCCGGCAAGAAGCAGTTTGAGGTTCGTAATATTATGATCCTGGGGGGAAGCCGTATAGGCAGAAAGACAGCTGATGCACTTGGTAATCAACATTATGTAAAGCTTATTGAGGCCGACAGGCAAAAGAGTTTCAGGCTCTCAAATATGCTGAACAATACTCTGGTGATCAACGGTGACGGCACAGACATGGAGCTCCTCAAGAAAGAGGGGCTGGAAAAAATGGATGCCTTTATTGCAGTCACCGAGAACGCAGAAACCAATATCCTGTCATGCCTGCTTGCCAAGCAGATGGGTGTAAAAAGGACTATTGCCGAGGTTGAGAATATGGGTTACATTCATCTCGCCGAGAAAATCGGGGTCGATACCATCATTAACAAGAAGCTGATCACCGCCAGCCGCATTTTCCGTTTCACCATGTCGGAGGAGGTTTCGAGTATCAAATGTCTGACCGGTACCAATTCAGAGGTAATGGAGTTTATGGTCAAACCGGATGCTCCCGTCACAGCCGGAATGCTTTCAGAGATCAATTTCCCCCGGGAAGCCATTATCGGGGGTGTGATCAGGGGAAAGAACGCTTTCATTGCCCATGGGGAGACTTTGATTAAACCTTACGACAGGGTGGTCGTATTTGCCCTGCCGGGAGTAATCAATACCATCGGGAAGTTTTTCAATTAGAGATGCTGAACCTGGGGACCATCATGCGGATCATTGGACTGATCCTCTTCACGGAGGGTTTCTTCATGTGGCTTTCCATTCCCGTCGCACTGTTAACCGGTGATCATGATTCACTTCAGTTTCTTCTTTCGGGGGCCATTACCTCCGGAGTAGGCTCAATTGCATATTTCTCCAACCGGAGGAAGCCCTTTGAACTCAATAACAGGGATGGTTATGTGATTGTAACCGGGGGCTGGATTCTTTTCTCACTCTTTGGAACACTGCCTTTTTTGCTGACCGGTTCCATCCCATCCTTTACAGATGCTTTTTTTGAAACCATGTCCGGGTTTACCACAACCGGGGCCTCCATCCTCAATAACATTGAGGAGCTCTCACATGGGGTACTATTCTGGCGCAGTCTGATTCAGTGGCTTGGAGGGATGGGGATCATCCTTCTTACACTGATACTGCTGCCTTTTCTCGGTATCGGGGGAATGCAGCTCTTCTCGGCCGAGGTGCCGAGTCCCACACCCGACAAGTTGCATCCCCACGTAAAAGACACTGCAAAACGACTGTGGATGATTTATCTTGTCCTCACTACCCTTGAGACCTTGATGTTATGGGCGGGTGAAATGAATTTTTTCGATTCGCTCTGTCATTCGCTCACTACCATGGCCACCGGCGGGTATTCTACTAAACAGGCCAGTATTGCTTTCTGGGATTCGCCTTATATCCAATATGTGATTACCTTTTTTATGTTCGTGGCCGGAACCAATTTCACCCTTGCCTATTTTGTGATGCATGGCAGGTTTAAAAAAGTATGGAGGGATGAAGAATTCAGATGGTACCTGGGTTTTGTGACAGGTTTTTCCCTGCTTATAACCCTTGGGTTGTTTTTTACTTCGGGCAGGGGATTTGAAGAGGCATTTCGCAGCGCCCTCTTCCAGGTGGTTTCCATTATCACCACCACCGGATTTGCTACAGAGGACTACCTTCTCTGGGTACCATGGATGGGGGTGCTTATCTTTATCCTCATGTTTTTTGGTGGTTCTGCCGGGTCAACAGGCGGAGGTCCAAAAATCATGCGAGTGGTTATCATGTTGAAAAACAGTACCATGGAGCTAAAGCGAATGATCCATCCCAATGCGGTCATTCCCGTAAGGTTGAACAAGATGGCGGTGGAAGAGAGGATTGTAACCAATGTGCTGGCATTTATGGCATTCTATGGGATCATCGCGGTAATCTCCATGGGGATATTAGCGATTCTGGGCAATGATATAAACACATCCATCGGGGCTGTTGCTGCCACCATTGGAAATATCGGTCCTGGTATCGGGAGAGTGGGACCTGCACTCAATTATGCCGATTTTCACGTGGTTGGAAAATGGTTCCTCTCCTTCCTGATGCTGGTTGGCAGACTGGAACTCTTTACGGTACTCGTGCTTTTCTCCCCCATGTTCTGGAGACGCTAAGTCAGTTTCCCGATAACAGATATTCAGCTGGCATCTTTCCAAAGCGTTTCCGGAGCCAGTAATGAAATTTGTGCATGCCATCGCCCAAAAACATCATGGGACAAAAACCATACACCACTTCGATCCCGTTTTCATTGCATTTTTGGTAGGCAGATTCGGTAAAAGCCCCCTTGCCCACTCCCCTGATCATCCATACCCGTTTCACAGGAGTCCCAATGCACTGATCAATGATCTCATCGGTGAGAGAGGAAGGAACAGCGAGGATCACGTTTTTAAAACCTTCGGGCAGCTCTTTTACAGTGGCCACCGATTTAACGCCTTCAATCTCTTCGTATTTCGGGTTGACCGGAATGACCTGATACTCTTTTTTTGCCAGTTCGGTCATGAGCGACCTGCCAAAATTATCCTTGTTTGGTGAGGCACCCACGATGGCAATCTTTTTATCATCCTTAAATGCCTGGATTGTTTTTTTCATAGCCCGGTTTTTCGTTTCATACGCAAGTTAGAAAAGAGTAAAGAGAAATCCCATACCATGAATCAATTATTTCAGGTCGATCAGGCCCAGTCCTTCGCGAATAAGCTCAGGCTGATCTCCGCTGCAGTCCACTATGGTGGATGGAATCATTCCCCCATATCCGCCATCAATGACTGCATCCACAAAGTCGCGGTACTCTTCGTAGATCAGTTCAGGGTCGGTGGGGTATTCCAGGATCTCGTCGTCCTCTTTAAGCGAGGTGGTCAGGATCGGATTTCCCAGCTGCCTGACTATTTCCAGGATAATGTTATTATCGGGAATCCTGATTCCCACGGTTTTACGGTTCTGTTTAATGGATTTGGGAACCTGGGTGCTGGCGTTCAGAATAAAGGTGTAGGGTCCGGGCAGGTATGATTTCATCAGCTTGAATGTATGGTTATCCACATTTCTTGCATAATCAGAAAGATGACTCAGATCTGAACAGATGAAGGAAAAACGGGCTTTTTCGGGTTTGATCCCCTTGATCCGGGCTACCCTTTCCACTGCCCTTGCTTTATGGATATCACACCCGATCCCGTAGACTGTATCTGTCGGGTAGATGATGACACCACCATCTCGGAGCAGATTCACAATTTTATCAATCAGTTTCTGATCGGGAGCCTTTTCATATAACTTTACCAGCATATCCCATGGAATAATCGGCATAAAAGTAGCATAATTGCTCCATAAATACCGGTCATTTTGTATTTTGAATCCATGCAGTTGCCAATCATTGAAAGAGACCTTTACCGGTTGCGGCCCTGGCATCCCGACGATGCCCTATCACTTGTATCTCATGCCAACAACCAGAATGTAGCAGACAATCTGAGGGATGGGTTTCCCTATCCTTATTCACTGGATGATGCAGGCAAGTGGCTGAAGATGGTGGGAGAGAACCGGTGCGACCTGATTCTGGCCATTGAGGTTGAAGGTGATGCTGCCGGCGGGATTGGGATATATACCGGGAAAGATGTTTACCGCTTTAACGGAGAGATCGGCTACTGGCTTTCGCAAAAATACTGGGGGAAGGGAATCATGTCTGATGCAGTGGGTGTATTAGTGGATTATGCCTTTTTGGAGACGCAGTGGCTACGCATTTTTGCGAATGTCTTTCAATTCAACACCCCCTCCATGCGGGTACTGGAGAAGTGCGGCTTTATCCTTGAGGCCATCCATAAGAAAACAGTAATCAAAGGAGGAAAACTGCTAGATGAATACCTCTTCGCCCTGTTGAAGGAGCGGTGGGAAAGTCGCCGGCCGGAAGTTTAGACCGGTGGAACAGCACCATCAGGCTCATCTTCCTCCTCCTCCTCCTCATCCAGCAGGGAGGGTTCAGGCAACGGTCCCTGATCACGATAAAGGAAAGCCAGCAGAATCCCCGATACGGCCCCGGTAATGTGGGCCTCAAATGAGACTTCGTAGTCAAAGGGCAGTAGTCCCCAAACCATTCCCCCGTACCAGAAAACCACCAGCAGGGAAATGGCTATCAGCGATCTCACTTTCCGGATCAATCCGCTCAGGAAAAGAAATGAAGCCAGACCATAGATTACTCCCGATGCCCCGATGTGGTATGCCTCCCTTCCGAATGCCCATAACAGAATACCCCCTGTAAAATAGATGAGGAGCCAGATCCTGTATGCAATATCCCGGTAGAAATAGAAGAGGGCAGCACTCAGGAAAAACAGGGGCAGGGAGTTGTCGACCAGATGCTTCCAGTCGCCATGAATCAAGGGTGAAAAAAGGATCCCTTTCAATCCGCTGATTCTCCTGGGAAACACCCCGCCCTCGACGAAAGAGAGCTCCATCGTAATTTCGAAGATCTTTGCAGTCCAGATCATGAACAGGAAGAAGGCCGGGAAAACAAGGCTGTATATCAATCGCTTTCTTTCCGCATTCATAAAAACAAAGTTATCTTTTTTCTGATTGTGTTATCTTTAGGGGATAAATGCTACTGAAGATGACTGAAATTTTACTGTTTGTGATCCTTGGACTTCTGCTGATCAATCTTCTGATCGGGTTGAAAAAAAGAGTGACCGTTGATATCAAACCCCAGATGAAAGAGGTGGAGACCTCCCTGGTGAGGTTTGAGGCCACACTGGAACGCATGGAGAAAGAGATCCGTGATGAGTTTCAGCGAAACAGGAACGAGAACAGTGAAAGGGCTAAGAGTGACCGTGAAGAGCAGGCTGCTTCCATGAAGTCCTTTGAGGAGAAATTCACCTCAGGGGTGAAGGATTTGCAGCTTACCATTGAGAAAAATCTGAAAAATATCAGGGATGACAATGAAAAGCAGCTTGGGGAGATGCGCAAAACCGTGGATGAGAAGTTGCAATCGACCCTGGAGAAGCGTTTGGGGGAGTCGTTCAAGCAGGTAAGTGACCGGCTTGAACAGGTTCATAAGGGGTTGGGTGAGATGCAGACCCTCGCCCTGGGTGTGGGTGATTTGAAAAAGGTATTGTCAAATGTGAAAACACGGGGGGTACTGGGTGAGTACCAGCTTGGGAACATCCTAGAGCAGATTCTTACCATTGAGCAATACAGCAAAAATGTGGCGACCAAGAAAGGGAGCCAGGCGAATGTGGAGTATGCCATAAAGATGCCGGGAATGAGTGCCAGTGAAGAGGTCTGGATGCCGGTGGATTCAAAATTCCCCATTGAGTCATATGAATTACTGCTGGCGGCATATGACCAGGGGATTCCCGGTACCATTGATGCGGCACAAAAAGTATTGATCAAATCGGTGGAGGGTTTTGCAAAAGAGATCAGCGAGAAGTACATTGACCCCCCCCATACCACCGATTTCGGTATTATGTTCCTGCCCATTGAGAGCCTCTATGCCGAGGTGCTCCGTCATCCCGGCCTGTTCGAGAACCTGCAGCGAAAATATAAAATCACGGTGACTGGTCCCACCACCCTTTCTGCATTGCTCAACAGCCTGCAGATGGGTTTCAGGACGCTTGCGGTGCAGAAGCGAAGCAGTGAGGTATGGAACGTTCTGGGTGCAGTGAAGTCGGAGTTCAGTAAATTTTCTATTCACCTGGGGAGGGTTCAGAAACAGCTTGACACGGCTTCAGGTACACTGGAGACCCTTCGGGTTACCCGTACCAACCAGATTGAACGAAAACTGAAATCGGTTGAGTCACTGGATGCTGTGGAGTCGGGCAAGGTTCTTGAAATAGGTCCGGAGGAGGAAGAGGATGAACCAAAGGGTTAATTAAATGTTATTTTTACTGTGGTTTGTTTTGATACATTAAATTTATCCATATATTTGAACCATGTTTTAGAGCTATGTTAAAGAACAGTCTTCATATTCTCCTCGTGGTGCTCGTGCTGGTGGTGATTCCAGGATTGGCCTGAGGGTGGTATAAAGCTGATAAATCATATCAAAGCCATTCTCAGAAAAGAGGATGGCTTTTTCAATTTTAAAAGGAAACAACGCTGAAATGAAAATAACTTACCGAAGTCACACCAGTACCATGGGCCGAAAGATGGCCGGAGCCAGGAGTCTCTGGCGGGCAAACGGAATGAAGGAGGCTCATTTTGGGAAACCTGTGATTGGAATTGCAAATTCATTTACACAGTTTGTTCCCGGACATGCCCATCTGCATCATATCGGCCAGGAGGTTAAGGCGATTTTTGAGAAGGCGGGATATTTCGCGGCCGAGTTTAATACCATCGCCATTGATGATGGTATTGCCATGGGTCATGACGGAATGCTTTACTCTTTGCCCTCGAGGGACCTGATTGCCGATAGTATAGAATATATGGCCAATGCACACAAGATTGATGCGCTCTTCTGTATCTCGAACTGTGACAAGATTACTCCGGGGATGCTGATGGCTGCCATGCGCCTGAACATTCCGGCAATATTTGTTTCGGGCGGGCCTATGGAGGCAGGTCATGACGGAGATGAAACTTATGATCTGATCGACTCCATGGTGATGGCCGCCGACCCGGCCATCCCTGACGAAAAGGTTGCCCGGATCGAGAAACTGGCCTGTCCAACCTGCGGCTCATGTTCAGGGATGTTTACTGCAAATTCAATGAATTGCCTCAATGAGGCGATCGGGCTGGCTCTGCCAGGGAATGGGACCATTGTAGCTACCCATGTGGAGCGGAAAAAATTGTTTGAAAAGGCGGCCCTTCAACTAATAGAGAATACCCTGAGTTATTACGAGGAGGGGAATGAGGATGTCCTTCCGAGAAGAATTGCCAATTTCAACTCCTTTGAGAATGCCATGACCCTCGATATTGCCATGGGAGGCTCAACCAATACCGTCCTGCACCTGCTGGCCATTGCTCATGAGGCTGAGGTTGATTTTACGATGAAGGATATGGATCGCCTTTCGAGAACCACTCCCGTTCTTTGCAAGGTAGCTCCAAGTTCCAAATATCATGTGGAGGATGTGAACAGGGCAGGGGGGATCATGGGTATCCTGGCAGAACTGGACAGGGGCGGATTGATCCACAGGAATGTGCCCAGGGTCGATGGCCGGACCCTTGGAGAAGCCATGGAGTGTGCCGATCTGATCCATCGAAAACCGTGCGACCGCCAGGAAGATATCTACTCGGCTGCTCCCGGAAAAAAATTCAACCTTACCCTGGGTTCCCAGGATACCCGTTACGAGGAGTTTGACCTGGATCGCGAATCGGGTTGCATCAGGAATATTGAAAACGCTTATAGTATGGACGGGGGACTGGCAGTGGTGTATGGCAATATAGCACAGAAGGGTTCTATTGTGAAGACTGCCGGTGTTTCAGAAAAAGTACTCACCTTCGAAGGACCTGCAAAGGTCTACGACTCCCAGGATGACGCCTGCGATGCCATCCTGGATAAGAGGGTTCAGGCAGGTGATGTGGTTGTGATCCGCTATGAAGGTCCGAGAGGAGGACCTGGCATGCAGGAGATGCTCTATCCCACCTCCTATATCAAATCGAGACACCTGGGGGAGAAGTGCGCCCTGATTACCGATGGCAGGTTTTCCGGGGGAACCTCCGGGTTGTCCATCGGTCATATATCGCCCGAAGCAGCCGATGGAGGAGCCATCGGCCTGATCAGGGACGGCGACAGGATACGCATCGACATTCCGGCAAGAAGCATGAATGTACTTTTAGAGGATGCGGAGCTTGAGAGGCGCAGGCAAGAAGCTGATGCTGATCCCAATGGATGGAAACCCAGGAGGGACCGGCAGGTATCCACCGCGCTGAAAGCCTATGCGAGTATGGTCTCCTCGGCCGACCGGGGAGCGATCAGGGTAATCAGTGAACAGGGAACAGTGCTCAGGGAATAATAGTGCACAGTACACAGTGCACAGTGCTCAGTGCACAGTGCACAGTGCAGAGTGCTCAGGAAAAAAGAAAAAATAACCAGAAAATTAAATAGCATGCAAACAGAGACAATGAAAAAGAAAGAGAAGGAGAGTTTGGCCGGGAAGAAAATGACCGGTGCTGAAGCTCTTATCCTGGCGTTGCTGGAGGAAGGCGTTGACACCGCCTTCGGTTATATTGGTGGTGCAATCATGCCGGTATATGATACCCTCTATCATTATGAGGACCGGTTGAAGCATATAATGGTACGTCACGAGCAGGGGGCCGTCCATGCTGCCCAGGGGTATGCCCGAATCTGCAGGAAGCCTGGAGTCTGTTTTACAACTTCCGGACCGGGAGCCACCAATTTGGTAACGGGACTGGCTGATGCCATGCTCGATTCCACACCACTGGTCTGCATTACCGGTCAGGTAAGTGCCGCCCTGTTGGGCTCGGACGCGTTCCAGGAAACAGATATGGTCAGTGTTTCCATGCCTATTACCAAATGGAACTACCAGATTACCAGTGCCGACGAAATCTGCGATGTGATTGCAAAGGCTTTTTTCTATGCCAACTCGGGCAGACCGGGACCGGTACTTATCGATATTACGAAAAATGCCCAGCAGGAGGAGGTGGAGTTCAATTATAAGAAACGTACCCAGGTCAGGAGTTACATTCCCAATCCACAACCCGATCCGGTCAAAATCGAGGAGGCTGCAGCATTGATCAATTCAGCAGAGCGCCCCTTCGTACTGTGCGGCCAGGGTGTTACCATATCCAGGGCTGAATCGGTTTTCAGGGAGTTTGTTGAAAAGGCCGGGCTTCCCGTGGGCAATACCCTGAACGGAATGTCGGCCTTTCCGGAGGACCACCCGCTGGCAGTGGGTATGCTGGGTATGCACGGAAACTATGCACCCAATATCAATACCAATAAGTGTGATGTGCTGATTGCCATAGGGATGCGTTTTGATGACAGGGTAACCGGCAGTATAAAAACCTATGCACCCCAGGCCAAGGTGATCCACATCGAGATTGACCGGGCAGAAATTGATAAGAACATTAAGACCACTGTGGCCATAAATTGCGATGCAAAATTGGCGATAGAGCTTCTGTTGCCCAGGATAAAACCGGCCGAACATGCCGAGTGGCTGGAATCCTTCCGCGAGCTGGAAGCCATTGAAAAAAAGAAGGTAATCGATAAAGATTGTTACCCGGATAGTCCAAAGATGCACATGGGCGAGGTGATTCATAAATTATCAGACAAAACCGACGGCAGGGCCATTATTGTTACCGATGTGGGACAACACCAGATGGCTGCAGCCAGGTATTACAAACACAAGGAGCACAATTCATGGGTATCTTCCGGGGGACTGGGGACCATGGGTTTTGGCGTTCCGGCTGCCATGGGCGTTGCATTTACCAATCCCGGCCGTCCGGTGGTCTCTATCTCGGGCGACGGAGGCTTCCAGATGACCATCCAGGAGCTGGGTACCATTGCACAATATAACCTTCCGGTGAAGATGATCCTTTTAAACAACCAATTCCTGGGTATGGTTCGACAGTGGCAGGAGCTCTTTTTTGACGGAAGGTATGCCAGTACAGGACTGACCAATCCCAATTTCGGTATGATCGCAGAAGGATTTGGAGTACCTTCAAAGAAGATCACCATGCGCGAGGAGCTTGATAAGGCCCTGGATGACCTGCTTGCCTGGGAAGGGCCATTCCTTTTGGAAATTGAGGTTCAGCAGGAAGGAAACATATTCCCCATGGTACCTGCCGGGGCTTCAGTTTCTGATATCCGCCTGGAGTAGTCTGGCAACATGATTTGTTCAACTCATTACTGAAAAAAAAAACATCAAATATGAAAACAGAGTATACCATAACGGTTTACAGCGAGCACAAAGTCGGGCTCCTGCACCGCATTACCGTAATCCTTTCACGGAGAAAAATTAACATCGAAAGTCTGAATACCTCCGAATCTGAAGTGAGGGGGATTTTCAGATTCACCATCGTCATAAATACAACTGAAGAGATGGTCATATCGGTTACCAAACAGATTGAAAAGCAAATCGGAATTCTAAAGGCCTTTTACCATACGGTGGATGAAATTGTTTACCAGGAGATCGCGCTTTATAAAGTGCCCACTGAGGCCTTTGCATACGGGGACGAGGTTGAAAAGCTGATCAGGGATCATAATGCCAGGATTCTGACCATTGAGCCGGAATATATTATCGTGGAAAAGACCGGCCACAAGGAGGAGACCAGGGATCTTTTCCGTGCTCTGGAGCCCTATGGAATTCTTCAGTTTGTGAGGTCCGGCCGGATTGCCCTGACCAAGCAGATCAAGGAGCTTTCCGCATATCTCAGGGAGATAGAACTGCATCATATGGAAACTGCCGATGATGTGGTGACCTATTAAAAGGCAGGGGTAAACAGTTAGGGGTTTGGATTGTTAGTATGGTACGTTAGAAAGTTAGTAAGGTTCATTTAATATAAAGACAAAGAACAAAAAATGGCAAAATTGAATTTTGGCGGCGTTGAAGAGAATGTCGTAACAAGGGAAGAGTTTTCTCTTTCAAAAGCACAGAAGGTGCTAAAGGATGAGGTGATCGCGATCATCGGATACGGTGTACAGGGTCCTGCCCAGGCATTGAACCTGAGAGACAACGGGATCAATGTGATCGTCGGTCAGGCACCGGAGTTTAAAGCAGACTGGGACAGGGCTGTAAAAGATGGCTTTGTACCTGGCAAGACTCTGTTTCCCATTGCTGAGGCAGCAGAGAAGGCCACAGTTATCCAATACCTGGTTTCGGATGCAGCCCAGCGTGCTGTATGGCCGGTATTGGAGCCCTGTCTGAAAAAGGGTGATGCGCTCTATTTCTCACACGGATTCTCCATAACCTATAAGGAGCAGACCGGCGTGATTCCCCCAAAATATGTGGATGTGATCCTGGTTGCTCCAAAGGGGTCGGGTACAAGTGTACGGCGCAACTTCCTTGCCGGTACCGGGATCAATTCCAGTTATGCCATTTTCCAGGATTATACAGGGCGTGCCGAAGAGCGCACCCTGGCTCTTGGAATCGGGATCGGATCGGGTTACCTTTTCCCAACCACCTTCGAAGATGAGGTATACAGCGACCTTACCGGCGAGCGTGGCGTACTGATGGGTGCACTGGCCGGGATCATGGAGGCACAGTACCAGGTCCTGAGAGAAAATGGCCATTCACCCTCAGAAGCCTTCAACGAGACTGTTGAGGAGCTGACTCAGAGCCTTATTCGCCTTGTGGATGAGAAGGGGATGGACTGGATGTACAGCAATTGCAGCGCCACAGCCCAGCGAGGAGCACTGGACTGGAAACCTAAATTCAAGGCGGCCACCTTACCCGTTTTTAAGGATCTCTATAAGGCCGTTAAGAGCGGAGCAGAGACCAAAGTGGTACTTGAGAAGACCAGCGGAGCAAACTACAGGGACTACCTGGAGAAGGAGCTGAAAGAGCTCAGGGAGTCAGAAATGTGGCAGGCTGGCGCAACAGTAAGAAGCCTCAGGCCAAAAGCATAGGATCAGCAAGATTTCTGTATGGACTTTTGACTTTAAGGACTTTTGACTAACTTTGTCCTACGGGCAAGTCTTATACGACCAGCTCCTGTTGAATTCCCCCAGGACCGGAAGGTAGCAAGGGTAGGCGGTTGTAGCGGTGCGATATAAGTAGCTTGCCCGTTTTTTTGGTACCCATTGAACCAACTATACAACAACTAAACATGGAAAAGAAAACTTCAGTTTTGAAACCTGCTCTTATTTATGGAGCGATTGTCGGTTTTGTAGGCATCCTGCTGGGTGTGATTTTTTATGTAATGGACATGGCCACGGCAAACTGGACCCAATATGTGACTATTTTGATCGGGATCATAGTCCTCGCCTATTGTCTTGTGGCCTACCGGAAAGAGTACCTGGGCGGTTTTGCAACATTCGGACAGATATTTGTAATGGCCCTGCTGATAGGGGTGGTCTCCTCCATCCTTTCCACCCTCTACAGCTATCTTTTGTTTAATGTAATCGATACTGAACTGATTGATAAGATCAGGCTGGCAGCCGAGGAGAAGGTAATGAATAATCCAAGGATTCCGGAAAGTATGGTGGACGATATTATTGAAAGAATGGCAAAGAATTTCGAGCCCAAACGAATGCTCACCATGGGATTGATTATGGGTATTGTTGTGAATGCAATCCTTGGCCTGATCCTGGCTGCCTTTATTAAGAAGGAGGAGACTCCCTTTGATGCTGCGGTGTAAATTATTTCATTCAGCAGATGGACCTTTCAATTGTTGTTCCCCTCTATAACGAGGAGGAGTCCCTTCCTGAATTGTGTGATTGGATCAACCGGGTGCTCACAAGCCATAAGCTCTCATACGAATTGATCCTGGTGGATGACGGATCCAGGGACGGGTCATGGAAGGCGATTGAAGATCTGAAGCAAAAATACAAAGAGATCAGGGGTGTTCAGTTTCGACGTAACTATGGGAAATCAGCTGCGCTCCATACCGGATTTCGACTGGCAGAGGGCCGGGTGGTCATCACCATGGACGCCGACCTCCAGGATAGTCCTGAAGAGATTCCCGAGATGCGCCGGATGATTATCGAAGAGGGGTATGATGTGGTAAGCGGATGGAAAAAAAAGCGTTACGACCCTTTTCTCCGTAAACGGGTTCCCACCAAACTGTTCAACTGGGCTGCACGAAGGGTTAGCGGGATCAGGCTGCATGACTTTAACTGCGGGTTGAAGGCCTATCGCCTGAATGTAGCCAGGAGCGTTGAGGTTTATGGCGACATGCACCGGTATATTCCTGTTCTTGCCAAAGGCAATGGTTTTAACCGGATCGGGGAGAAGGTGGTTCAGCACCAGGAGCGAAAATACGGTGTGACCAAGTATGGAATGGACCGGTTTGTAAAGGGTTTTCTGGACCTGCTGACCGTTGCCTTCCTGACCCGCTTCGGAAAGAAACCCATGCACCTATTCGGGTTGCTTGGCACCCTGATGTTCATCCTTGGTTTCGGGATTGCCCTCTACCTGGGGATCAGTAAAATGGTGGCGCTGATTAACGATGTCCCCCAGCGGCTGATCTCCGACAACGCCGTTTTCTATATAGCCCTCTCCAGCATGATCATCGGTTCACTGCTTTTTATCGGAGGTTTCCTTGGAGAGCTGATCTCGAGGAGTTCGCCGGAGCGAAACAATTACGAAATCGAGAATCAGATTTAGCAACCCATGTTAAAGATTTCTCTGATTATTCCTGTATACAACAGGCCCGGGGAGGTCGAAGAGTTGCTCCAAAGCCTTTCCGTTCAGACGGAAAAGGATTTCGAGGTCATCCTCGTTGAAGATGGTTCCACCCAAAGCAGTGTCAGGGTGGTGGAATCCTATGCAGAACGATTGGATATCAAATATTTCTTTAAGGCAAACTCTGGTCCCGGACCCAGTCGCAATTTCGGATGTGAGGAGGCTTCCGGAGATTATATGATTTTCCTGGATTCCGATTGTTTGGTACCCCCTGATTATTGCAGAATTGTGAAAGAGAGGCTGGCCGGCGATTATACAGATGCCTTTGGCGGGCCTGACAGGGCTCACCCCGGTTTTACCAACCTCCAGAAGGCCATTAATTTTTCCATGACCTCCTTTCTTACCACCGGCGGAATCCGGGGTGGGAATGAAACGATGGGGAAATTTCATCCAAGGAGTTTCAACATGGGATTCTCCCGCGAGGTATATGAAGTCACAGGAGGTTTCTCCACCATGCGATTCGGGGAGGATGTGGACCTGAGCCTGAGAATCCTGGAAAGCGGATTTAAAACCTCCCTGATCAAAGATGCTTTTGTCTATCACAAGCGAAGGTCCAACCTCAGGCAGTTCTTCAAGCAGGTTTACAATTCGGGCATTGCAAGGATCAATCTTTATAAAAGACACCCCGGATCAATGAAGCTGGTCCACTTTGCACCGGCGCTCTTCATCCTGGGAACCCTCCTGCTTCTTTTGGCCGGGATATTCATATCACCCTGGCTCTTTGCTCCGATTGCCGTACACATCTTGATGCTTTTTCTCACGGCCGCATTTCAGAACAGGAGCCTGTTCATAGGGTTGCTGGCCATACTTACCAGTTATACACAGTTACTTGGGTATGGAGCCGGTTTTCTAAGGGCATTCTGGGGGAGGCTGATCCTTGGGAGGGATGAGTTTTCGGCCTTTAACAGGAATTTCTACAAATAGTCCAGCTGTTGTTCAATCCAGCCAATAATCTCTGCCGGTTTTTCCGGGTGAAACCATTGGTACCTGTTCCCTTTCCGGAACCAGGTAAGTTGTTTGCGGGCAAACTTCCTTGTGTTTCGTTTGATGAGATCCACCGCCTCTTCCAGTGAAATCTCTCCATCCAGATGCCTGAACAACTCCCTGTAGCCCACCGTCTTCATAGCCGTAAGGTATCTGAACCGGATTACGCTTCGCACTTCATCCAGTAATCCACGTTGCATCATAAGGTCCACCCTTTGATTGATTCGTTGATAGAGTACCTCCCGTTCCATGTCGAGCGCTACACGCAGGATCCTGAAAGGCCTCTCTTTCTTAGGGGCCGAGAGGAAACTTGAATAGGGTTTTCCGGTCTGAATGGATACTTCCAGTGCTTTCAGAACCCGCATGTGGTTTTTCAGATCAATCCTTGTGTAACTTAAAGGGTCCAGTCCTTTCAACTGTCCTGCAAGGGGTTCAAGCCCCTCCAGTCTGAATTGTTCAAGCAGTTGTGCACGCAATTTTGGATCGGCAGGGGGGAGATCGTCAATTCCGTTGCAGAGGCCATCGATGTAAAGCCCGGATCCACCCACCATCAGGACAAGGTTGTGCTCCTTAAACAGCACCTCAAGCACCCGGAGGGCTTCCTGCTCATATCTGCTGGCATGATAAGGCTCCTCAAGGGAAGCAGTCTGGATCAAGTGGTGTTTTACCAGCCTGAGTTCTTCCGGAGTGGGCACTGCCGTCCCGATGGTGGTTTCACGGTAAATCTGCCTTGAATCGGCCGAAATGATCTCTGTATTAAAATGGCTGGCAAGATGAATACCACAGGCTGTCTTCCCAATGGCTGTGGGACCTGCCAGTACCAGGAGTGTTTTGTCCATTTCAGTCATCCTCCGGATTTCCCGATCCGAAAAGATCCGGATCCAGGTCATCGATCCGAAGGTCATCCTCACCGGCATTATACCCGTCATCGTACGGGTCAAAATCAAATGGTTCACCCTGGTCACCCAGGAGCAGGTCGAGGGCCAGTTGACGTGGAGGCTCCCCCATGGATTGTGCGATGAAGGGGGTCCTTCGTGGAGAGGTCTCATCCGAACTCTCAATGAGTTCTATGAAAAAAGCGCGTTCGGAGAAGAAATCGAATACATAGATCATCCGCTGACTGATCTCATGGAAATAGTGGTCCAGGGTTACATCTCCCATGGTAGGTGTTTCAACACCAGGCTCCTGTATCATGTCGATCAGAGTAATCTCCTGCTGCTTTTCCCAATTCGCGTCGGTGATGTAGAATGAGGCAATGTGGGAGGGGTCGAATCCCAGATTTTCCTGAAGAATATGATGGAAATCGAGAAATGTATCAGATCCGTCGATCACAAGATCGCGGTAGAATTCATGGTCTTCATCGCTTATGATACGGAAAAGAAAAATCATTGTAATTGATTCAGGAACCTGAGGGTATCTACTCCATCTGCATAATCCCATGGCATGGGTTCCTGGGTTCCCCCGGGGTTTACCCTGTCCGGAATTGCGGGGTGTTGAGATACAACACACTGGATCTCATCCTTATGTTCAGCAAGCCGTTTCAGTACAGTTTCAATTTCAGAATATCTTTCATAAAAAACAACCCCGACCGGACTGGCGATGGCGGTATCCTCTTTTAACAATAGCACGCCATTGTCCAGGAATTTCATCTGGTTCAACAGGTATATGGAGCGATAATAGTCCACATTGTTGGCATATTTGTGATGCTGTACAAGATCGATATAATTGTCAAGAACCCCAAGTAACACCCTCAGGTCATACTCTTCCGGGACAAAGAGTTTGGTTACATTCCTGCATCCCATCCCGAAATAGGTAAATATATCTTCACCCAGGGCCAATAGCTCCTTTTCAGTTTCATGACCGGTCAGAACCGCTACACCATTACGGTTCCTGCGGATGATGTGCGGTATTTCACGGAAATAATACTCAAAATAGCGGGAGCTGTTGTTACTGCCCGTAGCGATTACAGCATCTACCTCGGTGAGGTACCCTTCCGTAAAACAGATACGGCTTCCCGTTTGCGGATCCATATTTGTAATCATATCTGCCACTTTCCTGATGAGCCGGTCATCCTTTGAAGAGGGTTTGGCGAGGATGCGATGCCCGGCTGCCAGAACGGAGAGGATATCATGAAATCCCACCAATGGAATATTCCCTGCAAGCACCAGTCCGATGGTCTTCTCCCTGGCAGGTTCAACGGGTAATTCTTTATAGGCAGTCAGCCAATCCTCCAGCACCCTCTGTTCCAGCATCAGGGCAATCCCCGTCAGTGCACGGTCGATCCATGCCGGAGTAAACCATGGGTTGAGTACCGGCTCCCGGTCAAGGATTTCACTGAACGACTTGTAGAATGCGCTGTTCAGCCCGATAAGTGCACCTGAGTCTCTCCTTGATTTTTCAGGAAACTGCCTGAGAAATTTACCAAGTAAGGCAAAGTTCTTAATGAATGGATCGTTCCTGTCCAAGTTAGCCCTGGTTTTGCTGTTTGATCAGGTTGAGCGCAGAACCTGCCCTGAACCAACCGATCTGGTTTTCATTGAAGGTATGGTTGGCCTTAAAGTCATAAGTCGATCCGTCACTGTGATTCAACCTGATCTCAAGGGGAATCCCGGGAGCAAGTTTGGATAGCCCTGTCACATCGATGGTATCATCTTCCCGAACCTTGTCATAATCCGATTTGTCCTCGAATGTGAGTGCCAGCATCCCCTGTTTTTTAAGGTTGGTTTCATGAATTCTGGCGAATGATTTTACGAGAACTACCCTGACCCCCAGGTGCCTTGGTTCCATTGCAGCATGTTCGCGGGAGGAGCCCTCCCCGTAGTTTTCATCCCCTATCACAATACTTCCCACACCTGCTGCCTTATAGGCCCGGGCAGTTTCCGGAACAGACTGATAACTCCTGGTTAGCTGGTTAAGTACCTCGTTGGTTTTGCCATTGGCAAAGTTCACTGCCCCGATGAGCATATTGTTGGAGATGTTGTCCAGGTGTCCCCTGAAACGCAGCCATGGACCTGCCATGGAGATATGGTCGGTGGTACATTTACCGCTGGCTTTGATAAGAAGTTTCAGACCTTTCAGATCGCCACCATCCCAGGGGGTAAAAGGGGTAAGAATCTGAAGCCTTTCAGAAGCGGGATCTACCTTTACATCGATTTTGCTGCCATCTCCGGCCGGTTCCTGGTATCCGTTGTCTTTAACCTCAAACCCCCTCACGGGCAACTCCATACCCGTGGGCTCTTCCAATCGAATGGCCACACCATCTTCGTTGATAAGGGTGTCAACCAATGGATTGAAGGTTAACTTCCCGGCAATGGAGAGGGCCGTTACAATTTCTGGAGAGGCCACAAAAGAGTGAGTATTGGGATTACCGTCATTTCTTTTGGCAAAATTCCGGTTGAATGAGGTGATGATGGAATTCTTCTCCTGCTTTTCCGCATGATGCCTGGCCCATTGTCCGATGCAGGGTCCGCATGCGTTTGCCAGGACCACGCCCCCAATCTTTTCAAAGATATCGATCAGTCCGTCTCTTTCAATGGTGTATCTCACCAGTTCTGATCCAGGGGTAATGGTGTATTCGGATGATACTTTAAGCCTCTTTTCCAATGCCTGTTTTGCAATCGAGGCAGCCCGCGTAATGTCTTCGTAGGATGAATTGGTGCACGATCCGATAAGACCCACCTCAAGTTTTTCAGGATACCCGTTCTCTTTAACTGCCTTGGCGAATTTAGAGATGGGCCACGCTTTATCGGGAGTAAATGGCCCGTTGATATGAGGCTCCAGTGTGGAAAGATCGATCTCAATGACTTCGTCAAAATAAGAATGCGGATCGGCATAGACCTCCGGGTCTCCGGTCAGGTGTTCCCTCACCCGGTCTGCTTCCATGGCTACATCTTCCCGGCCGGTGCCTGAAAGGTAATCGCGCATTTTCTGATCATATCCGAAAAGGGAGGTTGTAGCCCCGATTTCGGCCCCCATGTTACAAATGGTACCTTTCCCGGTGCATGAAATGGATGCAGCACCTTCTCCAAAGTACTCCACGATCCTTCCGGTTCCCCCTTTAACGGTCAGGATTCCGGCTACTTTCAGGATCACATCCTTGGCTGAAGTCCAACCACTCAGTTTACCACTCAGCTTAATCCCTACCAGTCGAGGAAATTTGAGCTCCCATGCCATCCCTGCCATTACGTCCACTGCATCGGCTCCACCTACCCCGATGGCCACCATGCCAAGTCCCCCGGCATTGACTGTGTGAGAATCCGTACCGATCATCATCCCCCCCGGGAATGCATAATTTTCCAGGATAACCTGGTGGATAATTCCGGCACCGGGTTTCCAAAAGCCTATCCCGTATTTATTGGAAACGCTCCCAAGGAAATCATAAACCTCCTTATTGCTGTTTTTTGCAGTTTCCAGATCGGCCAAGGCACCCTCTTTTGCCTGGATCAGGTGATCACAATGGACAGTGGAGGGAACTGCTGCCCTGGTTCTTCCTGCCTGCATGAATTGCAGAAGGGCCATCTGCGCAGTTGCATCCTGCATGGCCACCCGGTCGGGTTTAAAATCCACATAGTCCTCGCCTCTTGAAAAAGCACGTAAACTCTTTTCATCAAAGAGGTGGCTGTAAAGGATTTTTTCTGTCAGAGTCAATGGGCGGGAGAGAATGTTTCTGATTGAAATGATCCTGCCGGGCAATGCCCTGTAGGTATCTTTGATCATTTGAAAATCGAAGGTCATGGAGAGAACTTTTGAATGAAATGTAAATATAATTGAAAATGACTTGTTAGCGAGACATAAATACGCTCCAATTGTTCAGATTTTTATACTTTTATTCTGTATTAATCCTGTTTCCCTTTGAAACTTACTCTGTTTATAGAGAATCTCCGGATTGCATTAAAATCCATACGGACCAATCTGCTCAGAACCATCCTGACAGTTTTCATCATTGCATTTGGTATCATGGCACTGGTGGGGATCCTTACAGCCATAGACTCCATCAAAGGAAGTCTGACCGAATCATTCAGTATGATGGGCGCAAACACCTTTACCATTGAATCGAGAAGCATGCGGGTTCAAATCGGGAATCAGTCTTATCGCAGAAAAAATCACGATTTCATCTCCCACCGCCAGGCTTCGGAATTTAAGGCGCAATATAAGTTACCGGGCTATGTTTCGATATGGACACATGCTTCGGGCACCGCGGTGGTTAAGTATAAATCTTATAAATCCAACCCCAATACTTCCGTTCTTGGGGTAGACGAGAATTACATATTTACCGCAGGATATGAAATGGAGAAGGGCAGGAATTTTTCGGAGTCGGAGATTGAGGGAAATGCCAACCTTGTTCTGATAGGAAAAGATATTGCCCGCCAGGCTTTCGGGAACCAGGTGGACCCCCTGAACCGATTCATCTCAGTGGGCAATGGCAGGTATCGGGTGGTTGGCGTCCTCAAATCGAGGGGACAATCGGGAGGAATGGGGACTGACCGGGTATGCCTGATCCCGTATACCAACATAAGACAATATTTCTCCAGGCCCCAGATGAGTTATTCCATCAATGTGATGCCTTCAAGACCTGAGATGCTCGATATTGCGGTCTCGGAGGCGGAAGGTATCTTCAGGATTGTAAGAGGGCTCGAAGCAAGAGATGAAAGCGACTTCAATATTACCAAGAGTGACCAGCTGGCCCAAATGCTTATCGAGAATTTAAAATTTGTAACCATGGCTGCCACGATCATCGGACTGATCACTCTGCTGGGGGCTGTCATCGGTCTGATGAATATTATGCTGGTTTCCGTGACAGAGCGAACCAAGGAGATTGGAACCCGGAAAGCCCTTGGTGCCAAGTCCCTGATGATCAAGCGACAGTTCCTTTATGAAGCCATTGTGATCGGACAACTGGGTGCAGTTGTAGGGATTTTGTTAGGAATAATCATCGGAAATGGTGTATCTTTAGCCATTGGCTCAAGCTTTATTATACCCTGGAAATGGATCATCCTGGGTATAGGATTGTGTTTCGGGGTTGGAGTAATTTCGGGATATTTCCCTGCTGTGAAGGCTTCAAGGCTTGATCCGATTCTTGCATTAAGACATGAGTAAACTATTGAAATCTGTATGGAAGATCTCTATTTGAAAAAGACATTCAATTCGCCCGAGGTGGAATTTATCGGGGATACGGGTGAACTTTCTTTTGAGGGAAGATCAATTCCGGAAGATCCTGGAGAGTTTTTTGAGCGTTTGATTGATTGGATCAACCAGTATTTCCTTACTCCGGCTCAAAAGACTGTGATGAGTATAAAACTTGAATACATCAACAGCGGATCCTCAAAATATATGCTCGAGGTACTCAGGATCATGAAGATCAATCATGATGCCGGTAAAGATGTGCAGATAAAGTGGTTCTTCGAAGAAGGAGATGAGTCCATCCAGGAACTTGGCCTGCATTACGAACAGACCATCCAGATACCCTTTGAGCACATTGAATATTACTAACGTTAGTGCCCCAAAAATCATACATGAGGGAGGCTGTACAAAGGTACGGCCTTTTTTTCGTTATACCCGCCCGTCGCTGAAAACCTAGCTTAGTTGGTGTTAATAAAGAAGGGGGATGCCTCCCCCTTCAAAGACTTCAAGTCATGTAACTTGAAATATGCAAAAATTGATCTTTATTTTTTGTCCACAGTGCTCATATGGACCAGCAGTTCAACAACTTTGGCGGAGTATCCCATTTCGTTATCATACCAGCTGATCACCTTAACGAAGTTGTCATTGAGTCCGATACCGGCACCAGCATCGAATATGGATGTACGGGTTTCACCAAGAAAGTCAGTGGATACCACAGCATCCTCCGTGTATCCAAGGACACCTTTGAGCTCACCTTCACTTGCCTCTTTCATGGCAGCGCAAACTTCTTTGTAAGAAGCGCCCTTTTCCAGGCGGCAGGTAAGGTCGACCACTGAAACGTTAGGGGTGGGAACCCGGAAAGCCATCCCTGTGAGTTTGCCATTCAGTTCAGGAATCACCTTGCCAACAGCTTTGGCAGCACCTGTGGAGGAGGGGATGATGTTTTGTCCGGCTCCGCGACCGCCCCTCCAGTCCTTGGAGGAAGGTCCGTCAACGGTCTTTTGGGTAGCGGTTGTGGCGTGCACTGTGGTCATCAGGCCTTCAATGATTCCAAATTTGTCCTGCAGAACCTTTGCGATGGGAGCCAGGCAGTTGGTTGTACATGATGCATTGGAAACGAAGTTCATGTCTCTGGTGTATTTCTTATGGTTCACACCCATTACAAACATGGGGGTGTCATCCTTTGACGGAGCGGACATGATCACTTTTTTGGCACCGGCACTGATGTGACCCTTGGCACTCTCCTTGGTAAGGAAGAGTCCTGTGGATTCAACGACATATTCGGCTCCAACGGCATCCCATTTAAGATCTGCAGGATTTTTTTCAGCAGTAACCCTGATGGTGGAACCATTCACGATCAGGTTTCCGTTTTTGACCTCTACGGTTCCCTTAAAACGTCCGTGAGTAGAATCATATTTAAGCATATATGCAATATAGTCCACATCGATCAGGTCATTGATGCCCACAACTTCAACTTCAGGCATGTCAGCAGCCACCCTGAAGACCAGCCTTCCGATCCGGCCGAATCCGTTAATACCAACTTTAATTTTCCCCATGTTTTTAATTATTAAATGATTACGATAAGTTTTGTTTTTTAAATAACAGGAGTGCGAATTTAGCTAATTTTATCAAATTGGCAAAACAACAGGAGTGCCAATGCTTCGATTATAACTAAATTTAATACACCGGGTAGGGAAGGGTCGATTCTTGTTTTTTTCGCTCCTCTCTTTTTTGCTTTCCTGTTTTGGCCCGGGCAGCCTCACTGATGTCAACAATTTTTCCAAATCTGTATCCAACCGACAAATTGAAAAAGAAGAACTTATTTTGGTCTGTTGCCATGATGGTCATCTTTTTTGGATAGAGCGTCAGGCTAATCCCGGCCTCCAGGGCATGGATCACGGCATCGCGCTGACTGTACTCGAAGCTCAGACCTGCTTTCACGGTGGCTCCGGGAACCACGCTAAGTTCATTGAATCCCATGAAAAACGGACCCCTCCCCCCGATCTGTGACTGGTGAATAGAAGGATCGAATTTCAGGTATTCCCGGTCGACAGCTTCTCCAATGGCAGAGTAAGTGAAAACCTCATAGTAGATGGGTTTAAGGAATCCAAGTGAGATGCCGCCTTCGTAAAACAACCTCACCGAGATCCCGTTTTTATCATATTTCCGGTATAACTCACTCTGCCAGCCCGCCAATGCTTTTAACTCCCAGAAGAGATTCTCCTTTCCGAAAACGTAACGGCGTGTGTTATAGTCGTATACAACTTGTGTTTTAATCTCCTTGGGATCTTTCACATAGGTGAAATCGGCATCGATGAGAAACTGGTTCCGGGCGTCCCTGTAATAGCCGTGCCGGTAATTCACACTAAATCCGTTGGAGTTAAGAAAGGCAGCAAAGGTGCTCTCATCCCTGAACAGAGTATGCCGCTGTTCATCTATTTCACCCTGTCCCGTCAAAACCAGGGGAAATGAAATGCATATCATCAGGATGAAAAAAATCTTTCTCATTGACTTTCGAAATACCCGTTTTACAAAGTAACAAAATCCGCAGGGGTTTGTGGGCGTCGGGGCAAAAAAAAAAGATCTACCCTTGGGTAAATCTTCACCATGAGCAATGGGTAACTAAATGATTTTAACCTGCCTGCTCGGTTTGTTCGGTGTCAATCTGACTGTAAGCCGGACATGCATGTTTATTGCATGAACTCAGCAGGATGCCTGCTGCAAACACAACTGCTAGAATGATCACTGTTCTTCTCATGGCATATTTTTTAAAATCGAATATCAATTAAGTGACTTGTACAAATATAGACTTTATCTGAAAAGAAAAAAACTCGTCCATATTTGTATAAACCTGTCACCCGTGAAAAATTTTGACGGACAGCCCGATTTTATGGATGATTCATGAATCCCTGTTTCTTAAGTACATTCATTAAAGTATTGGAAAACAATATATTATCAGATTTCTTATACCGTATATCGGTAAACACCTGTGCCAGGGACTCCTTGTTATTCTCTTTGACAAATTCTTGATAACTCTTGATTAACTCCTTTTCCCGGTAGAGGTTCTCGATATCTGAGTCCGAATAATCACAGTATTTCTCCATGTGAACCACTGCCTCCAGGGGCAGCCTGTCGGTGAGTTCGGGCCATTCGTCGGGGTAACCGAGCGTAACTGTGGTAACAGGCACTACACCTGGGGGCAGGTTCAGAACCCCGATAATCTTCTCTGCCATATAGGTGGTGGTTCCAAGGTAACAGATGCCCAGACCGGCATCCTCCGCAGCTATGCAAACATTCTGAGCAACCAGCAGGGCATCTATGGATGCTGTCATGAAAGAGAGGAAGTTATCAAAGCCCGGTTCGGCATTGCGTAACCTGCACCATTTGTTGAACCTGTTAAAATCGGCACAGAAAGTAAGCACAACGGGTGCCTCCTTCACCATGGGCTGGTTGAAATGACAGGGTGCCAGCTCCTCCTTCAAAGACTCATCGGTGGTGACAATCACCGAGTAAACCTGCATATTGCCGGTGGTTGAGGCCCGCGTCCCTGCCTCAAGAATGTAGTCCAGGACCACACGGGGGACCGGATCACCTGTATATTTCCGGATGCTTCTGTGATTGAGAATGGTATCGAACATTTTTCAGCTATTTTCAGCAAAAGTAGTCATTATAACATAAACCCGGGTTCCGGATTTTGATTCCTGATTGCTATTATTATTTTCATGAGAATATTTGCTTATAATGTTATAATATTCTAACATTGTATTAGAAATATATAACATTAATCATGAGAAAAGCAATTTTTATGGTCGTACTGGCTGTTTCTTTAATTGTTTCAGTGACTGTATGGCTGGTTTCACCTTCTGTTGAGTTTAGTCTGCAGGAAT
>JAWOHR010000025.1:0-48723 GCA_046485075.1 Bacteroidales bacterium
TTTCTTAGGGATGCTTATTCGTAACGTGGTTCTTCGCCCAAGGGCTCAGTTCCTTCGGTTTTTTACTACGTAAAAAATGCCAGGTTACTTCATAAGCATCCCTTAGTCAATTGAAAAGAACCTTTAGAGACACCCTCCTCTGCGTGCCATGCACGTTTCATAATTGATGGTTCCGGGTTACTCTTTTACGAACTTGGAACTGGCCGGTCCGCCAGCCGTTTCCACGGTAATGAAATAGAGTCCCGGTTTAAGGTTTGTCAGTTCAATAACCTCCAGGTTTGACTGCTGGAAAGTTAACGATCTCACGGTTTGTCCCAATACATTGGAAATCACCGCACCCTCCATTTCAGGGTAGCGGATGGTCATCCTCTCTGCCACAGGGTTCGGATAGATCCTTATTCCCGAAAGCTGCTCCGATGCTGCTGAAACAGGCATAACAAAACCCACATTGTCGACCAGACTGATTGAACCGGATTCCCTGGTATCGGGGAAATCTGGGAAAATCACTAGGCGGGGATAGGTATAACCGATGGCAGCACTCATATCAAAGGTGAGTTTTTCCCACTCGTCGGTCACGGTATTTGGTGTATAAAACTCCACATTGGGACCGTCGCCGGCTTCCAGTTTGAGCGCACATTTGGTGAGTACATCCTTATAGACCATCATTTCCATCATAAAGTTTTCATCGGTGATTTCGATGGGACCGAAGTTATCGGACCATGCCCCGACCCATGGATCTGCAGTGGGTTGTACAATGAATTGCAGGCAGAACTCAGACTCGTTGATCCCGTTAAATACCGGGTTGTCGATACGGAGCATGTTCTCCGGAGCATCCCCCGCGTTGGCAAACTGGTGCCATGAGGTATCCGATTCCGGCGCTTCAAAGGTTTCAGGAAGCTGTAGCTGGGCACTCACCCCAAGGGTGAAAACCGCCAGCACTAAAAGGGTAAAAGTTGTTTTCATAATTTTGTGTTTTGGTTAATAATAAAATATTCATTCATTTGAATCAGTTGATAATCAACTTAATGGCAGCGGTTTCCCGGTTGTTAAGCAGAAGCCTTGCCAGGTAGAGTCCGGGGACAAAATCCTCCCCGTTGATCAGGATCACATGTTCTCCGGCCGGAAACACTGGCTGGTAAAGAAGGGTCCGGGCCTTTTCGCCGGTCATTGTGTAGAGCTCCAGCTGAACATCCGAGGGTTGGCTGGTGTGAAATGACAGCTCAAACTCATCCGAAGCGGGATTGGGAAAAACAGAAAGGAGTTGATTTTCTGTTACTTCCTTTACGGAGCTGGGATCAGGAGTAAAACCGATGGCTTCCAGCATGGGCTGAATTTCAGGGTTAGACATGAAAAGATCCCACAACAGCTGGCTCCGGTGGTTCTCAATCATCAGGAGGATAGGTCCCTGGTCGATGGCCAGGTAGGAATCTGCAAACCAGTTTCGTTGCTGGTTGAATGCATCGTAAAACCCCATCCATCCCCAGGTTTTATCGCCCAGCTCGCGGTAAAAATGCTTGAGAGCCAGCATCGATTCCGTGGGGGTATATGGGAAAGAGGATAGCGCTGCAGAGGGGGTGATGGTCCCGTTGTCGCGGCTCGAATTCGGCTCATGGGCCACATACCCGTCGGGGTCATCGCTGGCGGTCAGTCCCCAGCAGCTTGCACTGTACCCGGCAAAAGCTCTCGGGTTCGATTTACAGTATGCCTGGTGAATCAGGGAGTGGTTCCGGTTTTGCTCGAAGTAGTTGGCATAGCCATCTGCAATATTCCTGGGATCAAAACCCACAAAGGAGTAGTGTGCGAAAAAAAGCGGACCGCCGTAATCGGGTCCCACGAAAAGACGAATGCCATAGAAGTTCTTTCCGTTTGTATAACTGGAACTTTTGGCCCAGCCTGTTTCCCAAAGGGTGGCAGGAACACCATGGGTGGGGGAGGCGACGGCCAGCAGGTACACAATGGCTGCCTCGTTCCATCCCGAAACGGTCATGTTCATATCCCAGTTGTATTGGGGCGACCAGTGCCAGTATATGGAGGAAGAATCATTCCTGCGGTACCAGTCCCATTCAATACCTTCCCAGAGTTCGGTTGCCAGCCTTACGATCTCTTTCTCACCGGGGGTGTCGTTGGTGAAATAGGCCCTGACAGTTAGCAATCCCTCGGCCATATAGGCTGTCTCCACGATGTCACCCCCGTTGTCTTTTGTGCTGAAGGGTATCACCTTGCCCGTGCTGCCGTTGATCCAGTGCGACCAGGCCCCGTGGAAACGGTCACAGCCAGAGAGGAAATTGAGCATCTTCAGGGTTCTTTCCACCCCTTCCTCCCTGGTAATGTAGCCCCTTTCAATCCCCACCGGGATGGCCATGATTCCGAAGCCCGAGCCCCCGGAGGTCACCGTATTCCCCGAAGTGTTTCTTTCGCGTGTCATACCCGAGGCCTCATGGGCAAAATCCCAGAAATAGCGGAAGGTATATTCCTGCACCATATCCAGCAGCTCCTCGTCGGTCATCGCCAGGGTGGAGGCATTCGCAACATTGGAGGGATCGGAGGGTTCTCCGGCTTCATTCAGCGCCCTGACCCTGTAGGTTGCATGGACGGATGTTCCGAGAGACTTAACCCAATCGATGTGACGGGTTGCAGTTTCACTTAACAGGGCCACTGAAGTGTAGGTCGATCCCCCGTCTGCGGAGCGTTCCACCTGGTAACCTGAAACATCATCATTGCTGAGGTCCCAGCCGAGCTCCACATGATATTCATAAGCAGTGGCACTAACATTACCGGGAGGGTCAACCGGTCCGGCCGTTCCGCTCCCCTTAAACACCCTCATGTTGTCGACCAGCAGGGTGTGCTCTGCAGCGTCGTCTGCCCCCTGGGCAAATCCGATGGTTTTGATTTTCGTATAATCCACTCCATCGCCCGATGAGAGAAAGCCTGTCATAGGAATGGGGATACGGGTCCATATTCCGGCGTCAAGGTCCCCATGATGGTCTGCCAGTGAAATGAATATGCTTTTTTTATTGGTCACATCCTCCATGAATACCTTTGGAAGGTTGGACGAGACGATCCCTTCGATGCTTTGCAACCAGAAAACCAATGTATCCGTGGCACTTATATCATTGGCGGTCCAGCCGTTCCCTGCAGCAATGGCTACCCAGGCACCACCTGTCACCGAACGCCATTTTAAACGCAGGGAATTGACTCCCTGCTGCGGGCTGAGGACCGATTCCACCGGGAATTTGCGCAGTTCGGAACCCGTTCGCTCCAGTTCACTTGGGGCGGTCAGCTCCATCCAGCTGAAATCGTAAAAAGCGGCATCCGGACTATCCTGGAAATAGTAGTAGGATTGTCCGTTGGAGACCAGCGAGAGGGCGAGAAGAAGGAGGATCAGGGCATGTTTCATTACATTCAGTTTAACAAAGTGAAGAATGCTTTGTTCCCGGTTTTGGAATTGGGTCCGATAAAGAGCTCAAAATCTCCCGGTTCGGCCACCTCTTCCAGGCGGCCATTGAAAAACATCAGATCGCCCGATGTGAGTTCAAAGCGGACCTCTGCGGATTCACCTGCCGGCAGTTCAATTTTCCGGAAGCCCTTTAACTCCTTAACGGGACGGGTGAGGCTGCCCACCATGTCACGGGTATAGAGCTGCACCACCTCCTTACCACTTACCTTTCCGGTGTTCCTGACCATCACAGTGGCGACCAGGGTGTCGGTCATTGTAATCTTTTTGTTTTCTATCACAACGGGACCATACTCAAAATCGGTATAACTCAGCCCATATCCAAAACAGTAAAGAGGTTCATTGGGAGCATCCAGGTATTTGCTGGTGTATTTGTCATTGGCATCGAAGGGCCGGCCGGTGGATTTGGCGTTGTAGTAGATGGGAATCTGACCCTCATTCACGGGGATCGACATGACCAGTTTTCCCGATGGATTGAATGCGCCGGAGAGGATATCTGCCAGGGCATCGCCGGCCCTGGTTCCAAGGTGCCAGGCATAGAGAATCACGGATGCTTTTTCATTCAGAACCGGAAATGCCAGCGGGCGTTCTGCCATGATCACCACCACCACCGGGGTTCCGGTTTCGATGAGTGCCAGGGCCAGCTCCTCCTGGATCCCGGGGATTCCGATGTTGGAACGGCTGGACGCCTCACCACTCTGTGCCTGGGTCTCTCCGATGGCTACCACCACCACATCCGACCGGCGGGCCAGGTTTATTGCCTGCCCGAAATCACCCCTATCCTGGCTGTAAAAGTCGCACCCCTTTGTGAATTCGATCCGTGATGAGGGAAACTGTTTTTGCAATCCGGCCGTTAAAGTTACCACCTGGTCTATGTCGCCTGCAGCATGCCAGCTACCCAGCATATCGAGCTGGTTGTTGGCCAGGGGGCCGATGACTGCAATGGTTCCGGGTGACTGGAGCGGCAGGATCTTACTGCCGTGTTGAGGCTCATTCTTTAAGAGGACCACCGATTCGCGGGCAGACAGAAGCGCATGGTTCATCATTTCGGGGGAGTGAACGGTGGCTGTTTCCCGTTCCTCATCAAGGTAGCGGAATGGATCGTCGAATAGTCCCAGCCGGAACTTCACACGCAGCACCCTCCCGACGGCCTGGTCCAGATCGGCCATGCTGATTTTACCCTCCTCCAGGGAGTGTACCAGTGTTTCGGCAAAAATGACTGACTGCATATCCATGTCCACACCGGCTTTCAGTGCCAGTTCGCCTGCATGCTGCCGGTTCTCTGCAACGCCATGGTCCATCAGCTCCTCGATTCCGGTGTAATCGGTGACCACAAATCCTGTGAATCCACACTCCTCACGTAAAATCTGTGTCATCAGGTACCTGCTGGCGGTAGCGGGCACTCCAAACAGATCATTAAACGATGCCATGACCGTTTCTGCACCAGCTTCCAATCCGGCCCGGTAAGCCGGAAGATAATCCTGCCTGAAGGCGATCTCCGACATGTCCACGGTGTTGTAATCCCGACCTGCAACCGGGGCCCCGTAAGCAGCGAAGTGTTTGACGCATGCGGCCAACGTGTTGGGGTCTGAAAGGTCAGATCCCTGGAAGCCTTCTACCCTGGCCCGGGCGATGAGCGAGCCAAGGTAGGCGTCCTCTCCGTTTCCCTCGGATACCCTTCCCCAGCGTGGGTCCCTGGAGATGTCGACCACGGGGGCAAAGGTCCAGTTCAATCCCGAAGCCGCAGCTTCCCTGGCAGCCAGGCGTGCCGATTCCCTCATGAGCGCCAGGTTCCAGGAACAAGCCTCGCCCAGTGGTATGGGGAAGATGGTCCGGTGACCGTGAATCACATCATAGCCGAACAGGAGGGGAATTCCAAGGCGGGTCTCCTCCGTGGCAATCTGCTGCAGTTTCCGGTTATAGGCTACCGTGTGGGCATTGAAGATGTTGCCACATTTCCCCGAGCGGATATCCTCAATGTACTCCTTTCGCATTGTAGGCCCGGTTACATCCCAGTCGCTCGTCAGAAGCGTGAGCTGACCCACTTTCTCTTCAATGGTCATCTGTGCCAGCACGGAGTCCACCCTCCGCTCCAGCTCCTTTTCTGTTGAGGTGGTTCCGGATTCAATTCCACACCCGTTCAGAAGCAGGATGGTCAGTACCACCCCAAAAAATGTATAGGTTTGTATCCTCATCAGTAACTGAATCCAAGTTTTGTCAGTCCGGCCCTTACCTCTTCATTCTTCATAAATAGATCCCATAGCAATCCGCTCCGGTAATTTTCGATCATCACCACAATGGGACCCTGATCGATGGCCAGGTAGCGCTGCGGGAACCAGTCCTTTTCCAGGCTGAAGGCGTCGTAGAAGCCGTAGGGTCCCCATAGTTTGGTTCCCAGTGTATCATAAAAATACCGCGCCGCCCTCATCGATTCCTCCGGTGTATAGGGAAACGAGGAGAGAGCAGCGGTGGGGGAGATCACACCAGGGTCTCTTTTCGGACTATGGGCATCGTACCCTTTGAAGGAGTAGCTGGCCGTAAGGCCCCAGCAATGCTCGCCATACCCCTTATAATGATGTGGGTTCTCGACACAGTATTTGTAATTGATCAGGGTGTGGTTCACATGGTGGGTCCAGTAATCGGAATAGGCATCCTTCAGGTGCCTGGGATCGAGTCCCAGGTAGCTGTAATGTGCCCAGAAAAGGGGTCCGCCATATTCCCGGGATCCGTCGTGGTTCATATCCAGGAGCAGACCGTACTTATAATTCTCCCCCCTGATCTGGCCGCTGCGGGCCCATCCTGTATGATAGGCATCCGGTGAGATGGGATGTGTGGGTGATGAGGCTGCAAGCACGTAGGTAATCAGGCATTCGTTATACCCCCTTATATGGTGATTCATTTCCCATTCATACCGGGGCGACCAGTGCCAGTAGAGCACCGGCTCACCACCTTTCTGGTACCAATCCCACTCCACTCCGTTGCATAGTGCTGTGATCCGCTCCATCAGTGCGGCCTCCGCCGGATTCCCTTTATCAAGATAGGAACGAACGGTCAGCAGGCCCTGTACCAGGTAGGCTGTCTCCACCAGGTCGCCCCCGTTATCCTTCTTGCTGAATGGTTTTACCCTGCCCGTCTCTCCATCTAGCCAGTGGGGCCATGCCCCATGAAAGCGGTCGCTTTTTTCCAGGAAACCAACGATCCTGGAGAGCCGTTCCATGCCCTGGTTGCGGGAGATAAATCCACGCTCCATGCCTGCGACCAGCGCCATCAGTCCGAAACCGCTTCCACCGGAAGTGATCACCTGTTTGTCATCCTGGGGGTAGATCCCATCCATGTGAAAACGTTCCCTGGCCATCCCAGACTGGGGTTCTGCCCCGTCCCAGAAATACTGGAAGGTGCGATACTCGATGGTGTCCAGCAACTGCTCATCGGTAAGCAGTGCAATTTCAGTTTGAGCGGGTCTGCATGAGACCAGCATCCCGGATGCAATGAAAGCCAGCACGATATATAAAGGGTGTTTTACCATCCGGGGTTCTGGATGAGTTGTCCGCCGCTGAGTTCAATTTCTGTCTGGGGAAGCGGATACCATTCATGTTTTCCAACCTTGAAACCGTACTCCGCCAGCACCGTGGCTGCCCGACCGGTCCTGAGCAGATCCCAGTAACGGTCCTGTTCGCCGGCAAGCTCCAGGCGCCGTTCCTCCCAGATATCCTCCAGGGTGGGAGAGCCAATGGGTGCGAGACCGGCCCTTTCGCGTACACGGTTCAGCGGTGTGGCTGCATCTCCCCCGGTGTGGAAGGCTGCCTCGGCATTGATAAGCAAAATATCTGCAAGACGGAGAATCCTCACATTCTGGTCGCATCCATAAGGACCGATGATCCGGTCGATGCGGGTAGGAACATAGGCCTTGCCGTTATACCTGGGCAATCCGTCCACACCCTCCATCACATCCACTCCGCCAATGATATCGCCATCTTCAGTTACATCACCCTTATAAATAATGGTTACTTTCTTTCTTACCGTATCACCCGCTGCATCGAAAGCCGCAGCAAGTTCGTCGGTGGGCGCGAACCACCCCCATCCGAATTGGCCCCTCACAGCCTGGACCTCCGCAAACTGGCAGTTGGAAAGACCTCCTTCACCAGATACCTGGGTGGCCACTATTTCGAAAAGTGATTCCTGGCAGAACTCCTGTTCAGGCCTGAAAAGCTGGTAAAAATCGGGATAGAGGTCAAATGGCCCGCTGATGATTTCATCGGATACCTTTTTGCATTCAATCCAGTCCTCACGGTACATCAGCACTTTTGCCAGCAGTGCCTTGGCGGACCAGCGTGTGGCCCGTCCATATTCGTCCGGAGGAACCGTTTCAGGCAGATCGGGAATGGCATTGCGCAAATCCGTTTCTATAAAATTCCACGTCTCCTCAAGAGAGGTTCTTACCAGGCCTTCAGGACCTGCGGGAACACTGGCCAGTAACGGTACGCCTCCAAAAGCCCTGGCCAGGTAATAGTAATGGAATGCACGCAGGAAGGTTGCTTCGGCAACCATTCTCGATTTCAGATCTTCATTCATTTCGATGGAAGGCACCTGGGTAATCACCTGGTTGGAAAGGTTAATTCCCTGGTAACGGCCCGACCAGAAGGTCTTGATCTGTCCTTCGGTTTTTGTGTACTGGAAATTGTCATAATCATTGGCCCAGGAGCCGTCGCCGGGACTGCTCCCCTTCTGTATCTCATCCGAGGGCAGAGAACCCAGAATCAGATAACTGAAAGCAGAAATATCCCAGAATCTCAGGTACCCGTACATGGCATTCACTGCCATCTGGGCATCTTCCTGGGAGGAGAAAAATTCATCCTGGGGAATTTCACCTTCCGGGGGAAACTCAAGGTAATCCTTGCATGAGACAACCAGGACCAGGAGGATTAAGGGTAGTATTTTATATTTTTTCATGATGGGTTCTCTTTTTTTCTGGTTCATGATTAAAAGTTCAGGGTCAGGCCGACTGAGGTGATCCGTGAGAGGGGATAGACCCCATAGTCCATTCCTGCCGTGGAGGGGCTTCCGCCTGGAATTTCAGGTGAAAAACCGTTGTATGAAAATGTGGTAAACGGATTCTGTGCGCTTAGATAAATCCGGATGGATTCACAAGAGATGCGTTCTGTAATTCCCCCCGGCAGGGTATACCCCAGCTGGATGTTTCGAATCCGGAAATAGGCCCCAGACTCTACGAAAAATGTGTTGGGATAGGCGTTTTTGCCTCCGGCAATATCGGCCGAGGGGTAGGTGTCGCTTGATCCGGCTCCGTTCCAGCGATTCTCTGCAAAGTTTGCATCGTAGTTCTCGTTTCCAAACCGGTTGGCCCTTTTGGCATTGTATATTTTATTACCGCTTACCCCGTGCATCTCGACGGAAAAATCGAATGAGCTGTACTGGATACCCAGATGGAAGGCATAAAGGATTTTCGGAGTATAGCTGCCATAAGGTATACGGTCCCTGTCGTCGATCACCCCGTCCTGGTTATGATCCACATAACGAAAATCGCCCGGTACTGCATCGGGCATGATCAGGTCCCCATCGGCGTTTCTGTAATTATTTACCTCGTCGAAGCTGTCGAATACACCGTCCACCTCGAGCACATAAAATTCTCCAATGGGGTGTCCCTCCTGGGTATAGGTGGCAAGTGCCCCGTTAAATGCATTGGCGTCATAAAAGGGCAGGGTACCCGGTTCCAGGCTGAACACCTCGTTGTGGTTGTAAGAAAAGTTACCTCCCACCTGATATGACAACTGCTCGCTTACCTGGTTACTCCAGCTCAGTGTCAGTTCCACGCCTGTATTCAGGATATCTGCATTGTTATCCAGGTAGCTGCTGCCGGAAGTTCCTGATGTTCCGATCAGGGGAACCGGAAAGATGGCTGAATGGGTCATTCTCCGGTAGTATCCCAGGTCCGCACTCAGCCTGTTATTCATCATCAGTGCCTCAATGCCTGCATCATATTCCTCCACGATCTCCCAGCGAAGCAAAGGTTCCACCAGGGAGGTAATGGAAGCTCCCTGGCTGATGACGGAACTTCCATAGGGTCCGTATACAATGGAATACCCATCCCAGTTGTTTACCGTTACCGTAAAGGCATTCTGCGGAACCTGGTTGTTCCCCAACAGTCCCCAGCTCGCTTTTACCTTCAGGAAATCGATGAATCCGACATCTGATATAAAGTCCTCTTCCGAAGCCACCCAGCCAATACCCACCGAGGGGAAGTTACCCCATCGTTCCTCACTGGGGAAGGTGGAGGATCCATCTCTCCGGAATGTGGCTGTAAGGAGGTACCGGTCCATAAAGGAATAGAACAACCTTCCAAAATAGGAGGTACTGCGGATAAGCGAACCCTCGTCCCCTGCCGTCAGGTCCTCTATGGAACCATTGTTCAGGTAAAGTGTGGATTCGGTAAAATAAGGTACCCGGCTGGTGGCTGCATTTAATCCCTGGTTCTTGAATTGTACGAACGACAGACCGCCCATGGCATTGAACCGGTGTTTACCCACTGTTTTGTTATAGCTAATGGTATTATCGAAGGTGTAGTTCATCCGCTGCGTATTGGATTTGGAAAGGTGGGAAAGGGTATCGTTCTGGGTTACCGATACCCAGTATTCGGGGGTGTAATTCCTGCTTTGGGCATAGTTCCCGTCAAAGGTAAATGAACTTCGGATGGTGAGATCCTTAATGGGTGTGATCTCGGTGTATACGTTTGCCAGGGTGTTGAGTCCCTGACTTTCACTGTTATGGTACTCAATCGTGGCAGCAGGATTGGCAAAGTTCCCGAACCCGAGGATCACCGGATCTGTATAAGTATCATCATCCACCTTTGGTTTAAAGGCAGGAGGGGCTATGAAAGACTGGCCCAGAACGTTGGCTGCGTTGTTTGATTTATATCCGCTCACCGTTATTCCATAACCTGCTTTCAGGAATTTATTAATGGTAATATCGGAAGTACCCCTGAGGTTTATCCTTGTATAATCGTTATCCTTCACCAGTCCTTCCTGGCTGGTAATACCAATTCCGAAATAGTAGTTGGTGGATTCACTCCCCCCGGTAATCCCGATGTTGTGGTTCTGGATCCTGGCCGGGTTAAGGACCTCTTCGAACCAGTCCGTATCGTCGGGATATGCGTTGGGATCAAACGGGGTGGAGGAGGTACCCCGATCCTCACCCACGGCTAATTTTTCATTCACAAGCCCGATGTATTGATCCTTGTTGGCCAGATCAAGCAGGTTCGAGACCTGCTGTACACCCACATATCCGGAATAGTTGAATTTGGGTTGTTGAAATTTGCCCGACTTTGTAGTGATGATAATGACACCATTGGCAGCCCTGACGCCATAAATGGCTGCAGAGGATGCATCCTTAAGTACAGTGATCGATTCGATCTGCTGCGGTGAGAGGAAGCTGATGTCATTCACAAATACATCATCTACCACATATAAGGGATTTGCATTGGAGGTTACGGTCCCAAGTCCCCGGATCCGAATGGTGGGTGAACTTCCCGGAGCCCCATCGTTTGAAACCTGGATTCCTGCCACTTTCCCCTGCAGGGCCTGGGCCACATTGGGAACGGGCTGACTGGTGATCTCATCGGCCCTGACCACAGCAATGGTCCCTGTAACATCCCTTACTGCTGCTGTACCGTAACCAATCACCACGACTTCGTCCATATCAAAAGAGGTCTCCCTGAGCTGAACATCGAGTTTTGTACGCCCTCCGACTTCAAGGACTTCGGTGGTATAACCGATAAAACTATAGACCAGTATTCCATCGGGGGGTACCGTGATCTGGTAGTCCCCGTCCAGGTTGGTGATAGTGCCCTGCTGGGTACCCCTCAAAAGGATCGATGCCCCCGGGATCCCGGCTCCATCTGCGCCGGTAACCTTGCCTGTCACTTCCAGGGGTTGTTGTGCCCGTACCAACATGGCAAAGGAGGCAAGAAAGAGCAAAAGAAACAGTTTTTTCATATTTGACAGAGTTAGAGCGGTTAGTATCTGATATACAAGTTCCGCTAAAATCGGGTACAGTACCAGCAAAAGGTTACGCCTCTAACGCTCCATGTAAAAAGTATTTTAAATAATAATACATTATCTACTCATCATAATTAGATTATAAAATTTTATCTAATTGAAAAACAATAATATATATTTGTATTTACATATCTAAAATGTGAGATCCAGTGATTGATAAATTGAAATATATTTTGAAATACTGTAGTATGTTCACCCTTTTTGCATTGCTTTTTACCGGCATGAACCTCCGGGGGCAATCAGGCGGGGGTTTTGTGATCCATAATTTCACCAAAAAGGAGTATCAGGCGGAGAGTCAGAATTGGTCCATTACCAGGGATCAGAAGGGTTTTATCTATGCTGCCAATAATGTGGGACTGCTTGAGTTTGATGGTGTGGACTGGAAATTCTATCCATCTCCCAATGGTACAGTAATCCGTTCGGTGGCAGTGGATCAGAACAACCGGATCTATACAAGCGGTTACAGAGAGATTGGATTCTGGGAGCGGGATCCCATGGGGACTTTGATCTATACCTCTTTGAATGCAAAGGCAGAATCACTTTTCATCCAGAATGAGGAGTTCTGGAACACGGTCATCATTGGGGACCGGATCTATTTTCACTCTTTTTCCTCCCTGTTTATTTATCAGAAAGATTCATTTCGGGTAATCCGGCCCGAGTCGCTGATTACATCCATTAGTGTGTTGGAGGATCGGTTATGTGTACACCTGGCGGGGAAAGGATTGTATTATGCCGGAGATAGCCTTCTGGAGCCCTTTATAACCGTTCCGGAAGTACAAAATGACCTGGTCCATTTTTGTCTTGACCTCCCGTCATCAGGAATACTGATCGGAACTGCTTCCTCCGGTTTGTTCCTGTACAGGGATGGAAAAATCCTGCCTTTTGCTGCGGAATTAAGGGATTATTTCAGGGAGCACAAAATAAACCGGGGAGCGATTACCGGGAATGGCAACATTGTGATCGGGACACTTCTTGACGGAGTGGTTGTTCTGAACCGGCAGGGCGTGTTGCTTCACAGCATCAATAGTGCCGGCGGGTTGCAGAACAATACCATCCTTGGGATCATGGCTGAAGAAAACGACAACCTGTGGATTGCCCTTGACCAGGGTATTGGTTTTGTTTCCTTTCACCTGGATCTCTCTTATTCAATTTATGAACTGGAGGAGATAGGGGCGGTATATTCTGCAGCGGTTTTTAAGGGGGATTTATATTTGTGCACAAACCAGGGGATCTATTACCGCAAATGGGAAGATGAAAGTGAACCATTTAAAATTATTCCCCGTACCCAGGGACAGGCATGGAGTTGCGGGGTTTTCAACGATCAGCTGATCGTCGGTCACAACAATGGGACTTTCAGGATTGAGAACCACCAGGCAGAGAAGATCAGCACCGTAACGGGAGGTTTCAATATAACGGCCGATCCCCTCAGGGAGAGTTTCCTGGCCCAGTCGACCTATTCAAATATTGTTTTATTCTCTCTGGAGAATGGTAAATGGAACTACAAATATCAGTTATCGGGATTCAATGACCTGATCAGGTATATCGAGATGGATCACTTAAATAATTTGTGGGCCAGCCATATGCACAGGGGAATATACAGGATGAGGCTGAATGATGCCCGGGATTCGGTATTGAACACAATCTATCACGGGGAAGAGGTATTCGGGAAAGGTTATGACATCCAGGTTTTTAAAATTGAGAACAGAATTGTCTTTACCACCGGGGACAGGATGTATACCTATACCGACCTGGATGACCGTATCGTTAATTATCCGCAGATGAACCAGGCACTTGGCCGGTATGCCAGATCACATCGGGTCATACAGGCCGATGAACATCATTATTGGTTTATCAGCGATGAGGGCATTGGACTTTTCAGGATTTACGATAACCAGGTGGAGCAAATCAAAGAGTACCCGGTGGGGCTCTTTGGGGAGCACCTGATTTCTGGTTATGAAAACATCACTCCCCTCAGCGCAACTGAGGGTTTGCTCTGTCTTGACAATGGTTATGCTTACCTCAGGGCAGATCAGTCCGATCTTTCGGCCCAGATTGAGGAGAAGGAGCTAACCTTAAAAAGCATCACCATCAGTGGCCGGAGGGGGAACAATGAGTTGCTTCCGGTGGCCGGAAGAACCATCCATATCCCCTTTAACCGGAACAGTCTTACGCTGGGTTTCTCGTTCCCTTACTTTTCAGGCGATATTCCGGTTTTTCAATCTTATGTGGAAGGCCTGGATGCTTCCTGGAGCGAACCGGCAGTGGTTCCTGTTTTTAATTTTACCCGTATACCACCCGGGGTTTATACCATCCGGATCAGGGCAATCAACCATTGGAACAGAAGCAGTAAGGAGGAGGAGCTGAGGATCCTGGTGAGTCCGCCCTGGTATTTCAGCAAATGGAGTTTTGTGGTATATGGGCTGGTTATCGTCCTGATATTGATTTCAGGCAGGTATATACTGTTACAAAGGATAAGAGCCCGCGAAAGGAGAATTAAGGAATCCAAAGAGAAGGAACTGATCAGACTGAGAAATGAAAACCTGAATGCTGAACTTTCATTCAAAAGCCAGGAACTGGCCACCTCAACCATGTCCATGATCAAAAAGAATGAGTTTCTGATGGAACTTAAAGAGATTCTGAAAAAGCAGAAGGATGAGCTGGGAAACCGGTATCCTGACAAATATTATTCACGGCTGGTGAGAAAAATCGATCAAAACATCGGCGGCATGGAGGATTGGAATGTCTTTGAAATCCACTTTAAAAAAGCACATGAGGATTTCCTTCAAAAAATGGTTGCAAAATATCCCCATCTGTCTCACAGCGACTTAAGATTGTGTGCGTACCTGAGGATGAACCTGTCGTCCAAGGAAATCGCTCCCCTTTTAAGAATCTCATTTCGGGGTGTGGAAAACCACCGGTACAGGCTCCGGAAAAAACTGCATTTGGAGAAGGAGGTGAACCTGACCGATTTTATTCTGTCAGTTTAGCAATAGAGCACCCTTCTCAAAATTAAAATTAATTTTCTTTGATTATTTAAACGTTTAAGCATATATTTGAAAATTGGACCTTATTTCGTAGATTTTTATAAGGATTCAACCATAACCGGAAGATTAATGCAGAAAAGGGTTTCATTGAAAGATATAGCCAACAAGGTTGGCGTCTCCATTGCACTTGTATCCTATGTAATTAATGGCCAGGAGAAAGAAAAAAGAGTTGGTGCTGAAGTAGTGAAGAAAATCAGAAAGGCTGCTGAAGAATTAAACTATCAACCCAATCAGATCGCACGAAGCCTTAGAATGAACTCAACCCAGACGATTGGCCTTATTGTGGCAGATATTGCCAACCCTTTTTTTGGCCAGCTGGCAAGAATTATAGAAAACAGAGCCTCAAATCATGGTTATACGGTGATCTTCGGCAGTTCAGATGAGGATCAGTTTAAGTCCGAATCACTGATGAACACTTTACTGAACCGGCAGGTTGATGGATTTATCATTGTTCCGACAGAAGGAACAATCGGGCAGATCCGCAGTCTGGTCAGAAGGAAAATCCCTTTTGTGCTGGTGGACAGGTATTTCCCGGAAATCAATGTCAGTCATGTTGTTCTGGATAATCACAAGGCTACATACGATGCAACCGTTCAACTGATAGATTCAGGATACAGGGACATCACCCTGTTTGCTTATGACCTCTCACTGGTACACATGAAAGAGCGAATCCGCGGTTACAAGGAAGCCCTGGTGGAAAACAACCTGGTTGAAAATCTTCATCTGATAGAAATCAGACCTGAGCATTACCAGAAAGATATAGGGGAAGCATTTGATGAAATCGTGGCTTCAAAGAAAAAGAAAAGAGCACTTATTTTCGCCACCAATGCGCTCTCTGTGTATGGGTTATACTGTATTCAGAAAAGATCTCTGAAAATACCTGATGATATAGGCTTTTTTGGTTTTGATGGAGGTGATAGTTTTGACCTGTTTGATCCACCCCTGAGTTACGTTCAGCAACCCCTTGAAGAGATGGGGAAGGAGTCTTTTGATATATTACTCAGCATGATAAACGGATCAAGCAGGATAACCCAGGTCATGCTGAGTCCCTCACTGGTGATAAGAAATTCAAGCGGGACATAATTTTTTTTCAGGAGTTTGCTTAAACGATTATACAAACAAAATAAAAAATTTTGAAGTCATGAAAACGCGAATTGCAATGTACTTTTTGGTATTGGCTTTGCCCCTTTTGACATTTGCTCAGGAACCGTTTAACGGACTGGATATGAATATGGGCAACCTGTACCGGATGTCAAATGCTAAAACCAGGTCGATCAGTCCTGAAAATTTTACAGGTGAGAAAGGTAAAGGAGGGATGGCAGATATCGGGGATAAGGATATACCCAATGTGGCGAATGCTTCCAATGCAGCCAGGGATCTCGGACAGGGCTGGAAAGTAAATCCATATGTGCGGATTAAACCCGGCGAGACTTTTACAATGGCTGAGATTGAAGGACCTGGAGCCATTCAGCATATCTGGATGACCCCCACGGGAAACTGGCGATTTTCAATTATCCGGATCTATTGGGACGATGAAAAGGAACCATCCGTTGAATGTCCTGTGGGTGATTTTTTTGGAATGGGCTGGAATGTTTATGCCCCCCTGAATTCATTGGCGGTATGTGTAAATCCAGGCAGCGCCTTTAACTGCTATTGGACCATGCCTTTCCGGAAGAAGTGCAGGATTACCATGGAGAATATCCATGACAGTGAAACCATGACCCTTTATTACCAGGTGGATTATACCCTTACGGATATCCCTGTGGATGCGGCCTATTTTCACGCCCGGTTTCATCGTAGCAATCCAAATGAAACCTCTGTATATACCATCGTAGAGGGTATAAAGGGGAAAGGACAATTTGTTGGAGTGTACCTGGCCTGGGGTGTGAATAACAACGGATGGTGGGGAGAGGGAGAAATAAAATTCTACATGGATGGCGACACCGATTTCCCGACCATCTGTGGAACCGGAACTGAGGATTATTTCTGTGGATCTTATAATTTCGACCGGGAAGGACAGTACAAGGAATTCTGTACGCCTTACTCCGGGCTTCACCAGGTGATCCGGCCCAACGGTACCTATCTGTCCCAGCAGCGGTTTGGGCTCTACCGCTGGCACATTATGGACCCGGTTCGTTTTGAAAAAGATCTCAAAATTACCATCCAGGATCTGGGTTGGAGAAATGGAGGACGTTATCTTCCGCAGCAATCGGATATCTCCTCTGTCTGTTTCTGGTACCAGGCAGATCCGCATACACCATTTCCCAATTTGCCAACCTGGCAGGAGCTGGAAGTAAATTGAGAACCATTGACAGGAATCATTACACGCTACAGAATAGATATGACACACAGATTAATTGGAAGATTGCCCCGGGTTGGAATAAGACCTGTCATCGATGGTCGCGAAGCAGGGATACGGGAATCCCTTGAAAACCAGACGATGAATATGGCCAGGGCAGCCGCTCTCTTTATCGAAGAGAACCTCAGATTTCCCTCTGGTGAAAAAGTTGAATGTATTATTTCGGATACCACCATCGGGGGGGTTGCTGATGCAGCCCGTTGTGCTGAACAATTCTCCCGGGAAGGGGTAGGGGTCTCGTTGACTGTAACCCCATGCTGGTGTTACGGGACGGAGGTAATGGATAGTGATCCTTTGATACCTAAAGCCATCTGGGGTTTTAACGGAACCGAGCGTCCTGGTGCTGTTTACCTGGCTGCGGCCCTAGCGGGATATACCCAAAAGGGACTGCCTGCATTTGGTATTTACGGCAGGGATGTTCAGGATTCTGATGATCAGAACATCCCTGTGGATGTCCGGGAGAAAATGATCCGATTTGTGAAAGCAGGTCTTGCGGTTGCGCAGATGAAAGGTAAATCATACCTCTCCATCGGTTATGCTTCGATGGGCATTGCCGGATCCATGGTAAATCCTGAGTTTCTCCAGGATTACCTTGGAATGAGGACCGAATTTGCGGACATGACAGAAATACTTCGCAGGATCGAAAAGCTTATCTATGACCAGCGTGAATTTGAAAAAGCGATAGTTTGGGCAAAAGATAAGTGCCAGGAGGGTCCTGATCCGAACAAGGAGCCCTCAGACCGCAAAAGAAAAGATTGGGAGTGGGAGATCGTAGTAAAAATGACCCTCATTTGCAGAGATCTGATGATCGGGAATCCCAGGCTGGCTGAATTGGGATTTGGGGAAGAAGCCAGGGGAAGAAATGCCATCGCAGCAGGATTCCAGGGACAAAGGCAATGGACCGACTTTTATCCCAATGGTGATTTTACTGAAGCAATTCTCAACTCTTCATTTGACTGGAACGGGATCAGGCAGCCATTTGTATTTGCGACTGAGAACGACAGTCTGAATGGGGTATCCATGCTGTTTGGTCATTTACTGAGCAATACTGCCCAGATCTTTTCAGATGTGCGAACTTACTGGAGTCCACAAGCTGTTAAGCGTGTTACCGGTTATGAATTGACCGGAATGGCTTCCGGAGGATTTATCCATCTCATCAATTCCGGATCAACCACCCTGGATGCGACTGCCCAACAGCGGGATGCACAGGGAAATCCTGCAATGAAACCCTGGTGGGACATTCATGCAAAAGAGGTTGATCAATGTCTCAAAAACACGCGTTGGTGTCCGGGTAACAAGGAATATTTCAGGGGCGGAGGCTTCTCTTCACAATTCAAAACTGCAGCCCGGATGCCTGTGACCATGAGCCGGATCAACCTTGTGAAAGGGCTGGGCCCTGTGCTTCAAATCGCAGAAGGATGGACCATAGAACTTCCACAGGAGATCCATGCTGTGCTGGACCAGAGAACAGATCCCACCTGGCCTACAACATGGTTTGTTCCGAGAATCAGCGGTAAGGGACCCTTCAGGGATGTCTACTCGGTGATGGCGGGTTGGGGCGCAAATCACGGAGCCATATCCTTTGGTCACATTGGGGCGGATCTGATCACATTGGCTTCCATGTTGAGGATCCCGGTATGTATGCACAATGTTCCGGATGAGTCGGTTTTCCGACCCAGTGCATGGAGTGCATTTGGCAGTGAACCGGAGGGAGCCGATTACCGCGCTTGTCTCAATTACGGACCCATTTACAAATGAGTATTAATTAAAAAGGGCAATAATGAATGCATCAGGCTATAAAAATTGTTTCCGGGTGACAACCATGGTGGTTTTTCTTTCTTTGATGGCATGCACGTCCCGGGAAAACAACAATTCCAGACAAATGAAAACTCCATTTAATAAAGGAACCTATGGATTTGATGTTGAGTTTTTAGCCAGAAACAACATAGATTTTGTAGAATTGACCATTCCGGAATCAAAAGCCACTGTACTGATTGTCCCCGGCTTCCAGGGCAGGGTAATGACCAGTAGTGCCAGTGGGAATGAAGGAACCAGTTATGGCTGGATCAACTATTCACTGATCGAATCGGGCAAAAAAAGTGATCAGTTCAATCCTTTCGGAGGAGAAGAACGGTTCTGGCTCGGGCCTGAGGGGGGGCCCTTTTCAATCTATTTTGAAGAGGGAGAGGAACAGGCATTCCCCAACTGGAATGTTCCAAAGGAAATTGATACAGAGTCCTTTGATTTAATTTCCCAGGATCCCCAAAGTGTAAGTTTCCGTAAGGAGTTCTCCTTAATGAATGCATCGGGGACCAAACTGCAGATCGGGGTCAAAAGAAGCGTAAGGATCCTGTCAAGGAATGAGGCGGAAGATGCACTTTCAGTTCATCTTGATCCTTCTTTATCTTTTGTGGGATATGAATCGGAAAATATTCTGATGAACAGGGGCGGTTTTGATTGGGACAGAAGCACCGGTGCTTTATCTGTCTGGATGCTTTCCATGTTCAATCCTTCGGAAAAAGGGGTGGTGGTGATTCCTTACAAAACGGGAGATGAAACAGGATCAGGGAAAATAGTTACGGATGATTATTTTGGAAAGGTTGCGCCCGACAGGCTGATCACCGGAAACGGGATCCTTCTGTTTAAAACAGACGGGAAATCCCGTAGCAAAATTGGGCTTTCTCCACATCGGGCATTGCCCTATTGCGGTAGCTATGATTCAGAAAACCGGGTGTTGACACTGCTAAAGTATTCCCTTCCTGATCAACCCTCCGTATATGTAAATTCAAAATGGGGAGAGCAGGAGGATCCCTTCCTTGGAGATGTGTTAAACGCATACAATGATGGTCCGGTGGAGGATGGATCCATCATGGGTCCTTTTTATGAAATCGAGAGCTCTTCTCCGGCAGCTTTGATCTCTGCCGGAGATCAAATCATCCACACCCAGCAAATATTTCATATAACCGGCGAGGAGGACAGGCTCTCCTTCATTACAGAAAAACTTTTTGGTATGGCCATAGAAGAAATCAAGGAGGCGTTCAACAGGGAAGAAATCGTTCAATCACCCGTTAAATAAAGGATAGATGGCAAAGGATCGAATTATTCCCAAGGGCATTGTATGGCCATTTATTCTGCTTTCAACGTTATTTTTTGCCTGGGCGGTACCTAATAACCTGACCGATACAATGCTTGCGGCATTTAAAAGAATCATGAGTCTGACCGATTCCAAGACGGCATGGATACAGGTGGCCTGTTATCTTCTCGGATATGGATGTTTCGCGATCCCCGGGGCTTTATTCATTAAGAGATTTACCTATAAATCGGGAGTAATGCTTGGTCTTGGGATGTATGCCTGCGGTGCCTTTCTTTTCTATCCTGCCATGCTTCTTTCGGTATCGAGCGTCAATATTAGCTTCCTGATGTTTCTTTTTGCCATACTCATACTTTTTGCAGGACTCTCCATTCTTGAGACTTCGACAAATTCATATGTCTGTGCCATTGGTCCGGAGAAAACTGCAACACAGCGACTCAATTTTGCACAATCTTTCAATCCTTTTGGCGCAATTACCGGAGTGGTCATTAGCCAGGTATTTATTTTGTCACGGCTGAACACGCTTAGCGCCAGTGAGAGATCTGCTCTTCCTGCAGTGGAGTTGACCAGGATCCAGGGTGTGGAGTTAAATGCCGTAACCATGACCTATGTAGCGATCGGGTTGGTCATGATCCTTCTTACAATGGCCATCTATTTTACCAAAATGCCACCCCTGAAGGAAGATGATAAAAAACTTGATTTTAAGGGCACCTTCCGGCGGTTAAAGAAGAACAGGAATTATGTGTGGGGTGTTATTGCACAGTTTTTCTATGTGGGAGCACAGATTGCAGTGTGGTCATTCATTATCAGGTATGCCATGCAGCAGCTTCAACTGGATCAGATCATCGCACAGCTGGGTGAGAATGCTACAATGGCAGAGATCATTTCAACCCTTCGAAATGTGGAACCTCTGGCTGCAGGATTTTATAATGTTTGTGATTGGATGGGTCTCCATGCACTGCTTCCCCGGACGGCAGAGCAGGCAGGGGCAACCTATTACATCATTTCGCTGATACTGTTCGTGTTTTCCAGGTTTCTGTGTACCGGGCTTATGAAATTTGTGAGACCCCGTCATTTGCTGACCACCCTTTCCATCCTGGCCTTTTTGCTTTGCATGGTTACCATATATGGGGAAGGCCGGTTCGGGATCTATGCGCTCATCGGAATTTCCGGATGTATGTCTCTGATGTTCCCGACCATCTATGGGCTCGGAATTGCAGGTCTCGGTGAAGACACAAAAATCGGTGGTGCCGGTATGATCATGGCCATTGCCGGTGCTGCATTTTTAACCCAGATTCAGGGAATCGTATCTGATCAATCCGGTAACATTGTGATTGCATACTGGGTGCCGGCAGTTGCATTTGTGATCATCGCATACTATGCAGGGCTTGTGTCCCGAAACCGACCCATATTAACCAATTGACATATGAACTTCAGTAAAATAGTAACCTGGTCTCTGATCCTGTTATTCTCAATTTCGGAGTTGCCTGGTGTAGCTCAGAGCGGGGGGGCGGAAATACTTTGGGATTATGATGGAGTTCCACATATTTACGGCGAAAGTGCAGGGGATATGTATTACGCCTATGGATGGGCACAGATGCATAATCATGCGAATCTCATCTTAGAGCTCTATGCGCAGGCAAGGGGGCGGGCAGCCGAGTATTTTGGTGAAGATTATCTTGTTTCGGATAAGAAAATCAACCTGTTCAGGGTACCTGAGCAGGCAGATAAAGTTGTTCAGCAACAATCCCAGGAGTATAAATCCTACCTGGGTGCTTTTGTAAAAGGGCTTAATGATTTCGCCGTTGGGCATCCCGAGGCAATCGGCGAAGATTTCAAGCAGGTTTTACCGGTGACCCTTCAGGATGTAATGGCACATGTGATCAGGGTTACAAGCCTCGAATTTGTGGCATCAGAGGATATTTCAAATGCTTCATCGCAGGCGGGGTCGAATTCTATTGCCATAGCACCCTCAAGATCTGCATCTGGTCATGCAATGCTGGTTATCAACCCACATCTTCCATGGTCCGGTTTTTATATATGGTTTGAAGCTCATCTCAACACTGAAGGATTCTCTGCCTACGGTGTCTCACTGATTGGGACACCCTCATTAACCATGGCATTTAATGAAAAACTGGGTTGGGCTCATACTGTCAACCCCATTGATGCTTCAGACCGTTATGAACTTACCATCCAGCAGGATGGATATCTGCTGGATGGCAAAGTCATACCGTTTGAAAAAAGGAGGATGATCCTTAAAGTAAAACAGAAAGATGGCTCGGTACAGGAACAACCCACAGAATTTTTGTATTCACGGCATGGACCTGTGGTTGGACAAAATGAAAAGAAGGCCTTTGCGGTCAGAATTGCAGGGTTTGAAAATCCCCGGGTATTTGAGCAATACCATAGAATGGCACAGGCCGGTAATCTTGCTGAATTTGAGGATGCTTTAAAAATGATGCAATCCTCCATGTTTAATATCATTTATGCGGATAGGTCCGGCAATATTCTATACCTGTTTAACGGCAATATCCCTAAGCGGAAAGAGGGGGATTTTGCATTCTGGAAAGGGACCATCGACGGTACAAAAACCAAGTATATCTGGAACCGGACCCACCCATACAAAGACCTGCCCCGGTTATTGAATCCTCCTTCAGGCTTTATACAGAACTGCAATGACCCGCCATGGACCAGCACCCTGCCTGCCGGGCTGGATCAAGGGAAGTTCCCGGCATACATGAGCTCGTCGTGGACTCCATTGAGACCACAACGCGCCATCAACCTGATTCTCAACCATCCTGTTATTTCCTATGATCAGTTAATCGGTATAAAACACAACTCAGGCATGGAGGCAGCGGATAGATTCCTGGACGACCTTTTGGCGGCGACTGAAGAATATCCCGATTCAATGGCGATAAGGGCTGCTGCTGTCCTAAAAGAGTGGGACAGGAAAACGGATGCCGGGAGCAAGGGAGCCGTATTGTTTGCAGCCTGGTGGGATAAGGTAAGAAATGACCTGTTCGAGATACCATGGAATTCCAGTGAGCCGGCATCTACCCCGGATGGTATTAAGGATAAAAAAAAGGCTGTCGAGTTGCTTGTCAGGGCAGCCATGGAGGTTCACCAAAAGTATGGTGCCATCGATGTTGCCTGGGGATCGATATACCGTTATCGCCTGAACGGGTATGATTACCCTGCCAACGGAGGGCCGGGTGAGTATGGTATTTTCAGGACCATCTATTATACCGATGCAAGTGAACATAAGAAAGCGGCCATTGCAGGTGAGACCTTTGTGGCTGTTATCGAATTCGGAGAAAAGGTAAGGGCCAAGGTCCTGCTTAGTTATGGCAATGCATCCCAGCCCGGAAACAAGCATGCCGGGGACCAGCTTAAAATGCTCTCTGAGAAGAAATTACGTCCGGCTTTGCTGGACATAACCGACATAAGGAATCATACGGAGGAAAGAGAGCTTCTAAAAATCAGATAAAACGGACCAAACCCAAAACAAAGTTGCCATGAGAAAAAAGAGAGTAAGTAAGAGGTTACCCCTTGTCATGCTGCTATTCCTGTCGTTCAGTGTATCAGTTTCTGCTTATAGCTTTGATACAGATCTGTTTCAGAGTCATACGGTCACCGGTATAGTTACGGCGGCAGAAGATGGCTCGGAGCTGCCGGGAGTCAGTATCCAGGTCAGGGGAAAAGCAAAAGGTACGATTACCAATCAGAATGGGGAATATACTCTGGAAATGGAAAACGGCGATGCGATCCTGGTTTTCTCCTATATAGGCTATTTAACACAGGAAATCCCGGTAAATGGCCGATTGGTGCTGGATGTTCAAATGGAGCAGGACACCAGAACTCTTGAAGAGGTTGTTGTCATTGGTTATGGGACCCAGAAGAAAGTGAATCTTTCGGGTGCAGTAGATGTGGTTCAGTCGAAGGAGATCGTCAACCGGCCTGTTTCAAATGTGAGTCAGGCATTGCAGGGATTGTCACCTAACCTGAATATTACTGTTGGAGCTGACGGCGGGGCAGTTGGGGGAACCATGGACATGAATATCAGGGGTTTGGGATCCATTAACGGAGGTTCGCCCTATATACTGGTGGATGGGATCGAACAGGATATTTATAAATTGAATCCATCCGATATTGAAAGTATAACCGTATTGAAAGATGCTGCATCTTCGGCCATTTATGGTGCCCGTGCGGCTTTTGGAGTGGTTTTGGTGACAACTAAAAAAGGGGGAACGGATGGTATATCGGTGAACTATTCCAACAATTATGCGTTCGCTACTCCAACCATCGTACCTCATTCTGTCAACTCAAGGGAATTTGCCGAGTATTTCAATGTGGGGGGTGAAAACTCGGGTGTTGACGCACCATTTCTCCCCATTATCATTGAATACATGGAAAAGTATCAGGCCAATGAAATAGATTACTGGACAATACCAGCCCCCTTTAACAAACAGGTATGGCTGAGTTATAATGGTTCATGGGCCAATACGGACTGGTATGAGGAGTCCTATAAAAAATGGGTTCCGAATAATATACATAATCTCAGCGTAAGCGGGGGAAATGAAAAAACCCAATTCTATATTTCCGGTTCAACATTCAGCCAGGACGGATTATTTGTTTACGGGGAGGATAATCACAGGCGTAATACCATAAATGCCAAGGTTAATACAAAAGTATATGATTGGTTACGATTTAATTTTTTAAGCTCATTAAGCACGACCAATATCAGTCGTCCAAGCTATAACAATAATGAATTTTACTTTAATCTTGCCCGCCAGTGGCCAACCAATGCTCCATATTACCCGGATGGCAACCTGGCTGGTGAAGCCGTTCAGATATGGATGGAGCGGGGTGGCAGGTACGATGAAAATCAAAATGCGGTCTCCATTGTTCCGGGAATTGAAATTGAACCGGTAAAAGGGTGGATCATCTATGCGAACTATCGTTGGAAAATGAATCCATCCGGATCGACCAACCATGTTGCAAAAGTGTATGGAACGGATGCCTATGGTTTGCCCCATTTGCTGAGTGAGACCAACTATTTTAATATGTCATCCTATTCCAGCACCTATAATTCCCCCAATATCTATTCGTCGTATAGCAAAAACTTAGGAAATCATGCATTTACAGTCATGGCAGGATTTGAACAGGAATTATACCAGTATCAATGGATTTCTGCCACAAGGCATGACCTGGTAACTGATGAGGTTCCCTCTATCCCGACTGCCACCGGCAGGCAGGAGAATGGCGGAGGATTGGGTCATTATTCAACCAGAAGTTTCTTCGGTCGCTTGAATTACAGCATCAAAGATAGATACCTGTTCGAATTATCAGGGAGGTATGATGGTTCCTCTAAATTTCCAAAGGATTACCGCTGGGGATTGTTTCCTTCAGGATCTGTAGCCTATATTGTTTCAAGAGAGGAGTTCTGGGCACCTATAGAGAAAGTCGTCAACTCGCTGAAAATAAGAGCATCCTATGGTTCCCTGGGGAACCAGTCTGTGGATAATTATCTCTATGTGGAGCTGCTGCCCATATACGCAAATCTTCCCTATGTGATGAGTGGCCAGTTGCCCAGTTATGTAAAAATGGCCAATTTAGTCAGTCCCGGGATCACCTGGGAAAAGGTAAGGACCTCCAATATTGGAATGGACGCAGGCTTCTTCAAAAACAAGCTTAATGTTTCTTTTGACTATTTTATTCGTAATACCCTCGATATGCTAGGGCCGGCTGAATCTTATCCCACTGTGTTGGGAACGGAGGTTCCAAAATCGAATAATGCAGAATTGAGGACTCAGGGATTCGAATTTGTAATTGAATGGAGAGAGAGGATACAGGCATTCTCCTATTCAGCAAAGTTCCTGCTTGCTGATTATACTTCAACGGTCACCAAATACTATAATCCGGAGAAACTTTTGAGCGGGGCCTTCTATGAAGGGGCCCGGCTGAATGAAATCTGGGGTTTTCGTACTGTAGGATTGTTTGAATCTGATGAACAGGCCCAGGATCCTTCTTACGATCAGTCCTATTTTTCACCTTTATTATGGAGGGCCGGAGATGTTCATTATGAAGACATCAATGGAGATGGCAAAGTAGATATTGGCAAAAATACGGTGGATGATCCTGGAGATCAGACCATTATAGGAAACTCAACCCCTCGTTACACATATGGTGCCGTGATTGGCGCCTCATGGAAAGGAATTGATTTTAGCATGCTCTGGCAGGGGGTTGCAAAAAGGGACCTTGCTTTGGGCGGATCATTATTCTGGGGACAAGTGGGAGCAAAATGGTGGAATATTGGTCTTGAAGAGCATATGGATTACTGGACAGAGGAGAATACCGATGCATACTGGCCCCGTCCCTACTATGAAAACTGGGAGGATAAAAATCATCAGACACAGACCCGTTATCTGCAAAATGGAGCATACCTACGATTGAAATCACTTCAGATAGGATACACCCTACCTGCGCAAATCACTCAAAGAGTAAAAATAAGTAATCTGAGGATTTATGCTTCAGGAGAGAACCTGCTGACCTTTACCAAACTGATTACTGTTTTTGATCCTGAATTAACAGGGGGCCAATACGGAAGTGGCACCATGTACCCGCTTCAAAAAGTTCTGTCCCTGGGACTCAATGTGACCTTTTAATCCAGAAAAATAAGTGTTATGAAAAGATATATATCCATACCCATCCTGCTCGGGTTCCTTTGCTTGGGTTCCTGTTCAGAGGATTTTCTCGAAAGATATCCGCTGGATGAATTGTCTCCCCAGCAGTATTTCAAATCCGCCAACGACCTGAAACTTTACGCAAACAGTTTCTACACCCTTTTGCCCGTGCACCAGATGTACTACGGAGGGACCTTCTATACCGATCAGAACAGTGATAACCTGGTGCCTGCTGTAGCTGATATGCGCCTTTCAGGCATCCGCACGATCCCTTCAACAGGTGGAGGATGGGATTGGAGCAACATACGGGAGGCAAACTATTTCCTCGATCACACCAAGGAATTCCTGGATGCAACCGATGAGAGCATCCTCTATATTGCTGAAGTAAAATTCTTCAAAGCCTACCTCTATTTTCATATGTTGAAGACCTTTGGTGATGTCCCCTGGTTTACCTCGGCACTTACCACTGATTCCCCTGAACTGTTTGCTCCGCGGGATAGCCGGAAAGTAGTGGTGGATTCAATCATTGCCTGCCTCGATGATGCAATCGCAACTTTGAAAAAACTGGGCGAAACGGAACCTTCCAGGATCAACAGGGAAAGTGCCCTGTTGCTAAAAGCCAGGATCTGCCTGTATGAAGGTACCTGGGAAAAATATCATCAGGGCACTCCATTTGGAGTGGCAGATGAGGATGGGACCGGTTTCCTGGAAATGGCTTCCGAGACTGCTGAATCTTTGATGCAGATGGGAACAGCGGGTCTGTATAAGGGACCTGATCAGATGGAATACGGGTCTCTTTTTAACCAGCTGGATTACACGGGAAATCCAGAGGTGCTGTTGTGGAAGGAATATGATGTAAACCTGGGGGTTTACCATTTACTGGGTCAATACCTTCCCAATGGAGGAGGCGAGATGGGTATCACAAAAAGCCTTGTGGATGATTACTTATGTACAGACGGCCTGCCTGTTTCTGTAAGCCCCCTTTTTATGGGCAGGGATTCAATCTTACTGGAGGTTCAGAATCGGGACCCGCGGCTTGCGCAAACCATTTTCCTTCCAAATGATCCTCAAACCATTCATACCCCGCCAGGTGTTGCAGAACGATATTTCACCCTGCCGCCCATCGACCAGGCAGGACAATTCCGTGCCACAACAGGATACTGTCTGTACAAAGGAGTCAATCCTGAATATTCGCAACAACAGGCTTCAGGAGGCTGGATGGGGTCCATCATTTTCCGCTATTCAGAGGCATTGCTCATTTATGCAGAGGCAAAGGCAGAACTTGGCACCATTACCCAGCAGGATGTGGACATCAGCGTGAATCTGCTCCGCGGCCGCGTGGGCATGATTCCAATGGATCTGGGCAATATTGCAACAGATCCTGATTGGGACTACCCGAACCTTAGCCCCGTCATCAATGAGATCCGTCGTGAAAGACGTGTTGAACTGGCCTTCGAGGCAGGCAGATGGGATGATTTGGCCCGGTGGAGGGCTCATCACCTGATCAGGAATCAAAGGCCAAAGGGAATTTTATATGTCGGATCGAATCTCGATGGGGCTTATTTTAAAATCGACGGTTCAGGTCAGCCCAGCATCATTGTGGGTGAAAATCTTTATGTGGATGAGGAGGGATTTATCGATCCCTACCAGGTACAGGTCCCTAACGGATTCGGATTTGATCCGGATCGCGATTATCTGGCCCCCATTCCAAGCGATGAACTGACGCTAAACCAAAACCTGGTCCAGAATCCCGGCTGGAAATGATTTGACCTATGATCCAGAGAAGGAAACATGCTGGCGGAAATTTTGAGAGGACCCGATGGATAGCCTTGACCTGCCTGATCCTGTGTTGCGCCTGCTCCAGGCAGGTTACCATGGAATCCCTGATCGCGGAAATGGCCAGCAGGTCCGGCCTGAGTTATGATCCGGCGACCCCATACCATCACAAACAGTTTAGCAGCTATAACCGGGCTTCGGTGACTCCTGGCAGGGAAGGATGGTTTGCAAATGAAGATATGTCGCATTTTATCCGGGTGGAGGAGAATATGGGCCATCGTGAATTTGTGATGTTTGATGCTGAGGGGCCCGGTGCCATTGTCCGCTGGTGGATGACTTTTTATATCGCACAGGAAGGGATCATACGGGTATACCTGGACCACCAGGAGTTTCCTGTGATAGAGGGACGTGCTGATCAGGTCCTGAGCGGGAACCTGATTGCCGGTCCCCCTTTTGCGGTTTCTGTGCACGAGGGAGTGCCTGTATATGAAAAGGGAAGGGATATGGACCATAATTTCTATCTGCCCATCCCTTTTGCCAGGCACTGCAAAATAACCTACGAGTGCGACACACTGCAACGAACTAAGGCGGGAAACTACTTCCCGGATGTTTTTTATAACATTGGCTACCGGGCCTATCCGAAGAGAACCAGTGTGGAGAGTTTTTCAATGGAAGCTCTCTCCAGGGCCAAACCCCTGCTGGATCAGGCAAAAGAGTTACTGGAAAATCCCCTTATCAATGCCTTGGATGAAAAGGAATTTGAAAAAGAGCTTGCTCCGGGTGCCGCCTTCACATTGGACTTCGAACGGAAAGGTGCTGCCATAGGTCAGGTTCTGCTTGAGATTTCAGCCTCAGATTCATTACAGGCACTGCGATCGACTGTACTTTCCGCCTCTTTTGACGGAACAGAAACCATTTGGGTACCGGCAGGTGATTTTTTTGGTACAGGCTACCAGATGAGCCCCCATCAAACCTGGATGAACCGGACCAATGAACAGGGAATGATGGAATCCCACTGGGTGATGCCTTTTCAGAAAAGCTGCCGGCTTACCTATACCAATTACGGAAAGGAGGCAGTGAAGATCAAAGGGAAGGTGGTCCTGACGGACTACCAGTGGAAATCCAGCAGCCTCTATTTCGGCTGTTCATGGCATGAATACCGCCACCTTGGTACCAGGGACAATGACAACTACCTCGATCTGAACTTCGTTCATATCAAGGGAAAGGGCTTGTATGCGGGCGATCAGATCACTCTCTTTAATACTTCCTATCAATGGTGGGGGGAAGGGGACGAGAAAATCTTTGTCGATGGGGAATCTTTTCCATCCAGTTTCGGAACGGGTTCGGAGGATTATTATGGTTATGCTTTTGGACGGCGTGAACCATTCTCCCACCCATTCATATCCCAGCCTGTGGGAGATGGGAACGAGGGCAATTCCAGTGATGGGGGACTAACTGTCAATATGCGTCACCGCTCCCTGGATGCGATCCCGTTCACCTCTTCGATAAGCGCCAACATTGAATTATGGCACTGGGCAGATGCCCGGGTCAACTATGCCCTGACCTCCTACTGGTATGTTCAGTACCCTTTTGAGTTGAATGTAAGACCGGAGATTGAGAGTGTTCAGTATCCGGTAGCCAGGAAAAGCTCAGATTTTGAAAAGCCCGATTATTATCGTGTGGATGATTTTGAAGAAGTTGAGAAAACAGATGTCCACTTTCACTACCTGAGCATGGATACCCGCTATATGGAGTTTGCAACCTCCTTGAATTTCAGGCTGCTTTCTCCCAACTGGGATGGTGAAGTTTCCATCGATGAACAGTTGAAAATATCAAAATATATACACCAGGCCTATCCGGAAACCTTTGCCTTCCTGGGTCCTTTTTCAGTGGATCGCTTCAGCAGTCCCGGTTTTACCGACACAACCCTGTCAAGAATCAGGGAATGCATGGAAGCCGGCGCATCGGGCATAAAGATCTGGAAGAACATTGGCATGGTCCTTCAGGACCGGAATGGCGGATATATAATGATTGATGACCAGGCTTTTAAAGGAATTATTCATTACCTGGAGGAAAACCGGATACCGGTAATGGGACATCTGGGGGAACCCAGGGACTGCTGGTTACCGGTGGAAGAAATGACCGACCCCTCAGATGTTGTGTATTATAAAAACCACCCCCAATACTATATGTACCTTCATCCGGAAGTACCCTCCTACGAGGAACAGATCCGGGCGCGGGACCACCTGCTTGAGCTGCATCCTGATCTTGACTTTACCGGGGCCCATCTGGGGAGCCTGGAATGGAGTGTCGATGAACTCGCAAAACGCCTGGACCTGTACCCTCATTTTAAAGTGGATATATCTTCCAGGATCTACCATTTGCAGTATCAGTCGGATGCAGACCGTGAAAAGGTCCGGGATTTTATGATCAAATACCAGGATAGAATCCTCTATGGCACCGATATGGAAGTGCATGACCAGCCCGGGGCTGATGTTGACGTCATTATGGAAAACCTTTTCAGGACTTGGAAGTCCCACTGGATCTACCTGGCAACCGATTCGGTGATGCAGGTAAAAGGGCTACAACTGCCTAAAGGGGTGATCGATAAAATTTATTGTAAAAACGCCGAAGTTTATTTCTGATGAAGTTAGGAAGGAAGGTATATGATTTCATGGCCATCGGTCTGACAACTCTTCTGATGTTTGCCTGTCAAAAGCTTGAACCACCCATCACAACAGGCACTCTGCTGGATGAGATGGCCGATTTGAATCGACTCACCCGCATAGCTGAGCCGATGTACAGAACCGTTCAGTTTTCCTCCTACGACCGGAGAAGTATCATGCCCTCCGAAACCGGATGGTTTGCCAACGAAGATGGTTTTGGAAATGAACCTGTTCCCGGCTTTGCCAAAGTAATTCAAACACCGGATGAGAGGGGGATCGGGGAATATCTGATTTGCGACATTCAGAATCCGGGGGCCATTGTCCGTCTCTGGACGGCCGGGATTAAAGGGAAGATCAGACTGTTCCTGGATGACATGAACACCCCTGTTTTTGAGGGCAATGCAGAGGATTTTTTCTGGCATACCCCAGATGCGCTCCTGGCGCAGGAGACAGAAACAGAGGCTTTCATAACCTTTCGGCAATTTGATGCGGTCTATTTCCCCATTCCCTTTGCAAAGGCTTGCCGGATGGAATGGATCGGGGATATTCGTGAGCTTCATTTCTATCATGTGGGTGTACGTTTGTATGATCCCGGTACCCGCGTTGTAACTTTCAAAGCCAGTGAGATGATCCAAAATGCGTTGAGGCTGAAAGAGATCCAATCCGCCCTGAATCCTGGAAAAGCGGACCTCACTTCCGAAATGGGGTATACCGGCCTGCCAGAAATAAGGGTGCCTTCTGCTTCCACCCTGGAATTATTTAAGCTTGAGGGGACACGGGCCATTGATTATTTTTCCTTAAAAATAGGGGCAGATCATGTGGAAACAGCCCTGAGGAGTGTTGTCTTAAGCATCTATTTTGATCATGCCTCCATCCCCCAGGTCCAGGCACCCCTTGGGGATTTCTTTGGCTCGGCACCGGGTATCAGTCCTTATCAATCCCTGGCTTTTTCGGTAGAGGAGGATAGTTCCATGGTTTGCCGGTTCGTGATGCCGTTTAAGCAACAAGTCCGCATGGAGATTGAAAATACCTCCGGGGAAGATATCTCCATTTCCGGAGGGATCCGGACCAAAGACTATGCATGGGAAGAGAAAAAATCAATGCACCTTAGGGCAAGGTGGCGCATGGAGCACCATATTACGGCATCGAGCATCAATGATCCGGGGAGTGAGTTTTCAGATTTTATATACCTGAAGGCAAAAGGACAGGGCAGGCTTGTGGGAGCAGCAAGTTTCATATATAATCCTTCCAATGTTCCTACCTCCTGGGGGAACTGGTGGGGAGAGGGAGATGAGAAGATCTTTGTAGACCAGGATACTTTTCCTTCATTTTTCGGCACGGGTTCCGAAGATTACTATAACTATTCGTGGTCGGACTCCCGTTTGTTTTATTATCCATACTGCGGACAACCCAGGAACGACGGACCCGGGAACAGGGGCTATGCCTCTAATTTCCGATGGCACATCCTGGATGATATTCCGTTCAGGGAAAAGCTTGCTTTTTATATGGAACTGGCTCATCATGGAGAAGTACCAGGGTTTAGCTATGGAAGAATTGTCTATTTCTACGCCCTTCCTGATCTAACGGACGATTATCAAAACATAGCAGTTACCGATATCCGGCAAATCGCCTACCTCCCATGGTCTCCCGAGGCTTACCTGGGCTCGGCCGGATTCAGGTTTATTCAGGCAGAGCACCTTATGGATGAAAGTCCTGGCCTCCGGGCAGAAAGAGGAAATTTTTGGGCAGAAGGTGCCCTGATGGTCTGGTCACCCGCCACAAAGGGTGAAAACCTCAGGTTCCAGATCCGCACCGACCGATCCAGCGATGAGGCAAGAATCGGTTTTACACTTTTAAGAGGACCGGAAGGCGGTACCATGATCATTCAGGTAAATGGAAATCCTGTGAAATTCAGAGGGAATGATACCCTTGACCTGCAGGAACCTGGACGATGGGTGCTGGATAATTATCTTTCCGAACCCATCCGTTTACAAAGGGGGATTCATGAAGTTACACTCGAATCAGCGGATCCCGGGAACGGGAGGAAAATAGGAATTGACTTTGTTTGGATAAAAGAACCATGAACCGATTACAGATCCAATGAACTCCATCCAACGAATCGTGCAGGAACTGGATGTTTTCCAGGTGAGGAACCAGACGATATTGTCTAAGGAGAGGGTGATTTCAGTGGATGCCCTGAGGGGTTTTGATATGTTCTGGATCATGGGAGGAGACCTTGCTTTCAAGAGCCTTGACAATGTTTTTCATAACAGGATATCAGGTTTCATTAAGCAGCAGCTGGACCATGTGGAATGGTTCGGATTTCATTTCTATGATATCATCATGCCTCTATTCCTGTTTATGGTGGGTGTGTCGATGGTATATTCTTACAGGAAAAGATTGTCCCTGGCCTCCTCTGACAGGCCACTGTGGAAGCATACACTCAGGAGAATCTTGATTCTCTGGGTTTTAGGGATGGTAATCCAGGGTAACTTATTGAGCTATGACATTCAAAGGTTCCATTTTTACTCAAACACCCTGCAGGCCATCGCCAGCGGATACCTGATCGCCACGGTTTTCGTACTCTATATGCCGGTCATATGGCAGGTTGCTGCTACCATCGGTTTAATGCTCACCTACTGGGCCATCCTTGCGCTGATCCCCATAGGAGGGACCACCCTCCATGCCTATGACCCTGAGGGAAACGTAGCCATGCATGTGGAGAAAATGGTGATGGGCCGTTTCATCGGCTGGGGCACCTATACCTGGATCGTTTCCACTTTGAATTTTGGAGCTACCGTTATGGTGGGGGTCTTCTCGGGCTACATGATGCAATCCAATACCGGAAAATACAGGAAGTTATGGAACTTATTGATATTTGCGGCATCCCTGATCGTCCTGGGTCTGATCCTGGACAACTGGCACCCGATCATTAAGAAAATATGGACCAGCTCCTTTGTATTGTTTTCAGGAGGAATCTGCGTGCTGATGCTGGCCTTCTTTTACCTTGTCATTGATGTCTGGGGCATCCGCAAGGGTACCCGCTGGCTTATCATCCTTGGATCGAATGCGATTTTCGGGTATGTGGCATGGCACCTTTTTGAAACGAGCCTGGTCGGGGTTGCAGAAATATTTTTAAATAGCCTTATTCCCTGGATCGGAGAGTGGTACGATTTCCTGAGTTATTTGGGAGGTTTTCTGGTTCTTTACCTGATCATGTGGTATATGTACAGAAATAAAACCTTTATTAAAATCTGATCTTATTAAAATACTATCTTCCACAAAATGAAAAAACTAATTCCTAATCTGCTGACCGAAGGATTTATCTTAATGATACTTCTGGTTTCATGCTCGGGGAAAATAAATCCAACCCTTGCAGAGGAGCACCAGTTCAATGGCAGTTATACAGGTAAATTTCTTGACCGGGTTTCATTTCCGATTGGAGGGATCGGGGCAGGGATGTTTTGCATGGATGGTACAGGTTCCATATCGCACCTTTCCATCAAAAACAAGCCGGAGATGTTCAACGAACCGATTGCATTCGCAGCGATCAGTGTGAAAGGCATTGAGAACGGGGCAAAACTTCTGGAAGCCCAGGTTCCCGAATGGAAGCTCTTTGGTCCTGAACAAAGCGCCAACGGAGCCCCGGGAAAAAGTTACGGCCTTCCGCGTTTTGAAAAGGGTACCTTTCTGCCACGATTCCCTTTTGCTACCCTGAAACTGGATGACAAGGACATACCCCTGGATGTTGAGGTGCTGGGGTGGAGCCCCTTCGTCCCGACAGAGGAGGATCAGTCGAGCCTCCCGGTGGGTGCCATGGAATATACATTTAAAAACAACTCCTCCGGGGAGCTTGACGCTGTATTTTCATGGAATTCAAGGAATTTTGTGTTAGAGTGGAGTGGCCGCATCCTGAAGGCGGATAGAGGCTTTATTTTAACCAGCAATTCCCAGGAGGGCCCTCCTTCGGGCAACACCGGGTTTGCTGCTTTTATTGATGATCCTGCTGCGATTGTGGATTATTGCTGGTTCAGGGGAGAGTGGTTCGACCCGCATATGATTTTATGGAAGAACATTGAAAATGGAACCATTCCGGACAATGCTCCGGTAGAATCACCGGCACCAGGAGCTTCCATCTTTGTGCCTTTCAAATTAAAGCCCGGAGAGGAGAAAACGATCGTGGTTCAATTCTGCTGGTATTCGCCCGAGTCTAACCTGATCATTGGTCACTCAGCAGAAGATAAAGATAAACTCCCGTTTTACCAGCCCTGGTATGTCAGTAAGTTTAAGAATCTTGGTGAGGTTATTGACTTCTGGACCCTGAACCATGCTGATTTGAAGAGAAAAAGCGAGCTATTCCGGGATGCCTTTTTTTCTTCCACCCTGCCTCCTGAGGTCATAGAGGCTGTGTCTGCTAATCTGACCATTCTGAAATCACCTACAGTTCTGAGACAATTGGATGGAAGATTATGGGGATGGGAAGGGTGTAGCGATAACGAAGGATGCTGCCCGGGAAGCTGCACGCATGTATGGAATTATGCCCAGGCCGTTCCCCACCTGTTTCCGGCCCTGGAAAGAACGCTTCGTGAGACTGAATTTCAGGTCAACCAAAATGAAGAGGGGCACCAGACTTTCAGATCAAACCTGCCCATATCCCCTTTGGTGCATAATTTTCACGCTGCGGCGGATGGTCAACTGGGGGGAATCATGAAGGTTTACCGCGATTGGAGGATTAGCGGGGATACCCAATGGATGCTTACACTGCTGCCCCTTGTGAAAAACAGCATGGATTATTGTATTGAAACCTGGGACCCCGGGCATAAGGGTTACCTGGAAGAACCCCATCATAATACCTACGACATCGAATTCTGGGGCCCGGATGGCATGTGTACCAGTTTCTACCTGGGTGCACTTTCTGCAATCATGGAGATGAATAAAGCTGCCGGAATCCCATACGATGATTATGAATCATTGCTCCAAAAGGGAAAATTATACACGGAATCTGAGTTGTTCGATGGGGAATATTTCATACAAAACGTGAAATGGGAAGGATTGAAATCACCGAATCCGGTGGAGACAGCCAAGGCAAGCTACCGGACCACTTATACAGATGAGGCACTGGAGCTGTTAAAATCAGAAGGACCAAAATACCAGTATGGCAAAGGCTGCCTGTCGGACGGCATTTTAGGGATGTGGATGGCCACCGTATGCGGACTGGATGAGGTGATAGAGACTGAAAAGGTTAAAAGTCATCTGAAGGCTGTTCATCAGTACAACCTCAGGAAGGAGCTGGTCGATCATGCAAATCCGCAAAGGCCCACATTTGCGGCGGGCAAAGATGGAGGCTTGCTCCTGTGTACCTGGCCAAAAGGAGGGAAATTATCCCTGCCCTTCATTTACAGCAATGAGGTGTGGACAGGAATTGAATACCAGGTGGCCAGCCACCTGATGTTTAAAGGAGAGGTGGAGAAGGGGCTTGAGATTGTTCGCCAGTGCAGGGAGCGTTATGATGGAAGGGTTCGCAATCCTTTTAATGAATATGAGTGTGGGGCCTGGTATGCCCGTGCCATGTCCAGTTATGCATTGCTGGAGGGCCTGACCGGTGTCCGGTACGATGCTGTGGACCGCGTACTGTACATAGACTCCAAAGTGGGGGATTTCAATAGTTTCATCTCCACCGAAACCGGATTTGGCAACGTAGGCCTGAAAAACGGGGAGCCTTATATCCATGTGGTATACGGTGAAATCGAGGGTGATAAAATAGTGGTATCGGGAAGAGAAAAAGAATGGAAATAGGGGAATAAACCGGACATTGAATAAAAAGCCTGTCATGCGAAAAACATTCCTGGTAAACAAACCGACCCTGATTGAAAAAGCTGCATTCCCGGTCATAGATGCACACAACCACCTGTGGGGTAATTTTGAAATTGAAAAAGTCATTCAGACGATGGATTCTGTAGGAGTCTGCTGTTATGCTGATCTTACGGGCAATGTGCACATTGAATTCTCGGAAGGCGGGTATGTCATCAAACCGGGAAATATTGCTGACTTCTTTACAAGCTGTGCAGAAAAATACCCGGGCAGATTCTATTGTTTTACCATGGCAGACCTTGCTCATCCTGCAAGTGAGCCACTTTTTTACGATGATCAGAAATTTGTCGAGGGCTTTATTCAAACCCTGCGAGCGCATGTCAGGCTTGGTGCCAAAGGTTTGAAGGTATTGAAGGAACTGGGTCTTCATTTCAGGGATTCCGGGAAGGAACTTATTCCTGTGGATGACCCCCGGTTATTTCCAATCTGGGAAGAGGCAGGGAGACTTCAAATCCCTGTCCTGATCCACCAGGCAGATCCGACAGGTTTTTTTGAACCGGTTACCCCGGAAAATGAGCATTATGGATCTTTAGTGAAATATCCTTCATGGAGTTTTGCCGGACCTGAATTTCCCAGGAAACAGGAGCTGCTGAAACGAAGGGATCGCCTGGTGAAGCAACATCCGGATACGATTTTTATTCTGCCGCATTTTGCAAATCATGCTGAAAACATCGGATATGTATCACAGTTACTTACCGAGAACCCCAATGTATACATTGATTTTTCTGCCCGGATCGATGAGCTGGGACGTCAACCCTATTCTGCCAGGGAGTTTTTTATAAAACACCAGGACCGGATCATTTTCGGAACAGATATGCCTGCAAACCTGGAAAGTTCGGTGGAGATGTACCGCACCTATTTCAGGTTCCTGGAGACCTATGATGAATCGTTTTATGCTCCCGATTACGATGGGACTTTCGAACGGGTGCGATGGCCCATTTGTGGCATTGGTCTTCCTAAAGAGGTACTTCAGAAAATCTACTACAAGAATGTGTTAAAAATCATTCCGTCACTGGAAGTTAATATGGACTTAACCGGAAAAAAATAAGGGTATGCTCAAAGCAAAAGTGGGTTTTATTGTATATGGGGTTCATAAGGATGGTTTACTGGACCCGAAGGGAACCCCTTTCATCGATGAAGGGATTGTTTCCGGTGCTAAAACAGCATTAAAGAACCTTGGATTAGAGCTGGTGGAGTACGATATTGTTCTGGCTACCAGGCAGGAGGCCCGGGAGTGTTTTGATACCTTTAAAAAAATGAATGGTGTCGACGCCGTCATTCTTTTTGCAGGTACCTGGGTTTGGGCTTCACACCTGATTGGCGCCGTTCGTGATTTTGCAAAATCGGGCAAGGGTATCGTTCTATGGACCCATCCGGGCAGTCAGGGTTGGAGACCCGTGGGCGGATTGGTCATGCAGGGGGCTTTCAAGGAGATCGGTTTAAAACACAGGTTTGTATACGGGAGTTATGAAGATCCCGGGGAGTTGGAACGTATTACCTCCTACTGCCGTGCAAGTGCCATGATGAATTCCTTAAATATGTGTACGATGGGTTCCTTCGGCGGCAGGGGGATGGGACAGACTTGCGGCGCCGCAGATCCCTCCCAGTGGATGAAGACCTTTGGCGTGGATATTGATTCGCGGGATACGGAGGAATTACTCGATACTGCCAGAGGGGTGACCCGGGAAGAGATCAAGGAAACCAAAAAAGGAATGCAAAGACTTTTTTCCGATCCTTTTCCTGATAACGAGCAGACAGAACGTTCGATCAGGCTTTACCTGGCCATTAAAAAGCTGCTGAAGAAAAATGAATGGGATTTTTACACCATTCAGTCCTTCCCGGGCCTTGGGGATACTTACAGTGCAACCTGTTTTGCCCAGAGCATGATGCTTGAGGAAGGTATGGGTACATCCACCCTTGGGGACTTCAATACAGCCCTTACGGTAAAATGTTTAAACGATTTGAGCGATGAACCGGTGTATTATGGAGATTTGCAGCATATTGACAAAATGAATCATGAAATTAAAATCATCGGAGACGGGGCCTGTCCGCCTTCACTGGCAGGAAAACTCGGACCTGCCGGGTTTGCTGAACACGGTATCCCAACCGAAGGAGAGGCAGGGGGTATTTCCGTTAACCTGGTCTGCAAAGTGGGGGAAGGGGTGCTCGCAAGACTGGGACGAAACGACGGACAATTTGAAATGGTCATCGCACGCTGTTCTATTTTCGAACCTCCTGCCAATGAGCTTGAGATAAGAAAAAATGAGTGTGGTATCCCCTTCTGGCCCCATGGATTTGTGAAGGCAGATTGTGATATGGATGCCCTGTTGCAGGCTTGGAACAATGAATATGCCTGTCTTGGATATGGAAAACACCTCTACGAAGAGCTGAAAGCATTTTGCGAGATTGCAGGAATAAAAGCCATTGCGCTTTAATTAAAACAGGAGGTGAAGAATGCCACTGATTCTTGAAAGAAAAAAGGTCCTTGCTGTATACGAAGAGGCTGCACGGAAGAAATGGGTAATTCCTGCATTCAATACAGAGAATCTTACCACCACCGAGGCAATCCTTTCGGCCACCCTTGATTACAGCAGGGCAATGGATCAGCCTGACCTTCCCATCACCATAGGCATCACAAACCAATACGGTCATCGCAGTCAATCTGTTCTTTATACGCATACAAGGAGTTGGGAAATTGGGCTTAAACTGTTCCTGGCTGATATCAGGGTATTGACAGGCAAAGGATCCCCTTTTGAGAGACTCAACGTGATGATCCATCTTGACCACGTCCAGTGGGACCGGGACAAATCTTTGCTGCAGTGGGATATGAACTGGTTTTCAATGATCATGTATGATGCATCCTCCCTGCCCCTTGATGAGAACATTAAGAAAACGGCAGAGTTTGTGAAGAGAAATGGAGATAAAATTGTGATTGAGGGTGCCTGTGATGAAATTGTGGATGCAACAGGTATGAAGAGGAGTGTTCTGACCACTCCGGAGCAGGCCATACAATACCTGAACCAGACCCGGGTGGATTTTGTGGTTGCCAATCTTGGTACCGAGCACAGGGCAAGTGCTTCCAATCTGAAGTATTATGATCAGACCGCCAGGCAGATCAGTAGATTGACCGGTACAAAACTTGTGCTTCACGGAACCTCGTCGGTAGGGAACGACCAGCTTAAAAACCTTTTTACAGATGGGATTGCGAAAGTAAATATCTGGACCATCCTTGAACGGAACAGCACTCCGGTACTATTTGATGCCATGGTGAGCCATGCTTCTGAAATCATTGGTCATGAAAAAGTGGAAGCCATGATACAATCGGGGCTTCTGGGGGACCGGGTGGATAAAAAAAGCGATCCATCACTCTCACACTATACCAATGCATTCAGACAGGAAATCATATTCAATGAAATAAAGAAAATAGTCTCTTCATACCTTCATCTCTGGTATGTCTGAATCACGGCAGGATGGACCATTACTTAGGGATTGATATCGGAACAAGCGGATGCAAAGCTGCAATCTTCAATGATCTTGGAGGGCAGGTTTCTGCGGCTTACCGGGAATATGACATTATTTCAAAGCATGCAGGCTGGGCCGAGCTTGATACCCGGGAAGTCATTGCAAAGTGTTTTGAGGTGATTCGTGAATCTGCTTCACAAATTAAGGAGGGGAAGATTGCCGGTTTAGGGATTTCCAGTCAGGGTGAGGCATTTACACTGGTAGATGCGGAAGGGAATACACTCTGCAATGCCCTTGTTTCTTCCGATACCAGGGCCAAGGAGATCATCGGCCCATGGACTGAAAAATTTGGAGAGGAAAAGCTGTACCGGATCACAGGGCATACACCGCATCCGATGTTCTCGTTATTCAAGTTACTCTGGATTAAAGAGAACGCTCCCGGGATTTGGAACAAAGCCCATCGGATCCTTTGCTTTGAGGACCTGCTTCAATACAGGCTTGGAATAAGAAATCCTGCCATGGGCTGGCCCCTTGCCGGGAGAACCATGCTCTTCGATGTGGTGAATCACAGGTGGCATGATGAGATCCTTGAAAAAGCTGGCATCCGAAAGGAACAGCTTTCACGTGCTTTTCAATCGGGTACATTTGCAGGGCATGTGGAGGCAGGAATAGGAAGGGGTTTACATCTTCCGGAGAATACCCCGGTGGTTACGGGGGGGCACGATCAAACCTGTTCAGCTCTGGGGGCCGGGGCCATAGAACCCGGTATTGCGGTCTATGCATCAGGGACTGTCGAATGTATCACCCCGGCTTTCAGGAAGCAGGTTTTTTCCGGGGAACTGCAGAAACACAACCTCTGTACATATGACCACGTGGCCCCCGATATGTATGCAACCGTTGCTTTCAGCCTTACCGGAGGCAATATTCTTAAGTGGTTCAGGGATGAATTTGGCGCACTGGAAATTGAGCAGGGTCTGAGGGACCATTGCGATCCTTATGAACTGTTGATGGCACAGATGCCGGAAGAGCCTTCCCGGTTACTTGTACTCCCCTATTTTACACCATCGGGCACTCCGTATTTTGACGTTTCCATGAAGGGGGCCATTCTTGGATTGGACCTGACTGTAACACGCATGGAGATGTTGAGGGCCCTGCTTGAGGGGGTTGCCTTTGAGATGAAATTAAACCTGGACATACTGAATCAATCGGGATATGCAGTGAAGGAGTTGAGGATTATTGGTGGCGGGGCCAGGTCCCACAGGCATGTTCAATTGAAAGCGGATGTGATTGGAATGCCCGTCACAAGGGTGGATGTCACCGAAGCAGGTTGTTTGGGAGCAGCCATGCTTGTGAAGGCTGTTTTCTCAAAACGGGAGGTCCGGGAAATTGCCAGGGAATGGGTGAAACCCCTTTCAACGGTTGAACCCATGAAGCAGGATCACTATGATCGCAAATTCCAAATCTATAAGGGTTTATACCCGGCGCTTAAGGGGCTTAAGGGATGTTCCGGGACCTGCTAGTCCGCAAGCAGCTCTTTAATGACCGCGGGAAAATCCCGATCCGATTCAAGCATAAATTGTTGGAGTGAATTCCGTTCAATGCCCTTGTGAATGGTGTGGGGGGAGGTGACACTTAAACCGGCAATCAGGGAAGCCAGTTGCTGTGCCTCAAAAAGATGTAAACCCAGTGCAAGGCCACAGAGGATTCCTGAGAAAAAGGCATCTCCGGCCCCTGCCGTATTGATGGCATCGGCCTGAATGGCAGGAAATCTGTTGATTTGGTATCCGTCCCAGCACCAACTGCCCTGATTCCCGGCAGTAATACTGACCAGAATACTTTGATGATGGATCCGAAGTTTCTGAACAGCCGAAAGGACAAGGGAGGCAGGATCGGTTTGATCAGCAGCGATCCCCGCAATGGCCGATGCTTCATCGAGGTTCAGGGCGATCAGATCCACATTCATGATCGTCCCGGCATCCAGCCCTGTTCTGATTTCCCCGGAGGTAAAGGAAGCTGAACAGAATAATCCCTGTTGTTTACCCAAATGCAGGAGCCTTTTTCTCGCAGCAAGAGGCACTTCAGGTGCAGCCATGATCACTCCTTTCTTACCAAATTTTTTGAGCAGGATCCCTGCCTGGTCAATATAAGATCTATCCACAAGGGTACTCGCCGAATAATCTGTGGTCAGGTTGCCCCCGCTGCCGTCAGGATACTGGAAACAAAATGAAAACAGGGTGGAAACCCCCGGTACTTTTTCCACCCCTGTCATATCCATACCCGTCTCCTTCATTTCGGTCAGCAGTTCATTCCCCATTTCATCATCCCCCACCTTGCCAAGGGGTATAACCGTAAAACCGGGGCCCATCAAAACCTTTATATAATGCAGAATAATATGCTGTTTGCAATAGTCTTTTACATCCAGGAAATGACCACTTCTGCTTTCCTCTCTCCCAAGTGTATGATCACCCGAAAGCTTAAAGATTTTGCCATTTCCGATACCTCCCGTACCGATGAGGCCTGTATAACGCAGATTGCGTGTTTCAAAATGAAGGGCTCTTTCTTTCATTGCGGATTTTACCGGATGAGTTCCCAATCGGGATTCTCACTGATCGGGTGCGAGGCGGTATCCACGGTTGCAGTAATGATTGCATCAGGATGCTCCTGGCACAGGGTGATGGGATACTCCGGAGTCAGGGGGCCAAAAAGAGCCACCCGGAGAGCTGTTTGTTTCCAGGCCCCGGTATCACTGAATAATCTGACTTTTTTGGCCGAGAGACACTCTTTTACTCCAAGGGTCACCGACATGGGTGGAACGAATTGATAGGCCGAACCGAATGTGCGATGCGCCAGTGAAAGGATGGTGTCCGGGTTGTTCTCCTGTATTCTTACGGTTGAGTTACGTAATTCTTCAAGACTCAGATGACTATAGGGGTGACGTCTTGCCTGGTTGTAGGCGATATGTCCATCTTGTCCCCACCCCCCCAATGTGATATCGATGTCAGCATCTTCAATCTCTTTCTGTATCTGTTGAATGTTATTTGCATTCAGCCATTTCCTGTTTTGCCGGGGAACCGATAAACCCGGCAACACAGGGGCATAAAAGTGCATTTCCATGATGGTGCGGAAGTTGTAGGGATGTTTTTCCGGTAACTCCCGTCCCTGCCAATCCAGGCATTCATCCATGTGAAATACAATCAGCTCCTTTAAACTGACCTGTTCATTGTTGACCAGGTCAGTAAATGGTTTGTACCAGCACGACGGGCCACAGGGGATGATGGCAATGGTTGGTCTGCCTTTGGCATTATTCATTTTTATCAGATCAGCCAGTTCCGCGGCCATCATTTCGCCCATTTCCCCGGAGTCTTTTACCATCCGGAATGGAACCTTCAGTGCGGGATTGTCAACCAGTTGATTCAATGGTATTTTACACCATTGATAGAGTTCTGCAGTTGTAAGAGAATGGCTCATATATAGTGTTTAGCAATAGGTTCTGTTTCGTTTTGCTCAATCCCGACCACAGGTCGGGATGAGATATGTAAGTTTTGCAATTTAATTTAGTGTGTTGGGAACTGGTTTTCATTCAGAGCTTGTCTATAAGCGATGTTAATTGTGCATTATCCCGTAGGTTTTCCTTTTTCAAACCTTTCAGAATTTTGTATTCTTTGGTTGTTTTATCGCTCCAAGCTTTGGTAATAATGTCGGTAAGCGTTGCAAACTGAACGCCTACTTTCAGTCCTCGTTTTTTCCATTCATCTGTCAGCTCTTTTCTAATCTCAATACTTTTCACTCGTTGGTTAATCCAGTTTTCTGAATAACCAAGTTTCATGTATTGTTCCAATGCCCTGTCAATGCTGAGTTCAGGGTCTTGCATTTCGTCTAAGCGTTCTGCTGCTAACTGTGCCAGCCAAAGTTTAAAGGGTTCTGCTTTTGGGGATGGAATGGATTGAATAAGACGAAATAGCTGTTCGGTATCGGCAACATCGGTCAGGTAGAATTTGCCATCAGCAGATTGCATTTTCAGTTGACTACAATTTGTAGTCAACTGACTTCCCTCTGCTTTAAGCCTTGTTTTTAGAACGCTCCAATATTTCCTGGGATTAGGACTATCTGTTAATACGGCCACAACATCTACAATGGATATATACCATTTTTCCTGTTTCTCATCCCATAGAGTCCTGACTTTCTTATCTTCAAATATTTTTATCTCATTTTTCTTTTTCATCACAATATTTTCCTGTTTTATTTTTGAACCGTTTCAATTTGAAACGGTTTGCTCATGATGTTAATATGAGAATCAAAAGTGATGTTTGACTTTTCAGAGACTTAAATATCGCTATTAATCAGGTAATAGACTTCACCATTCTCAGAAATTTTCTTTCCGCCGTTGGAGAGGATAGCCGCTTCCGCAATCTGCAGTATTCTGTTGACAATATCGCTGATTTGATTGTAAGCAGGCAAACCATCGCGGGTGAAGTTTATATAGGTGTCATTAAAAGGCTCTGTCCAGACAGGATTCCAAAGGCCCAGGGTAAAGCGGGGGGGAATTGCTGAGGCCCCATGGATGACACCCATTAATCCTGCACAGGTAGCCGCCTGGTTATCGCAATCCAGGCCTGCCGAAACAGCTATCCCCGTAGTTTTTACAAAATCTCCCTCTCCGTATAAAATGGCCATTATTCCGAATAATCCGTTTGATAAGGAGGAGACATCCGAAACGGGTGCACGATATTCTCCTCTTTTAAATTGATAGTATTTTTCAAAAATGAGATTCCGGGTGATTTGCCAATCCTCATTTTCCGTGTGCCAGGTAATTACATCATTCATCCCCTCAAAAAAAGGACTATCCCCGGGAATATACTGTAAAGCCAGGGTAACCAGTTCATTTACATCTTTTTCGAAAATGGCAGCACTGTACATGACCGCATAGGCGAGGGTTGGATGGGTCCCCCAATCATCACTTGTAATACGGGCCCCCCATTCTGCCCTGTCCACACTTTTCCTGATCATTCCGGGGTAGATCATGCTCCATATTTCATTCACCAGCTGGGGATCGATCGTGTACCAATTCTCATTCTTTGCTTTGCTGCCTGTTTCCGGTGGCATGAATCCTTCCGACATCAGATCGCGGGCGGTACGGTTGGCACACCATATGTTGCGGTTCACATGATTGATCCACATTTCTGTAATCTCATGATAGTTGACGTCCAATCCGTATTTTTCAACCGCATGCAGCGTCACAAATTCAATGTCGGTATCATCGTCTGAAAACGCGCCTCCCAGCCAATTTGTCACCACAGGGCAGTACCCTCGCAAATCATTTCTGTTAATAAGCAAAGAGGTGTCGTCGTCGAACTGGTAGTACCTGTCAATAAAAATGGGAACGGGGTCTTCCAGGTAAGTTCCCTCAAAAGGAAATCCCATATAGTTCCCGACACATTGTCCGATCCAATACCCTGATATTTTATCCTGTAGCTCAACCCGGGAAATCCTACGCATCGATTGCGGGGATCCCGGGGTTGCAAACAGGAAGCAAACAGCCATTGAAACAAGCAGGTACCTCATGATGGATTCATTCTTTCGAACCTAGCAGATATCCACCTAACCCGGTTAGCCAGAATACAATGGGGTAAAACACCCAGCGTTCTGCTCCCCCGACACCCAAGGCAGGAATAAAAGCTTTGTAGGTAAAAAGAAAAACCAATGAAATCATACCCAGGCCGATGAAGACATAGCGTAGCGGAGGCCGGACGATCCTATAGGAAGTAATGGCTGCTGTGCCTCCCGAAATGAATAATACCATGGCAAAGATTCCATGCCATGGGGCGATGTTGCCGGGAAAGACACCCACTCCGAGCAAACCAATTCCACAAAGGCCAAGGGGTATACTTGATAAGAACTTTTTAAAAGCAGCATGAACAAAGAAAGTGCCGACTATGACCATCAGACCGGTGACCATCATGGTCAAATTAAATATGGTTGCTGATGGCTGAGGAACAATTGTATGGGGGGGCAAGGCTGCGGCAAGCTCACTGATGTAATGATCACGGGTATTGAATTCGAGTGTATAAAATATTTCTCCTGTAATAATCCCCATAAAAATGAAGAACCCGGACAGGAAAATCAGCAAGCCTGGAACTGTCAATAACTTGTTTTTGTGTGCCATAAGCGCTTCACTATTTGGATGAATTGAAAATGGGGAGATTTATCGATGAAGGAGTTTCGGTTCCGTAAAAAATCCTTTGTCTTGCATTAACCATGTCTGTTGCGCTAAAAGCCGGTTCACAGAGATTCAAACTGCGGTTATAACGGGGAAACCAGCTGGATGAAATGACCACCCTGAGCTTATGTCCCGGATTTACCTGGTACCCGGTTGCCCAAACAGATATTTCACTTCGTTGTGGCAGGATATTGTCAAACCTGACCCTGGTCCCGCCTTCCTGAATATTGATGATTTTTCCATCCGGGAAAACATCCTGCAACCCTACTATAAAGTCCGAACAGGGTGCATCGCTTGATAACCACAGCGTTGCAGAGACAGGACCCAATAAGATCAGAGATTCCTCCAGTTCATCTGTTTCAAAAACAAGCTGATCTGGCCGGTCGATATTTGAGTTTTGTCTGGCCGGGCCAACCCCGTTTCCCAAAGCCGTTCCTCCGTGACTTGGGAAAGGATCAGCGGGAGCATATTCATAATAAAGGTTCCCGGGCACATCATATTTTTCAGGGTTCAGATACATGGCCGGACCTATGTAGAAAGGTGTTATTCTGGTTTCCAGGGGTGGCCATACATCTGATCCGACATATTCATTTTTCTCCATGATGAAAAGGTTATATTTTGTATCCTTCATGGGAGAGGTAAGCCTGCTTTCCTTACCTTTTAGCTGGTTTTTTACATATTTGAAGATTTTTGCTGGTTTTCCAGTTTTCTTAGAACCCCCGTACTCATTGAATTCGCCCAGGGATCCATGGGCGAAGGGACCGATGATCAGCCTACGATCCTGATTCCCATTCGCGTTCAGGGCCTGAAAATCCTCGATCTGTGCCTTAAGAAAAATATCATACCAACCGGCAACAGAGATCAGCGGGGCATCGGTATTTCCCCTGAAATCCATTTTTTGCCAGTAATCGTCATAGGTTTCATGCGCAATCCAATCATTGATGTAGGGTATATCGTTCATTACCGAATCATCGGCAGAAGAGATGGGGAGCATTTGAAATGCAGCGTTTAGCTGATCCTGGGGAATGGATTTTGAAACCGCACTGTCATTTTGAAATCCCCATGTGAAGGCAGATTGTAAAGAGAACAGGCCATCCGGATAGGTAAAATCATAAATATTCGCCCCCGTAACCACAAGGGTTAAAAAATTGAGCGAGTCAGATACGGCCCATTGGGTATAGCCAACGTAACTGCTGCCCCATCCGGCAACCGTGCCGTCGGACCAGGGCTGTTCCCTGATCCATTTTAGCGTTTCCAAACCGTCTACCCGTTCATGAATAAACGGATAGAATTCTCCACCCGATTTATACCTGCCCCTGCAATCCTGAACCACAACTGCAATATTAAAGAAGCCAAAAGCTTTCCCCATCCATTTTTCAGCGTATTTGCCGTAGGGGGTCCGGACCAGTACCGTCGGACACCGTTTTTTGGTTTTCGGCAGGTATACATCGGTACTGAGCATAACCCCGTCGGTCATCGGTATATTCAACTCCTGGTACCTTGGAGCAGGATCTCCTTTTTTGATGTCAGCCGGGGCCTGTGACTGACCTGAGGCCATGATAGCCATCAATAGCAGAAATAGAGCAAGACGAATCATAACTTTTTAGAAAAAAGAGACTGCAGTAACTTTTTTTCAAAGTTTCCTGCAGTCTCTGTTATTGATTAACCACACTACAAAGCGTCAGGAAATCATTCCTTGGGGACAAAGGTAAGATGGTACAGCCATGTGGGTAGGTTACCTGAACCGGCTGGATCTGACCAGTATGCACAAATGAAAAGCGCAACAGACAAACTTTCATTTGTGATTGATTTTACAATAAATTTCCGGGTTACCGGAAAATCCAGTATGCCGAAGTAGGCTCCTTCGGAAAGAGATACCCAGTTCATTCCGCTGAAGGTAACGTTCGCGTGTACATGATAGTGACGTTGGTGCACCAGCAGATGGGTTGGCCCTAGCCGATGATGCTGGTCCAACGAGCCCAGGAAGCCAGCGGGGTCGGCCGGCGAGATGCCATAGACGCCGCGCGCCGT
>JAWOHR010000125.1:0-9787 GCA_046485075.1 Bacteroidales bacterium
TTTTTCCTGGGGCATATTCATGATGTGCATACGGGAATCATGGAGGCTCATTTCGGGGAGGAGCCGGGAAGTTACAAGAGGGTCCGTCCCGCTCCCGGTGAATTGAGGCGGTTGTGGAGTGTGGAACAAGAGCACGTGCATTTTTCCGGCCTGCAATCAGAACTTTCGGTTTTCAGCAACTTCAGGGAGGCATATGCCTGCTTTATGCACGATCTGACAAGGCAGGCTGTCCGTTCTGTAAAACTGGTCATCACAGAAACGGATCGCATCAAACGGCTTTATGTAACAGGCGGATTTGCCAAGAATCCCTTTTTCACCGGGTTCCTCTCCCTTGCATTTCCGGGGTATACCCTTTTTACCTCGGAAGTGGCAAATGCCACCTCGCTGGGAGCAGCCCTTGTCATTGCCGGGAAGGTATGGCCGGGTTTCAGCCCTTTCCGTGAGTTGGGTTTGACAGAGGTAATCGTTTAAAAATAAATATGGAATTCTATGAAAAAACTGGATACAACACTGATACATCCCCGTGACCAGGTCACCGAGGTGATCGGCAGGATTTACAGGGCAGGACTTACCACCACCTCAGGAGGAAATATTTCCGTCATGGATGACCAGGGGGATATCTGGGTGACCCCTTCGGCCGTCGATAAGGGAACCCTTCAGCGAAAGGATATTGTATGTGTGAAAAGAGACGGGACCATCAGGGGTTACCACAAACCCTCCTCGGAGTTTCCATTTCACAAAGCCATCTATGAAGCCCGTCCGGACATCAGAGCCATTATTCATGCCCATCCTCCGGCACTGGTCTCCTTCAGTATCGTAAGGCAGATTCCCAACACCAATATCATCCCGCAGGCAAAGCACATATGCGGCCCCATAGGCTATGCAAAATACGCCCTTCCCGGGGGGGAGGAGCTGGGAAAGAAGATTGCCATGGAATTTGAAAAGGGATTTAACGCGGTGATCATGGAGAACCACGGCACGGTCGTGGGTGGTTCGAACCTGAAGGATGCCTTTATCCGCTTCGAAACGCTGGAGTTTTCAGCCCGGACCATTATCGGGGCCTCGACCGTTGGTAAACCGCACTACCTGACCGACGACCAGATCGCCAGATTTGAAACCCAGATCCCGGAGGATCCTCCCGAAATGGACCGGGTGGAGCATACCCCCGAAGAACTATCCATCCGCCGGAACATTGCCATGCTGGTGCAACGGGCATGTGACCAGGGATTGATGATCAGTTCATATGGGAATATATCGGTTCGGTGGATGGGGAATGATTTCCTGATTACCCCCAGGAATGTACCCAGGTGGGAAATTGACCTGGAGGATATTGTGCAGATCAAAGATGGGAAAAGGGAGAGGGGAAAATTGCCCAGCCGTTCAATCAGACTGCATGAAGAAATTTATAAGTCCCATCCGGAGGTGAACTCAATTATCCTGACCCAGGCCCCGAACATCATGGCCTTCGGAGTATCCCATGCCAGGCTGGATGTCCGGACCATCCCCGAGAGCTGGATCTTTCTGCAGGATATAAAATCGGTGGAGTTCGGAAAACAGTTTGCCGGCGATCCAACCATACCCGACCTGGTATCAAAGAACAATCCGGCCATTATCGTGCAGAACGATGGGATCATTGTAACGGGGGACAAACTCCTGCAGACATTCGACCGGCTGGAGGTGGCCGAATTCAGTGCCAAATCGCTGGTTATGGGACATCCTTTGGGTGAACTGGTGCCTATCGATGCGGACCAGATCGAGGATCTGAGAAGGAAATTCCTTTCCTGAGTGAAGGGAACTGTTCCTACCAGTTGAGAATGGCGTCTCCGGCCTCAGTCAGTGATGCTGAAATCCAGTCAGCACCGGATAGCTCTCCGGCGGAAAACGAAGTGGTCAGAGCCAGTACCCTGGCTCCGGCTGCTTTCCCGGCGGCAACACCGCTTATGGCATCTTCGATCACCAGGCACTCTTCCGGTTTAACCCCCAGTCTCTCTGCGGCCTTCAGGAAAATATCCGGGGCAGGTTTTTTTTGCACGATATCCAATCCGCTTACGATGGCATGGAACCTCTGTTCCGGGATCCCGATTTCAGACAAATTGACACGGATCTTGACTCGATCGGCACTGGAGGCCACGGCTATTTTTAACCCCATGGCGAGACATTTTTCAATAAATTCAGGTACCCCTTTAAAAGGTGACAGCTTTCCTTTTACCAGATCACCATAGATCTCATAGGTTCTGGCTTTGTCTCGTTCCAATTCAAAGGGGATGTTGTTCTTTTCAGCCACTCCTCCCAGGTACCTGTTCTCTCCCATCCCGGTGAATTCATGAAAGTCCTCCGGGGCCACCTTAAATCCCTTCTCCCTGAACATCTCCACTGCTGCCTGACAGATAAAAGCTTCTGAGTCCAGCAGGACTCCGTCCATATCAAACAGTACTGCTTTCATTTAATGCACGTCAGGATGTGTACCCCATTCATAGCGCCTTTGCGGATTAAAATCCGGGTTGGGAACAGGGAGCCTGGCATTGCAATCCATTCTCCATGCCTCAAGCTGTTGATCCAGTTCTGAAGTTACTTCCGGGTATTTACCGGCAAGATTATTTGATTCTCCGATATCTTCTTCCAAATTATAAAGCTCCCGGCTGTTATCAACCAGGTGGTGGATCAGCTTCCATTTTCCTTTCCGGATGGCACTGGCAGGAGCATCATGGTGATATACAGGGTAATGCCAGTAGATGGCACGATCCGGGTCCGGAAGGGAACCTTCCATGAGATCCACCAGGCTTTTCCCGTCAACTTTTTGGTCCCCGGGCAGGCCGGTTCCTGCCAGCTCTGCAAAGGTGGGCAGGAAGTCCACGCTGGAGATCAGGGCATCATTTACCGCTCCGCCCGGGATTTTCCCGGGCCACCACAGGATCATGGGTTCCCGGATGCCACCCTCATAGAGGGTACCCTTTTCTGCCCTCAAAGGTGCATTGGAGGAGGCCACATAAAGCATGGGGCTTCCCAGGTAGTAGTGCTGTTTTGATTCATGGATCAGGGGGATGCTGTCAAAACGGCTGACAAGACCTCCATTGTCAGAAAAGAATACCACCAGTGTATTTTCTGCCAGCCCCAGCTCTTCCACCTTGTGAAGAATTCTCCCCACACTGTTGTCCAGATGTTCCACCATGGCTGCGTATACCGCATTACCGGGGTAGGGATCCGCTTTGTCCTTGCCCAGGTATTTTTGTATCAAAGCAGGATCCGCATCCAGTTGCACATGCACATCAAAGTGGGCCAGGAAGAGGAAAAAGGGATCTTCCGCATGCTTTTCCATGAAATCTATGCTGAGATCGGTCAGCGTCTCGGATAGCACCTTCCCTGGTTCTACATGAATGGGTGTACTCATCTTTTCGGCGTAGTCGAAAACCCCCCCGCCCTGGTATACATTTACCTGGTCAAATCCCTGTTTACCGGGAAGATAGTCAGCCCCTCCCAGGTGCCACTTGCCGAAATATCCGGTGGAATATCCGGCATCTTTCATGGCCTCCCCGACGGTATAAACTTCCAGGGGCAGGTACTGGGTCCGGTTCACAGGGACAATCACCTCTTCATAGGGACGCCAGTGTCCGGTGATGAAATCAATAATCCCCACCCGCGCCGGATACTGTCCGCTCATGATACTGGCCCTGGTTGGGGAACAGACCGGACAGGCTGCATAGGCATCTGTAAAGCGAATGCCTTCATCTGCCATACGTTGAAGGTTAGGAGCTTCGTTGAAGCGATTCCCGTAAGCCGGCAGATCGGCCCATCCCAGGTCATCGGCCAGGATGAAAATGATGTTTGGTTTTGACCCGGCCAGACTCTCTTTTTCAGGCATGGAACAGGAAAAGGTGGCGAAAAAGAAAAGGAATATGCTGATTTTTTTGCTCATGGCCATGTAAATGAATATTTTGGCTTTAAATATAATTCAAAAAACAAAGCATGGAAAACCGAAGGACTTTTATTAAGAAAACGGCTCTGGGCACTACAGGCCTCTCTTTAGGGCTGGGTGTTGCCTCTGCAAATTCTTATCGCAGGATTATTGGTGCCAATGAGCGTGTGAACCTGGCTGTGATCGGCCTGCGGGGAAGAGGGCGCGATCTCATGGGTGAATTTTCAAAGATGTATGAGGGTGGTGTTTCCATTCATACCGTTTGTGATGTGGATACCCAGTTTCTTGATGCATCAGCAAGCCTGGTTGCAGAGAATCAGAAAGGGTATAAGCCTTCCACAGCGCAGGACATGAGAAGGGTATTTGATGACCCTGATATAGATGCCGTGGTGGTGGCTACTCCCAATCACTGGCATGCTTTGGCGAGTATATGGGCTATCCAGGCAGGTAAACATGTTTACGTAGAGAAACCCAGCTCACATAATATATGGGAGGGGCGCAAGATTGTGGAGGCTGCCAGGAAATACAATCGGGTGGTGCAGACAGGCTTTCAGAGTCGCTCGATCCCTGCTGTGATGCAGGCCATGGCTTTTTTACATGATGGCGGCATCGGGGATGTGTATATGGCACGCGGAACCTGCTTCAAACCAAGGGATTCCTTTGGAATTTCTCCTGACAGCGAGGCCCCTTCCACCCTTGACTATGATATGTGGCTGGGACCCTGTACCTATCGCCCCTACAATGAAAAGAGGGGTCATTATAACTGGCACTGGCACTGGAATACTGGAAATGGGGATACCGGGAACCAGGGACCACATCAGTTTGATATTGCGCGCTGGGGGCTCAATAAGAAGGTACATCCGGTGAAGGTGCAATCCATGGGAGGCATTTTTGGCATTTCACCCCAGGAATGCTCTCAGGAGACTCCAAATACGCAGACTTCGGTTTTTGAATATGCCGATGGAAAAATACTTGAATTTGAGACCAGGGGCCGGTATACCAATGGAGAGGCTCCTTTGGGGGTTAAAATCGGGAATATATTTTACGGTACAGCCGGATGGCTCGAGGTCAATGGTTCCAGTTGGAATGCCTACCGGGAAAGAGAAAATGAGCCGTTTGCCGGTTCCGGAATGGAGCCTGAAGGCGGAGGACATTATGCCAATTTTATTGATGCAGTCCGAAGCGGTGATCCCTCCGGTCTGAATTGTGATATCCTGGAGGGGCATATGTCAAGTGTTCTGCCCCACCTGGCTAACATTGCCTACACGGTGGGAGAGACCCTGGAGTTTAGTGGTGAGTTTGAGAAATTCATTGACCATCAGGAGGCAGATATGTTGCTTACCCGAAGGTACCGCTATCCTTATATCGTGCCGGAGCAGGTATAAGCATTGGAAGTCTGCAAGGGCTAAAACCGTCCGGTCAGGCTGTAATTTTCAGTATTGCAGAATATCTGGCTGAAAAAGCAAAAGCCTGCCTTATTGGTTTCCAGCTTCCGGTCCACCCGCAGGATGGGGTGACTTTTCTTCACCCCAAAATGTTCAATGATCCTTTTATCGGCTGTAATGGCCTGGATGCTTTGTTCCCCGCCCTTTACTTCAATCTGGTAATATTTGCGAAGGATATCAAAAAGCGACCGGTCCTCAAAAGTCCTTGAAGTAAATCTGGGAAGATTCAGGTTGGGAATCATGGTAATGTCATAAAAAACAGGCGCGCCATTGATCATTCTAAGCCGTTCAAGATAGATACATCCCAGGCTTTTCTCCTGCTCGCTTAGCTCGAAACCAAAGGCATGGTCCCAGCTCCTGATGTGGGGTTTTACAATGATCCGGGTGCTTAGCTTGTCCTGCCCGATGGCGGAAGTGGTTCCGGAAAGTGAAAGGATGCCGATGCCTTTGGGTTGTCCCCGAACAATGCTGCCCTTTCCCTGGTGACGGAATATGAATCCGTCATTTACCAGCATGTCCAGTGCTTTCCTCACCGTAGGGCGGGTCAGGTGATGCACTGCACAAAGCTCATTCTCGGAGGGTAGCAGGTTTCCCCGGGAATAGGTCCCCTCCTCGATCAGGGTCCTGAGCTTTTCGTATAATTTCCGGTATTGTGGAACCTCCTTGAGTGCCATGGGGAAGCTTGAGTATTTGTTATGATAAAAAAAAGTAATTGTAAATATATGTATTTGGATTTCATTTAACAAAAAACCACTCGAATTATGAATTAAAACTCTATGTATAAGTAATATAATAAATATGTTTGTTTCTTATAAATTTCTTTTTGTATTCAAAATAAAGGTGTTATATTTGTACTTGTATATACAAGTTATAAAATGGCTAAACCCGTTATTATGCCCAGGCAGGGGCAGTCCGTCGAAAGCTGCATTCTCACCCAATGGTACAAAGAGGAAGGAGAGTCTGTTTCAAGGGGAGACCTGCTCTTTGCCTATGAAACCGATAAAGCCGCTTTCGAGGAAGAAGCTCAGTCAGATGGAATCCTTTTAAGCCGTTTTTTCGAGGCCGGAGATGAAGTATCGGTCCTGGTCAATGTGGCCGTTTTGGGGAGCAAGGGAGAACCGGTGGATGAATTCAGGCCCGGAAGTGCCCTGGCTTCAACACCAAAGGCTGAAGCACCCGCAACAATACCTGCAGTGACTCCGGATATGGATCCTTCATCTTCTTCAGAAGGTATCAATCCGTGTCAGGATGTGCGGGTGGATGGAACAATTGCAATCTCTCCAAGGGCAAGGCGACTGGCCTGTGAGAAACGGGTCATGCTCAACGGGATCACTGGCAGTGGTCCGGGTGGCAGAATCATTGAACGCGATATCCGGGAGGAGATCAGAAAAGGAAAAAGACTTACTCCGCTTGCTCAAAAGAAAATGGAAGGGGAGGCAGGCCTTGTGGTTCCCTCTGAGGGGAAGGTCCCGTTTGGGAAGATTACTTCCAAAGAACTTTTGGAGGGCTCCCTATCCATTTCAAATGGAGGAGAATTCATCGAAATACCTCAATCCAATGTACGCAGGATCATTGCAAATGCAATGTACAACTCCCTGCAGAACTCGGCCCAGTTAACCCACCATCTCAGTGCCAATGCCTCTGCAATGCTTCAGCTCAGGAAAGAAGTAAAAAACCGGATGAAGGAAGGCTACTCCCAAAACATTACCCTGAATGACATCGTGGTTTATGCGGTGATCAGGGCGCTGAAAATCTATCCCGAGGCCAATGCCCAGTTTTTGGATGGGAAGATCAGGCAGTTTAAAAAGGTGAACATGGGACTGGCTGTCGATACTGAACGTGGATTGTTGGTTCCCGCTTTGCTCCATGCGGATGACTATTCACTGCCCGGACTCTCATCGCAGCTTAAAGGCGTTGTGGATGCGGCCAGGGAAGGGCGTATATCACCTGATCTCCTGGCTCCCTCGACAGCCTCATTTACCATTTCAAATCTGGGTAACTATGGTGTGGAAATGTTTACGCCGGTTATCAACCTGCCACAGGTGGCCATCCTGGGCGTCAACACCATTATTCAGCGACCCCTGATCATGCCTGATGGTTCCTTTGGCATTCAGCCTTTTATAGGCCTTTCACTGACCTACGACCACCGGGCCATTGACGGCGGACCCGCCACCAGGTTCCTGGCCGAAATTAAAAACCAGATTGAACATCTCTCACCCGACCTGTTATAACCCTTTTCAGACTTTACAGACTATTCAGACTATTCAGACTTTACAGACCTTACAGACTTATACCATGCCAAAGACGCAATTTATCAATCCATCGGAAGTAAGAAAGACCCAGATCCTCGAACTGGGGTCCATCCCGGTGAACACCTATAACAAGAGCCTGAAAGAGGAACTTTCCCGCTTTTCCAAGGACGACCTGGTAAGGATTTACCGCGATATGCTGATCATCAGGGAGTTTGAGACCATGCTTAACCTGATTAAAATCAAAGAGGTATATAAAGGTATACCCTATTCACATCCGGGACCCGCCCACCTCTCCATCGGTCAGGAGGCCGCAGCGGTGGGGATGGCTTATATGCTTGGTGTGGATGACTATATATTCGGATCCCACCGGTCCCACGGTGAGATCCTGGCCAAAGGACTTTCAGCCATCCAGAAGCTGGAGGACAATAAACTTCATGGGATTATGAAGAACTTCTTTGGTGGACGGATCCTCTCCATCGTGGAAAAGGGTCACCAGGGCGATATAAAATCACTGGCTCACAAATTCCTCATATATGGTACCCTGGCAGAAATATTTGCCCGGGAAACGGGAATTAATAAAGGACTGGGTGGTTCAATGCATGCATTTTTCACACCCTTCGGGATCTATCCCAATAACGCCATAGTAGGGGGATCGGGTGACATCGCGGTGGGAGCCGCGCTCTTCAAGAAGGTGAATCGAAAGCAGGGGATCGTGGTGGCCAACATCGGGGATGCTTCACTGGGTTGTGGTCCCGTCTGGGAAGGAATGACCTTTGCTGCCATGGATCAATACCGTGAATTGTGGGAGGGTGATATGAAGGGCGGATTGCCCATCATCTTTAATATTATGAACAACCAGTACGGGATGGGCGGACAAACCTGTGGGGAGACCATGGGTTATTCCATTGCAGCGAGGGTTGGAGCAGCCTTAAATCGTGAGAAGATGCATGCCGAAAGGGTGGATGGATACAATCCCCTGGCGGTGGTTGATGCCTATCAAAGAAAAATGAAAATACTTCAGGAGAAGAAAGGGCCGGTATTTCTCGATGTGCTCACCTACCGTTTCAGCGGTCATTCTCCCTCTGATTCATCTTCGTATCGTTCAAAGGAGGAGATTGAAGCGTGGGAGAAGGTAGATTCCATAGTCTCATACGGACTTGAACTAATCTCTGCAGGGATTGCAAATCAGTCCAATCTGGACCAGATGAAAGCTGAGACAGATGATCTGCTCCTGGGTGCCTTTAAACTATCCATCGACGACGCGGTTTCTCCCCGCATGAATCTGATTGCTCATCCCGAAATGATTGGTGAGATGATGTTCTCCAACCAATCCCTGGATGCCATGGAGGAGGGTCCCCTGGATACTTTGATGGCCCTGGAGGAGAATCCCCGGGTTCAGCAGATTGCAAAGAAGGAGCGTTATGCCTATGATCAGGAGGGCAAACCATACTCGGCCATGAAGCAGTACCAGTTTCGTGACGCGATCTTTGAAGCGATTGTCGATCGCTTCTATAAGGATCCTACCCTGGTTGCGTACGGGGAGGAGAACCGCGACTGGGGAGGGGCTTTTGCAGTATACCGCGGACTCACTGAAGCATTGCCATACCACCGCCTTTTTAACGCGCCCATTTCTGAGGGAGCCATTGTGGGTACAGCCATTGGATACGGAATGTGCGGAGGCCGGGTGATCCCGGAGATCATGTATTGCGACTTCCTGGGCCGCTCCGGTGACGAGGTTTTCAATCAGCTTCCCAAATGGCAGGCCATGAGTGGTAACCTGATCAAAATGCCGGTTGTCCTGCGGGTTTCAGTTGGTTCAAAATACGGGGCCCAGCACTCCCAGGACTGGTCTTCCCTGGTGGCTCACATACCCGGGATCAAGGTGGTCTTCCCTGCTACTCCTTACGATGCCAAGGGATTGATGAATGCTGCGCTTCAGGGGACCGATCCGGTGGTATACTTCGAGAGCCAGAGATTGTATGGGATAGGCGAGGAGTTCCATAAGGAGGGCGTCCCGGAGGGATATTATGAAATTCCCATTGGTGAACCGGATGTAAAAAGGGAGGGAAGTGATGTGACCATCCTGACCATCGGTGCCACGCTTTACAGGGCCATGGAGGCAGCCGACCGGCTCCGGGATAAGTATGGAATGTCGGCCGAGATTATCGATGCCCGAT
>JAWOHR010000137.1:0-58584 GCA_046485075.1 Bacteroidales bacterium
CGTAATTCGGGAGAGTGGCGCATCAGCCTGGATAATGTGAGAAAGATCAATTTCGACAAAATCCCCATGGGCAGGTATGGAGATCCGGAAGAATTCGGGAAGGCAGCAGTTTTCCTGCTCTCCGGGGCTGCTTCCTATGTAACCGGTGAAACATTTGTTATCGACGGTGGCAAAATGAGAACCGTATGGTAGCCAGAAACAGCCATGCCCTGTCGCCGGTGAAACTATTATTTACCAAGGAGGTCTCCCCCGGTATATACCTGATGGGATTTAAAAAAGCTTTTGATTTTGAAGCAGGACAGGTCATCGGAATTGCGCTGGCCGAAAATGGCCCGCGGCGGCTCTACAGTATTTGCAGCGGTGAGCATGAAACGGAGGTTTGGATTCTCTACAACGTGATCGACGAAGGCTATCTTACACCCCGGCTCGCGGATCTTGAAGCGGGCGATACCATCTGGATTACCGAACCCCGTGGCGAATTCACCTCCGACGATGAACCGGCGGTGTGGATCGCCACCGGAACAGGAATCGCACCCTTTTACTCCATGCTCAGATCAGGCAGGGCAGCAAACAAAATCCTCATCCACGGAAACCGATACCTGGAGCAGTTTCATTTTTACGAATATTTCACAGCACTGCTGGGGGATCGGTATATCAGGTGCTGTACTGCAGAGGAGGGTGAGGGGGTTTACCATGGCCGGGTAACAACCTTCCTTACCGAGCACCCGCTCCCCGACCCCGGTTTTAAATACTATCTTTGTGGTAGTGCGGAGATGGTTGTCGAAACAAGGGACATCCTCATTGAAAAAGGGATCCCATTCCAAAAGATCATCTCGGAAATATACTTCTGACCCATGCCGGAATCTCTGTTTGGAAAAAACCTTGACGAACTGAATTCCATTTCGAAAGAAATGGGTCTCCCGGCATTTACGGGCAGGCAAATTGCTGAATGGATTTACCAGAAAGAGATTACCGGTTTTGAAGAGATGACCAATTTATCAAAAAAAACCAGGGCACTGCTATCTTCCAGGTACTCCATTGGTTTACAGGATCCTGTCGATGTACAGGAGTCGGTCGACGGAACCAAAAAATACCTGTTCCCCGGAAAACCGGGAAAATTTATCGAAACGGCATACATCCCTGACAGGGAGCGGGCTACAGTATGCGTTTCATCACAGGTGGGTTGTAAAATGGGATGCCTGTTCTGCATGACCGGAAAACAGGGTTTCCAGGGAAATCTCACCGCCGGGGAGATTCTGAACCAGTACCGAAGCATCCCCGAATGGCGAAAGCTGACCAATATCGTCTATATGGGCATGGGCGAGCCCCTAGATAACCTGGATGAGGTCTTAAAGAGCCTGGAGATCCTCACCTCATCCTGGGGATTTGCTTTGAGTCCCAGGAGAATCACGGTCTCCACCATCGGGATTACACCCGCCATGCTTCAGTTCCTTGAAAAAAGCGACGCACACCTGGCCATCAGTCTGCATACCCCTTTCGATGATCAGCGCCGGAAGCTGATGCCCGTACAGCAGGTTTACCCCTTGCAGGAGGTGCTCAGTGAAATCCGGTCCTGGGATTTCGGGCGTCAGCGAAGGGTCTCCTTTGAGTATATCCTTTTTAAAGACCTCAACGACTCAAATGCACACATTCATGAACTCTCCAGGATTCTTCACGGAATCAGATGCAGGATCAACCTGATCCGTTTTCACCCCATCCCCGACACCCCTCTGATATCTCCCGATGAAAGGAGCATCCTGGAATTCAGGGATAAATTGAATGCAAAAGGAATTACCACCACCATCCGGGCAAGCCGTGGTCAGGACATCTGGGCAGCCTGTGGTCTGCTCTCCACGAAAAAATGGATGAATACGAAATAACCTGTTACGATCAACAGTGCCTCTGCCACATCAATCCGGAAAACAAAGGCCATGTGGTGGACCGACCTGAGGCTTTTCTTCTTCCCGGTACTTTGCCTGGTGTGCGGGAAAAGACTCTCCAGTCCGGGAGAGATTCTTTGCCTGGAGTGCGAATACAACCTGCCTAAAACAGGATTCCTCGACCATCCTGATAACCCGGTCAACCAGGCCTTCTGGGGAAGGGTTCCTGTGGAAATGGGCACCTCCCTTTTTCGCTTTGAAAAGGGCTCACCCTACCAGTCGCTGCTTCACGAGTTAAAATACCGGGGAAACCAGGGTGCAGGTCTCTTTCTGGGCCGGATGCTTGGGCATGAGCTTCTTCACACCTCCTTTTCAAAGTGTGACATTCTGGTTCCGGTTCCCCTTCACAAAAAGCGTCTGAGGAAACGGGGATATAACCAGAGTGAAGTAATCGCCAGCGGGACTTCGGAGATCACAGGGATACCCGTTGTAACCAGCCTGTTACAGAGATCCACCCATCATCCTTCACAAACCTCCATGGGGAGGTATGAACGATACCAGAATGTGAAGGGAAATTTCAGCATCTCTCCCGGAGCCCCCGATGTCAATGGGATGAAGCTTATTCTGATCGATGATGTGATGACCACCGGGGCGACTCTAGAAGCTTGCAGCCTGGAAATCCTGGAAAATTTCAATTGCCAGGTTTACATTGCCACCGTTTCGGTCGCCTGATCAGGGATGGAGAAACTTGTAAGAAACAGTAAGACTCAGCACATTGTGAAAATAGCCGCTATCCAAATATCGAACACTCGCTCCCTCCCTGAGGCTGAAAGGAAGGAGGGAATAGGTGAAACGCAATCCAACACCAAAGATGGGATAGAACCAATAATGAAGCCCGGTAAAGGCATTGAGCCCAAAACGACGGTTCCCTCCCAGTGGTTCGTCCAGTGGTGCCTCGTTTCGTTGATCGTCGTACGCTGCATAACTTATCAGCACATCCGGGGAAAGTCCGATCTCCACCTGCACCTTTTCTTTCATAACATAATGCACTGAAAGCGGTAATTCTATATACCGGAAACTGGTTTTCTGAAAATCCAAAACGTTATCTGGATTCAGATAGTATGCACCCCTGCCTCCATATTTCAACTCCAGTTGCCAGAAGAAGTCCGGACTGAACTCCCTATTTACAAATACACCACCGGTTAGGCTTAACTTGTTGTATCCTCCATATCCATCCCGGTCTACCTGTGAAGCGTTCAACCCGCCAAAAACACCCGCATTAAACTCCTGACCAAAGAGCTCTCCCGGGGGAAGCAAAGTCAGCAGGACCAGCATGGTGCCTGCCAGGGCGAATGATTTTAATCTACTCATTTGTTATCATTTTAATAAGTTCATCTACCCCCTCTGCAGCACCTTTTTTGATCAGTGTGATTCCGGAGTAACCAGCCGTAATCACGTCGTTGGGATCGATCAGGTAGACCGGTGTGCCAGGGCGTACATAATGGATTAACCCGGCGGCCGGGTATACATTCATCGATGTGCCGATGATCACCAGCAGGTCGGCCTCTGAAACCAAAACGACAGCCTCTTCGATAGCGGGAACTGCTTCGCCAAACCAGACAATGTGGGGCCTTAACTGGGAACCCAATTCGCATAAATCGCCCGGATTCAGTTCCCATCCTTGAATATCATATACCAGGCCGGGATCTATCGTGCTGCGGGATTTTTTCAATTCTCCGTGCAGGTGAATGATCTTTGATGAACCGGCCCTTTCGTGCAGATCATCCACATTCTGGGTCACAATGGTCACATCAAAATCTCGTTCCAATTCGGCCAGTGCATAATGGCCCCTGTTGGGGAGCGCCTCCAGCAACTGCTTTCTCCGCTCGTTATAAAACCTCAGCACCAGGTCCCTGTCCTTCTCCCATCCCTCAGGACTGGCTACTTCATATACATCATACTCCTCCCAGAGACCACCCATTTCCCGAAAGGTTCTCAGGCCGCTTTCAGCACTCATGCCCGCACCGGTAAGAACAACCAGTTTTTTCATTTAGGTAAATATAAGATTTTGGCTGAACAATTACTTTCGCTACTTTTAAGTCACCCAAAACGGGATCTCATCCGCGGTTCAGACCAACAGGTAAATGATTGATCAACATACTATAAATCAGATTTTTGAAACCGCCGACATCGTCGATGTGATCTCCGATTTTGTAACCCTGAAAAAGAGCGGAACCAACTACAAGGGGCTCAGCCCTTTCAGCAATGAAAAAACGCCCTCCTTCATGGTCTCCCCGGCCAAGGGAATCTACAAGGATTTCAGTTCGGGTAAGGGGGGTAATGTGGTTGGATTCCTCATGGAACACGAAAAACTATCTTACCCGGAAGCCCTCAGGTACCTGGCACAAAAATATAACATCGCCTTTGAGGAGAAGGAGCTGAGTGCAGAGGAGATTCAGCAAAAGAATGAACGGGAGAGCCTGATGGCTGTAACTGATTTTGCAGGAAAATTCTTCGCACGGCAGTTGCTGAGCGAAGAAGGAAAAGCGATCGGGCTCAGCTATTTCCGTAACCGCGGGTTCAGGGATGACACCATTCAGAAGTTTCAACTGGGGTACAGCCCGGAAGAGCGCACCGCGTTTTCAAGTGAGGCCGGTAAAAGCGGTTATAAACAACAATACCTGGTCAATACCGGACTCTCCATCGAGCGGGACAACTACCTGGTGGACCGTTTTGCCGGCCGGGTTATTTTCCCGATTCACGCCCTCTCCGGAAGTATCATCGGGTTCGGTGGGCGCACACTGAAAAGTGATAAGAAAATAGCCAAATACATCAATTCGCCTGAATCGGATATTTACCACAAGAGCAGGGTATTATACGGTCTCTTCCAGGCAAAGAAGACGATTGTTTCAAAAGACCAGTGTTTCCTTGTGGAGGGATACACCGATGTGATTGCCATGTACCAGGCAGGGATTGAAAATGTGGTGGCCTCCTCGGGAACAGCGTTAACCACGGAACAGATCAGGCTGATGAAGCGGTTTACCGGAAATATCACCATCCTCTATGATGGGGATGAGGCCGGAATCAAAGCTTCTTTCAGGGGCATCGACATGATCCTCGAAGAGGGGATGAATGTCAAAGTGGTGATGCTTCCTGCCGGGGAAGATCCAGACTCTTATGCCAGGGGACACAGCTCCTCAGAATTTCTCGAATTCATCAGTTCCCGTGAAAAAGACTTCATCTCCTTCAAGGCTGAAATTCTGCTGGCCGAAGCTCAGCATGATCCCATTAAACGAGGTCAGCTGATTACCGATATCGTCCGATCAGTGGCTGTAATTCCCGATGGAATTATGCGCAGCGTCTATCTGAAAGATTGCGGGTTGCTGCTTGGAGTGGAAGAGCAGGTGCTCTACACCGAGGTCAATAAGATCAGGCAACAGAAACAGGAGCTGAACTGGCGCAGGGAGCAAATTTCATACAGGGACCAGCCAGTGCAATTCAAGCCGGCCTACCCGCAGCAACCCCTTGTTCCTGCCTTTGTTGAGAATATATACTCGGAGGTGGAGGAACGGGAAATTATCTATTTCCTTTTGAAATTCGGGAATCAGATTCTTCATCTGATCGGGGAAGAGAATACCCGGATCTCTGTGGCCGATTATATCATCCGGGAGATACAGAATGATGAACTGGAATTCAACAACCTGGTATATAAACAAGTTTTCGAAGATGTAAAAGAGCTTATTGAAGATGGTAAGGAGGTTACCGAACGCCATTTTGTGTACCATGAAAATTCCGGGGTAAGGGAACTGGCGGTGGATATCTTCACTTCCCGTTACGAACTGAGCAATGTGTGGAAAAGGAAGGAATCCTATGTTGAATTGCCAGGCGAAAACCTGGGGTACGAGGTGCCAAAATCACTGCTCTCCTACAAAATGATGGTGGTGGAGAAGGCGCTTGGCCAACTTCGGGCAGATCTCGAAACAGCCGAGAAAAACAATGATCTCGATCAGGTTAATCACCTGATCATAAGAATGCAAAGCCTGGGTAATGTGAAAATTGCCCTGTCAAAAGGATTGGGGGGACGAACCATTATCAGGTAAACTCCCCGGAAAGCTTTTTCTTTAGCTTCTCAAGGATCTCATGTAATTTTTTTTCAATCACCGGATATGCTTCAATCTCCTCACCCCTGTATTGAACCACAAGCCGGATGCTGATTCCGGCATGATTGATAAATTCATAAAATTCTGATTTTTGCAATCGATAAGCTTCCCTGATCCTTCGCTTCAGCAGGTTTCGGTCTATTGCTCTTTTAAAAAGTCGTTTTGGCACCGAAACAGCCATTTTTAAAGGAAATTCAGCCTCCTCACCCGGACCGAATATAATTCTAAGCGGATAACCATCAATTCGCCTTCCCGAATCAAACAGGGTGGAAATGGATTTCCGGCCGGTAATCCGTTCTTCCTTTCTGAAGCGATATTGCTTAGGGCTTCCCGTTGTTCTTGTTGTGTTCCTTAATGAAATCCTCCAGGGCCATGGTCATCGATGGAGCCTGAGGCTGAGGAGCAGTAATATCAAGTCTTAATCCTGCCTCTAAGGCTGCTTTGGCTGTTTTGGCACCGAAGGAGGCAATTTTCGTTTCGTTTTGCTTGAAATCGGGGAAGTTCTGGAACAGCGATTTGATACCTGAGGGACTGAAAAATACGAGGATGTCATAATTTACATCGGCCAGGTCGGAAAGGTCACTGCATTCGGTCCTGTAAAGTACCGCCTTGGTATAGTTAAAATGGCTCTCTTGCAGTAAGACGGGGATTTCCTCCTTATGGGCAGCAGAAATGGGCAGCAGGAATTTTTCATCCTTATGCTTATTCATGATTTCTAAAAGGTCCTGTATGATTCCATTGCCATAGAAAATCTTTCGCTTCCGGTAGACAATGTATTTCTGAAGATAGAATGCCGTAGCTTCAGAGATACAAAAATATTTCATTGTATCAGGAATGTTCACCCTGGTCTCCTCGGCCATCCTGAAATAGTGGTCAATGGAAGTTTTACTTGTAAAAATGACCGCCGTGTGAGCACCAAGATCGATTTTCTCCTGCCTGAATTCACGGGCCGATACGCCCTCTACGTGAATAAATGGCCTGAAATCAATCTTCAGGTTGTGTTTGGTGGCTAAATCAAAATAGGGTGATTTGTTGTTCTCCGGTTCTGGCTGAGAAACTAGAATTTTCCTTATCCTTCCCATATAATTCTTCTTTCTTGGTCTCAACTTAAAGGATGCCCTCTAACCATCTGTAAAATAGAACGAGAGGAGCCATTTCAAGCGCACAAAGATACAAAAACATATAGAATATTGATACTTCTCTTCGAAAAGAAAAAACAAACCCCCTGATCAGGCGCATCAGAAGGATCATGGAAACCACTGCCAGTGCGATCCATTGAAACACCTCCATGAGAACTCCTTCTGTATAGATTACAAATAACAGGAGCGGTAATGCTGAAATACCTATTAACTTATTGAATATAATAACATTGTAAAGATATTCCCGGAAAATATTGATCTTATTGAACAGGAATCCTGCAACATTGATCAGAACCACCCTGACTATAAACAACAACAACAGAAGGGCCACATTGAACAGGTAAAGATAGCCCCCGCTAATTCCATAAGGTTCATGGCCAGATTTAATTTCAGCCACATAAAGGAGTAGTCCTGCGCTGAGAAAATAGAACCCATAAAGGATGTTGTCCAGTTGTTGCTGCAGTACACTTTTATCCTTGAAAATCCTGGAAGCTACCTGGAAACTGACCGACGACTGGAATGTCTGCATCATGATGGAACCATAATAGATCCGGATCCCGGCAAATAATCCCATTAACATAAACAGGGTAATAAACAGCCAGGCAGGATTGTGAAACTGGATCCTGTCTGTCCACACCAGACTTTCAGCCGCGATAAAAAGGGTTGACATTTCCTGACCTGACTTTTCTAATTTTCAATAGACAAAGATACATATCGCTAATTCTTAAAAAAAGTTAATACGTGGTGATATTTAAATTCTTTGTAGTTCCTTTATAATCATGAAAAAGTCAAAACGAAACCTCATAATAACCGGTTCAATCATCCTTCTTTTCAGCGTTGGTTTTACCACCATCGGTAATAAAGACATGGAGCTGGTAAAAAACCTGGACATCTATTATACCATGTTCCGGGAATTAAATATGTTCTACGTGGATGAAACCGATCCGGAAGAACTGGTCACCACCAGCATTATCTCCATGCTCGAATCCCTTGACCCTTACACCACATATATTCCCGAATCGGAAATGGATGATTTTCAATTCCAGACAACCGGTGAATACGGCGGAATCGGGTCGCTGATACGCCGTTCCGGGAATTATACCATCATCGCCGAGCCTTATAAAGGATTCCCGGCCGATAAAGCGGGGTTGAGGGCTGGCGATAAGATCCTTGAAATAGATGGAAAAAGTGTGATGGACATGGAGATAACCTCGGTAAGTGACCAGTTGAAGGGTCAGCCGGGAACTGAAATGGTGCTGACCATTGAACGCTATGGAGAAGATAAACCTGTCGATTTCACCCTGATAAGGGAGAAGATTTCCATCTCCAATGTACCCTACTTTGGCATGTTGGACGACCACACTGGTTATATCAGGCTGTCCAACTTTACTTCAGGCGCCGGACAGGAAGTAGAAAACGCACTAAAGGAGCTTAAAAAAGAACATGAAATGAAATCTTTGGTCCTGGATCTGAGATCAAATCCGGGTGGATTATTGATTGAAGCTGTAAGAGTTTGCAATCTTTTCGTTGATAAAGGTGAACTCATTGTAAGCACAAAAGGAAAGGTAAAACAGTGGGATTCGGAATACATCACTCTGAAAGAGCCCCTGGATAAGGAAATTCCACTGGTTGTCCTTGCAAATCGTGGTTCTGCCTCCGCCTCTGAGATTGTTGCAGGTGCACTGCAGGATCTGGACCGGGCCGTAGTGATCGGTCAGAGAACCTTCGGCAAGGGGCTCGTGCAGACCTCCCGACCCCTTAAATACAACGCCCAGCTCAAAGTTACCACAGCCAAATACTATATTCCCAGTGGCCGTTGCATCCAGGCGCTTGATTACACGAACAGGAATGAAGACGGAAGTGTGGGAACCATACCCGATTCGCTCATCAGCAAATATGAGACCCGAAACGGAAGAGTCGTTTATGATGGTGGCGGAGTTCAACCCGATTTTGAAGTTATCCCCGAAATGCTCTCCGAAATTACGCTTCAACTCTACACCCAGAACATGTTTTTTGATTTTGCCACCATCTACAGGGCAGAGCATCCTGAATTATCAGATCCCAGAACGTTCACAATATCAGATAGTGACTATGCATCATTCGAATCTTTTGTTGAAAGCAAGAATTTCGAGTTTAAAACCTCCAGTGAACAGGCATTTGAGGAGCTTGTAAAAATTGCCAAAAGGGAGAAATACTATGAGATTGCTGGTGAGGAATTTTCCAGCCTGGAAGATAAACTTTCTCATAATAATCTGAAGGATCTGTCGACATTTGGGAAAGAGATTCGCCAGATCCTTGAGGAGGAGATTGTGAACAGGTATTATTATCAGGAGGGCCGGATCCTGTCACAAATCCAGGATGATCCTCAGCTGGAAAAAGCGCTCCAGGTTCTGGATGAACCCGGGGCTATCAAACTAATACTTTCAGGAGAAAAAGGCGCCATTGTAAGCGCCCATAAAAGCGAAAATTAATGCGCCTCAAGCCAGTTACTTCCCACTCCCATATCGATGGTCAGGGGTACCTTTAATCGTGCCACGTTTTCCATTTCATTCTTCACAATGCGTCTAACCTGATCAACCTCAGCGGGTAACACATCAAAATTCAATTCATCATGCACCTGGAGGATCATGGAGCTGTGCAACTCCTGTTTTTCCATTGCGTCATTGATCCGGACCATGGCAATTTTAATGATGTCAGCTGCAGATCCCTGAATGGGTGAATTGATGGCATTGCGTTCGGCGTTGCCCCTTACAACCGAATTCCGGGAAAGGATATCGGGCAGAAACCTTCGCCTGCCATACATGGTTTCAACATAGCCCTCTTCGCGGGCCATGGCAATGCACCTGTCCATAAATACCCTGACCCCGGGATAGGTTTCAAAATAACCGTCAATGAGCATTTTGGCCTCTCCCCTGGGTATCCGCATTCTCTGTGCCAGTCCGAAAGCCGAAATTCCGTATATGATTCCAAAATTAGCTGTTTTGGCGCGGTTTCTCATATCACGGGTCACATCCCCAGGCTCAACTTTAAAGATCTTTGCCGCAGTTGCTGTATGAATATCAGCATCGTTTACAAAAGCTTCGATCATCACGGGATCTTCACTGAGGTGTGCCATTAGCCTCAGTTCAATTTGGGAGTAGTCGGCCGATAAGAAAAGATTCTCTGGTTTTTCAGGAATGAAAGCCCGTCTGATCTCCCTGCCACGTTCCTCTCTGATTGGAATATTCTGCAGGTTCGGATTGTTTGAAGAGAGCCGGCCAGTGGTCACCACGGTCTGGTTGAAAGAGGTATGAATTTTATCGGTCTTTGATTTAACCAGCTGCGGAAGTGCATCCACATAGGTGGATAATAATTTTCTTAATGATCTGTATTCCAGTATTTTATCAATTATTGGATGTTTATCACTCAATAGAATTAACACCTCCTCTCCGGTGGCATACTGTTTTGTTTTTGTTTTTGTAGCCGAATCCACAATCTTCATTCTCTCAAACAGAACCTCACCCAACTGTTTGGGCGAACCGATATTAAATTCCACACCTGCCATTGCATGAATTTCGCCCTCCGCTTCTATAATTTCACTCCTGAGTTCCTCGGCAAAGATCAGGAGGGCGTGCACATCGAGTTTAACCCCCTGGTGTTCCATCTTCATTAAAACCCTGACCAGGGGCATCTCCATATCCCCGGAAAGAGATTCAATGCCCTCCTCCCTTAAAAGTTTTTTAAAAATTTCCGTCAGTTGCCAGGTGATATCGGCATCTTCGCATGCATACTCTTTTGCCTTCTCCACATCCACACTCCTGAACGAGCTTTGCCTTCCACCTTTCTTTCCGATCAGTTCTTCGATGCTCACCATGGAATACTCCAGATACTGCTCGGCCATGATATTAAGATTATGCTTCTGCTCTGGCTTTAATAAAAAATGTGCAACCATTGTATCAAATAACCGGCCTTTAACATCTATATTATAATTCTTTAAAATATGAAGATCATATTTTAAATTCTGGCCGCACTTTTCGATTTCCTTATTGTTGAAAGGCGCTTCCAGCAACTTAAGCCACTCCAAAACCTCATTCCTCTCCTCACCCATGGCCACATAATATCCCTGGTGTGCCTCCCAGCTAAAAGCAATCCCGACAAGTTGGGCTTCAATTGGATCAATACCGGTTGTCTCTGTATCAAAACAGAAACTCTTAAGGCCCGATAGTAACCCTGAGAGTTTCCTTACCCCTTCATCATCATTGATCAAATGATAGCGGTGATCAACCGTTTCAATCCTATGCAAATGTTTACCCGATTCTTGTCCGGGTTCTTCAGCAGGTGGTCCAAACAGGGTTCCAAATGCACCCACCGGAGTTGTAGAATTTGCTTTTTCGATCACATCCGGGGAGTCTCCCGGCTGTCCTGATAGTATTCTGGATGCAATGTTTTTAAATTCCAACTCGTCAAACAGGTCCTTCAGAACCTGAGTATTCAGAGGGCGTCTTGCCATCTCCCCGGTGGTGATCTCAATAGGGACATCCAGAACAATGGTTGCAAGCGCCTTAGAGAGCTTCACCTGTTCAAACGAGTTTTCCAGGCTCTCCTTTTGCTTACCCTTAAGTTGCCCGATATTTTCATAAACGCCCTCCACTGAAGCGAACTGATTCACCAGCTTTTTGGCTGTTTTCTCACCAATTCCGGGAGCCCCCGGTATGTTATCTGAAGCGTCACCCCAAAGAGCCAGAATATCAATCACCTGTTCAGGGTGTTCCACCAGGAACCTTGCCTTCACCTCTTCCACGCCAAGGATCTCGGCCGCTGACCCGCCTTTCCCCGGCTTATACATGAAAATATTTTCAGATACAAGCTGGGCGAAATCTTTATCGGGGGTCATCATGAAAACCGTAAAACCCTCCATTTCCGCCTTCTTGGAAAGCGTTCCTATGACATCATCCGCTTCAAATCCGGCCACCTCTAAAATGGGAATATTAAAGCCCTGCAGCAATCTTTTTATAAACGGAACCGCACTAATAATATCTTCAGGAGTGGAATCACGATTGGCCTTATAGGGAGGAAACATTTCGTTCCGGAATGTAGGTCCCGATGGATCAAATGCTACAGCAATATGGGATGGATTTTCCTTTCTTAAAAGCTCATCAAGGGCAAGGGTGAAACCAAAAACCGTTGAGGTGGGAATTCCCCGCGAGTTGGTCATTGGATTTGAAATAAATGCATAATACGCCCTGAAAATCAAGGCATAAGCATCCAATAAAAACAACTTTTTCTTCATTCCGGGAGCAGTATTAATGGTTATCCTCCGCAAACCACTCACCATAGGAGGTGGCGGTTTCATATAATTTCACAGAATGGAGGTCCAGGGATGGGGGTAATTTTCCCCGGATTGTATCCACGATGAAGAGTACAAGATTTTCGCAAGTAGGCTGAAAATCAAAGAGATGCACCTTTTCGTACATGGTTTTAATTTTTGAAAGCACCTCTCCCTCTGCTTCCTTGTATAATACAAGCGAGTGGTCCAGAAAATCCACAACGGGACCCTTCACAAGTATTTTTATATCTTTAAAATCCAGGACCATCCCGAATTTTGGATCTTTACTATCGGCAATAGGTACTCCTATAAGCGTTACAAAAAGCCTGTAGGAGTGTCCATGAATATTCCTGCAGGCTCCGTCATAATTCCACAACGCATGAGCCATTTCAAAATCAAACTCCTTTGTAAGCCTTATTTTCCCCATTTTGCAAACATATTATTAATCGGTACAGGCGCATTCACTGATGCAGTGGACCAGCTGACTGAGATTTTTACGTTTAAGGTAGTAATGGGTGTTCTTTCCCTGCCTTTCGGATGCCAGAACTCCTTTGTCTTTGAGGATTCCAAGGTGATGAGATGCTGTAGATTGTTCAATCCCAAGCAGTTCATGGATTTCTGTAACATTCAACTTAATCCCATCACTCAGGTAGCCCAGAATTGCAAGTCGCGTGGGGTGTGAAATGGCCTTCAGGATGTTAGCTGCTTTCTCTATTTCTTCAGGTTTTAAATCAGTAAATTGCATGTGATGAGTATCAGGAAATCGTGAACATTAACAACTGCAATACAAATATAATCATATTTAAGATCTTTAATATGTTCGGCCGCCGGCTTTGAATTCGCTTATTTTTCTACCTTTGAACATTCCTTCCAAAACTGATGATCAAACTGGATGATATTCGGGAGCCTGTCGGGCTGGAAATGAAAGAATTCAATAAGCAATTCAAGAACTCTGTTTCCAGCAACATCCCCCTTCTCAATCTTGTTACCGCTTATGTTCTGAAAAGGAAGGGAAAACAGATGAGACCCCTGTTTGTCTTTTTAACCTCCAAGTTAACCGGAGAGATTACTCCTTCATCCTATACTGCAGCCTCCCTGATTGAACTGATGCATACAGCGACACTTGTGCATGACGATGTAGTGGATGATTCAAATGAACGAAGGGGTGTATTTTCCGTCAAAGCCATTTGGAGATCTAAAATTGCTGTCCTTCTGGGTGATTACCTCCTTGCCAAGGGGTTAATGCTGGCAGTGCAACATAAGGAATATGACCTTCTTGAAATTGTTTCCAATGCGTCCAGGGAGATGAGTGAAGGTGAGCTGTTGCAGCTTCAGAAATCAAGAAGTCTAAACATTGATATTGAGACCTATTACGAGGTCATTCGTAAAAAAACCGCCACACTGATCGCTGCCTGCACTTCAAGTGGAGCAAGAGCATCCGGTGCGAGCCCGGAGATCATTATGAAGGCCTATGAAATGGGAATTAACATAGGAATGGCCTTTCAAATTAAGGATGATCTATTTGATTATCAGGACAATGGGTTGATAGGTAAACCTGCTGGAAACGACATAAAAGAGAAAAAATTCACCCTTCCGCTGATCTATGCCCTGAACCAGTCAGACAGGCACCGAAGCAAAGGAATGATTCGAAAAATCAACAGGGACAAGAAAAATCAGCAACTGGTCAATGAAGTCGTGCAATTTGTGAAGGAGAATGGTGGCGTTGAATATGCCTTTGAAAAAATGGTTGAATTCAAGCAGAAAGCCCTCCAAATTTTGGATTCTTTCCCGGATTCGCCAGCAAAGAACTCCTTGAAGGACCTGGTTGAATATACAGTTTCAAGAAAAAAATAGCTTGCTTAACCCCTCCTCTTGAAATATTCCCGGATCAGCCTGGCTCTTTGCTTTCCGATCTCGACTGACAACTCCTCTTCCGTAGCACTCGCAATTCCTTCCCACGACTTAAATCTCGTATACAACCGCTCAATCGACTTTGATCCAATTCCGGAAATCTCCCCTATGGCCGATTTAACCATTCCTGAGGATCGAAGCTGACGGTGAAAATTGATCCCAAACCGATGGGCTTCATTTCTGAGATTTTGTATCAGTTTTAAAGATTCTGAGTTCTTATCGATATAAAGAGGGACAGGATCACCGGGAAAATAGATCTCTTCAAGTTTTTTAGCAATACCAATGATCGCAATTTTTCCCCTCAATTGGAGCCGGTCAAGACTTTTCAGGGCAGCACTTAACTGTCCCTTCCCTCCATCTATCACAATAAGCTGCGGTATTGAAGATTGCTCCTCCTTCAGGCGTTTATACCTGCGATAGACCACCTCCTCCATGGATGCAAAATCGTCAGCCCCTGTGACCCCTTTGATGTGATAGTGTCTGTACTCCTTTTTCGCAGCCTTCCCGTTTTTAAAAACCACACAGGCAGCAACCGGAACAGATCCCTGGAAATTGCTATTATCAAAACACTCAATATGCAAGGGCAGTTCCGAAAGTCTAAGATCATCCTGCAAAGTCGTCAGAATTCTCTGCGAAGCTCCTTGTCCCTTCAGGGAAGTCTGAAGCCTCCTTTTCTCGAGCCTGAAGCTTTTTGCATTTCTCTGAGACAAATCCAGCAGCTTCTTCTTATCTCCTCGTTTGGGTACCGTTATTTTGTTTTCCGGAAACAGATCTCCAATATGGAACGGAACAATGATTTCCACCGCACGGCTTTCGATACGGTTTCTTAAATCAGCAATCACAAAAGCCAATAATTCCTCATCTTCTTCATCCAACCTCTTTTTCACCTGAACAGTGTGCGCCTGGATGACGGCACCTTTTACAACTTTCAAGAAATTCACAAATGCCTCATTCTCATCACTGACAATAGTAAAAACATCCACATTGTTAATTGCGGGATTCACTATAGTGGATTTAGCCTGGTAGCGTGAAAGAATTTCAATTTTTTCTTTTAACCTGTTGGCTTCTTCATACCGGTATGCATCTGCCTGTTTTTTCATTTCCCCTTGCAAATACACAATGACTTCATTCAGATTGCCCCCGATAATCGATTTGATCTGATCGATGCTTTGATCATACGATCCCCTCTCCTGCTTTCCTACACAGGGAGCCAGGCAATTACCAATATGATATTCCAGGCAAACCTTATATTTACCCAGTGCAATATTTTCATCAGTAAGTGAAAGTTTGCAGGTTCGTAATTGATAAATCTGTCGAATGAGCTCCAGTAAAACCTTTACAGCATAGGCAGAAGTATACGGTCCAAAATATCGGGAACCATCATTTAGAACAGTCCTGGTTGCAAAAACCCTTGGGAATGGTTCATTCTTAATACATATCCAAGGAAAGGTCTTGTCGTCTTTAAGAAGGATATTATACCTGGGTTGATGTTTCTTAATAAGATTGTTTTCCAGCAGTAGCGCATCCGATTCACTTCCTACAACAATCCACTTCAAATCCGCAATACGTTCGACCAGTACTTTTAGCTTGAATGAATCATATCGGGTTTTGCCAAAATAAGAAGAGACCCTCTTTTTTAAATTTTTTGCTTTCCCTATATAAATGACGACACCTTTATAATCATAAAACTGATAAATCCCCGGTTCCTCAGGCAACAATTTTATATGAGAATCTAAAGGGTGTTTTTCCATCTTTTTAATGATCAGAATGCTCTATTTACAGCCTGGAGGCCACCCACAGGCAAAATACGGGCTTCTAGGGAGGCTAAATTGGAGAAAAAACCTAACTTTTCTCTCCTAACGAATTAAAATTCAAAAGATTCATGTCATGTAGCAACCAGGTGAATTATTCGCCTTCAAACGTATAAACCGACTCCACATGATATCCAGAGAGCCTTTTCCTCCCCCCCAGATCAGGTAACTCCACCAGGAATAAAATTTTCCTTACTACACCACCCAGGGACTCCACAAGCTTGCACCCCGCCTCAGCAGTACCTCCGGTAGCCAACAGATCATCAATCACCACCACCTGGTCGCCGGGTTTAATGGCATCTTCATGAATTTCCAGCGCATCCTCTCCGTATTCTAGCTGGTAGGCTAAACTTCTTGTTTTCGAAGGAAGCTTTCCCGCTTTTCTCACCAGGACAATCCCTCCCCCTATGCTTCCTGAAATCGCTCCCGCCAGAACAAATCCCCTTGCTTCGATGGCTACCAATTTATTTACCAATCCACTTTGAATATCTTCCTTTATTGCCACTGAAAGAATTTCAGTTACAAGGGCCATTGCTTTTTTATCCTGAAACACAGTGGTGAGATCACGAAAAATAATTCCTTTTTTTGGATAATCTACAATGGACCGGGTGATCCCTCTCAGGTACCTGATTTTCTCTTCCTGATTCATTCCTTAAATTTCTAAAAGTGTTCCACGTGGAACTATCGACCCATATAAATTAAAAGTACGCTAATGTCGCTTGGGGAAACACCTGATATTCTCGATGCCTGACCGATACTTTTTGGTCGAATCCTGGACAATTTTTGTCTCGCCTCCGTGGACAGGCTTTTCAACTTGTTGTAATCAAATGAGTCATCCAAACGGATTTTTTCCAAACGCTTAATCTTATCAGCCATAAGCCTCTCCCGGTTGATATAGCCCTCATACTTAATATATATTTCAGCCGACTCAATAACCTCATCCATCCGGTACCCACAGGCCTCGGAAATCTCAGCCAACTTCGGGAACAACAAAACCAAATCCTTCAAGTTTACCTCTGGTCTTTTTGCCACCTCATATAGTTTTACCTTCTGTTTCAGAGGGGAGGTCCCCATACGTTCCAAAAAATCATTCATCTCTATGGGAGAAACACTCAAATTCCTTAATGCCTCCAGAAAAAGGTTAATCCACTTTCTTTTTTGATCCAAAAGAGCAAGCCTGTTCGCTCCTGCAAGACCAATCTCTGCACTTAATTCCGTAAGCCGTTCGTCGGCATTATCCTGCCTTAATAGTATTCTGTATTCTGCACGAGATGTAAACATCCTGTAAGGTTCATCCACCCCTTTTGTAACAAGGTCATCGATCAATACCCCTATATAGGCCTGATCACGACCAAGAACAAACTCCTGATCTCCCTTAATTTTAAGGCTGGCATTGATTCCTGCCATCAACCCCTGGGCAGCGGCCTCCTCATAACCAGTGGTTCCATTGATCTGCCCTGCAAAATAGAGATTATGCAAATTTTTGGTTTCAAGTGTATGATGTAACTGGGTGGGTGGATAGTAGTCGTACTCTATGGCATATCCAGGTCTGAAAATCTTAACTTTCTCAAGACCTTCTATTTCAAGCATAGCCTTATACTGTACATCCCAGGGAAGTGAAGATGAGAATCCATTAATATAGTACTCCACCGTAGTCAATCCTTCGGGCTCAAGAAAGAGTTGATGTTGCTTCTTATCAGAGAAAGTCACAATCTTATCCTCAATACTTGGGCAATACCTCGGACCAATACTCTCTATTGTACCATTAAACATGGGACTCTCTCCAAACCCCTTCTCCAGTTCAGAATGTACCAAAAAGTTTGTGTAGGCTATATAGCAACTTTTGTGTGAAGAATAATCGACATGATAATCCAGAAAGCTGAATTTTCTTCCCTCCGACTCACCAGGTTGTTCAGCAAGTTTCCCAAAATCAATGCTTCGCCCATCCAGCCTGGCAGGAGTTCCCGTCTTCATCCTTCCTACTTCAAAGCCATGTTCCTTAAGTTGTTCACTGATTCCAAAAGCCGGAGATTCACCCATCCGACCACCCTGCATCTTTACACCCCCTACATGCATCAAACCGTTAATAAAAGTACCAGCAGTCAGAATTACTTTTTGTGCTCTGAATTCTATTCCCATAAGGGTAACAACACCCTGAACTTCAGAGCCTTCGACAATTAAGCCAGTGACCTTATCCTGCCAGAATTCCAGATTATGAACACTCTCAAGAACTTTTCTCCATTCCAATGTGAAGAGAGCCCTGTCACACTGGGCCCGGGGACTCCACATGGCCGGACCTTTACTTCTGTTTAACAGCCTGTATTGAATCATGGAGTGGTCGGTGACAATTCCCGAATAACCCCCAATCGCATCTATTTCTCTAATTATCTGACCTTTAGCCACGCCACCCATCGCAGGATTACATGACATTGCAGCAAATTTTGTCATGTCCATGGTGATCAGCAGGGTTTTACTACCCATATTTCCGGCCGCAGCAGCAGCTTCACAACCTGCATGACCACCGCCCACTACAATAACATCATATTCCTGAATCATCCTCCATCCCCTTTCAACCACAAATGTAGTGCATCATTTTCCAATTTCCTCATCTGCTGCTTTTCTACATTCGTGGCATCGCCAAATCCCAACAGATGAAGAACCCCATGGATCAACACCCTTCTCAGCTCTTCCTCAAAACTTTCTCTATAGATTCCTGCATTCATCCTCACCTGATCGATGCTGATAAATACATCACCGGATATAACACTCCCTTCCGAGTAGTCAAAGGTGATTACATCCGTAAAATAATCGTGGTTCAAATACTCCAGGTTCATTTGCCTGAGAGATGGATTGGAACAAAAAATAAAACTGATCGTACCCGGAATCCGGGCATGAGCGGTAATAACCCTTCTGATCCAGGATTTATGAAGATTTTTTTTCTTAAAGTCGAAAGCTATATCCTGGTTATGGAACCTTATGGCCACTACAGTTTGAACTTAAGCTCAACAATTCTGCCCTCTTCCATATAGAGGATTTCATCGGAAAGACGCTCCATTAGAAATATTCCCCTGCCATTTATTTTTTCAAGATTTTCAGGAGCGGTTGGATCAGGCACATTCATGTGGTCAAAACCCTCACCCTGGTCTTCAATATGAACCATCAACTCCTTACCCACTATCTTTATTTCAATTTTTACCTTCTTCCCCGGATCACAGCGGTTTCCATGAATGATCGCATTGTTTGTTGCTTCCATGGTTGCAACAAGCACATTTCCATATATCTCATCACTCAGATCCAGCTCCATTGAGAGCTCATCGATCGCCTTCTCAACCAGTCGAAGATTTCCAATATCTGAAGGAAAATTTAAGTCTTTTGTCATAACAGATTCCAATGGATTCTTCTTATACGGTGATCCATTGGAAAGGTTCCAAAAAACATTTATTTACTAAGCCAATCCTCCGGATTCAGGTAACTTTTCTCCTGCCAGACTTCAAAATGCATCATTGAAATTTGTGAAACCTGATTGGTAAAGGCTTCGCCCAGAATCTCCTTGGTAAGCACCTTATCACCCGTCTTTACCCGCACGTTTACCAGATTCTGATAGACAGAAAGAAATTGACCATGTCTGATCAGTACCGTGTAATTGGCCCCCCTAATTGCAAAAACTTTGGTAACCTCACCATCAAATACAGCCCTCACTTTTGTACCTGGAGCGCTGTTTATATCAATACCGTTATTCTGAACGCTTGAGCCTACCAATCCCGGATACTCGTTGCTTCCGAAACCTGTGGTAATAATTCCCTGCTCTACAGGCCAGGGAAGCTTTCCTTTATTTTTTCGAAAATCATTTCCAACAAGCTCCTGTTCAGGAGTCAAAGCATCATAGATATTCCCGGCACTGACTTTACGCGCTTCTTCTTCAATGATTTTCCGGATTTCCGCTTCCAGCTCCCTGGCAATTCGTTCCTTTTCTTCAATCTGCTTTTTAAGCCGGTTCTCCTGCTTCTGCAAATCATCAATCATCACTGCCTGTCTTTTTCTCTGTTCCATCAGCTTCTCCTGTTCAAGATCCTTGAGCTCCATCACACCAAGTTTCTCACCTCTTAATGCTTCCAGGTTAGCCCGTTTCATTTCAAGTTCCCCCTTAAGTTGTTCAATCTGAATCGCCTTCTTCTTCCTGTACTCGGTAATATATTTCATGTACTTATATCGCTGATAAGATTGTGAAATAGAAGAACTAGCCAGTATATACATCAGTTTCTCATAACTTGTATAATTTCTGTAAGCAAAATAAATCAACTGGGCATACTCCTTCTTATTCAACTCATTTTCAATATCAAGCTTCTTAATTTCATTCCTTGTGCTTACAATCTGTTCCTCGATTAATTTAACCTCCCTCTCCATCGCAGAGATCAGCTGAGCCCTCGAATTGATCCCCTTCTGCAATAAACTGAGTTGTTGAACCGATCCAACCCGCTCCTTAGTGGTTTTCTCCATAAGCTCCCGCGCAAGCTTGATCTCGTCAAACGCCTTTTGCTTCTGAGCCTGAAGCTCTTCTTTCGTCTGGCCCTGCAGACTCAGGGTAGCCATCAAAATTAAAAGCCATATGGAGAGTTGTTTTCTCATCAAAAATTAACAAAAGAATACTTTTTCCGGTTCATCTCCATCTTCACATCAATCGACTGGTTATAAGAAACAACGCCTCCTCTGGCGAGTACCTCAAATTCCTGAACCATGAAATTTGAATAGATTTTAAATCCCTCTTCACTCCTCTCCCCCCGGAAATATTTTTTAGTCTCACCATGTACAAATTCAAAACGATCCATTAACAATGTTTCCCGGTTAAGGAGGATGCTTTTTGTTATCTGAGATTCATTGAACTGGAAACCCATTTGAGAGAAATCAATCTCCCGGGCATTTTCAATTTCATCACAAAGATAGTACCTTGAAACCAGGTTTTGTATATCCTTAAAATTTACCGGATTCTGATAACCCAGCCTCTTTTCCACCAGTGAGCAGTAGACGACCTTATTGATACGGTCAATTACCATGATGCTGTCTTTGTTAACCACTGCCCGGAGGATCTCAAAACCATTGTTCACTGCCGACATGTAAATAAGGGAATCCCGAATGGAATAAATGGTTACCAAAGATTCATAACGCTCATCATTACTCATCAACAGCGTCTCAGCTTTACTGATCAGTATGCTCTGGATGGTGTCGAATACCACGCATTGAGCCCTAAACCCCTCTATTCCGATCCCGGGGGGCGCAATATCGGAATCGGTTTTAAGCTCGGGGCCTGCGATTTTGCGTTTCGCGCTGCACTGAGTAATTAACAGACCAGCCACCACAGCCATCATGATACAAAGAGATCTACTCATTGCCCTTTTCGTCCAGGTATTTTATCTTATCTTCCAGTTTCTGCTTCTCCCCTCCAAGTAAAATGGCTTTTTGAAAGTAGGCTCTTGCTATATCAGGGCTATTCAGAGCTACCTGAATATCCCCCGCATGCTCATTCACTTCCGGATCGTTTTCTCCTCCTTTTTCCATGGTCAACAGGATATATTTTTCAGCCTCCTCATACTCGCCAATCTTATAAAGCACCCATGCATAAGTGTCCAGAAAGGTTGCATTATCCGGATTATTATCGATAGCCTTTCGGCTCCATTGCTTTGCTTTCTCCAGTTTCTCCCCACGCTCGGCCAGGTAGTAACTGTAATTATTCAATACCATGTAGTTGTCAGGTTCGCTCTGTATTAACGATTCAAAAATAGAATCTGATCTTACATAATTCTCCAGTCTGTAGTAAGCCTCAGCCAGTAGCATTCTCGACTGAGAGCTATATTCGGCCGAGGAGAACCCATCCAGGGAGATCCCTTCGAAATTATCAATTAGTGCCTGGTGATCACCCTGTGTGTATAATCCAAGTCCCCTGAAAAACCTGATATCCAGGCTGTCGGGATAATTAACCTGGGCCTCCCCCGTAATATTGAGCAGTTCCTGGGTCAAGCCTCCTGCATTTGCCAGCAAGATAGCCTGCATGTAGAGCGGATAGCTACTTCCTCCCTTCCCGATATAAGCCCTCAAATTCCAGTATGCCTTTTCATAATCCTTGGTCTGAATATAAAAATCGGACGCCAGTAACCTTGCATCATATTCCTCCGGATGCACGGTAATTAACACTTCCAGCAGTCTTGACAGCTCATCGGGATAATCGTTTATAAATGTCTTCTCTGATAAATAGTAAGAGAGGATCGCCATTTTCCTTCTTGCATCGATACTCTCGCTGGTGAATGACTTTGAAAGGTACTTGAAGCTACTTTGGTAATCTCCCTTTTTCCTGTAATAATCCGTCAGGTTGGTGAGCGCAAAAATGTTGGTACTATCTAACTCCAGCATTTCCAGGTAGTACTGTGCTGCGTCATCCTCCTTCCCGTTTTTCATGCATAGTTCGGCCGCTACAATCCTGAACTGAATTGCCTCCGGAAAAATAACCATCACCTTTTTCAGCTCCATAAGGGCCAGTTCATACTCTTCTGTACTCTCATAAATGGAAGCCTTCAACAATGTTACCTTTTCACTAAAACCTCTCTCCTCTTCTATCATCTCAAGCGTTTTAATCGCTTTATTAGGCTTATCCTGGTTGAAATAGACAGTAGCCAACTGATACGCCCACTCTACCTCTTCGGGGTCAGATCTGATCTTTTCTTTAAGGATCTGCTCCATTTCATCAAATTGCTTCCCTGCTTCCAGGGCATTCAAATAGGCCAGAACGTACCATTGGTTTTCCGGATCCATATCATAAGCCATTTTTAAATTAGAAATGGCCAAATCCACCTGATTGGACATCAAATAGATTCCCCCCAGTTCATAATAGGCCACCTGGCAGGTGGGCCTCTCCTTGATAACCAATTTGTAAAGCTTCACCGCCTCGGAAAAATTTCCCAGGTTTTTTTGCTTCACCGCCTCTATCAGTGCATATTGATAATCATTACTGCCATCTTCTTGTTGACCCAGGCCCTCCTGGTATGAAAACAATACCATGATCATCACCAAACCAAATACGACTCCCCTCATGAAAAAACGCTCCTTCCTTAATGACAACAAAACTTTACTTGTTTCCGGTATGCCCGAATCCACCGGTACCGCGGGCGGTATTCTCCAGGTTATTCACCTCACTCCAGGAGATCATTTCAACCCGGTTGATTACCATCTGGCAAATCCGCTCTCCATGGTTAATAACGAAATCCTCTGTCGATAAATTGATTAAAATGATCCCTATTTCACCCCTGTAATCAGCATCAATGGTACCTGGCGTATTCAACACAGAAATTCCCTTTTTCAGGGCAAGTCCACTTCTTGGCCTGATCTGCGCCTCATAACCCGCAGGTAATGCAATGAACAGTCCGGTGGGGACCAAGCGTCGCTCCATGGGTTTTAATACCACCGGTTCATCCAGATTAGCGCGCAGGTCCATTCCCGCCGATAAGGAGGTACTGTACTCCGGTAGCGAATTCCCTGATTGGTTCACAATTTTCACTTCCATGCTATATCCCGTTCTTATACTTTATAAATACCGGTCGCTCCTTTAACCACAAAAAGAAGCCAAAACCTGCCAGCAATACAAAACTGGTAAGATCCCTGAAGGGCCCGATATACTGCAAAAATAGTTCATTGAAATAATAAATCATCAGTGCAATGACCATATAAGTAACGATTCTACCGGTTTTATAGGGTACATCATAATATTTTTTTGACCAGAGAAATGAAAGCAGCACCATCAGGCTATAGCATATCAGGTGAGCCCAGGCCGAAGCCACATATCCGTACCTGGGAATAAACAGTAAGTTTACCGCCACCGTCACAGAAGCACCAATAATGACCAATACGGCACCATACATGGTTTTATTGGTCAATTTATACCAGATGGAGAGGTTGAAAAAGATTCCCATCACCAGGTTGGCCATGAGAATAACTGGAACAATTTGCGCCCCTTCCCTGAATCCTTGTCCAATAAAGAGGATAAAATACTCCATATAGAGATTCACCATAAGAAATATCATCAACCCGGCTGCAACGAAAAAATTCATCACATCGGCATAGAGTTCCTTTGCATTCTTTTCGGTCGATCTGGAGAAAAAGAAGGGTTCCGCGGCATACTTGAACATCTGTACAAAAAGAGTCATCAGAACTGCCATTTTGAAATTGGCACCGTAAATACCAAGCTGTTCCATAGGAAGCTGATCGGCAGGTATCATATGCTTGAGGAGGATCCGGTCGAGGGCCTCATTCACCGTGCCGGCAAGTCCTGCCACCAGAAGCGGATAGGAATATTTCAACACACTTTTTAGAATGACCTTATTAAAAGTGTACCTGAATGCCTTTATAATCTCCCCTGAAAGCAGCAACAGCTTAATAAGGGAGGCAAACAGGTTGGAAATGAGCACATAACCCACCCCTATCTCTTCATGGTAAATCATAGAAACCAGGGTGGAATTGGTATGGTTTGGACAGTACCATAAAAAAAACAGGTTCAGGCCAATGTTGACCAGTACCTCCGCGATCCGGACCATGGAATACTTTACCGGTCTGTTTTCCATACGAATCCTTGCGAACGGAATCGCAGTAAATGCATCCACACTTACGATTACCGCAAGCCACCGGATATACTCCGGGTGATCACCATAATCCATCCAGGCGCTGATGGGACCACCAAAAATCATAACCCCGGATATGAAAAGTGCAGAGGTAACAAACAGAGCGCTCAGTACGGTGGTATAGATCCGACCGTTCTCTTTTGAACCACTTGCAAATCGGAAATACCCGGTTTCCATTCCATAGGTGAGGATCACAAGCAGAAAAACCACATAGGCATATAGCTCGGTAATGATTCCATAGGTTGCGCGGTCGAAAACCCGCGTATAGAATGGAGTAAGCAACATATAATTCAAAAGCCGGGGTAAAACGATACCCAGACCATAAACGGCCGTCTGACCAAACAACTGTTTAATGGGATTCCTCAAAGTGAAGGTAAAAGTACTATATTTTAATCCTTGTTTGATTTCTGATTAAACAGCAAATATCCAAAACTAAGCTGTATCATCCATGGCTGCTTCAGGGCAGAAACATATCCCACGTGAAACCCAATGGGCCCTACTGCAGAAATATAGTTTACCGAAGTAGTAAAGATCGTCTTCATGGTACTGAAATAATTCCCCAGGTATGCATTGTTTTCTGTATCCCTAAGGACCTCCCGTACAGGAAAATAGCCATATGCTTCCAGTTTGGCATGCAAATTTTTTCCAAATGAATAAACGGGCATTAATCCTACGCCTATGTATTGATTTGCCCTGTATTCTTCCATAAAGAGACTTTTCGTGATCAGATTTGGTTGAAAAGCAGGCGCTTCGATAATGGTTGAAAAATAGTTGGACAGAAGTGGTTTGAACGAAACGTCCATCACATAGTGATATCCCAGAATGAAATCCCGTTTTAACGGCAAATACCCGGTGTTTTCAAAACGTGCTGAAAACCAGAAGTAATTTGACTTTTCATTAAGCAGCAGATCGGAAGTCGACCCGGGAGAGTAATCTTCTGACCCATACCCCCCCCGAAGAGAAAACTTTAGAAAAGCCCCCTTGGTGGAAAACTGCCTGTCGTTTAATGAGTTTCTTTCAAAAGCACCATATAGAGAAATTAAATTCACCACCGAAACTTCCGCTGTATCGCCGGAGGCAAAATCCTGCGTCATATAATAGATCTCCTGGTTGCGTCCAATCCCCAATCCTGCAATCAATACACTATTATTGGAATAGGGAATGCCCGCATCAAAACGCACATTCAACTCATTTTCAACAATATATGACGATTTTAGATCTTCGTAAAACAAGTAGGGATTGGATGTATTGTAGTCGAACCGGTTATAGTTAAAATTACCCCGAAAGAAGACCGGGATTCTGGATGGATAATCAAACCGAAAACCCAGGTTCACACCATCATACAATCTTCCAAACTGGAGACTACCCTTCAGGTGGATACTCACCTCCTGGATCTCCCGGAAACTCAGACCCAGGTAGGTTTGCGCCAATCCTGTCGTAGAAATGAACAATCCGAACTTCGCCTCAAAGGGTGTTTCCGGAATCACCCTCATATGAAAGGTGAAGAGGCTGTCCACCTCCCGGTAGATTGCCCTCGGATAGAGATAGGTCAGGCTTCGATCACTGACCAGTTTAAGATATTCCCGTTTGATTACTTCCAGACCGATCACTGTATCTGATTTCAGAAAACTCCGCTCCACATAGGTCGCCTGTTTCTTATTCAGCCCCTCAAGCTCCACATCCTTGAACCTGAATTCAGGCCAACTCTCCAAAAAGGCCTTCCTTCTCCTGTTCAGGGAGACCGGATCCTCTGCCACCCGGTTAATGATCATGCGGATGCTGTCCATCTTCAGAAGGGTGGTCTGATAGCCAATCTCCACAAACTCATCCATCCTTTCAAAAGCAAGCAGGGATTGTGATTCAAAATCCATGTCAATCAAAATCCTTTTTTCACACGGAATATAGTAATCGGAAGATTTCATCACCATGTTCTCAATCTGCATCATAATATCGTATTCGGCGGGTGGCGTTTTACCCCTGGCCGCCTTGCTCCCAATGATTACATCGGGGTTAAAAACCTCCTTCATCTGGGTGGAGGGAAAATTGTTGTAGATGCCTCCGTCATACATAATGTTGCCATCCATCACAATGGGCCGGAAGACAAAAGGAACGGTCATGGAGGCCCTGACAGCCTGGGCCAGGTCGCCACTCCTGAAAACCACCTCCTTACGATTGCTGATATCAGCCCCGATGCATAAAAAGGGAACAAACAGGTTGTCGAAATTATATGAGGCAGCCGCACTGGCCCGGGAGAAAATCTCCATAAAAGCAAAATCCATCAATTCGCTGCGAATAACACTCAAGGGCAGTACCGTTTTGGGAATCGTGTCTTTTAAATCGATCCCAATATTCAAAAGCTCCGGTTCGGGGTAATCTTCCTTAAAAAAGTATTTATCATCCTCACTCAGTTCTCCGGTCATCCAGTACTTGAAATCATCAGATGAAACTATTGCAATCATTTCATCGGTTGTATAGCCCATCGCATAAAGACTTCCCACAATCGCACCCATGGAGGTGCCGGCGATATAATCAATAGGAATCCTGTTCTGTTCAAGCGCCCTGATCACCCCTATATGGGCCAGACCTTTTGATCCTCCACCACTCAGAACAAGTCCCACCGACTGACCGGCTATTGTTGAGCCCGTCCACAACAGCACAACTCCAATGAAAAATATTTTAAACATTCATTCTATCTTTGTACTAAAGTTACACCAAAAATGATGAAGAAAATGAGGATTTCCCGGCTACTTTATGTAACAATCTTAGTTTCGGTTTCAGTAACTTCAATGAAGGGACAATCTGCCGATTCAGACCAGCTTATTAAAATACAAACCATCCAGGGTGATATGGTTGTCAGGCTCTACAATCAAACCCCGGGACATCGCGATAACATGATCAAACTGATCAACGAAGGATTCTACGATGATCAACTGTTCCACCGGGTGATTAAGGATTTTATGATCCAGGGCGGAGATCCTCATTCGGTTCATGCCGAAAGGGGACAACAACTTGGAACAGGCGGTCCGGGTTACACCATTCCGGCCGAGTTCAACGACCAGTTGTTTCACAAAAAAGGAGCCCTTGCCGCCGCCAGAACAGGTGACCGGGGTAACCCTGAAAAGGCATCGTCAGGTTCACAGTTTTATATTGTTCAGGGGCGGGTTTTCACGACAGACATGCTGAAGATGATGGAGAAGGACCGGACACAGGCATTTACAGCTGAAGCTATTGAAGCGTATACCACAATTGGTGGTACACCCCACCTTGACGGCGGTTATACAGTATTTGGAGAAGTGATTGAAGGCCTGGAGGTCATAGACAGGATTGCTGCCATGCAGACCGATTCAAACGACCGCCCCATTGAAGATGTGGTATATCAGATTACACTTATAAAATAACCCCCGGTTTTGTTACTTTTATAGCTCAAATTCAAAAGGATATGGTCCATAATATCGATAAATTCCTCGAAGAGGCACGGGAATTCAGAGCGGAAACCCGGGAGGAAATCGAAAATTTCAGAATTAAATATCTTGGGAAAAAAGGTATTCTGACTGATCTGTTTAATCATTTCAAGCTGCTTCCCCCTGATCAAAAAAAAGAAGTTGGACAGAAAATAAACCAACTCAAAAGCTTTATTTCAGATAAGATCGAAACCCTTAGCCAGGTCCTGGACATGGAGGAGGGCAATGAAAAGTCTGTCGATCTGACCCTTCCGGGAGAACCGATACAGCTTGGGGCCAGGCATCCCATCAGCATTGTCCGAAACCAGATCATTGAAGTATTCGGCAGACTGGGCTTCACCATATCGGAAGGACCAGAAATTGAAGATGACTGGCATGTCTTTTCGGCCCTCAATTTTCCACCCGAACATCCTGCCAGGGACATGCAGGATACTTTTTTCATTGAAAAGGATCCCGATATACTTCTTCGCACACATACTTCATCCGTGCAGGTTAGGGTGATGGAAAAATCCCATCCACCTATTCGTACGATCTCTCCAGGACGTGTATTTAGAAATGAAGCTATTTCAGCAAGGGCACACTGCATATTTCACCAGGTGGAAGGACTATACATCGATGAGAGTGTCTCGTTTGCCGATCTGAAGCAGACCCTTCTCTTTTTTTCAAGAGAGATGTTTGGTCAGGAGGTGCAGATAAGGCTTCGCCCCTCATTTTTTCCTTTCACCGAACCCTCCGCAGAAATGGACATCAGTTGTCAGATCTGTGGAGGAAAAGGTTGTAACGTATGCAAATACACCGGCTGGCTCGAAATCCTGGGTTGTGGGATGGTAGATCCCAATGTTTTGGATTTCAATAATATAGATTCAAACAAATATACAGGGTTTGCCTTCGGTATGGGTGTTGAACGCATCGCCATGCTCAAATACCAGGTTAGGGATCTTCGTCTCTATTTCGAGAACGACCTTCGCTTTTTGGAACAATTTCGCGCAGCTTATTAAGAGGCCGCCTCAAAAGTCCCTTTTTATGGGACAGACCCTTTTGAGACAGTCCCTATTCCTCGATGATAATATCGTATTCGATGGGGAATGCCTCTGAATAGTTGGCTGATACCCCACAATACTTAGTTTTTGAGAGCATCACCGCTTTCTCCACACTCTCCCGCAATACATCTTTGCCTTTCACTCTGAAGATCACCTTCATCCCGCTGAAACGCCTGGGGTGATCTTCAGTCACCTCTCCCTCGACTTCAACAATCAGAGACTCCACTTCCACCTTCATTTTTTTGAGAATAGCAGCCACATCCATCCCGGTACAACCGGCAAGAGCTACCATCATCATGGGTTTGGGTCTGGGTCCCAAATTTTTACCTCCGTGTTCTGCCGAGGTATCCAGGTAAATTTTATGTCCGTCTACCTCAGCTTCAAAGGACAAACCATTTAGCAGGGTTGCTTTAATTGATTCTTTCATCAGATTTTAAAGTTTTCAATTTATAATTACATTTGATTTCAATGTTTCCCCATGATCAAAGACCCGGGTAATATCTCGTGCGATTCCTGCATGAACAAAAGTCACCACCTGTTTCGCAATCTTAGCAATGAGGAACTGCAAGAGATCTCTTTGAACAAGATAACAGAATCTTTTAAAAGAGGCTCTGTCATTTACCGGGAAGGAACCCGTATGAAGGGTTTCTATTGTGTTCAAAAAGGTATTGTAAAGATATACAAAACCGGGATTGACGGAAAAGAACAGATTATTCGCTTTGCTCAGCCGGGTGATATTATAGGTTACCGCTCGGTTGTAAGCAACGAACCGGCCTGCACTACCACAGAGGTTCTGGAGGAGTCCCTTCTTTGCCATATCCCCGCCGATATCCTGATAAAGCTGGTGAAAACAAACGGTGAATTTGCCGTGGAGTTAATGAAACTTATCTGTAAGGAGCTGGGAGAGGCCAACAGCTACATCACAGATATAGCCCAGAAAACAGTGAAGGGAAGACTAGCTGAAATTCTGATCCATCTTGATGATGATTTTGGTGTAGATCAGGAGAGAAATCTCAACATTTCCCTTACCAGGGAGGAGCTTTCCAATATTGTGGGCACTGCCACCGAATCGATTATCAGGTTACTTTCAGAATTTAAGACCAAAGGCCTGATTGAACTAAACGGAAGGAAAATAAAAATCCTGGACAAGCCAGGATTAAAATTCATTGCAGGCCTGTAGGGAACAATCAGTCCACAAGCCTGTTGATCAGGATATGTGTCAGCAGTCCCCCGATAACCAGGCCCAGGCTTAAACCGAGTAATGAGTTGGTCTGAACTCCGGTAAATACTACCACTCCCAGAATAATTACCCCGATCAGGATGATCAGCAGTCCCGCATTTTTGATTAACTCTTTTAACATAACAGGTCGCTTGTAAATTGACTCTCCTCGCAGCAAGCTGCGAGGAATCATCGATTAATTGTCTATTTTAATTTTGCTCGCTAACCCCGAAGTGGAAGTTCGGGGAATGCGCTCGCATCATTCAGTTCGTCACAAATATAATAAATTATCAGAATAATGAGTTTTGACGATCCCTATATTTACCAAGGTGATCGTAAGCATTTTCCGTAACCTCCCGGCCCCTGGGTGTACGTTTTATAAATCCCTGTTTAATTAGAAAGGGCTCATAAACCTCCTCGATGGTTCCTGCCTCCTCACCTACGGCAGTGGCAATGGTATTCAAACCTACTGGTCCGCCTTTGAACTTATCGATGATTGTACTCAATATTTTATTATCCATTTCATCCAGTCCGGATTGGTCAATATTCAGCGCTTCAAGACCATACCTGGTAATTTCCATGTCTATCATCCCATTTCCCTTCACCTGGGCAAAATCCCTGATCCGCCTGAGCAGTGCATTGGCAATCCTGGGTGTTCCCCTGCTCCTGGAGGCAATTTCCGATGCAGCATTTTCGTCCACCCTGACCTTTAGAATGCCTGAAGATCTTTTTACAATACTGGTAAGCACATCTGTATCATAATATTCCAGAAAAGACTTTATTCCGAAGCGAGCCCTCAGGGGACCTGTGAGAAGACCTGAACGGGTCGTAGCACCGATAAGGGTAAAGGGTTGCAGGGTCAGTTGCACGGAACGGGCCGAAGGACCTTTGTCGATCATAATATCAATACAATAGTCCTCCATTGCAGAATAGAGATACTCCTCCACAATGGGGGAGAGCCTGTGAATTTCATCGATAAAGAGTACATCTCCCTCTTCCAGCCCGGTTAATAACCCGGCCAGATCGCCCGGTTTATCCAGAACCGGACCAGAAGTAATCTTTATACCTACCTCCATCTCATTAGCAATAATATGGGCAAGCGTTGTCTTGCCCAATCCGGGAGGGCCGTGCAACAAAACATGATCCAGTGCCTCACCCCTTAATTTTGCAGCTTCCACGAAAACCTTCAGGTTATCCACAACCTTCATCTGACCGTCGAAATCGTAAAACTGGCGCGGTCTCAAACTGGCTTCAATCTCCAGCTCACGATCCGATAAATCTTTTCCCCTGAATTTGAATTCTTCTGCCATGAATGGGTCAGCGTATTAATGTAATGTCACTCTCCGGCAGCCCGATACGTGTACCGTTGATCCTGTATTCCACATTGTTATTATAGGTAATGGTCATCACCAGGTTACCCTCTTCATCATATTTTTTCCAATTTTTCTCCCTGATCCCCATTTCGTAGTACTGCTCCTCTTTGAGTACTCCGGATGGATAATAGTACTTATGTCGTTTATCGGGATTACCTTGTGAATAGGTACCTTCATATTGCAGCTGCCCATTATTGTAAAAATATTTCCACTCTCCTTCCCTGAGTCCAATCACATAAATTCCCCTCTCTTCATGATCCCCTACCCGGTATACCCACTCTCCATCTCTCTCCCCGCTAATATAGTCACCCTTTGCGAGTATATTCCCCTTAGGATCGTATTCAGTAAACAATCCGTCTTCTCTGCCATTGAAGTAACTCTCTTCACGCCATGTGTTCCCGTTGGGATAGTACCATGTCCACAGACCCTGGAAACGCCCTTTATCAAATCTTCCCTTCTGCTCCACACCTCCCCCAATAAAGTAGTAAGTCCATGCTCCCGTTTTCAAATTATCCTGGTAATTTCCCATGGCTCTTAGTTCACCGGTGGGATAAAAGTCTTTCCATGAACTGGTTCTTCTACCCTGCTCGTCAATGATTCCTTCACCAATTTTTTGTCCCAGTTCGTTATACAGGTATGCATTCTCAACGATACCGGCAGAATCATAAAATCTGTGTATCCCAATGGGAATGCCCTCCTTGTAACCACCCGTGAATACAAGCCTTCCTTGCTGATCATAGGTGCTTTTCATATCCAGCAACTCCCTCATATCCTCATCGATCTCCTCCTTGATTTCACCACGTTCATACCGCATGGCTGTCACAACCACCCCTTTTCCGTCAAACTCACGATAATATCCGTGCAGCTCATCATCGAGATAATGCTCCTCTTTTTTTACACTCCCATTCTCATAATATTCCCTGAATACTCCCTGTTTTCTGCCCTGTTTATCAATCCTGTTGATTATATCCCTATTTACCAAATAGTTATCGTTATACTCCAACACGGAAATGATTACGCTATCCGGACTATACTCCCGGGCCATACCGCTTTTTCGGTTATTTTTGTAGTAGACCATCTCTTTCAGCTCTCCCGTTGGATAGTAATAAAATGAGTTTCCCTCTTTCTTTCCATTTACATAAAGCTCCTTTGAAATGATGGTGGGTTGACCGGGTTTTACCGGATTATTATAAATGTAACTAATTGAGAATCCATTCTTTTCACCAATATTATAACTTATGGTTTGTACAAGTTCTCCGGATTGATTATAAAAATTCCAAATACTGTCCAGAAGAAAGTTTGTTCGTTTACCTTCCGATTTAATCACTCCTGACACATAATAGGTCTTCCAGTATCCTTCCGGTTTCCCGTTAACCATGTTTCCCTCGCTGGAGACCTGACCATTGGGGTAGAAAAATTGAACATATGTGTGATCAGAATTTATTTCCTGAGCACTGACAGACTGTATTAAAGCTGCACCAAACAGCACGAAGAAGCAACCTATGAAAAAGCATTTGATCTTCATAACCAACCTAAAGATTCAGTTTTTTGGAAATTTCCAGCATTCTGAGGATCGATCCTCTTGCCTGATCCATCAAATTCTTTTCCAAAGTTATCTCCGGAAGTTCATACTTCAAAGTATTGTAAACCTTTTTCAATGATATCAGCTTCATAAAGGCACAATCGTTGCAGGCACATGTTGAATCCTTGGGTGGTGCTGCAATGAAATGTTTATCCGGACTACTCTTTCTCATCTGATGCAGAATACCTGATTCGGTAGCCACAATGAATATATTTCCACTATTATTCACTGTGTAACTCAAAAGAGATGAAGTTGAGCCGACGTGATCTGCCACAAGCAATATGGGTTTTTCACACTCCGGATGCGCTATAATCCGGGCATCCGGATGTTGCTTTTTCAAATCCAGTATTCTCTCAAGGCTGAACGCTTCGTGAACGTGACACGCGCCGTCCCAGATCACCATCTCCCTGCCTGTTTCGCTTTGGATATAGTTCCCAAGATTCCGGTCCGGAGCAAAAATAATTTTCTCATCTTCGGGAAGACTTTTAATGATTTCAAGTGCATTTGTAGAGGTACATATAATATCGGTCATAGCCTTTATTTCAGCCGTAGTATTCACATAGGAGATTACAGTATGACCGGGATGATTTTTTTTAAAGGCAGCGAATGCCTCGGGCGGACATGAATCGGCAAGGGAACAACCTGCCATCAGATCGGGTATCAGCACTTTTTTATCAGGCGCAAGTATTTTAGCAGTTTCAGCCATGAAATGAACCCCGGCAAAAAGTATTATATCTGCATCTGTTTCAGCGGCCTGTTGTGATAATCCAAGACTATCTCCCACAAAATCAGCTATATCCTGAATCTCACCATCCTGATAAAAATGAGCAAGAATGATTGCATTTTTTTCCCTTTTCATCCGGTTGATCTCTTTAACCATATCAACCGACTTATCCACATCCATGTCAATATATCCTTTGGTATCTATTTTTAGATTATTAACAATAGTCATAACTATAATTATTATTATAAAACTTTAAATCTAATTTTAAATGATGATGTTATCCAGTTTATTCTGTTTTAAAAAAACTGATGATATCTTTGCAATTTTGATTAATGAAAAAATAGTGACATCCTATTAACAAAGATTGGTTCTGTTAAGTTCTGAATTTCCGAAACTTAGGAAATCATTCAACAACTGTTCATATAAGGGAATCTTCAAAAAATACAATGGTACTTCAAAGATAGTTACTGTTTACAATCTGTTTAACAATTCTGGTATTTATTGAGGAAATTGGGTGTTTAAATTGGAATTACCAAAAGAGCGTTGTTTTTAAAAATGAATCAACAACAAATGAACGATACCATTGTTAACATGGGTGAACAGATGAAAACAAAAATTGCAGTTGCATCGGATCATGCAGGTTTCAAAATGAAGCAACAAATCATTGCACATCTTGAAAACGAGGGATATGAAGTATGTGATTATGGAGCCAGCTCGGACAAGAGTGTGGATTACCCCGATTATGGTCACCCTCTGGCTGAAGCGGTGGAGAGCGGCAGATGTTTTGTGGGAATCTCTCTTTGTGGAAGCGGTAACGGAATCAATATGGTTACCAATAAGCATCAGGGGATCAGGGGTGCTATTTGCTGGAACCAGGAGATTTCAATCCTGGCCCGAAAGCATAACGATGCCAATATATGTTCCATTCCCGCCCGTTTTCTTGATCTGAACACGGCCATGGAAATTGTGGATCTGTTCCTTACAACAGGTTATGAAGGGGGACGACACCAGCAGCGCATTGAGAAAATACCTCTATAGTATGATGTTGTCCAATACAAGCAAATACGCCATCAGAGCTGTGATATATATTGCTTTATATGCTACACCTGAAACAAAGAAAGGGCTTAAGGAGATTTCAGGAGAATTGGGCATTCCTGCCCCTTTTCTCGGAAAGATCCTGCAGGTTCTTACACGCCAACAGATTCTGGATTCAACCAAAGGACCACATGGTGGCTTTTGCCTGAAGAGACCGGCCATTGATATATCCCTGATGCAGATCATCGATATTATCGACGGAACGGATGCCTTCAACCAGTGCCTGATCAGGACCTCCCCCTGCAGTAAAGAGGCCCCGTGCAGTTTGCATGATAAAGTTGCAATCCATCGAAATGGCCTGAAAAGTATCCTACTGACCGAATCAATCGCCGAACTGGCATCGGAATTCAGAAAGGGAAATGAGAGGATTATGATCTGAACACACGAAAAAAGGCATAAGCTGCATAAGCTGCGATCAAACCGAAAAAATTTGCAACCAGGTCAAGCCACTCGGCCAAACGTGTAGCCACCACAGCGGATTGGAGTACTTCCATCAGTGTACTGAGACAAAAAATCAGTAATAGAAGTAATAACTCTTTTTTAAGACATATCTGGCGACAACGAAATTCAAGAAGTGCCACCACACCCAATGATCCATACATTCCGAAATGTACAAACTTGTCAAAGTAAGGGATGGAAAAGAGGGATGAATGGGGCATCGTATTGCCGGGGAGCAAACTGAGAAGTACTATAAAACCCGCAAGAAGAATGGAAAATTTGTATTGGATCACGTACTTTAGCATGATAATCCTCCCAATGAAGCCACAAAGATGAAAAAATTTAATGAATGAACAGGAGGGTGGGAGGTATCTACATCCATATTCCCTTTTGCAGGCAAGCGTGCAGATATTGTGACTTTTACTTCACCATCAGCACCCAATATCAGGATCTGTTTACCAAAAGTCTGTTGAAAGAGTTTGAGATACGGGCTTCCGGCATGCAGGAGTACAGAATGGAAACCCTTTACCTTGGGGGAGGAACCCCCTCCTTGCTGACAAAGTCCAATCTTCAAAAAATATTGAGAGGGGTAATGGAAAGCTTTCGGTTTTCAGAGGAACCCGAGATAACCATCGAATGTAATCCGGACGATCTGGATGCATCACAACTGAGCAACATCCGTGGACTTGGATTTAACCGCATCAGTATTGGGATTCAGTCTTTCCGGGAGGAAGACCTGATTCTGATGCGCCGGTCACACAATGCCCTGCAGGCTGTCAGAGCCGTTCATGAAGCTGCCTCTGCAGGATTTGATAATATTACCATTGATCTCATCTTCGGGATTCCGGGTCAGACACCAGAGGGCTGGAGGGCCAATTTGCTTCGGGCCCTGGAGCTTCCTGTGAACCACATATCGGCCTATCACCTCACCTTTGAAACGGGAACCGTGTTTGATCACTGGAGGAGAAAAGGAAAGATCGCACCGGTAGCGGAAGATGAAAGTGTTGAGATGTACCGTATACTCAGGGAGGAGCTTACCGGGGCAGGGTTTGAACACTACGAAATCTCAAATTTCGCAAAAGAGAGATTTAGATCACGCCACAACCAAATCTACTGGTCAGGCGAACCATACATGGGCTTTGGTCCCTCTGCCCACTCCTACAATGGAACAAGCCGATATTGGAATGCTTCTTCATTGAAAAATTACATAAAATCATTGCAGGAGGGAGAAGCGGTCGGCGAAAGAGAGGAGCTAACAAATAAGGAAAAATACCACGACTACCTGATTACTTCGCTGAGAACCTGCGAAGGGGCGGATCCACAAATTATCCGGGATCGTTTCGGTGAAGAGGTTCTGAACCATTTTCTGGAGAGGTCCGGCCGGTTTTTAATGGATGGTCTGATGGTTCAAAAAAAGGAGAGAATAGCCATCGACCCCGAAAGCTGGCTTTTGGCCGATCTCATCCTAAGGGAGTTGTTTCTCAGGTAATGATATTGGCATGACTGATGGCCAGTTCTTGCTGGCTATAGGCAGAAAACTCAGGATGAACCTTTACCTTTTCCAGCTCCTTCAGGCTTCCCTCCCTGAGTTCCTCACGGGTCACGGGCAGGCCGGCCTTCACATACATATCCAGGTAATCCCGGTAACGGAGCCGGTTTTGGGGTTGAATGCTATTGTCCAGAATCCGCCAGGTTTTTTTGCTGAATTTAAGGAAATGATAGATGGTTATCCGGGGGTCAAAATGGGCAAAATGATCCGACATATCGATAAAATGACTCATGATCCCCTCCGGGTGCAGCACTCTTTTGAATTCTGCCAGGATATCCATAAGGATCTCCCGGGGAATGTGCTCAAAGGTGTTGTTGGAACAGATAAAATCCACGGATCCCTTTTCAAGGGAGAGGTTTCTGGCATCAGCTACCACGGGAGTAAGGCCAATCAGTAAGTTGATCTGCTCCCTGGAGTGGCGGGGAGGGTCATGAAGCACATCCATCAGGCGCTCCCATCTATCGGGTACAATCATCTCCTTCAAGTCATCCAACAGGCCGGACTCCATCCATTCCCTGAATTTGAGAATGGTCTCCTGCTGGGTCTTTCGGGTCATCCATCTTTGTATATCCACAGAGATCACCCTGCCCTGCCCTGTGAGATAGAAAAGGATTGGGATCACCGGGTACCAGCCGGTTCCAAGCTCAAGAATCGTTCTCTCCTTTTGTTTCTTTGCAAATGCCTTCAGGCAACCCAGGTGATCGCGGGCATGACCCATTTTCAGTGCAAAGTGTTCATCGGTAAGAATGACTCCCCCTGTAACATGTTTTTGAAAAAAATAGTTGATTTTCCTGGAAGCAGGAAGGTAAGAAATACCCTTCTGGACAATAGCCTTTATGATCCACCGGGAAATCATCCAATGATAAAAACAAAATTTTTATGAATGCTTCTATTTGAGAACGAATGAGGCGCTTCCGATCAAACTCCCATCGGAATAGAGTTCAACAAGGTGTTCTCCAGGTACAATCTCACCATCATTGTTCCAGAATATGGATACGGGAAGATCCGTATTTTCATAGTTGACGATCCTTGATGCGGATGCCGGAATCTGCTCACCACCGAGATTGATCATCTCAAGTGAGGGAGAACCCAGTACCACCTGGTCGGGCCGAATGATCCGCAGGTAGATTGTTTTTTCACCGGGGGAGGCCACTTTGTTGGCTCGTAAGGTAAAATCGACCCTCACTTTGGTGGTGGTGCGAACCCTTTCGGTCTCCTTATCCCGCTTGGTAAGCAGGATCAGGTCAATATCTGAAACCTGGAGCGTTGAGGCCAGATTTTTAATCTCTTCCAGTTGACTTTTATCCTTTTGAAGCATCTCTTTTTCAGTGGTAAGGCGCCGGGAAGTGTTTAAAAGTTGCTTGTTTTCGGCCAGGAGTTCCTGATTTTGCATGTTCAGGGAGTCGATCTGTACAATGTAGCTCCGCAGCACGGTACGCAGTGTTTCCATCTCTTTCTTGTACATTCTGATTTTGTAGGCATCATCTTTCTGAAGGGCAATCAGTTTTTCAATTTTCTCCTGCTGCATTTTCATATCAGCCTGTAATTCAACACTATTGGTTTCGAGAGTATCATACCTGAAGTAGATGTTTCTCAGTTCACCCTCCAATGAGTCCTTTTCCATTCTGAAATATTCAGTCTTTTCAGCCAGATCGGCTGATACAACGTTCAGGTTTTTCCGGGTATCCAGTAACATGTAAACCGCAACAGCCAGGATTACCACCAGTAATCCAAGAATGCCATATAATACTCCGGTATTTGATTTATTTTCTGTCATCTCTTATACAATTGAATTTTACGAACATACAAATATACACAATCTTAAACAGGTTTAATCTAAACAGGTTTAGAGTTTACTTCTTCGATGGTGATGATATTGTTTACGATGGCGTAAACGGTCAGGCCGGAAACGGATTTAATACCCAGCTTATAAACAATGTTTTTTCGGTGGGTTATTACCGTGTGTGCCGACAGGAAGAGTTCCTGGGCAATCTGTTTGTTGGTGTATCCAAGAGATACCAATCGCACGATGGTCTTCTCCCTGGGAGATAGTTGGGAGATCTCCGGCACACCGGATCCTTTGGGCTGCGATTCCAACAGGCCAAAGATCTTATTCAGTATCTCCTCCCGGGTGTCGTCCACATCAATGGCCAAAATCTCATTCCCCGGTTCCACACCATGGCCATAGGTCATAATAATGGTTCGATCCGGTAAATCTTTATTATTCAGGAGGAGTTGAGGTGACTGGTCTAATATGGATTGACTGATCACCAGCAGATCGCGGTTTCTGGTTTGCATAAACTTATCCAGTGGTGGGGCAGAATCAAATTCCCTGATCACCGTGACACCCGGGACCCGGTTCAGAATTGAGATCACCCCTTTACGGAGCATATAGGATTCCATGGCCACTATGATCCCGGTACGGTTCATTTTACCTCCCACCTTGTTAACACTTGTTGTTCCAGTTCAGAAACCCTGGGTACCAGTACTTTATCTTCCATGTTTGCATGATCAACCAGGTCTTTCACCAGGTCGGCAAGTTCGCGAAGCACTTTCAGGCACAGTTCCTGGTCTTCAAGTGGAGGGAGATATTTGATGATTAACCGGGATAGGTTTTCAAGGCTGTACTCCAGCCGATTGTGCTCCTGGGCAAACTTTCTGATGGAATACCCCCGAAGCCTTAGAACAAATTCCGGGTCGGGCCGGTCAGTTAGTGATTGTTTTTCAAGTTCAAGGATGTAGGGTAACACCTCATCCTCCTCCATGGAGAGATGCAACATGAATTCTTTCTTGTAGTCGTCGAAAAAACCGGATAGCAGATTCACCTCCTTTTTCGAGAGTTCCGGCTGATCGAGGAGCTGGCCAATCATTTTTTCAACGCGGGGGAGAGCCACCTCCAGGTAGTAGGAGTGAGTGGACTGAAGATATTTTACCATCGATTCCAGCGGGAAATGGGCCAGGTCTTCGCGGGGGATTTCATCCTCGTCCAGGTAGGCATTTGCGATCTCCATAAAGAATTCGGGATCCACCTCATGGTTACGGCACACCTCTTCCACACTCATCTCTCCAAAACCAAGGCGAATATTGAAACGGGCAAACAGGGGTAAAAGCCTGTTGTTCTCAATAACCGCTTTGCACATGGCCATCTTCCTGCTAATCATTTATAGTTTTTTCATGGTTGATATCCGTTTCGGTAATTCCATATTTTTCATCTTCCTCGCGGTTGCCCAGCGGCTCCACATGTACCATAACATCATAAACGTTGCGCAGGTTCGATTTGATGCTTTTTTCCACCCTCCTTGCGATGTCATGGGCCTCTTTAACGGTGAGGAATCCATTTACTTCGATATCAAGGTTGATCATATAGTGATAACCAATTTTTCTGGCCCTGACACGGTGGGGATTATTTGCCCCCGGCACCTGTCGCACCGCTTCAAAAAGCTCCTTATAGAGCCCCGGGTCATCAATCCCGTCCATCAGGTCTATGTTACTTTTCATGAAGATTTTAAACGCACTAACCATTATGATTCCACTGATAATCAAAGCAATAATTCGGTCGATAAGAGGCTTGTCCAGCCATAGGGTGAAAATAAGGCTAACCAGAACGCTCATTGAGATGAGGATATCGTTCCGCATGTTGCGTGCATTGGCAATGAGCATGGGGCTCTCAACTTTCTTTCCGGTACGGTGAAGCAGGGTGGTAAGTACCAGCTTTCCGGCAATGGAGATCAGCGTTACCCAGATGGCCAGTATGGAGGGTGTTTCTGTTCCGGCCTCCTGTAAAAGGACCCGGACCGATGACCAGGCAAGCTGGGCGCCGGCAAAAAAGATCACAAAGGAGAGGATCTTTGCGGCAACCGTATCGGCCTTCTGGTAACCGTAAGCATATCTGATATTAGGAGGTTTGTTAATGATCCGTGCGGCCAGAAGGACCACCAGTGAGGTTATAATATCGGTGGCAGAATCGATTCCGTCAGCAATTACTGCATAACTTCCGGAGATAAAACCTATTGTAAGTTTTAATGCGGCCAGTAAAGCATTTATAGTTACAGCCCACCAGGAAGCCTGAATAATTTTTTTCTCCCTGTTCATGATTCTGTCTTGTGTGAAATGGTGCGAGCCGGATGACCCGGGTTGAACTCAAACTGGAGGGTGATGTGCTCTATTTCGAATTCTTCATACAGTAGCGTGGCAAGTTCCTGGCGAATTTCATCTATCTGACTCACTTTCAAATCGTTGATAAGTTCAACGTGGGCTTCAAGATGTATCTCATGATCGGTGAGCATCCAGGTGTGTATGTGGTGCATGTTATTGATCTCCGGGAATGCTTCCACCTGTTTTCGAATCGTTTGGATATCCAGGTGTTCGGGCGCAGATTGCATCAGAATGTTCACTGCCTGTTTCAGAATGACCAAAGCTTCACGGACAATATAAAGTGAAATCAGAATGGTAATCAGGGGATCGATCCAGTAGATTTCCCTGAACCGGATTAATACGCCTCCTATAACCACCATCAAAGAAGTAAGTGCGTCTCCCAAAAGATGGACATAAGCAGCTTTTATATTGATGTTTTTGTGGGCATCTTTTTTCAGGATAGAGGCCGAAAAGATGTTCGCAAGCAGTCCGATCATGGCCACCAGGATCATGATCATCGAATTGATCTCGCGCTGTTCGTAAAATCTTTTATAAGCTTCCAGGGTCAGGAATACACTCATCACAATGAGGATCACAGCATTCAGCAACGCCGAGAGGATCTCTGCACGTTTATATCCGAAGGTCTTTTTAGGATTGGCATTCCGTTTACCGATCCGGATCGCCATATAGGCAATGAAAGTTGCGAAGGTGTCGCTCAGGTTATGAAGTGCATCAGAGAGCAGCGCAATACTTCCCGAGAGGAGGCTTCCGGCAACCTGAACCATGGTTATCAACAGGTTCAGAAAGGTTGCAACCAGCAGGTTCTTTTCATTCACCGGGTGATGGTGGTGGCGTCTTCGCTTGGTTATGATCGGTTGCTCCTGGCCCATGTCTGATGGTCATTACCGCTCCATCATCAACTCTTTTTATCAGCCTGTTTGGGTCGCTTCGGAATGGGTGTCTGATTGAAGTAGTGTGGTTTCCTTTTTGTCCACACGATCATGATAACACCAGCCAGGATAAAAGGAATACTGAGTAATTGTCCCATATTGAGTTTCATTCCGGATTCAAACCCTACCTGGTCATTCTTCACAAATTCAATCATAAAGCGGGCCAAAAAGAGAAGGATCATGAAAACGCCGAAAATAAAACCATCCCGGACTTTCAGGTAATTTTTCCTGTAAAAAATAAATAATACTGTGAATATCAACAGGTAACTGAGTGCTTCATAGAGCTGGGTGGGATGACTGGCGACTGTGGGAAGCAGCTCTCCGGTATTGGGGTCGTACACCCTGTCGCGGACAAATTCAAATCCCCAGGGAAGGCTGGTAGGTCCTCCGTAAATTTCTGAATTAAAGAGGTTTCCCAAGCGTATGAAAGCGCCGCCAAGGGCCACTACAATGACGATTCTATCGATAAGCCACAGAAAAGAAAGTTTATTTTTCCGGATGTAAAGCCAGAGAGCCAACAGGATTCCGATGGCTGCGCCATGGCTGGCCAAACCTCCCCTCCATATCTTCAGTATTTCCACAGGATTTTTAAGGAAGTATTCGGGTTCGTAAAAAAAACAATGTCCAAGCCTGGCCCCAACCACAGTTCCAACTGCCACGTAAATCAACAGCTGATCCAGCATTTCCGAGTTAAGGCGTTCTGTTGCCAGATAACGGGTGAAGACCAGGTATCCTGAAAGAAAAGCTGAAGCAAACAGTAGTCCATACCAGCGAATACTCATTTCACCAATACTGAAAATTTCCGGATCCACGTTCCAGGTAATTACGTCAAATATCATGGGTATGGCAGGTTTATCTGATTAAGCTACAAATATAATAACATTCACGGGTTTCTCCTGAAGCATATATCTTTGTATGTTTGCATAAAAATTGGAAATAGTGCCTTTCAGAGCCCCCATTCTTGTCATAATTACGGCAATTTGCTGGAGTTGTGCACAGCAGGGGTCTCCTTCGGGCGGTCCCAAGGATGCGGATCCGCCGCTGATTCTCGAAAGTGATCCCCCTAATTATTCCACCCGTTTTAAAGCAAAGAAAATACAGATCACTTTTGATGAGTTCATTGTGCTGGACAATGTGAACCAGCAATTGGTGGTCTCCCCCCCCATGGAGGAAAAACCGGAAGTAAGGCTCAAGGGGAAATCCCTTTTCATTGAATTCACAGAGGAGCTGAAAGATAGTACCACCTATACTCTTAATTTCGGCAGTGCAATCAAAGATCTTCATGAGGGGAATAAATTGCTCAATTTCGAGTACGTATTCTCTACCGGTAATGTACTTGATTCCCTCTCCATCAGAGGAACCCTGAAGTATGCCTGGGATCATACGGTTCCGAAGGATCCGATTACCATCATGCTGTATGAGAAGATGAGAGACTCGGTGCCCCTGACCGAGATCCCGCTTTATGTGGGAAGATCCGACGACAGCGGGGTGTTCAGCATCAACAACCTGAAAGCAGACACTTTCAAGATTTTTGCATTGAAGGACGGAAACTACAACCTGCTGTTTGACCTGCCCACCGAAGAGATCGCCTTTCTGGATTCAGCACTGATTGTGAATGCCGATTTTTTCAGGAGTATCATAGAGAAGGAAACAGCCGACTCTGCGTGGGCTGAAACCGACGATCCGGCCAACCAGGCCGATACCCTCGCCATGCCGGCCGATACCCTCGCCATGCCTGCCGATACAACCGGTGGCCGTTTGAGGCGGGGTCGCGATTACAATGCCATATATGTGGAGATGAATCTCTTCCTGGAGGAAGTTGAGACACAATATATAAAAGAAGAAAAGCGGGAAGATCCCCGGAAGATTCTTTTTGTCTTTGCCCGGCCCCTGACAGACAGTTTTAACTACAGGTTTCTGCCCGGAGAACCATCCCGTTCCATCGATTTCCTTGAAGTTTTTTCGGCTCAAAGGGATTCACTTACACTCTGGCTTAAAGATTCAACGGATTACCGGAACGACTCCCTGACCCTGGAGCTGAACTATACCATCAAGGACACTTTATATCAAGATGTGACTCAGACCGACACTCTTTTGATGACCTACAGGGAGAGGACGGTGAAACAGAAAAAGGATCAGGCTAAGCCAAAGGAGAAACTCACCATTACCACCCTCCGGACCAAAGGTGAACTGGAGCAGAACACCAACCTGAAACTCGACTTCAATGTTCCGCTGGAGAGCTTCCGGGATTCCCTGGTTCAACTGTGGCAAATACCCGATTCGGTAGAGATTCCTATCCCTTTCCATATCAGGGTGGATACCCTGTTGCCCTCCAGGGCATGGATCGAATCAGGGTGGGAATCGGATTCAAAGTATCATTTGCTATTATTACCGGGAGCCTTTTCCTCTCTCTATGAACTGGAGCATGATACACTTGATCTGAATTTCAAAACCAGGGACATTGAGTATTACGGCCAGATCCTTCTGACCCTGGACAGCGTTACCAACCCGGTCATTATTCAGCTTACCAACAAGGAACAGGTGGTGAAACAGCAAAAGGTATACAAGAGCGGACTTGTCACATTCAGTTATTTGACCCCCAAGGATTATGGGATTAAAATCATTCATGATCTGAATGATAATGGCAGGTGGGATACTGGTAAATACCTGAAAAAGCGTCAGCCCGAACCAGTGGAAATCCTGCCCGGAACCATTACAGTACGGTCCAACTGGGATCATGATGTACAGATGATCCTGAAAAAATAGTACCTACCTCTCCAGCCTTGCCAGCTGCTTCCAGCTTAGGGCGGCAGCTCCCAGTACTGCAATGTTTTTATCGAGAAGTGCCGATGGGACGATACTGATCTTATTCCTGTAGATGGGAAGGAGGTGCTCTTCCATGCTTTTAACTGTTGGGTCGATAATCCATTTACCTGCTTTAGCCAGTCCCCCGAAAAGGAAAATCTTCGCCGGACTTATGTGTGCAACCGTATCGGCCAGGCTTCTTCCCAGTAAAAAACCGGTTCTTTCAAAAGCTTTGAGGGCGATGGGGTCTCCCTCTTCAGCCAAATTGGTTATCATCTTGGGCTTTAGCTTATTAAAAGGAATATTTCGGAAAGCACTATCCTCGACCTCCTCAGCAAGCAGTTCAAATACAGTTCTTTTTATTCCGGTGGCGGAGACATAGGTCTCCAGGCATCCCCGCTTGCCGCATCCGCACTGACGGCCATGATCCACTGCCCTTACATGTCCAAGTTCGCCGGCAAATCCGTCATTTCCGTAGATCAGGTCCCCATTGACTACCAGACCACTTCCCAGGCCTGTGCCAAGCGTGATCATGAGGAAATTGTCAAGTCCGATTGCATCGCCGAAGAGCATCTCTCCAAGAGCAGCTGCATTGGCATCATTGGTGACCACTGCAGGGATACCGAACTGTTTCTCCATGAGTTTAACGAAAGGGATGATCCCTTTCCAGGTCAAATTTGGAGCGTGTTCAATGGTTCCTGAGTAGAAATTTCCATTGGGAGCTCCTACACCTATCCCGCACAATTGTACCCTGGTCTTCATCTTTTGAATACGCTGTTCAATATGGGTGTGGATATCAGCGATGAATTCTTCGATTGTTTCATGTTCCGTCGACCGCACCTCATCTTCCATAAGAATGGTTCCCGATTTGCTGACCAGTCCCAGTTTGGTAAATGTTCCACCGATATCGATTCCCAGTACAACTTCTTTGCCCATGGATCAGTTTTAGATGATTAAATCTGTCAAAAATAATAAATAACAACAGATTTGGTTAAATTAGCTGATACTTTAAAACGCAGCAACATGACCAATTTTATCGTTCCCGTTGATTTTTCAGTGGACTCGCTGAAAGGACTGGATTGGGCGGTTCTGTTTTCCCGGAAACAGCCTGTAAATATTCAACTGGTATATGTGCTTTCCAACAGTGCCAGTTTTCAGCCAAGCGTGGTGGACCAGGAGCATAAATATGCTCAATCTGAGTTTGAAAAACTCGTGAAAGAGTACCAGCCAAAGCTGGGGAGTGACTCCAAAATCAGGTTTATCATAAAAAAAGGGAAAGTTTACCGGGAGGTGGTTAACCAGGTGGAGTCATATAAAAACGGAGTGATATCAGCCTCTACTCATGGTGCCTCCGGGTTTGAAGAACTCTTCATCGGAAGTAATGCACTGAAGATTATTGCAGCCACAGAACAGCCGGTTTTTACCATACGTAAGCAGATCCCCGATGAGATCAGAAAAATTGTGGTTCCCATCAAACTGGAACGTGACACACGCCAGAAAGCACCGCTTGCGGCAGAGGTCGCCGAGGTATTTGGAGCCGAACTTCATGTGATTGCAATCTCAACCAGCAAAAATAAACGCGATATGTTGAGGCTCGAGTCATATGCCAAACAGGTGGTTGGATATTTCAATGCCAGGAACCTGAAGTGTGTTACCAAGAGCCTCGTTGGAGAGAACCTGGCGATTCTGACCTGTAATTATGCTGAGGCCGTAAATGCAGATATGATCACAATCATGTCCGATTCTGTGGATAAGTGGAACGTCTTCCTGGGCAGTTTTTCTCAGCAAATGGTGAGCAGTTCGCCCGTTCCCCTGCTGAATATCACCCCGAAAGAGAAATTTATAGCATCTGCATTCAGAACCTTTGGAGAATAGTTCAAATAGCGATTCACAGCTTAGGGCTATCCTGGAAGCACTTCCTTATCTCTCCTGGTTTAAGGATGCAGAGGGGAATTTCAGCATGGTGAATGCCCTGTTGTTAACCACCTATCAAAAGGGATTATTTGAAGTTGTTGGACGGAGAAACCATGAAGTTTTCGAACCTGATGAGGCCCGTCTGAATGAAGAGATTGACCGGGAGATCCTGGAGACGGGAAGGATAACACAGTCCACCTACTCCCGGAATCAAAGGGTCTTTAAAACGGTCCATTTTCCGGTCATCGACGAACAGGGGCAAATTACCGGAACAGGTGGATTTCAGGAAGACATTACCAATTTGTCAAGATCACTTCAGGAGCTTCATATGGAAAGGGAGTACCTGGAGGCCCTTCTTGAAAATATGCCCTATTACATTTTTTTCACAGACCGGCATCACCGGTATATTCGAATCAACAGGAAGATGGCCGGTTTGTTAAGGGTTTCCAATGCCGATGAGGCAACCGGTAAGGGGAATGATGCGTTTTTTTCCCGCAGGGTGGCACGAAAGATGCTGGAAGAGGACCGCAACATCCTGGAAACCGGGGAGCCCATGCTGAACAGGATCATCTTTTTCGAGGATGAAGGTGTGGAGGGGTTCTGGATGGAGAAGACCAAGATCCCCATCAGGGATGAACGGGGGATTGTAATCATGATTATTGGCATATTCAAGGATGTGTCGGATATGATGAAGATTGAAACGGCGCTCAAGGAGGCCCGTGACCGGGCCGAGGAGTCGGATCGTTTAAAAACAGCCTTCCTTGCCAATATGTCGCACGAGATCAGGACCCCCATGAACGGAATTCTCGGATTTGCCAACCTGTTGAAGGATCCCGACCTCGAGGGAGAGAAACGAGACCTGTACGTTAAGCATATTGAGCAGTCCTCCAAACAATTGTTGAATATCATTGATGACATCATTGATATTTCTAAAATTGAATCGGGCCAGTTGAAAATTTCCAATCGCCCCGTAAGAATCAACGGCATCATGGAGGAGATCTATTCCTCCTTTTTTCATCGCATCCGTGGAGATGCACCGGGTCAGAAAAGAGTCACCTTCCACCTTGAGAAGGGAGTGGAATCGCCAGATTTCACTTTAGTTACAGATGACTACAGGCTTCGGCAGGTATTGAATAACCTGATTGGAAATGCCATAAAGTTCACCGAAGAGGGTAAAATCACCTTCGGATATATGGTGAGAAATAACAGACACATCGAATTCTTTGTAAAAGATACTGGCCCGGGAATTCCTGATAATATGCTGGGGCTTATCTTTGACCGTTTTGGACAGGTAAACCAGCAGAGTTATTCCCAACCATCCGGAACCGGGCTGGGGTTACCCATCTCCAAAAACCTGGTTATACTGATGGGTGGAGAGTTGTGGGTTGAATCTAAGGTAAATAAGGGATCTATCTTTCGGTTTACCTTGCCCCTGGTGATCGAACAGGCCGTGGATGAACCAAGGGTTCTGATCTCTAACAAGAGTTACAACTGGACCGGCAAGCGAATCCTGGTGGCTGAAGATGAAATGCTTAACTGGATGTTTATCAATGAGATGCTCAAAAAATCGGGAGCTGAAATATTACGTGCTGAAGATGGAAAGCAGGCGGTAAAAATTGCCCGCAAGCTCAAACCCGATGCAATACTGATGGACCTGAAGATGCCGGGATTAAACGGCATTGAGGCTACCCGAAAAATACGCCACTTCAACAAGAAAGTGCCCATTATTGCACAAACAGCATTCGTAATGGCCGAAGAGAAAGCTGAAAGTAAGCTGGTGGGGTGCAACCACTTTGTGACCAAGCCGCTGGACAGAACTGTGATTATGGAACTGATCGACAGCTATTTCAATAAGAAAGAATGAATGCATTAGTGGTTGTAGCCGGGGGTTCGGGCCGCCGGATGGGAGGCCCGATTCCGAAGCAGTATCTTGACTTAAAGGGGAAACCGGTAATTATTCATACCCTTGAAAAGTTTTTCCGCTATGATCCTCTCATGAGAATCGTTGTGGTACTGGGTGAGAATCACCGAAAGTACTGGAATGAGATCACTGCCTCCTACGAAACAGCCAGGGAAATCGAAGTGGTTTCGGGGGGTGAGAACAGGAGCGATTCTGTAAAGTACGGTTTAGAGTTGATTCCCGATGGATGTATTGTGGGAATTCATGATGCAGTAAGGCCCCTGGTCAGCCAGGAGACCATAGGTCGGTGTTACAGGGCCGCTATTGAGACGGGAAGCGGGATCCCGGTGGTGGAGATGGACGACTCGGTACGTATGATCACCGGCATGGGTTCTGAGAATCTGGACCGTGCAATCCTCCGCAGGGTTCAAACCCCGCAGGTGTTCAGATCCGAGCTGATCCGCGAAGCTTACGGGCACAGCATTGCCCCTTCAGTTACAGATGATGCTTCGGTATTTGAATCCTTCCACGGCCAGGTGACCCTGGTTATGGGTAATCCTGAAAATATTAAAATTACCAACGCTTCTGATCTGGAGCTGGCCTCCCTGATCATCTGAATATTTTCTTACCTTGTGAACCTGAGTGTATACGTATGATCAGGATTCTCACAATCCTATCTTTGGAAATATTAATGTTCCTGGTGACCGTAGTACATGCCCAGGAACAATATCTCATTTCCGACGACCGACTGGTGGTTGTGGGTTTTGAGGTGTCCGGAAACAAGGTCACCCAGGAACGTATTATTACCAGGGAGATGGTTTTCGGGGTGGGTGATACCCTCCTGAAGATGGAGTTGATTCCGGTCCTGCAGCTTTGTAAGGTAAACCTTTTGAATACCTCACTTTTCAATTTTGTTTTCCTGGATGTCAGTCACCTTCCCGGGAACAGGATCATCATTGAGATCAGGGTGACCGAACGCTGGTACATCTGGCCGGTGCCCATCATCGAGTATTCCGAAAGGAACTTCAGCGAATTTATCAAAAACTGGGAGTGGGACAGGCTTGTTTACGGTGCCTGGCTCAAATGGAGCAATTTCAGGGGCCGGAACGAATTACTCACAGGGAAGGTGAAGCTGGGTTATATCAACGAGTATGCACTGGGTTATGAGATGCCCAATCTCGGAATGAAGCAGCAGCACGGAATTTCCTTAGGTTTCAATGTGAACCACCAGAACGAGGTGAATGTGAGAACCGTTAACAACCAACCGGTAGAAATAAACCCTGTTGAGAACCCGGCCCAGATCCGCGGCAACGCTTTTGCAAAGTATCATTTCAGAAGAAAATTCTACTCAACCCACACCCTCAGAATGGATTATTACTACTATGACATCACCGATATGGTGGCAAATATTAATCCGAATTATCTGGGTGGAGGCATGGCCAGTACCAACTTTTTCACTCTGTATTATGAATTCAGATACGACTTGCGTGATTCCAAGGTCTACCCCCTGGAAGGATTTTTGGTAAAGCTGAGCGCTAAACAGACCGGACTGGGGATTATCCCTTCCTTTCCATACTCTTTTACGAGTTTAACGGGAGCATTGATGTATCATCATAAACTGGCCAACCGGCTCTATTTCTATAATACCTATAAGGGAAGGGTTACAACGGAAAAAAAGCTTCCACATATTTTGAACCAGGGCCTGGGATACGATGAGTGGTTGAGCGCATATGAACCCTATGTGTTGGATGGATCAGATTACTTCATCTCAAAATTCAACCTGAAAGTGCAGCTGGTGAAGCCCAAATCCAAAACCATTCCCCTGGTCAAGATGGAACAGTTCAACCAGATTCACTATGCGGTATATCTGAACGGGTTTGTTGATGTGGGCTATGTGAACAATGAATTTCCCGACCCCACCAATACGATGCTTAATACGCTGCAGTTTTCAGCAGGGGCAGGGATCGATCTCGTAACCTATTACGACCAGGTGTTTCGCATCGATTTCGCCATCAACCGGTATGGAGAGCATGGTTTTTTTTTCCATCTTGAAACCCCGTTTTACAGGTGGTAAATATGATAAAGATGCAAAAGAAGAAAAGACCGGACAGAACCTATGCACTCATGATCAGCATTATTGTGCTTTTCTACATTGCAATCGCACTGGCGGTTTACAAACGGGCAGGGATAAACCACAGCCTGGTAGGATACCTGCTCATGGCTCTGGTTGTATCGGTGGGAACATTTTTGATTATTCGCTTCTTTTTCAGCAGGTTTGTAAAGCAGAAAATTAATCCCATTATTGAAACCATACAGAGTTATACAATGTATCCGGGGAAACTCCTGGAAACAACAAACAATGAGGATAGGGTTGCAGACCTGAACAGGGAAGTAAAAGTCTGGGCCGATATCCAGGCCGAGGAGATGAAGAAATTACGGGAGATGGAGCGCTACCGGAAAGATTTCCTTGGAAATGTCTCCCACGAACTGAAAACACCTATTTTTAATATCCAGGGATATCTGCTTACCCTTCTGGAGGGAGGTATGGAGGATGAGAGTATAAATCGTCTTTATCTGAAGCGGGCGGAGAAGAGCATTAACAGGCTAAACAGCATTGTGGAGGATCTCGATTCAATTGCCAGGCTTGAATCGGGTGAGTTCATATTGAGCATGGAGACTTTTAACCTGGTGAAGTTGATCGATGAGGTGATTGATTATCATGAGATGCCGGCCAGTCAACGTAATATCAGGATTATTAACGAAAGCAGTCATAGCAAACCAATCAGGGTAAAAGCTGACAGAAAACGGATCGTTGAGGTGATCGAAAACCTGGTGAACAACTCCCTTAAGTATGGAAAGGAGGGAGGGAAAACCAATATTGGTATAGTCGATACGGGAAAGAGTGTCCTCGTGAATATTTCAGATAACGGGATCGGTATTGCGGAGAAAGATCTGCCAAGGATTTTTGAACGGTTTTACAGGGTGGATAAAAGCCGCTCCAGGGAGTCAGGGGGAACAGGTCTTGGGCTATCCATTGTAAAGCACATCATCCAGGCTCACAATCAGACCATTACTGTTCGGAGTAAGGTGGATCATGGCAGTACCTTTACATTTTCCCTCGATAAAGGGTGACGCTCAGGTGACAGGGAGGGGGGGGTCCTGCCAGTCTCCCTCCTGCTTCATGAGATCGATCAGTGCGGTCAACGCCTTCTCTTCCGGAAGGTTCTTCACCACCGGAATTTTACCCTTGTAGAGTGAGATCCGGCCCCGGCCTGCGCCCACATACCCATAGTCGGCATCGGCCATTTCTCCCGGTCCGTTCACAATGCACCCCATTACCCCGATCCTGACCGGTTTCAGATGAGCAGTTGCTTCCCGGATCTCCCGCAAACGTGAGACAATGTCGAAATGGGTTCGTCCGCAGGAGGGGCAGGCTATATACTCAGTTTTAGTGGTCCTGGCCCCGGATGCCTGGAAGATGGTCAACACCGTTTCATTGATCCAGGTTTCAGTATGGCAGGGATTCTCCACCATTACCCCGTCGATGGCTCCGTCAACCAGGATTGATCCTATCTCGCCGGCCAGTTGCATGGCGAACAATCCGGGATCTCTTTCAGCCGATATCGCTTTATAAAGGATGGGGGCCGTTTGGTTCCGGAGGCAAAATTCATTCAATCGGGATATTACCTGGTTCATGGACCGGTCGCCCCTTTCGAGCAGGAAAAAGCGACCTTGATCTTCAAGCAATTGCGGGTTTTCTTTCCAGGTTTCATAGGAGATCCCGCCCGAAGCAACTTGTCCCGGCAACAGATCCTCATCCGGAAGGGGAGGGTTATTGCTGATGATCTTTACCCTGGATCCCTGCCCCATTCCCTGGAATGGCCTGGATACACGGCGCCTGTAGCTAAAAGGGTCCCAGGCTGATTCTGCAGAATGGTTGTGTATTGAGAAGGCTGGTTTCGGGAAGAGTTCCACAATCTTCCTGGCGATGGGCAGTTCCTCTTCGGGGGGTGCGGTGAGCGATACCCGTATCGTGTCTCCCAGCCCCTCCAGGAGAAGCGGAGCCATGCCTGCCACTGATTTTACCACCCCTTCCACTCCGTCGCCCGCCTCGGTTACGCCCAGGTGAATGGGATAGTCCATCTGCTCATTGATCATGGTTTGTGCCAGCAGGCGAACCGAATGGATCATCACCCTTGGATTGCTCGATTTCATGGAAACCACTACCCGGTCCACCTGTTCTCTTTTACAGATGCGAAGGAAGCGCATGGCTGATTCGACCATTCCGGCCGGAGTATCCCCGAATTCCCTTAGAATTGATTCATCCAGGGATCCGTGGTTGACCCCGATACGGATGGCTGTCCGGTTTTCATTACAAAGTTTCAACAACTGCGAAAGCAGGGAGTCCAACTGCCCGCCTTTGAGGTAATTGCCGGGGTTGATGCGGATCTTTTCGACCACCCGGGCAGCCTCCAGTGCCACGGAGGGCCTGAAATGAATGTCGGCTGCCAGGGGGACAAAGAAACCGCGCTGGTGCAGGGCCTCTTTGATTTTTGCCAGGCTCTTCACCTCCTTTGATCCCTGGGTGGTGAGCCGGACCAGTTGGGCGCCTGCCTCGATCATACGAATGCACTGCTCAACCGACTCCTCCACCAGGTTGGTATTGGTATTTGTCATGGACTGGATCCTGACGGGGGCATTACCCCCCAGTTCCAGGGATCCGATGTGGATGGTCCGCGAGCGATAAGGTAGATACATGTTAATCGATCTGCCAGTCTGTTCCCTCTTTGTGATCCTTTAAAGTAACCCCCAGCCGGGTAAGGCCCTCCCTGATCCGGTCGGCAGCAGGATAGTCCTTGTTGGCCTTGGCTTCTTCTCTAAGTTGCAGGATCATCTCCATCAAATCGCCGGTAAGATTATTTCCCGCCTGCTCTGCAGTTGGGGGAGCGATTCCAAGAACCTCATGAACCATGGTCATGTAAAGTGACTTCAAAAGGTCCAGGTCGGTGGTTGTGAGGCGCTCTTTTCCTTCGGTCAGGGCACGTATTATCTTTACCCCGTCGAACAGGTGGGCGATCAGAATGGGGGTGTTCATATCATCCCTGAGCGCATCTTCGCAAAGGGTGGTAAGTGATCTCACGGATATGGAAGAGGTATCGGCGGGTTTAATGTTATCGATCCACTCAACCGCTTTCAGGAGCTTCTCAAGTCCCTTTTGCGAAGCCCGCAATGCCTCGTTGGAAAAATCGAGAGTACTGCGGTAGTGAGCCTGCAGGATAAAGAAACGGATGGTCATGGGCGGGTAGGCACCCTCCAGCATTTCGTGAGTGCCTGAAAAGAGCTGATCGAGGGTGATGAAGTTCCCCAGTGAACGTCCCATCTTCTTGCCGTTGATTGTAATCATATTGTTATGCATCCAGTATTTGACAGATGGTTTGCCGAAACCGGCCACATTTTGCGCAATTTCACATTCGTGGTGCGGAAAGAGCAGGTCCATCCCTCCCCCGTGTATGTCAAACTGCATGCCCAGGTACTTTGTGCTCATGGCAGAGCACTCCAGGTGCCATCCAGGGTAACCTTCACCCCACCTGGATGACCATCGCATGAGGTGCGACGGATCGGCTTTTTTCCAAAGGGAAAAATCCAGCGGATTCCGTTTTTCGGACTGCCCATCCAGAACCCTGGTATTTGAGATTAGATCCTCTATTTTTCTTCCTGAAAGGATTCCATAGGTGTGATCCTGGTTATACCGGGGAACGTCAAAATAGACCGAACCATTCACCTCATAAGCATATCCGGCTTCCATGATCTTCCCGATCAGCTCCTGCTGTTCGATCATGTGACCGCTTGCCCTCGGTTCGATGCTGGGGGGAAGCACATTCAGGGAATCCATATTTTTATGGTACCTGTTCATGAAGTACTGGACCACTTCCATGGGTTCCAGTGACTCGAGGCGTGCTTTTTCCTGGATTTTATCCTCTCCTTCATCGGCATCATCCACCAGGTGCCCAACATCGGTGATGTTGCGTACATACCTTACCTTGAATTTGAGGTGCATCAGGGTACGGAAAAGCACATCAAAAGTGATGGCCTGGCGTGCGTGACCGAGGTGGGCATCTCCATAGACGGTTGGACCGCAGGCATAGAGACCAACAAAGGGTGGATGAAGGGGTTCGAATTTCTCCTTTTTCCGGGAGAGGGTGTTGTATATATAAAAATCGCTGGTCATAACGCAAAATTAGTTAAATTTAGCTATTACCTGAAATCGAATATTATGGCTAAAAAGAAGCACAAGGGGGGGGAAACATTTACCGGCGAACAGGCTGCGGCAATGATCATCAGTCTGTTCGGACGCAATCCGAAAACCATTATGAATTATAAGCAGGTTTCAGCCCAGCTTTTTATCAACGATAAATACAGAAGGGGGGTGGTCAATCATACCATGGATGAGCTTGTGGGAAATAAACAGCTTGAACAGGTGGAACCCGGACGATTCCGGCTTCTCAGCCGGGCCATGTACAAAACCGGCACCCTCGATATGACCCAGCATGGGTATGCCTTCCTTACCATCGAAGGGGAAAAGGATGATATTTTTATTGCCCGGAACAATCTGAAAACCGGCCTGGATGGTGACCTGGTGAAAGTGTTTGTCTACCCGAAACGAAGACAGAGCACCCGGGTGGAGGGCGAGGTGGTTGAAATACTTCAACGGGCCCGCGATACCTTTGTGGGAACCGTTGAGATTTCAAAGGATTATGCATTCCTGTTGCCCGACAGCAGGAAAATGCCTTTCGATATCTTCATCCCCAAGGGAAAGCTGGGAGGGGTTCAGCATGGCCAGAAAGCAATCGCGAAAATCACAGAATGGTCCGAAAAGATGAAAAATCCTTTTGGAGAAATTGTAGATATTCTGGGTTATCCCGGTGAGAATGATACCGAGATGCACTCCATCCTGGCCGAATTCGATCTGCCTATCCGGTTTTCGGCGGAGGTGGAGGCAGCGGCTGAGACGATCCCCGATACCATTTCCGGGGAGGAGATTGGAAGCCGTAGGGATTTCAGAAAAACACCCACTTTCACCATTGACCCTGCCGATGCCAAGGATTTTGATGATGCCCTCTCCCTGAAACCACTTAAGGATGGACTTTGGGAGGTGGGTGTCCATATCGCCGATGTTTCTCATTATGTGAGACCAAAGACCATCCTTGACAATGAGGCTTACGACCGGGCAACCTCTGTCTACCTCGTCGATCGAGTGGTTCCCATGTTGCCGGAGAAGCTTTCAAACGGGGTTTGTTCGCTGAAACCCAATGAAGATAAACTCACTTTTTCGGCGGTTTTTGTGATGAATGAGGCCGGAGAGGTACTGGACGAGTGGTTCGGTCGTACTGTTATATTCTCAAACCGCCGGTTCAGTTATGAAGAGGCCCAGTTGGTCATTGAAACCGGCGAAGGAGATATGAAAGAGGAGATTATGAAACTTTTCGAAATCTCGAAAATATTGAAGGAAAAACGGTTTAAAAACGGTTCCATCAATTTTGAGCGGGATGAAGTGAAGTTTAACCTGGCCGAGGACGGAACACCCACCGGGGTTTATTTTAAGGTACAGAAGGAGGCCAACTGGCTCATCGAAGAATTCATGCTGCTTGCAAACAAACATGTGGCAGCTTATGCAAGCCGGGGGGGGAAATATGCCAAAGAGGTGGGTCCCAAAGGGGCGACAGGAAAAAAAGAGGAGGGAAAAACCTTTGTTTACCGCATTCATGACCGGCCCGACCCTGAAAAAATGGAATCCTTTACGAGGTTCATCACCAAGTTTGGACACACTCTGAATACCCAGCAGTCGGTGCAAAAACTCTCTGCTTCGCTCAATAAACTGCTTGACCAGGTTCAGGGTACAAAAGAGCAGCATGTGGTGGAGATGATGGCCCTCAGGTCGATGGCCAAGGCTCGTTACTCGGTTCATAACATTGGACACTACGGACTTGCCTTTAAAGATTATTCTCATTTCACCTCACCCATCCGGAGGTATCCCGATTTGATGGTTCACCGTTTACTGGCCCACTACCTGGCTCAGGGGGAATCGAAAAATGCCGAAAAATTTGAGACCAGGTGCATTCACTCTTCCGAGATGGAGCGCCGGGCTGTGGAGGCGGAACGTGCTTCGATTAAGTATAAACAGGTTGAGTTTATGACCGATAAAGTGGGCAAGGAGTTCGATGGATTGGTTTCGGGTCTTACCGAATGGGGAATCTATGTGGAGCTGGTGGATAATAAGTGTGAAGGGATGATCTCCATTAAGAGCCTGGTTGATGATTTTTATGAGTTTGATGAGGAGGAGTATGCAATCATCGGTCGTCAATCGAAACGAAAGTTTGAGATTGGCGATCCAGTCAGGATCGAGGTGCTCAACGCAAACCTGTCGCGACGACAACTGGATTATAAACTGGCGGATTTCGACCAGGAATAAAATATTTTCGAACAAAAGTTGCCTAACGATAAAAGAGTCATTAATTTAGGTGGCGCAGAAAATTCGAATATGGTTGTTGTCAAATCCGAGGTAAGGGCTCAGATCGTAGATGTAGCCAGAAAAATCTTCACGAGGTATGGTTTCAGAAAAGCCACCATGGAGGAGATTGCTGCAGCCTCCCGTAAGGGCAAGAGCTCCATCTACTATTATTTCCCGGGGAAAGAGGAGATATTCAAAGCGGTGGTGGAAAAGGAGGCGGGGGAGTTAAAGGCGAGACTGGATAAGGCCATCCGGGAAGATGCCAAACCGCTGGACAAACTCAAAGCCTATATTTTTTTCAGATTACACCATGTACGCACAGTGGAAAATTTCTATTCGGCTTTGAATGAGGAGTCCCTTTCACACCTTGATTTTATCCTTGAGATCAGGAAAAAATTTGACCAGGAGGAGTTAAGGGTGGTCCGGGAGATTCTTGAAGAGGGAATGAAAGACGGAACCTTTCAGCTCTCCAGTTCAAAAATTGGCGCCATTGCCATCTCTGCCATGATGAAGGGGCTGGAAATTCCCCTGCTGCTCAGCAGTGATCATAAAACCGACCGGGGGGAGCTTCTGGAGGATCTGGTGCGTGTACTGTTCTATGGTATTATAAAAAGGTAAAAGGGGATACCCGGCAGTCACTGAAATTCGCTTCGCAAATTGTAGGCTCCTGCCGGGTATCCCCTTTTACCTGATTTGATACTGGCAAATCCGGGAAACTGAAATTCGCTTCGCAAATTGTAGGCTCCTGCCGGGTATCCCCTTTTACCTGATTTGATACTGGCAAATCCGGGAAACTGAAATTCGCTTCGCTAATTATTTAATGCCTGCAAGGGCGGCCATCTTGTGAAACAGCTCGGTGTTTTCATAAATCCCCTTGAAGTTCTCTGCTCCCGGACCATATGCAAAGACCGGAAGCAGGGTTGCCGAATGGCCGGAGGTGGCAAATTCGAGACCCACCTCCCGGGAATCCCTTTCACCTGTTTCCGTGTTCAGTCTGGCGGCAAGCGCCAGCCCTCCGGTTTCGT
>JAWOHR010000144.1:0-3032 GCA_046485075.1 Bacteroidales bacterium
CGCAAAAATTAAAGCCTTTGTGAAAAGCGGAGGGGGCATTGTTGTGACCGGGAATACCGGTAAGTACGATCAATGGCGCAGACTCCGGAGAGTCAGTCTGACCGATGAGATGTACCTGGAAACTGAACCCGGAAATGAAAATGAAAAGGTTTTGGCTTTCAGCTACCACCAGGGAAGGGTGATTTCCATTCCGCAGCTGATCCCCCCCGATGGTGAGGTCAAACTTGGTTTTGAATCCATCTGGAGGATGCCCCTGAACGCAGGTGAGCTTGAATCTGCTGTCTGCTGGGCAGCAGGTAAAATATTGCCGCTGACTGTATCTGCCCCCGAATGGGTGGGCGTTTCACACGACACCCAGGCAGGGCGGGATGTCATCCATCTCTTCAATTATCGTGATCAGGTTGATGTAGCGGGTATTACTTTGCAATACAACGGCGTGGTGAAAAAGGCATGGGTGGTATCGCCCGATCGGAAAGGGGTTGAAGAAATCGCGGTGACCAGGGAGGGGGATCTTTCGGTTTTACGGATTTCTGACCTTCAGGTATATAAAGTATTGGTCCTTGAAAAATAGTATGCCACAGATGATGAAAATGCATTCTCTTTCCTGCATAACCGCCCTCCTTTGTCCGATTGCCATAGTTGCAAGCGCCTGTGGTGATAAGGGTCCGATAACGGAGGAGGATGACAGGGCTTCCGGGAAACCCGGTGTGCCGCGAATAGAATACCTCATCCCCAATGCAATTCAACCCCAGATGAATGATTCAGATGTGCTCTGGTATGATGATTTTAATGAGGGAGAAAAGCAATATTTAGAATCGCGGGGAGAGATAGATCCCGATGAGTCATTCGGGGGTACGGGGGGTGCCCTGGGGGTTGGATTTAAGAAAGGGGAAGTATCGGGAGAAGGAGACCGGAAACTTGCCTTTGGCGATTTTCCCGGTAATGGTGGCACCATTGTCAGAAAGGGTGAGTCCTTTGATGAGATCTACTGGCGCATCTATGTGAAGCACGAATATGGCTGGCAGGGCGCACCGGCAAAAATGTCAAGGGCCACCAGCATTGTCTCGGGTACATGGCAGCAGGCTATGATCCTGCATGTCTGGAGCGGCAAAGACAATACACTTACATTGGATCCGGCCAGCGGAGTGGAGGGTCAGGGCAACAACATCACAACCACAAAATATAATGACTTCGATAATCTCAGGTGGTTGGGGAATAGTCCGTCATCCGTTTTTCAGATCTCTTCTACCGAAGAGTCGGGTTACTGGGTAATGGTTGAAGCGCTTGCGAAACTGAATACACCTGGGAAAAGCGACGGACTGGCCCGTTTGTGGATTGATGGCCGGTTGGAAGCTGAACGGGAAAACATGAATTTCAGGGGAAGTTATACCGGTCACGGGATTAACGCTGTTTTCCTGGAATCTTACTGGAACAATGGCTCCCCAAAAACCCAGGGACGCTGGTATGATCATTTCGTGGTCTCCACAAAACCCATCGGACCGGTTACATGTTCCTCAAATCCCACCCTGTTTAAAACCCCTTATCATGGTCCCGGAACACTCTCCTCCTGGGAGGTGGAGATTGCCACAGATGGTGAGGGAGAGGAGGTGGTCTTCACATCCCACGAACAGGGCAACAACGATAGCCTGGTCATTGCTCCCGTCAACGGATCTTTTATCGGGAGACTCAGCGGAAGAGCCGGACTTTCGTCTGAATTTTCCTATTTCTGCAGGGTTCGCCAAAAAAGCACCCAGGGGGAATGGTCGGATTGGAGCCGGTGGCATCAGAATTTTAAAGTTGAATGATGAAAACTATTCTTTGGAGCGCGTTATTATTCTTTTTCCTGGCTACCACAGCCGGTCAGATCGCAGGTGATGTAACCATTATTGATTCAAGGCATTACAGTCATGTTTTAGGGGAGATCCGAAATTACCGGATCTTTTTGCCACCAGGTTATGAGGTCCATCCCCTGAAGAGATATCCTGTGATCTACTATTACCATGGCTGGTCACAACGTTATTTCGGGAGTACAGATCACGAATCCGTTGGAGTGGACAAGGGGACGGATAATGGTGGGGACAATATTGCCAATTACGTGGCCGGTCATGATGTGATTGTGGTAAAGCCCGACGGATATAACCGGTATCCGGATGAAAACTATGATTTGCGCCCCTACAATGTGAGTCCGGTAGAAACCCACCGGCAGTTTCCGATTTACTTTCCCGAGCTGGTGGACCATATAGATGCAACCTATCATACCCTTGCAGACCGGGATCACAGGGCGGTATCCGGACTCTCTATGGGAGGTTTTATGACCTTCTGGATTGGAGGGAAATACCCGGATCTGGTTTCGGCGGCAGGTAATTTTTGTGGCTCCACCGAATTCATGGTCGGACCGAAAACCGCTCCCGTTGAGTACCGGCATATGGATATGTATCAGAATTATGAGGGCATGAATGTGCGTCTTAATTTTGGAGACAAGGACTTTATTCGCGCATACCACCGGGACATGAACAAGGTATGGACCCAGGTGATGGATCAGTATGAATTTAAAATTTATGATGCAGCCCATTCCACATGCGGACTCAGTGAGATGTTTGACTTTTTAATGGAAAGCTTTGAGCATCCACCGGCGAAACCTCTGAAGTGGCATCATACGGATGTTTATCCCGTGTTTTCTGTTTGGGATTACCAGGTCCGTACCGACCGCCAGATCCCTGGTTTTACCATATTGGAAAATGTGGATGAAAACGGATTCAGGTGTTCCGTAAGAGAATTTTTACCGGATGGTGCCTTGCTGCCGGGTGTGAATGTATCCATATCAACGGCGCCCCTGTATGCAAAAGACCAAATCTATTCTATTCTCGATATGGATCACAGGAGCGGAAAATTCACGCAAACGAATGTTCAGAGTGATTCATCCGGCAGATTGACGATCCGTCTGAATGGCAGCATGCACGATATTGGGATCAATACCCCGGAGGCACCCCCGAATATTTGTGTCGAGTCTTATGAGATTGTGAATATGGGTT
>JAWOHR010000090.1:0-2823 GCA_046485075.1 Bacteroidales bacterium
GCAATCTGTGATTCAATCCAATCCATGGTAGCATCTTTGATCTTTCCGGCTGTTACACTGTATTCCGATGTGTTGTCATAATATTCATTTGCATCGATGGCGACCACAAAGAAATTCTTAAAGGGCTCTGAAATGTAACTCAGGGAGTTGGGATCCCTGGCAATGGCACTGCCGTATCCATATTCAGCATACAACAAGCTGAACTCTTCGGCGGAAATAGTCGGCACAGGTTCGGTGATGTCACCGTCGAAAAGCACTGCATCCGGATTGTTTATGTCGTGATTGCCGGGTACCACCAGCACTTTTATTCGATTTGCCTCAAGGATCCTCAGTTGCTTTATGACCTCCTGATGACCTACCAGCTCACCGTCTTTCGTAAGGTCGCCTGTAATGAGTACCAGGTCAGGCTTCTCAATCAGCAGCTCACTTATTAACTGCTCAAGGATGGCATCGCTCTCAGCAAGCAATTTACGATCCTGCATAAGGTACATCTGAAAAGCAGAGCCATCTTCCCTGAGCAATGACGGGTCCATGTAGTGCAAATCAGACAACACGCCAATTTTCAGTTCCCTGGGGTTAAAATTGAAGTGATCATTTATGCCACCCGGCACGGGCCCCAGGTCAGAATTACCACCCTGTTTTTCACAGGCAGTAATAGCCAGCACAATTGACAGGAATAAAAAAAGTCGCAATGTTTTCATGGCTGATTTTATTTAGTTAGTAAATAAAAATGTTCGGTATACATCTCTCCTGATAAGTTACTAACCTGATGCACATCCAAAGTTCGGTCAGTGTTTTGTAACCGGCATTGCTCAGCGTCCCAAATATTGTTCTCTGTGTACCAAAATATAAGCAAAAGCCCCCGGGGCTGACTCCCGGGGGCTATTCAAAGTGACCATGATAACTGGTGCTATTTCATTCAAATCCTATCTGTTGATCTATTACAACAGGAAGCGAAGATCACTCCAAAGCTTTATTTATTTTCCCTATATCTTCATTTCGGGGGATAAAATTCCAGCTTATGAAATCAAATTTCCAGTTTTCGCCGGACTTAACAGCATGATAAATTACTCGACAGGCCATTTTCGGACTAATCAACTTAAAATAAAACTGTTCCATGGCAACTGCCGAGTTTCCGTCTTCAGCTATTAACATCTCACGTCTGTCAACTTTGTAGTCAATCACAATGGAGGGATCAGCAAAGCCCTGTTCAAATCCAACTAAAGTTTGTTTCATATCCCAAATCTCTGAAGGGTCTGTCCCGGAGAACATGCCGTCCTCCGTTAATAATGCCATCAGTTTGGGAACGTCCTTTGCTTTAAACGCCGAATTGAACTTATCCATTAAGGAAGCAACAGCAACCTTTGCAGGCTCCCTGACTTCAAATATGTGTTTTGCCTTCTTGGCTTTCATTAACCCCCATTGCGGATCCAGTGCGTTAGACTTCATATAGGCATCATAAGCCTTCTCATATTCATTGATATTCATGTAGAAGTCACCCTTGGAATCATATACGTTCGGATTATCTGGTGCCAGTTCAATGTATTTATTAAATGCAGCCTCAGCCTTATCATTCTGATTAAGACCCATATAGGAATATCCAAGCATATTGTAAAGAGGGGCAGGATTCTCAGTGATTTCCAGAGCTTTCAGCAATGTTTCGTGATATCCGTTTGCATCCCCGCTAATATTTTGATAGTTAAGAAGCAGGTAATAGGCAGATATATCCTTTGGATACATTTCAACCAGTTTTTTTCCAACACTGGTAACATCTGCATCCTTCTTTTCCATGAGTGTCCCAACTGTGCTTTTTATTAGCTCCTCGGCCTTGCTAAGTTTAGCTTTGCAATTTAATGCAGCATTGCCGTATTGATTGAAATTCTCCTCATTCCCCATGGTCATTAATGCCAGATAATAATTAGCCATAAAAAAGTCCGGATCATCAATCAGAGATTTCTGAAGCAGTTCAATACCTTTTGGTATAGCCACATCTTCAAAACTCTTAAATGCCTCGTTATAAAATGCCAGGGCTGTCTTGGAGCTTGTTGTGACCGGCATCTTGTCTTTTTTTGCTAACTGGGAGTATGACATTGATCCCAGTGCAAGGGCTAAAAATAGAACGACAAGTCTTTTCATAACAGTGATTTTAGTTTGTAATTTAATGTTTGTACGGTATAAATCTCCCCTTACAGGTATCTTACCTGATAACCATACAAAGTTCGGTCAGTGTTTTGAAACCGGCATTGCTCAGCGTCCCAAATATTGTTCTCTGCGTGCCAAAATATAAGCGAAAGCCCCCGGAAATCATCCTGTGGTCTAGGGTTTATCAGAACCGTTGCGGCGCCACAGGGCTCCAGGAGGCCGGAAAGCAGCTGGCGTGGTTGAGATCGCAGCTTGCGGAGCAGCAAGCCCGCCGCAGCACCGTGTGGCTTGTTCATCATATCCCGTGGGGCATTGACGCCTATTCGACTCTGCACTCGCAAGCCGATCGGTGTGCCTCCGGCATCGTTTCCTTTTTGCGGGACGATATTTCGGGCGAACTGTTCGCACTGCTCCGCCAGTATGCGGGCACGATCACCGCGAGCTTTTCGGCTCACACCCACTATGATGACTTCCGATTGCTTATGGATCACTCCGGCAAGCCGGTGCTCATTGACAAGATGGTGCCCGCGATCAGCCCTATATTCGGGCAAGATCCGGGCTTCCAGGTCTTCAACTACGACCTCGCCCGTGGCACGCCTCTGGACTACACAAGCTATTATCTGGCCAATCTCGACGTGCTGTCGTCGTCAGTCACGGGAGACTGGAGGGAGCGATATGTGT
>JAWOHR010000177.1:0-7867 GCA_046485075.1 Bacteroidales bacterium
ACCTGACTGATGTAGCAAGCGCAATATCTGAACTGAATTATTTCAAGGCAGCGGGTGGCAGAACGCTGGTCGAGCTAAGCAATATCGGGATCGGGCGTGATCCGGAAGGGCTAAAACGGATATCCACGGCCACCGGGATCAATGTGATTATGGGATCTGGTTTTTACAAGGACGCATGGGTTCCCAGTGCATTCAAAATAAAATCAACAGAGGAATTAGCCCAAATCATTATCGGTGACATTGAAGATGGAATAAATGGCATTCATGCAGGCATCATTGGTGAAATTGGAATCAGCAGGCCCATTACACCGTTTGAAGAAAAAGTAGTAATAGCTGCTGCCCGTGCACAGAAAGCCACAGGGGTTGCAGTTAATTTTCATTTTGACAGTAACGGAGATATTGCTGAAAGACACCACGTATTGGATGTAATGGAATCGGAAGGGACTGATTTGACGCGTATTTGCATCAGCCATAACACTCCGTTTGTTGAACGGGTTGAAGATTTTGTCACCTATGCCCAGAGGGGCTGTTACGTGGAATTTGATATGTTGGGCAAGGAAATTTTATGGCCTTATCCAGGTATCCTGGACCTTCCCGGAACTATTAAAGCCCTGATTAACAGAGGATTTATTGAGAGAATTCTTATCTCTCAAGATATTTATATCACAGATTTGTATGTTAAAAATGGCGGCTATGGGTATGCGCATATTCTTAACAACCTGCTGCCGCAATTAAAAGCAAGCGGAATCACCGATGAACAGATACATACCATTTTGGTTGAAAATCCAAAACGGTTGCTTACATTTTATTAAACGCATGCCGGATCGGGACTAAGACTTTGTATGCTGGTCCCTGATCCCGGTCAGCAGAGTCTCTTCTTTGGAGGGAGCAGGAGGGGCAGTATGAGGGGCAGCCTAAGGGGCAGCCTGAGGGACAGCCTGAGGGACAGCATGAGGGGCAGCCTGAGGGACAGCCTGAGGGACAGCATGAGGGACAGCCTATTTTTTCTCAACGGCAGATTTCATTTTGTTGCAGCCCTTCACCACCATAAAAACGGCGAACTGCTCTAACCGTTCCCATGAATAATCCCAACTTTGTATGAACTGAGTATATCAATAATGGATCTGGTTATCAGATGTTTCAAAGTTCTGATGGTGCAAATACATGATAGGTAGTCATGTCCAGGCCTCAATAAGAAGATGGAATATCCTGTAGATCAATAATCTACATGAGATTTCCTTTTTCAGGCAGGAATATTTAAACTTCATTGCCTCGGAACAGCTGATTGAGTAAACCACCATTCCGGAGATCAGGAATGATCACATCAGGATATTTTTCGATGAAGGACTGCCTCCCTAATTCGAATGGGATCCACATTGATTTTCAATCCAAATTTTATCCTTTTTCTCCCCTGGTCCGGTACCCCCGGATCCAGTAGGGAGATGCTGGATCCCAGTTCTTCCATCATTCTTTCATGTTCAATCGTCCATTGCAGTCCCAATAGTTCGGTAAGGAAAAGGAATCTCTTTTTTGCGGACTTTTTCATATTCCTTGCGAAATAATAGAACAGCTTGTCATGGTCTGTCCGGTCTTTCGCATGAAAAATGGCACTTCCAACCTCAATGATGCCTCCACAAAGCTGAGGCATTGCGGAGATATCCACGATGGTCTTCTCCAAATCACTTACCATCGCTTTCTCAAGCTGATTTATCCAGATGCTGCTGTACCCGAAAAATCGGGTTTCATCATGCTGAATGAATTGACAGGTAATATCCCCAAACCTCTTGATAGCCTGCTCCATCTGTTTTTTGGTGACCACAAATTCCATGGCCTCAGTTTGGAGCCTTATCCCATGAATCTCCAGTGCTGAAGCATACCCGATATAATACTCCTTATCCTGCATGATGTATTTGGCGACCTGGTGCCTGTCAGGTACATAGGTTTCTGGATTCGCATGGATGGGAATGATATGGTAATACCCCCGGGTTATTTTAAACAGCATGCCTTTTTCGACCATCTCAGCAAGGATCCTGGACAGGAAAACAGGGTTTTTCCCAGGAAATTCCCTGGTCACATCCCGAAATGTAAATCCAAGGGTGTTTTTTCCTGAAAAATGCTTCATCATGTTCCAAATCAATTGACTGCTCATGTGAAAGAGATATTTAATATCGGGTTACCATACTAATTTGGTGCTTTCGGGATTAAAAATATTTTTAAAGGGTTATTTTTTATCCTAAACTTCATCTATATGGTTAATAATTAGCTCCTTTATGTCTTTCCGTAATTTTTTTCCTCCCCGGTGTCGATATCAGCCTGTATTATACCATATACCCATAAGTTGCCGATGATCACTGGTACCCAACATAGGCATTAGTGTGCCTGGACTGTCCACGATCAGCGTTCAGGAAAAGCAATTTTAATTATCTAAGCATCAGAAAAATGAGACGGATATGAAAATGATCAAACCTTCAGAAATTTCAGCCAGGATTCTCACCTTACTCGATGAGAGTGATGAAAGGGTCATCCTGGTATCTCCCTATATGAAGATTTCGAGATGGTATAAATTTTTACAGAAGTTCAATGAATTGAAAACCAGGAAAATTCAGACAGAAATCTATGTCAGGGACGACCCGGATAACACAGCCACCTACCGCGATCTGGATCAGGTGGGGTTGCCATACAAAAAGATTCCTCACCTACATAGCAAACTTTACCTGAATGAGAGATCAGGCATCGTAAGTTCTATGAATTTGCTGCTTAGTTCCGAGATCAATTCCCTGGATATTGGATATGCCACTGAAACTCTGGCGGAATACAATGAATTGTTAGGTTTCTATCAAAGGTACATTCACATTGGCGAGGCTGTCCACTGGGATACAATTGCCGGTCTGCCAGCGGCAGACCTCAAAGAGATCATAGTAAAAATCAGGGAAGAGCTCAAAGTAACCGGAAAGAACTCATGGCTCTGGCTTGCGAAGGATGTGCTGCATATCAGTACCGGCAGGAATAACTACATCGTTTCGATCATCGACGGTTACCTGAAAATCACAGCTGGTTTAAGAATGGTTAGCGGAACCTGCCAGAAAAGCATTCAGCGTTACTCATGGATCGCGCAAAAGGCAGGAGATCTCACCGCCATGAAGGTTGATATCTATCCCGGCCCCTTGACCGATATCCTTCGGCTGACCGGACGGGCACATTACTTATTGAAAAGTACATGCATTACCAGGATCCTGGAAGCTGAGGCAGATTACATGATTGAATCTGTAATAAGGTTTATTAATGCCACAGACGATCTGCTATTTCAGGAAGTGTCTATCGCTCATTAATCCCTTGTTAACCTGGGAGGTATTGACAATCTCTGTAAATTGGGATTTCTTCATGGATAGCCATACCGACCCATCTTAACCTGAGCCAGGGAAGTAGTCATTAATTTGAAGTGACCGGTGAGCACTAAATAAAACAGCGAATTTAAAATTCGCTGTTTTATTTTCCTGGCCTCCTCACAGAGGTGAGGCGACTGACAAGGATCGGATTTATTTCTTCAGCAGGTCCCTGATCTCGGTCAGCAGAACCTCTTCTTTGGAGGGAGCTGGCGGTGCAGCAGGAGCTTCAGCCTCTTTTTTCTCAACGGAAGTCTTCATTTTGTTGTAGCCCTTCACCACCATAAAAACGGCGATGGCAACAATTAAAAATGTAATGACTGTATTTAAAAACAGGCCATAGCTGATGGCAACTTCGGGAACGGCCACATCACCATTCATTGAAGCAGCCTTTAAAATAACCTTCAGGTTTGAGAAATCCACATTTCCAAGAAGTATCCCGATGGGAGGCATGATAATGTGGTCAACGAGCGATTTTACAATGGCGCCAAAATAGACTGCCATAATGAGGCCAACTGCCAACTCAATGACATTGCCTTTGCTGATAAACTTTTTAAATTCCTGTATCATATTAGTTTTATTGGGTTACGGTTAAAGAACAGATAAATGGGTTTATTGTTCAGTGAACCTGAATTCAGGCAGGTTTTGAAACCTTTGAAGCCGAATCTGATTTGCCTCTTGCCAGTGAGAAAAATACCCCCATTGTGCAAAGAACGACGAAAACCATAAATGTGGTTCTCATGCTGGTCATGAATGCTGCAGAGTTGAGTGCTGAAATGGGCTGGTTTCCAATGTGCACATGCAGGATCAGGGTGGCGATGCCCATGCTCATCATCTGTCCGGTGAGCCTCATGGTTCCCACCGTGGCAGAAGCAACACCCAGGTATTTTTTATCCACCGAACCCATGATGGCATTTGTATTGGGCGAGGAGAACATCCCGAATCCAAACCCGACAACGGCCAGAATGATCACCAGGAATGTGAGGGTGGATTGTCCGGAAAGAAATGAAAGCAGGATCAGTCCGGTTACAATGATCCCCATACCTGCAGAGGCCAGGATCCTCGGATCACGGGTATCCGAGAGCCGGCCTGAAATGGATGCAACAATCGCCATGATAACCGGTTGGGTAACCAGGATCATCCCGGCATCCCTGGGGGTCAGACCCATTACATATTGCAGGTAGAGGCTCAGCAAAAAGGTAATGGCAAAGGTGGTGGCGTAATTGATCAGTGCAGCGAGGTTCGAAAGGGCGAAACGCCTGTTGGATTTAAAAAGCCGGATATTGAAGACCGGGAATCTGAGCCTCATTTCCAGGATAATGAAACCAATTACTCCCATTAATCCGGCAGCAGCCAGGATGATTCCTGAGGTCTTCGGCAGTCGTGAAAATCCAAACATGAATGCCGACATGGAGAGAAGATAAATCAGCGACCCGGGCAGATCGAATTTCTCTCCCTTTGCATCGGCCCACTCCTGGTTGATATATCGCCAGGTGATCCAGATAACCAGCACCTCGAACGGAACGATGGCATAGAAAATGGATCGCCATCCCAGATACTGGGTGAGAATCCCCCCCAGGAATGGAGCCAGTGAGAGTCCGATATAGACCGATGTGACTGTAATGCCAATGGCTTTGCCTCGTTCACCCGGAGGATATACGGAGGTGATGATGGCAATCCCGGTTCCAAAAACCATGGCACTCCCAATTCCCTGTATGCCCCGAAACAGGATCAGCAATCCACCAGAGGGTGAGAGAGCGCAAAGGATGGAGGAGAGGACGATGATGATGTTGCCGATGAAGAAAATCCTCTTTCGTCCATTGATATCGGCCAGTTTACCCATCGGTACCAGGAATACTGCTGAAGAGAGGAGGAAGGCCATGGCCACCCAGCTCATTCCGACTGCACCCATGGAGAAGGTTTTGCTGATGGCCGGAAGCGCAATATTAATGGCTGCTCCCAAAAAAGGATTGATAAAGGAGGTAATGAGGACGATGAGAAGGATTAACCTTCTTGGGGTTGGATTGTGGTCAGTCATCCGGCAAAAAAAATATGGCTTGCTAATGTAACAAAGCCCGGCTGTATTCCAATGAATATACTGACCCTTTTATTCAACGTTTCAATGGTTGAAAAAATCAATGTTTAACCGGCTTTGGTCACCCATAAAAAGATTAACTTGTCTCAAAATAAAACAGATAGCGATGAAACCATATCCAAAAAGCAAATTTGTTGCAGCCCTGTTTATCCTTTTATTCCCGCTGGCACTCCTTTCCCAGAGCCAGACGGACTGGCCAAAGAAAATCGAGAAGGATGACATCAAAGTGATTATTTACCAACCCCAGGTTGAGTCTCTTACTGCCAACAGGATGGAAGCCAGGTCAGCGGTATCGGTGACCAATAAGGATTATGAAAGTCCGGTTTTTGGTGCCATGTGGTTTGACTGTGTCATATCCACCGACAGGGATGAAAGAATGGTCCAGTTGCTGGATATGGAGGTTACTGCAGCGAAATTTCCGGATATGGAGGATGAGAAGGTTGAGCAGCTGAGCCAATTTATCGAGAATGAGGTTCCCCAATGGGAAATTATATTATCGCTGGATGAACTGCTGGCCGATCTGGATATGAACGAGACTTCAATGGAGCTTTCGTCGGGCCTGAACAACGCCCCCCCTGAGATCATCTTTACCACGATCCCGTCGGTACTGATCATGGTAGATGGAGACCCTATCTTCCAGGAGATTGAGAAGACCCCATATGAAAAAGTGGTCAATACTCCTTTTTTTCTGGTGAAGGATACAAAAAAGGGAATCTACTATATCAATGGCGGGAAACACTGGTACAACTCCGCGAATGGTGCTGAGTGGAAATATACAGAGAAGGTTCCCGGGAAGCTGGAAGAGCTTGCTAAGGAGGCTCTGGACACGGGGCAGGACGGATCGGAGGATAGTGAGATTATCCCGGCTATTATTCTAAGGACAACACCTGCCGAATTGCTTCAATCGAATGGTGAGCCCGATTTTGCACCCATAGAGGGAACTTCGGTTCTCTATATGACCAATACTGCAGACGACATCCTGATGAACATTGAAACACAGGAGTACTTTGTACTTGTGGCAGGCAGATGGTATCGTTCAAAATCGCTGGACAGAGGTCCCTGGAGCTTTGTGGAACCGAACCAGGTTCCTGCTGTCTTTTCAGATATCCCTGCACACTCTGACATGGGTTCTGTGAGGGCCAGCGTGGCAGGTACCCAGGAGGCAAAGGAGGCTTTACTGGAGAACCAGATTCCTCAGACAGCCGAAGTGGACCGGAGGGAGGCTAAACTGGAAGTTACCTACGACGGAAAACCAAAATTTGAGTCGGTTAAGGATACCCAAATGAAATATGCCGTCAATACCGATAAATCGGTACTGCTCATCGACAACCGGTATTACTGTTGTGACAATGCCATATGGTTCGAGTCCGATTCTCCCAACGGACCATGGATGGTAAGTGTGGTTGTTCCCGAATCGGTCCAGGAGATTCCTCCGGAATCGCCGGTCTATAATGTGAAGTATGTCTACATTTACGAATCTACTCCTGAGGTTGTATATGTGGGTTATACCCCCGGTTATGTGAACTCCTATGCATATCATGGTTGTGTTTACTACGGGACTGGTTATTATTACAGCCCCTGGTATGGCAATTATTATTACCCCAGGCCGGTGACCTATGGTTACAATGTCCGGTGGAACCCATACACGGGATGGGGATTCACATACGGGGTCTCTTACGGATGGATGACCGTGGGTTGGGGGGCACCCTATTACGGGTACTGGGGTCCGGCCGGTTACAGGCATGGCTACCATTATGGCTATCATCATAGTTATTCCAATGGCTACAGGGCCGGCTATTATGCAGGAAGCAACCAGGGAAACAGTGGGTATAGACCGGGCTACGGCAGGCCAACCCCCTATAGCAATCAGAATCCGGCATCCAATAATGTTTATAAGAACCGACCGCAGGGGGTGACCCGTACCGGGGATACCTATTATGATCCTAAAACAGGGAATAAAATTGCAGCGGCCGACCGATCAAAACCTTTAGCCCAACCGGCCAACCGGGATAACAACGTCTACACCGACAGAAACGGGAATGTGTACCGGAAGGAAGGCGATAACTGGAACAGGGTGGATAACACTGTGGGCAGACCCTCCACAGGAGAGGTACGGCCCTCCACCGGGCAGACCAGGCCCTCCACCGGGCAGACCAGGCCCTCCACAGGAGAGGTACGGCCCTCCACAGGGCAACCCTCCACAGGGCAACCCTCTACCGGGCAGACCAGGCCATCGACTGGAGAGGTACGGCCCTCGACAGGGCAACCCTCTACCGGGCAGACCAGGCCATCGACTGGAGAGGTACGGCCCTCGACAGGGCAACCCTCCACCGGGCAACCCTCTAATACCTATATCCGCCCCCAAACTAACCCCAGCCAGAATCTGAAC
>JAWOHR010000187.1:0-12151 GCA_046485075.1 Bacteroidales bacterium
GCGGTTACCTTCAAGGCGATTGCATTGCCTTGATTGGAAACTGATAGAACAAGGCGGTTATTTTGGTCGAGATATATGACAGGCGTTTCGGCTCTTAACTCTGTAATTTGAACGTCTGGGATACCGTTCTCGCCTCCATCAGCCGGGACATCATCGGGCTGTGTTGCTGTCGTATTCCCAACAATTGCCAGCGTGCTGAAAAGCATCACAACGGTTATAATCAAGCTCATAATTTTCTGACCTTTTCCGTCCATTATAATTCCTCCGTTATCCCCTCAACTTTCATAGCGAAATATATGCGCACGGGCGTATTTAAGAATGTCGGTCGAAACGATTATTATGGGGAAGAACTATATCTTCAATTGATGATAGGAAGAATAGGGCAGAGAATAATTTCGACGGTTTTGGCGATAGGTTTAATCTTATTATTGTTCGCACCGTTTTATCAATCTTTGATTATAAAAGAGAAAAAAACAGGGTTTCCTGTTGGGTGGAGTGACCATATTAATTTGAGTAATAGCTCAATGGGTGATTCAAAGTGCAGTTTTTCTCTGAGTGGAAATGATTTACATGTTGTTTGGAGGCATACATATGTTTCCGGTTCGGACTATCAGATTGTTCATACAAAATCGAATGACGGTGGAAGGACATGGAACCAATTTGTCAATGTATCTAATAGCCCTTTAATGGCGGATAACCCTGATGTCGATTTATTCAACAATAATATTCATACTGTTTGGAACGAGGTTTCAATTGGTGAAATATATTACGGCAATTCCACAGACTCTGGTGGCACCTGGGGTACTCCTAAAATGATCTCATCAAACGATGGTTTCAACTCAGAAGGAGCGAAAATCGCTGTCAACAATTCTAATTTGCATGTCATCTGGGTGGATGAGAGGAATGGCTTTCCAAATACCGAAATTTACTATAATAGAAGCCTTGATGGAGGAATAACTTGGGAGGGAGAGATAAGATTGACAAATGCACCTTTTTCCTCCGCACCTGTTGGAATTTCTGCCAATGGTTCCAATATTCACGTCACGTTTGTTGATGATAGAACAGGATCATTTGGCCTTTACTATATCCGTTCTAGAGATAATGGAGTTACATGGGACGATGGGCAAGATAATTTTGGAGATGCACGATTAATTTCTACTAATGAAGTTTTACAGGGGGCCATGACAATTAATGGCTCAAACATTCACGCTGTGTGGGTGAATGAACAAGCAGGCCCGGCATGTAGGCTTTATTATCGTAATTCAACAAACAATGGCCTCAGTTGGAGCACCCCGACATTATTAACTGGTCCTAATAACGGTTCGTATGCACCAGATATTGGTGTGGACGGTGACGAAGCCTGGGTCTTTTGGAATGACAATAGAGACGATGACTCTACACCAGAACTTTATTTCAAGAATTCGACAGATGGGGGAATTAATTGGGGAGATGATACGAGATTGACTGAAGTTGATGGTTATATCTCAGGTGCGCCGAAAATAGCTATATCGAACTCTAAAAAACATGTCGTCTGGGTGGACCAGCGTGATGGGAATCCTGAAATTTATTACAAAAGATACCCAGACTTCCCAACCGACACCACGCCCCCAGAAATATCCCCCACTCCTGTTACTTCGGCTAATGTCTTTGATACGATTAATATAACAGCCAACATCACAGACGATGTAAGCGTGAATGCAGTTTACCTGAACTATACTGGCGTGTATCAGTGTTGTATCCAGTTTTTTCATGGAATTCCATATTTACTTTTAAACGATTACCTGTGTCAAACCCAACTCACGGAAAGGGCTGAATCCCGGCCATACCTTCCCGGCAATGACAAGGGCTGCTCCCAGGGAGGTGGCATTTACCACTTCAGAGGTAAAAAGGGTATACCCCGGAAATGCCAGTGAGAGGAACCCGGTGAAAAAGGGATTCTTGGCAAATCCGCCTGTTACATAAAGCCGTTTGATGGGATCCGTTTCTGTTATGACCAGTTTTGCAGAACGGACAGCCTGCCTGGTCAGATCGTGCATAAAGCATACATATGCCTCCCTGAAGGTGCTGAAAACCGAAAGTTCTGACTGCAGGCCGGGGGAATCGGCCGGGATCCCCTTTCTGAAGAAATATACCCGCTTTTCTGCTGCACCCCATAACCGCCTCAATTCACCGGGAGCGGGCCGGACCCTCTTATAACTTCCCGGCTCCTCCCCGAAATGAGCCTCCATGATTCCCGTATGCACATCATGAATATGCCCCAGGAAAAACCGGGAGGACTTTACCGGTTTTCCATTCACAGCCATGTAACAGAGACAATCCTGCTTCAGCTCGGAATCAGTAAGAGGCTCGGGATTAAAGGGATTCATGGTGATGGACCAGGTTCCGGTTGAGACCAGGACAAAAGGGTCACCAGGGGCCAGGATGTAGGGTGCAAGGGAGGAGGAGCTGTCGTGGATCCCAACCCCGGTTTCAAAGGCCGCTTCTCCCACCTTTATCAGCCGGGTCTCTGATACTTGTACCGGTTGGGGCAGTACCACCCCCTCCTCCTTCAACCATGGGTGATAGGTCATACCCTCAAAATCCCACATGGCAGTGTGGCAACCGATGGAGGTATATTCGGAGCTGATCCGGCCGGTCACCAGAAAAGAAAAGTAATTGGGCAGGTGCAGGATATGGTGAACCCTGCCAAACAGTTCGGGTCTTTCCCTTTTTAACCAGAGCACCTGAAGTCCTGAATTGAGCATGCCCAGGGCAGGAGATGCCGTTCTTCGCGAGAACTCCTCCACACCTCCATGGGATTTGTAAAACGCTTCAAGCCACTGACCAGAAAGCGGTTTCAGGTAGTTATAGACCGGTGCAACCCGCCTCCCCTTTTCATCCAGGTATACCAGGGATGCACCATAGGTTGCAAAATTGACCCCTTTAAGTGTGTATTTCTCTGAATGGGAGTAGTCCAGTATTGACTTCTTAACCCAGGATTCCAGCTGGACAGCATCATCGCACGGAAATCCATCCTCATCTGCCGTCTCTTCAAAGCGGGTCTCCTCCTCGTGAAGAATTTTCAGATCCCGGTCAAAAAGGGTCACCTTCTTGTTGGTTTTTCCCACATCGAATATAAGGATCACCTCTTCCTTCATCACCGGGATCCCTTGGCCACTCTCCTCCGGTAGTGTTCGACCTCCCAGTTATCTATGAAACGGATCTGTTCAGGGGTCATAAAATGCGGACCGCCAAAACGTTCCGACAGGTAACTGATCTTCATCAGGTCGGTATACACCTCCAGGACAGTTTCCACTGATTTCAAATTCTCCTCAATGGCAGTCAGCCCTCCCCCCTCTTCCACAACGACCCTGGGCGGGTAACCATTTGTCTCCTCAAACTGCTCACAGGCTGATATGACCAGCTCCATATCCATCCCTTTGCCCAGGAAAAGGTATTGCGATTTGCAATAAACGATGACATCGGGTGAAAATGGTTTTGAGACCTTCAGGTAATGGTCGATATCCTGGCTGAAATGTTCCACCAGTTTACTTCGGACCGACTTTGTCAGCCTTCCCCTTGTTCCGTAATAGTATGCTATGGCCTCTGTAATCTCAGACTGGTAAACGCTTTGCGTGAAGGGGGGCAAATCCAGATTCTTACCCAGTTTAATCCGATCCTCAATGGAAGCATAGAGCGTCCGGATTTCTTCAATGGTATCCGCTGCCACAAATACACCATGGTTTTGAAGGAAGACAATTTGCGGAGATTTCCCGTTCCTTTGCCGGTAATCTCCGATCCGCTGCTGCAGCTTTTTAAACAGGATAAACCCGGGATCGGTGTATTCAACATAGAGGGCATCCGATCCAAACCGCACTTCCACCTCCTCCCTGGCCTTAACGGAACACATCACTCCGTTCACCAGGGTGGGGTGGGTATGGATCACGAAAGCGTAACCGATCAGGTTGTGCAGTGAGGTCTCCACCGAGGGACGCAAATGTTCGGGTGAAAGGATAGCCTCTTTCATATCCGCCTTTACCTCTTCCTCCCTTGCAACGGGTTCATCACTGTACCTTTTCGTCTCCATTTTCCCCAGTTTCTCCCTTGAAAGGCAGACAAACCCGCTCTCATCGATACCTGCCAGGGGTATTCCGCTGGCTTTGATCCATATCCGGTCCTTATCTTTGAATGAGGTGTTCCCTCCGCCGGCAATTACATAAGCCGGATTATCCCCATAATACCTGGAGATGTCGATCAATTTTTTCATTCCGCTCATCACTCTACCTCCTTTTTGACAATGTGTTTTTCTCATACTCCTGAACGGCTCCAATGAAGGCCTCTCCCACCGGAACTCGGGCTCTCATGCAATAGAAGTCCCATACTGCCCCAAAAGGTTTTGTCTTCAACAACTCCATCATGGCAAGACGTTCGAAATTTTGTCCCATCTCCTCGTAATTCCGAAGGATTTCAACGGGTTCAAGAAGTGCAATCAGCATGGCCTGTTGAGCGGCCCTGGTTCCCACCACGTAGGCGCCGATGCGGTTGATGCTGGCATCGAAAAAGTCGAGTCCGATATGTACCCTGTCCAATGCATTGGAACGGATGATCTCCTGTGCAATCATGATCACATCATCGCTGAGCGTAACCACGTGGTCACTGTCCCACCTGACCGGCCGTGTAATATGGAGCATCAGCTCATCCACGAACTGAAGACAGGCAGATATCTTATCCCCGACCTGCTCGGTGGGATGGAAATGACCATTATCCAGACAGATCAGCTTGTTATTCTTTACGGCGTAGCCCAGGTAGAAATCGTGCGAACCAACGGTCATAGACTCGGCCCCTATGCCAAAAAGTTTGCTTTCAAGTGAATCTTTCACCAACGATGTAGGGTATTCCACCTCAAAAATCTCATCCAGTGATCTCTTTAGCAGGGCCCTGTGTGTATACCGGTCGACCGGCACATCTTTGGTTCCATCAGGAATCCATATGTTATGAATCGTTGTTTTACCCAGCTGCCTTCCCATTTCAGCTGCTATCTTTCTGCACCGCCGGGTATGCTCCACCCAGAAGCTCCGGATCTCCTCTTTCTTATTTGAAAGGGTAAAACCGTCCTTTGCTTTTGGATGGGAAAAACAGGTACAGTTGAAATCCAGTGCCATATCCATTCCCTTCGCCCAGTCGATCCATCCCTGAAAATGATACGGTTCAATCTGGTCCCTGTCTACAAATTCGCCCCCGAATTCACCATAACTTGCATGCAGGTTGAGTCGCATTTTTCCCGGAATCAGGGAGAATACCTTCTCAAGATCCCTGCGCATCTCCTCAATGGAAGTCGCCTTTCCGGGATAGTTGCCGGTGACTGCAATCCCCCCTCCCATCAGCCGGGCATCAGGTGTTTCAAATCCACCCACATCATCGGTTTGCCAGCAATGCAGGGAGATCTCAACTCCCTCGAGAAGCTTCATCGCCCTTTCAACATCCACACCGATTTCTGCATAGGCTTCAAGGGCCAGAAAGTATGCCTGTTCAATTGCGTTTTCTGATTTCATACTTTTCCCGTTTTGTGATAAAATTACACCTTCTATAATGCCGGGTCAATGGCTTAATTGATCATATTGTTGCACTTTTTGCGATTAGTTTTTATTACTTTTATCCGATGCAGGATTTTTTCAAATACCTGACCCCGGGAGAAGAGGACCGGCAATGGGGAATCTTTCTGAATGTGGCCGGAAAAACCAGGATTCCGCCCAACATGCCTGCTTATCCCAATCCCGACCATCCTTCCGATTACTACTTTTACTGGGATAAAGGCAGGGTACTCAATGAATTCCAGATCAATTACATTACAAAAGGTTCAGGGGTCTATGAAACGGAGACCGGAAAATTTTCCGTGAAACCGGGCTCCCTTTTATTGACCAGGCCCGGCGTCTGGCACCGCTATCGCCCCCTGAGAGGGGTTGGATGGACGGAAAACTATCTAGGTTTTGACGGCTCTATCCCAAGAAACCACCTGAACCTTGAAAGATTCTTTTTCAACCGACCCGTACTGCAAATCGGTCACCGGGAGGAATTTATCGATATCTATCTGAAAATCTTTGAGATGGTCCTGGAAGAAAAACCAGGGTTTCAGCAGGTGGCTTCAGCCATGGTAATGAATATACTGGGCTACATGGTCTCGCTGGAGAAACAGAAGAATTTCTCTGGAAAAAGAGTCGAAAAGATCATCCGGAGCGCCTGCTTTGAACTCAGGGAGAAGGTGGAGGAAAAGATGGACTTCCAACTTTATGCAGAAAATTATCACATGGGTTACTCCTACTTCAGAAAGATGTTCAAACAGTATACAGGTTTTGCACCGGTCCAGTATCACCTCAATCTGAAGATACAAAAAGCAAAAGAACTTCTGATATATACCGACCAGAGTGTCAAAGAGATCGCTTCCAATCTCGGCTTTCAGTCCATTCACTATTTCAGCCGGATTTTCAAAAAAAAGACCGGACATTCCCCCTCTGAAATACGAAAAAAAATCTGATCCATGGTTCAAAAAGTGCAACGATTGTCACAGAATGTACATTGTGCCGCATGGGAAAGACCCCTATCTTGCTTTGAAAAATGAGTAATGCCTCAACCATCGCAAAACGGCTCGACAGCCTCTATGAATTTGACAGGGAACCCGTAACCAGGAACCGGTTCCAGGGAATCGGAAATTTCCTTGGAATGTATGCCGGTGAACATGTGGCTGGTACCGAATTTGTGATCGGAATGCTTTTTGTTGCGCACGGCGTTTCAGTAAGGGATATGTTCCTTGGTGGACTAATCGGGAATATCCTTGCCGTATGCAGCTGGGCATTTCTGACAGCCCCCATAGCAGTGAAGGTAAGGTTGTCTCTCTACTGGCAGTTGAAAAAAATCTGTGGCTCCACACTTGTTTTTATTTATAATATCGTCAATGCACTGATGTTTTGCTTCCTGGCAGGAGCAATGGTGGCTGTTGCAGCCACTGCCGTGGGCATCCCTTTTGGTATTCAGATGCCCTCCCTGCAGGATATGTTTCCCAATAGCATTGGATGGGTACTGACCGTTCTGGGTGTGGGATTGGTGATTACGACCATGGCCATTCTTGGGTTTGATGCTCTGGCACGATTCTCAAAAGTCGCTGCCCCCTGGATGTTCCTCATTTTCGTGACAGCTGCCATCGCAGTGCTACCCAAACTTGGGGTTACCCCTGGTGCCTCAAATTTCTGGGAAGTTGCAGGGGATAGGATATGGACAGGGGTAGCAAAAGAGGGCCAGTCACAATTTACCATCTGGCATGTGATTTTCTTTTCCTGGTTCGCAAATGCAGCCATGCACCTGGGAATGTCCGACCTTACGATCCTGCGTTACGCCCGGAAGTGGCAGTATGGCTTTGCATCGGCTGTGGGCATGTTCCTCGGCCATTACGTGGCATGGATCGCTTCCGGAATCCTTTATGCTGCCGCAAATTCAGATGCTCCCGGCGTAGTGGCCTATGAAGCCATTGGCATCGCGGGAGCCATCTGCGTGGTGATCGCCGGGTGGACCACTGCCAATCCCACCCTCTACCGTGCAGGGATGGCCCTGCAGGTGGCATCGGGCTGGTCACGGTGGAAAGTGACACTGCTGGCCGGATTCATTACCACAGTGGCGGCACTTTTTCCTGCCCTGGTTATGAAGTTGCTCGATTTTGTAGCCCTTTACGGCCTGGTTCTCATTCCTATGGGCGCTGTGATCCTGGCAGATTTCTATTTCATCCCGCGACTGGGGCTTCAACCCTACTATGCCGAACAAAAAAAGATCAACTTCAACCTTGCTGCCGCAGCTACCTGGGTCCTGATGCTGGCAGTTGCCCTTTTCATGAATTTCTACTTTCACATTGAACTCTATTTCCTTCCATTCCCGGTATGGATTGTTTCGCTGGGTGTATACCTGTTATTCAGTAAGTTTTATCAGAAACCCATTCAAACTGCATCATAATGCGTATGATCTATCAATTGGCCGGACTGGCCGGACTGGTGCTGGTCCTGTTGCCCTCCATCCTGTTTTACCTGGGTGTCATGGAACCGGAAAAAATGAAGAGCTATATTTTCCTGGGCACCATCCTTTGGTTTGCGGGCGCAATCCCATGGCTGGGAAGAAAAATTAAAGAAACCTAACCCCTCCGGTGATGAATCTGAAGAAGACCGATGTTAAAAGCATCAACAATCGGCTGGTCTCCCTGGATCTGTTCAGAGGCCTGGTCATGTTCCTGCTGGTCGCCGAGGGAGCCGGGCTGTATCAGACCTGGCTGGAGGCAACCGTACCGGGCACATTGATGAATACCCTTGCAATCCAGTTTCACCATCACCCCTGGAACGGACTCAGGTTCTGGGATCTGGTACAGCCGTATTTCATGTTTATCGTGGGAGTGGCCATGTGGTTTTCTGTGACCAAAAGGGAGCAAAGGGGTGATTCCCGCCGGAAAATTACCCTGCATATCCTCCAAAGGTGCCTCCTTTTACTTGTATTTGGTGTAGGACTTCACATTGGATACAGGGGGAAGCTGGTATGGGAACTCTGGAATGTTCTCGTGCAGCTTTCTGTAACCATTTTAATAGCCTATGCCATCATGCGCCTGCCAGGGCTTACACAGTTACTGGTCTCCATAGGTTTACTGTTACTCACAGAGGCACTCTACCGCTACACCGGCATCCCCGGATATGATCAGCCCTTTGTAAAGGACCACAATTTCGGGTCATTTATGGACATGATCCTGATGGGTAAGATCAATAACGGGGGAGGCTGGGTGGCCATCAATTTCATTCCAACCGCGGCTCATACCATTTGGGGTGTTCTTGCGGGGAAACTGCTTGCATCCTCAAAATCGGGATGGACCAAGGTCCAGTTGCTTCTGATTTACGGAGGTATGGCATTACTGGCGGGTTATCTATTGAACTGGTCAGGCATTGATCCCATTATCAAACGCATCTGTACAGCCTCCTTCGTGCTTGCTTCCGGTGGCTGGGCTCTACTGACCCTGGCTTTATTCTATTGGCTTGTGGATATAAAAGGGGCAAAGAGATGGACCTGGTTTTTTGCCATTGTGGGGATGAATCCCATTTTCATCTACCTTTTCATGAATACCGCTGGCAGCCAGTGGCTGGTGGACTTTTCCGGGGCTTTTATAACCGATGGGATGATACATCTCGGGGCAGGAGAAACCCTTGCACTTTTTGTAAACTCCCTGGTAGTCCTGGCCCTTGCCTGGGGCCTCTGCTACTGGTTATACCTAAGAAAGATCTTTTTCAAAATCTGATTTGAATCACATGGTTCTTTCCCGTTCAATCAGGATCATGGTTGTTTTTCAGCTGCTCCATGTTGCCATTGCCAATGGGCAGGAGCAGTATGGAGCAACCGGGTCATTCAGGCTCGCACTCTGCCAGATGCAAGTGGTGGGTGGTGACCGCACGGCAAACCTGGCCCATGCAGGGGAGATGATTGCTGAAGCCGCTGAAGGAGGGGCGCAATTCATCCTGCTTCCGGAGGCCATGGACCTGGGTTGGACCGATCCTTCTGCCCTCACTGAAGCCGAGCCGGTTCCCGGGGGTAAGACCTGCAAGTTCCTTTCAGAGATGGCCACCAAACATCACCTCTATATATGCTCAGGTTTGATTGAGAAGGAGGGTGATAAAGTTTATAATTCGGCAGTCATTGTCGATCCCAAAGGTAAAGTGATCCTGCTCCACCGGAAAATCAACGAACTGGATATCGGTCATCCCTACTACACCCTGGGCGACAGACTTAATGTTTGTCACACCGAGTATGGTACCCTGGGGCTGTTGATCTGTGCCGATGCCGTTACCGATGGCTTTGTACTGACCCGTTCACTTGCCTATATGGGAGCCGGCGTGATCCTCTCCCCCAGCAGCTGGGCCGTGGTTGCCGATCATGACCATTTAAAGGATCCCTATGGGGGAATGTGGAAAGATGCCTACAAACCCATTGCAAAAGATTTCCGGGTTTGGATTGCCAGTTGCAGCAATGTGGGCTGGATGACAGGGGGACCATGGAAGGGCTGGAAGGGGATCGGTTGCTCCATGGTCATTGGCCCGGGCGGCACAGAGGTGGCCCAGGCACCATACGGGGTAGATGCAGATACGATTATTTACGTGGATATCAAACCCGAAGCCAGGCCCGGGCAGGGAACTACCTGGCAAAAGTACTGGAGCAAATAAGCATCCACTAGGCATAACCTTTTTACAGGGAATTCGTTAAAAAGAAAAACCTGATTTAAGCCTTATCACTTAACTTCGCATACTGTAGATTTTATTAATTCGCTAAACATGCTGTTTAATTCTATTGATTTTGCCATATTTCTGCCAATCGTCTTTGTTTTATATTGGTTTGTGGTTAATAAAAACCTAAAACACCAGAATGCCTTAATCGTTGTAGCAAGTTATTTTTTTTATGGGTGGTGGGACTGGCGCTTCTTATCCTTAATAGTATTTAGTTCCTTTGTGGATTTCATAGTTGGCCGGATTCTTTCAGGCACCGATGATCCAAAGAAAAGAAAAGGGCTTCTGACGATCAGCATCCTCGTAAACATTAGTTTTCTGGGTTTTTTCAAATACTTCAATTTCTTCGCGGAGAGCTTCTCAGAGGCATTTACGTTATTAGGCGGGCACATCGAGCCTAGCCGACTAAATATTATTCTGCCGGTTGGCATCAGCTTTTATACTTTCCAGACATTAAGCTATACCCTTGATGTATACCGCAGAAAACTTGAACCCACCAGGGATGTGGTTTCCTTTTTTGCTTTTGTAAGTTTTTTCCCTCAACTGGTTGCCGGTCCGATTGAAAGAGCCACTAACCTTCTTCCCCAGTTTTACAAAATGAGAGAATTTGACTATTCCAGGGCTACGGATGGCATGAGGCAAATTTTATGGGGTCTGTTTAAGAAAGTTGTGATTGCTGACAATGCTGCCGTATATGCCAATGATATTTTTCAAAATTATGCTGACTATTCAGGGAGTACACTAGTCCTTGGAGCGATCTTTTTTGCATTCCAGATATATGGTGATTTTTCCGGATACTCGGATATTGCAATTGGAACCTCCCGTTTATTCGGTTTCAATCTAAAGCAGAATTTCAACTTCCCATACTTCTCCAGAGATATTGCAGAATTCTGGAGAAGATGGCATATTTCACTGACAACATGGTTCAGAGATTATGTGTATATCCCACTAGGAGGTAGCCGCGGAGGCATCTGGATGAAAATCAGGAATACCTTCATCATTTTTATTGTGAGCGGATTCTGGCATGGTGCAAACTGGACATTCCTGGTCTGGGGCTTTTTAAATGCTCTGTACTTTCTACCCCTTTTGTTACTCAATAAGAACCGTACAAATACAGACACAGTTGCTGAAGGAAGGATTATGCCCAATTTCAAAGAGCTTCTCCAGATGTTCAGCACCTTTTGCCTCACTATTTTAGCATGGATATTTTTCAGGGCGGATTCTGTGGATCATGCCATTCGATATCTTGAAAAGATTTTCTCCCCTTCACTTATAAAATCACCAATTAAAGATCTTTGGGCCATAAATACAGGAAGCCACATCATTTACCTGACAGTCAGTATTTTCGTTTTCATAATAATAGAATGGCTGCAAAGAGAAAAGCAACATGGCCTCCAATTGGAAAGGGATAAAGTCCCCTTGTATTTAAGATGGAGTATTTACTACATTCTGATCATTGCCTGCTTCATGATGAATGGTGTGGAGCAGCAGTTCATTTACTTCCAATTTTAACTCAAATGAGAAAGTTCTTAATAAATATTGGAATCATTTCTATCACCCTGGCGACCTATTTAATAATTATTGCCTTGATCGACCCCTATAACTATTTAAACGTGTCAAAACTTGTTGATGCTTCAGTTAAAAAATCGATCTCAGAAGAGGTAGCCCCTCATATGTATAAGTTATTGGATTTTGAGCATAATCCCCGCAGAAACATTTTACTGGGAGATTCCAGGTCTAATTCATTATATTATACTTTGGACCCTTCCAAATGGGCAAATATGACCTATGGCGGTGGAAGTCTGAAAGAGATGATCCAAACATTTTGGTGGGTCGTCGAAAAACAAGAACTGGATACTGTTCTTATCGGGATTAACCTG
>JAWOHR010000059.1:0-15505 GCA_046485075.1 Bacteroidales bacterium
TCGCAGGTGATCGAGCTGCTCGCCGACCGCTGGATCGAGGCCCACCCAGAGTTCGAGCGGGTGCAGCACCAGCATGGCCACCGTCACGACGAAGACGAGGCTCCGGCCGACGCCGTCGCCGAGGCGGTCGAGGAGCTGACCCACGCCGGTGCCGGCGTGGAAGGGGAGGACGAGGCATGAGCCAGCGAGCACGGGTCCCCCGCGTGTCGCAGGCCGTGGAGGCTGCCCGACAGACCACGGGCATGCTGGTCCCGATGGTGATCGAGTCCTCCAGCCGTGGTGAGCGCGCGTACGACATCTACAGCCGGCTGCTGAAGGACCGCATCATCTTCCTCGGCGATGCCATCGAGGACCACGTGGCCAACCTGATCATCGCGCAGCTGCTCTTCCTCGAGGCCGAGGAGCTATATTGAAAGTTATTTCACAGAGGCTTCTGATCCTCGTTTCATGGAAAAGAAGCTCTCCCCAACCTGTCGGTAGTTCCGGTCAGTCTTCGAATACCTGTTCCGTATCTGCCACAAACATCCTTGTGCTTTTGGAATACTCACCACCATTGGGATCACTGTAAACCAGATCCACGTAAAATGCACGGAATCCCGATTCGGGAAAATCAACCATTAATTGAATCTCACCACCGGAATTACCGTTTAGGTCGCTGCTGACAAAAGTGGCATCGCGAAAATCACGATCCTCCGAATCAGCCATCCAAAGGAGTGTTTTCCGGAGCTCGTTAACAGATGCTTTCACTGCAAGCATGACTCCGTTCTCCGATGGTGTGACACTCCATTTGCATACGGGATAGGGGCCTCCGGTCAGAGATCTTCCGAAGAATGCGCTCAGGGCTGACAGAGCCTGCTGTTTATACCCCAGATCATGTCCTGCATTTGGGACATAGTGAATGAAGTTCTCACCGGGAATATCATCCAGGTAATGTTTGACGGCATCCACCGGCCAATATTCATCATTTGTCCCGATAAAGATCATCTTGGGCATGGTAAGGCTATTCCTGTATGAAAAGGGATCGATCATCGTGGTGAGGGCACGTCCCGTTTCTGAATGCGCCGACTGTGGAATACCCAGATCGACATAGTCCTGGATCTGAATGCTGTAATTGCCCCAGACCTTCAACTGGTAATCCAGGTTCACAGGCATATTGAGAATATCGATCGACACAGGGGCAATGGCGCTCACCCGCTCATCCTGTGATGCCGTGAGCCAGGTCGTCCATCCCCGTTTGGATGCACCGGAGACTATAAAACTCTTTATCCGGTGGTTCAGTTGTTCTGAGGAGAATTCCTGGACCGCATCCATGGCCCTGGAAACAGATTTGACCATGGGAAATAACAGGGGCCAGGTATAATCTCCATCCTCTCTGAAATTATTGAGGGTGTATGAGATAAGTTCATCCTCAGTCAGGTCATTGAAAAGAGGCTGGTTTGGGATCTGCCAGAGAACCGCAACTATCGCTTTGTTTTTTACGGCCAGAAGGGAGAAGATCATGTTGAAAAATTCATCACCTGAGCCTGTCACAGGATTCTCATTTTCATTCAGTCCGCCGTTAATAAACAGCAATGCGCCATCATAATGATTTTCCATTGGCACCAGTACCGTAAGCGTATGCTTCCAGGTATACTCACGCCATTTCTGAGAGGTCAGAAGAAGGGAGTATGCCGTACAGCCTTCATATTCCACAGTTCCGGTAAGTTCCCAGTGGTAGGCACCATCATCGGTCCCCATGTATGCTTCAAGTGCCGATTCAGGTGTGACAACAGCAGGCTCAGACTCACAGGATAGAGCCAGCAAAAGGGGGATTATTACCCCTGCAAGAGAGGTGAAATGACGGATATAGGTGAGGACAGGTTTCATGACTTTTTAATCTGTTGCAGATAAAGGCTATTGCACTAACATCAAAAAATGAGATTTGTTTTGCAAATGATGGCATCAGAATCATCCAGGCTAGATCTTATTGATCCTTCTTACCACCATTCTCTGCTTTTTTGCTTTTTTCTCCGGCTTCTCGGGGTAAGGGCATTCTCCACCTTTGGGAAGAAAACCGTAGGATTGTTCCTGCAGCCTCTCTTTTTTGTTCCGGGGGCAACCAAGCATCAGGTTTATACCTGCCCTGAGGTTGAGGGTACGGGTATCGAAGGGGAAGAAAAACCCCAGCAGGTTGTCGGTACCCATATGGAATTGAATGCCCTTCCCATGCAGGGCGACCCCCACTCCAACATTTAAAAGGCTGTTGTTCAAATAGGACCAGCTGAGCGATCCTGTGAATTTTTCCGCAAGCGCAGCCTGGGCCGAAAGGGTGAAAGAGGAGTGAAGCTTGCTGCGGTAGATCACATTCCGGTTCACCATCCCAAAGGATATTTTTTCACTGTAGCGGTAAGAACCGGCCAGGAAGATCTGGGTCGGGAGGAGATAGGTATAGGGATTAGTGGTGCTTGTAAAGTCTATTGAATTTATTAGAGAGTCAACCATTTCGTTCACAAGATCCCCGGCATTGATTACCTGGCTGAAGTCGGTTCCGGCATATTCAAACACTCCTTCACCCCGCACATTATTCAGGTCAGTTTTCCACCTCACAAGGGCCAGGTCGAGCACACTGGCCGAAAGGGTTATCTCATCACTGTATTTATAGATCAAACCGAAATCAAGTCCCAATCCCACATTCCCCCTGTTCATCAGGTATTCCACCGGGTCGATTTCATGCACATCGATTCCGGTGATATTACCCTCGTCGTCCTTGAGAATGGTCATGGGGAATGAACTATTCAGCGTATAGTCAGCCTCAGTAAGAAGTGCAAAGTTATCCTCCCGGGTGTTCACCCGAATCGTGGAAGGACCCGGGCTCAGATTTGCCTTGCCAAACAGCAGCCTGGCACGGATCCCGGCCGTAAGATAGGGTCCGAAAACTTTGGAGAGACCCAAGGAGTAGTTCCTGGTATGATATCCTCCTGGCCTGAATCCGTCAAAACGGGCGGTCTCTCCCACAACGGGTCCGTTTCCATTTACTGCCATTTGTGCCATGTCACCCGGGATGGTCTGGTATACCTGGCCTTTTTCCGTCAGGTTAAATGTAAAGTAGAGGGACTTGCGCCTGTATCCAAAGGCGAGAAGGTTCAACTCAACCTCCCCGGTATAGAGGTCTTTGTGGTGCATCTGCTTACTGACCCCCTTTATGTTCCATGTGTTGGTGGAGGCTAGATCGTTGTAAGTAAATGCGGTGTTGGAATAGTTGAAATAGATGGACGAAAGGAGCGGGATTCCTACATAGTACTTACACTGGATCTGAACGGCAGGATTAAGCAGGTTGGACTGGGGAACGGCATGCATCAGGTAAAGGGTATTGGCTTGCTGGGCCTCCAGAATGGCTCCCCATGAAAGCAGCAAAAACATCCATGTGAGAAGTGCTATATAAGATGCTCGATTCCTCAAAATGCAATGGTCAGGTCAGTCATCATTCCTATTTCCATTTCGATCGAGTAATAGGGATAAAAGGGAACCAGGAGGGTATCAATTTGCGGATGTGCGATCACGGCCCTGAGAAGAATCTTCGTGGCATACTCCAGCGGAGCAATCCGCTCTGCAACAAAGAGAGCATCTTTCCTTACCAACGTCGGATGAATGGTCTCACCATTTCCTATTGGGATTCCTGCAGGAACCGGTAAGGGCCCCTCGGAAAACATGGAGTCAATGGGATGGTTTAATGCATCCATGAAGTAAGCCTGAGCCGAAATTTCATTGGGAAAGCCATTAAATATGCCGACGCGGAAAAGGACCTGGTGGATGGAGTCGATGTGATCATACACCAGGGACAGGTCGAAATCTAAAGTTCTCTCAAGAACTGTCACAGTTTCCTCGACCCATTTGGGTATTGAATCGATCATATCAGCAAATTCAAACAGGGTCGTATCGAAACCGCTCTCTGCGTTCAGGCCCAAACGATCTGATCCAAGAGGCAGGGCCAACTCCGGATTCCATACCAGATTTTCAGGGAGGGCTTCAGGTTTATCCTTCATGCATGCGCTCATCAGGCCCATGAACATGAGCAGGCTTATGAAGGAAATCGTTCTCATTGGTTATAAAGTTAGAACAATCGGGAAAAGAAGCTGTTCTTAGTTTAAACGTTTATAAGAATTGAATTATTTTTGTCGGATTATTATTATAACACCATTATATGCTTTCGGTTCATAAGATAGGCGGCACCTCCATGTCGAAATTTGGGGATGTTTTAAACAATATTATTATCAGGCAGGCCGCGGGAGATCATCCCTATCACAGGATTTTTGTGGTTTCGGCTTACAATCATGTTACCAACTGGCTTCTGGAGCATAAAAAGAGTGGTGAGCCCGGGGTTTACGATCTTTTTGAGAAGGGTCTTGACTATGGTGCTGCGCTCAACGAGGTGCTGGAGAGGCTGATTTCCATCAATCATGGAATGGAGGAGATCGGCCTGGATCTTGAGAAGGCAGACCGGTTTATTACACAGCGGGTTCAGCAGTCAGGGAACTACCTGGTCAGTCTTCACGAGGTGTTGTCCTCCGGTTATGTAAGTAAACAAAACATATTACTGGCAGCCAGGGAAATCCTGGCTTCCATTGGAGAGGCCCATTCGGCATGGAATTCGGTGAATATCATCCGGAATAACGGGTTTAAATCCACTTTCGTGGACCTTTGCGGGTTTAACGATACCGAGTACCTGACCATTGATGAGCGGATTCATAAGGCATTTATGGATATTGACTGGTCAAATACCATCCCTGTGGTTACCGGTTATACCAAAGGTACGGAAGGGATCATGAGAGAGTTTGACAGGGGGTATTCGGAAGTCACTTTCAGCAAAATTGCGGTGGAGGTAAACGCAGTGGAGGCGGTCATCCACAAAGAGTACCATCTCTCCAGCGCCGATCCGGCCATCGTGGGGGTGGAATGGTCAAGACCGGTGGGGAATACCAATTTCAATGTGGCCGATCAGCTGGCCGACATCGGTATGGAGGCAATCCATCCCAAGGCATCCAAGCCTTTGGAAGTGGCAGGGATCAACATCCGCATCAAAAACACCTTTGAGCCGGATCATCCCGGAACCCTGATCTCCCGTGATTATAAGGGAGAAGAGTCGAAGGTAGAGATTATCTCAGGTACAGACCGGGTGACGGCCATCGAGGTGCATGATCCATTTATGGTGGGACAGGTGGGATATGACCTGAACCTGATGAAGGTGATTCAGCGGCACGGATTATCCTATATCCTGAAGTCCACAAATGCAAACAGCATCACCATGGTCTTCTGGGAAAAAGATGTGACTCCTGCCTTGCTGATGGAACTCAAGGGTCTCTACTATGAGGTCACGCACCGGGTGGTTGCACTGGTTTGCGCGCTTGGAACAAACATTGCCCGGCCCGGATCACTGGCCAAAGCCACGGCCGCCCTGTTTGAGAATGGCATCAATGTGGAGGCTGTTTCTCAATCGCTCAGGCAGGTGAATATGCAGTTTGTAATATGCAGGGATGATTACCGGAAAGCCATTGTGGCTCTTAACCGGGCCCTCTGTTTTCATGAATAACCACGGTTCCTTAATCTCCGGCTGCGATCACATCCGGCAGCTATATATATTTTGTACATTGCCTCCTCAATCGCCAATCCAGATGAAACGAAAAATCCTTCTGATTACCATTACTGCTGTTTTTCTAGGCTCCACTCTTTACAGTTGCAACCGTTCCGTTAAAGGAAAAGAGGGAAACCCTGTCTCAGAAAAGATTACTGCCGGATCCTCTGAATCTGGGGTGGTCTCCTCCCAGGGATTGGTCGCGCAGCTGCATGAAGCTGCCCTGGCGGGTGATCTGGCAGGTGTGGAAAGGGCCCTTGAGTCGGGTGCCGATGTGAACGGGAGGGAGGAAGAGGGAAGAACAGCGCTGATGCTGGCCGCCTTTAACGGCCACTCCAAGCTCGTATTGAGATTGTTGGATGCCGGTGCCGCTATCGACAGACGGGATTTGGAGGGAAGGACCGCCCTGCTTTACGCTGCCACGGGTCCGTTTCCGGAAACGGTCACCATATTGCTGGAAAAGGGCGCGGAGCCCAATGTTGTGGACTCCGGCGAACATTTCTCTCCCCTGATGCATGCCGCTGCAGAGGGGAACCTGGAGGTGGTAAAAATACTCCTGGAGGGCGGTTCAGATACGGCCCTTAAGGATGTGGACGGTGACAATGCAGCCTCCTTTGCTGCGAAGGGTGGTCATACCGAAGTGGCCAGATACCTGGACTCCCTCTGATCGGTTTTGTTCTATCGCTCTGTTTTCACAAACCTGAAAGAGTGGGTTCCCGAGGTGGTTTCAATCACCAGGATATACATGGCTCCAGGCAGGGCCGAAACGTCGATTCGGTCGTTCAGGACACCCCCCCATGCCGGTTTCTGTTCACTCAGGATTCTGCGTCCGGTGAGATCACAGATGTGCAGATCCATCTGTTCCAGTTTTCCGTCAGGAGTGGTGATGATGATGTTCAACTGGTCGCGGACCGGGTTGGGGAAGAGCATCACCTTCAATACCTGGTGCGGCTGAACCGAAACGATGGCCTCCACATTTTTTGAACCGGGGGTGTGGTCCAGTTCAACCCAGCTACCGGTACCGTCGGGGAAATACCCGGTGGATAGATTGGCATACTGCCGGGTGAAGGAGATGGAATCGACCCAGACCACATTGGTTCCCGAAAGGTAGGAGATTCCCACCGACTCCCCGCTGCTGCTCAGTTTGAAGTCCAGGTGGCAGGGGCCAAGCAAGGGGTTTTCATCGGCGAAGAAGACCAGGTATCCATTGGCATCGATGGAGGTCTTTGAGGGAGAACCTCCCGGAATTCTCCACTTGGTGGGATTCTGCAGGTCGTCGGTCAGGTAGAGTCCGGCCATATCCACAATGGTTTTCCCCTTGTTGTAGATCTCGATCCAATCGCTGTCGTTGCCGTATTCATCCAGGACAGCCCCGATATTATCGGCCATGATCTCGTTGATCCGCAGATCCAGCTCAAGTTGTTCTACCTCCGCCACCGCCCTGATGGTGATGTCGGTTCCGGGATTCAGGCTAAGCGGGTTATCCATATATTCATTCATCCCTGATTCTCCCTGAATGCGGGCATTCACCTCAAGGTCGAACTTCAGATCTGAACTGGTGCCGCTGTTCTGATGGACCTCCACGGCAATGGTGTTTAACCCGGAGGTAAAATAACTTTTCTCCACCGGGAAGGTAAAATAGGTGGTCTCGTCCTGATCACCAGCGAATGTTGCTGCAAACGTATCGTGGCCGATCGCTCCCAAAGGCATGTTGTCGCGGATCACCTCAATCCCGTTGAGGTAAACTACCGCCCCATCGTCCCTCAGAAGCCCGATTTCGAATGAATCATAGAGGGAGATATCCGATATCTCAAAGTTTTTTCTGAAATAATAGGTGGTGGTTTTATTCTGATCATCCGGACCAAAATCCAGGAGGGTTGATTCATTCCCGTCGCCGTACCCCAGTATGCCATTACCGGATGGCCACGAAGCATCATTATAGGAGGTGGCCGTCCACTGGGTCCCGGGCCAGGTATCCGAATCGTTGAACCTCCAGACGGAACCTTTTGCCAGGAGGGTGGAGGCGGAGATGTTCCCGGAATTGATCTCCCAATGGCTGAATCGATAACCCGGGTTGGGATCAAACCGGATATCCAGTTTCGATCCTGCGGTGTACTTTCCGGTGAAACCCTCTGCTGGAACATCTACAGTGTTGGCATTGATGTGACCGGTCGCTCCCGTTGGTTCAACATGCATGGTCACAATTTCACCCAGAGAGAAGAACCTCCTCATGTTGTTCCAGACATAGTCGGGGCGCACCCTTGCAAACTGTCTCAACTCCTCCACCCGGCTTTCCCAGCCGGCCATGGATTGATATCTCCACCTGGCGAGATGTTCAGGAAAGGCATTGTAAATATGGTTTTGAATGGAGTCGATGATGCCGATAACCCTTTCTGGAGCAAAGGTTGTATTCAGGTGCATCATATACTTGGCCAGGAATTGTTCCCGGAACTCCTGGTTTTCAAACAGTCGCCTGATCATCAGGGTGGCCCAGGCGGGGTTGGGCCAATCATCCCCGATCGCATTGGTTGCAAATGTGAACATATCCAGGGCAGGGTTGAATTCGTAAATACCAAAACTGAATTCAAGGTCGAAAAGGATGTATCTCCATTTTGATTGGGTCACATGATCTCTCCAGTATTTTTGATTGTTGCCCGGCCAGTCGCGGTTGGCAATGAAGAGCTGGGTGATCAGGTAATCCTGGTAGGAGTTGATATCCAGCTGACTCTCTACCACGCTGTATGGAGCTCCCAGTACAAGGTGATTATTTTCAAGGTAACGGGTCAGGTCATCCCATGCGTCGCGGGTTCCGGTAAACACCTCCCATTCGTTTTTGATAAAATCCAGGTTCTCGGCCGGGATGCCATAGTTGGAGGTGATCCAGTGCTCATTGACCTTCTCCCGCAGGTTGTGGATTCCCCAGTATTCACCATTCAGGTAAACATGCACCGGTTCGTAAGCCTGGTAATCCAAATCCATAACCGGTTGAACGGTAGCCTGAATGACAACATCCCTGATGAATGAATACTGGAAGTCGTTTCCTCCATTGCGCAGAATCAGACCTTTGAATTCATCCAGGGCCTTCTCCCTGAAAAAGGGGTAGTTCATGATGCTCTGTCCATATTCACTCCTGGCAAAGATTCCCAGTGACTTCATGGGAAATCCCCTGCTGCAACCCCCATGAATCTTCATTCCCGCATCGATTTGCAATCCCAATTGTCCATCCGCATCGAAGTACTCCATGCTCACGGGCCTTTCCCAGTCCTGGTTCCAGTTCCGGGGTATTTCGCTGCAATTGCCTGTGACTCCGTTGGTCCCGGTTACATAGATCCCATTCTGGTCGCTCCACAGACCATCCGGCTCAGTGGCCAGGGAGATGACCGGCAGGTCAAAGTCCTCATGGATAATGTAGCTGGCAGTGGCGACTTCGCCAGGTTCGGCACCCTCGGTCCAAAGACGGGCCCTGACCACCGTACTCTGAGTGATGATGACTCCTCCCCTGAATTCCGGGTCATCGGGTCCGGGTTCCGATCCGTCAAGGGTGTACCGGACCGCACCGGTTTTACCGCTGGCCCCCATAGAAATCGAAACCCCTGTTGAATAGATACCTGCAGGGGGGCTGATCACCACATTACCAGATACAAGGAACTCCCCGGCATTGAGGTTTGATGCGCCGGGAGTGGGTTTCCTGAAAAACACATACTCCCCGTCGGCCGAGACCCCGTAAGAGATATCCTCGTACATTCTTGGAAAGGTGATGGAGTCGATAAACTCCCTTTTGGCCGAAAAGAGTACCAGTGATTCCCCTGCTACATCCAGTTTGAAATTGGCATGCAGGCCGCTGACGGTATCCCCTGTACCATCGGTCCAGACCAGCAGATATCCGTTGGCAGGAATAGAGGTGTTTTCCGGGAACCTCCACATGAAAGGAGCTTCGGGCCTGTCGGAAAGGTAGTAGAGACTTAGGTCGATCCTGTCAGATCCGCTGTTATGGATTTCGATCCAGTCGCCCGGAGCACCCGTGAGCGGGTTTACAACTCCGTTATTGTTTAAGGCAATGATTTCTGTGAATTGCAACCGGGCTTCAAGGTCAGGGCTGAAACCCAAACCTGCCAGTAAAAGAATGAAGAGGATTCTTTGCATCTGTTGCCATAATTCCTTTAACAGGAGCAAATATAGATATTCTCACACTGAATCAATCAAATGCCTACATTTAGGGGGTTAAAAACAGTGCCATGTCGCAACTGCAATCAAATTTTCCTCTGCATGATTTTTATGCGGATATTTATTCCACCTACGACCGTGTGAACAGGATCTTTACCTTCGGGAGGGACCGCTCCTGGCGAAAAAAGGCTGTTAGGGCATGTTTGCAAAATCACCCCTCAAGTGTGCTTGATGTTTGCACCGGTACAGGGGATTTCATTTTGGAGGTGGCATCCGTTTCGGATCACTCAATCTCTCTGACCGGGTACGATTTCAGCAAGGAAATGTTGCATGTGGCTCGCCAGAAACAGGCGCTTCTTGCAGGCGCTAATCTGCCCCTGATCAATTTCGTGGAGGGTGAAGTGGCACAGATGCCCTTTCCTGAGAACAGCTTCGATGCTGTGGGCATTACCTTCGGGATCCGCAACCTGGTCTATGAAAATTCCAGTGCAGCCAGGCACCTTCAGGAGCTATTCAGGGTGCTCAAACCCGGAGGCCGTTTGGTGGTTCTTGAGAGCAGCAAGCCCGTGAACAAGGCATGGAGGGTGCTGAATAACATCTATCTACATATGATCCTGCCTTACCTGGGCGGGATCATCTCGGGCAACCTGAAGGCCTATCGATACCTTGCGAAATCCTCACAGAACTATTACACAATCAATGAGATGGAGAATATTCTTCAGGCAGCAGGATTCAGGATTGTCAGCGGAGAATCGCTTTTTCTCGGTTCGGTAATGCTGGTGGTGGCCCAGAAATAAACGGCCGAATGTTTATATTTGAATTTGAAATATTTCCCAATGACCGTTGAAGAGATCAATTACATCTGCAGGGGGACCTTTATAGAGCTTCTGAAAATTGAGTTTACAGCGTATTCTGAAAGCCAGGTAGAGGCGGTGATGAAGATCACCCCGGAGCTTTACCAACCTGGAGGTTCAGTACATGGAGGTGCGCTTATCTCACTGGCAGAAACCGTGGGCAGTGCAGGTTCTTTCCTGATGGTGGATCCCGATAAATTCCAGGTTTTCGGATCGGTGGTCAACAGCCAGCATCTTTATCCCGCGCGAAAGGGGAGCCTCCATGCATCAGCCAGGATCGTTGCAAAGGCTGATTTTAAACATGTGTGGGATGTGGAAATAAAGGATGATGATGGAAAACTTATTTCCATCAGCCGTGTTACCAATAGTGTTAAACCTAAACCGGACAAGGCGGATCAGCCAGGCTCATACCATGAATGAAGGTCTACACCACATCCAACATCTCTGTCTCTCTAAAAATCTCTCTTTTGTAACTTTCAGGCTTCCCCAGCAGGACCACTCCACCACCTATATTCAGACCACCCATAACAAGTTCCGGGCGAGTGATGTCCATGATCTTTCAGTGGAGACCGGTTTTTTGATGGCGCCATTTGATACCCGGAACGGTCATCCCTACCTGATGATCCGGCCCGACCTGGTATTGGATAGTAACCAGGTCAGCCGGAGCCTGATCAGGCAGGTAGATGAGATGGAAAACGGACCGGCAGTCTCATGGAACGATCCCGAACCGTTTGTGACCGGGGAAGAGCGTTATATGGAACAGGTAAATGAGATCAGATCCTCCATCTCCAACGGGGCATTTCAGAAAGCGGTGCTGTCGAGGATCCGGGTCTTACGCGGGAACTACTTTTCCATGGTTCCAAAGCTATTTCAGGCCATGTGCAGGAAGCATCCAAATGCGTTTGTATACCTCTTCAAAAGTGAGGATGAATGCTGGATGGGAGCTTCACCCGAACCACTGCTCAGGTTGAGGGAGAACAGGGTTTCAACAGTCTCACTCGCCGGGACGAGGCCATTTGCTGAAAAACACATGAATATCGAAAAGTGGACCGTCAAGGAGGTGCTGGAACAGGAATATGTAACCCGATACATTCATGACGTGTTTCATTCGTTTGGGATCAGGGATTACAGGGTTTCATCCCCTTATGTGAAGAAGGCCGGTAACCTGTTACACCTTCGTACTGACTTTTCGCTATCATTACAGATGATCAACGGGAGGCTCTGGGAGCTGGTGGAAGCGCTCCATCCAACCCCTGCGGTGGCCGGTCAGCCCAAGGATGAAGCCATTCGTTACATTAAGCAGCTGGAACCTCACGACCGGGAATACTATACCGGATTCCTGGGTCCGGTCACAAAGGATCGTGAAATGGACCTTTTTGTGAACCTGAGATGCATGAAGGTCACCCCTGAATTTCTTGCCCTCTTTGTGGGAGGAGGCATTACCCTTGATTCTGATCCTGCAGATGAGTGGGAAGAGACCCGGCTTAAAGCAGAATCGCTGCTTCAGATTCTTCGGACCTATATCAAGAACATAGAGCTGCATCATGAAGCATCATCAACACATCACTGAGCTCGGGCCCCTGTTGCAGAGTTTTGGAATAAGGCAGGTGATCATCTGTCCGGGTAGCAGGAATGCACCTCTTATGCAGCTTTTCACCTCACAATCCTGGTTTCGTTGCACCAGTATCGTGGATGAGCGTTCGGCGGGTTATGTGGCCCTGGGAATGGCCCGTCAGCTTCAGGAGCCGGTTGTTGTGCTGACCACCTCGGGAACAGCGGTGCTCAACCTTGCCCCGGCGATGGCTGAGGCTTATCACCAGCAGATTCCGCTGATTGTGATCACGGCCGATCGTCCGCTTGAAAAGATCCCCCAGTTCAACAACCAGTGGATTGACCAGGAGGCGCCATTCTTTGCTTATTCAAAGGGGTTTTACCAGCTCCCCCTTCCTGTGACGGAACCGGATGTTCTCACCCAGGTGATCAGGCAGACGGAGAGCCTGGTTCATTCGGCCATTTCCCTTCCTGCCGGTCCGGTTCATATGAATATTCCCCTGGAAGAGCCTCTCTATGAACCGCTTCCCCCTGTTCTGGAGGGCATGGATCACCAGAATCATCATCCGGAAGCGAAGGAGCCTGTTCCCGGTTTTGGAGTCCTGGAGGCAAATACAAAAATAATGATCCTTGCAGGGATGGGAGAGCACGGGAAAGACTTAACTGAAAGGCTCTTAAAACTGCTTAGGGAGTGCCAGTCTGTTGTGATTGCCGAAAACATTGCAAACCTTCCCTGTGATCATTTTATCTCCCAGCCGGAACTTTTGCTGGCGGGGGTTGAGGAGGATGGAGCCGCGGGATTGATTCCTGATCTTCTGATCTCTTTCGGGGGGCAGGTGGTTTCAAAACGGCTTAAGTTATTTCTTCAGAAGCTGCCAAATCTTGTGCATGTGGAGATTGACGGTCATGCCGAAGCCTCACTGGCGCAGCTTGCAGAAAGTGTCTCCCGGTCCGGTCACCCCAGCCCGGTGAACCGGTATCTGGAGGCATGGAAGCTGGAGCAGGAGAGGGCCGGGGAGATTGTGAAGAAAAAACTGCATACCCTCGGATTTGGAAACCTGTGGGTCATCCAGGCCATTCTTGCTGCCGTACCCCCAGGTTCGGTAATTCACCTGGGAAACAGTTCCACCATCCGCTATTCACAAGTTCTTCCCCACAGAAAGGATCTTACCTATTATTCAAACCGGGGGACATCGGGTATCGACGGGAGTGTCTCGGCGGCAGTGGGGGCAGCCATGGTATCCGACAGGATGCACATCCTGCTGGTGGGGGACCTTAGTTTTGTTTATGACTCAAACGCCTTGTGGAACCGGAATTTCCCGGAGAATTTGAAGATAGTGGTGCTGAACGACCAGGGGGGAGGGATCTTTCGTTTGCTGAAGGGACCTTCGGAAATGAATTTCTTTGAGGAGTTTTTGGTGACCCACCATCCCGTTTTCCCTGAATTGCTGGCCCAATCCTTTGGCCGGCCGGCCGTACATGTGGGGAACCGGGAAGAACTAAAAGGTGCGATCGATGTACTTTTTAACCCCGGGAGCACCCTTTCCGTGCTGGATGTGGATACATCGAAGCAGGAAAATAGTCTTATTTTTAAGGAGTTTATAAATTTGAACCACTAGCAGATGATGTCAAAAAGAGAGTGGAAAACGCTCAAAGCGTTCGAAGAGATCAGATTTGAATCTTTCGGGGGTATTGCAAAAATCACCATCAACAGGCCCAGGTATTATAACGCCTTTACGCCTGATACCACCAGGGAGATGAGCGAGGCACTTGTGATGTGCCGTGAACTGGCCCATATTCGCGTGGTGATCCTCACCGGTGAGGGGGATAAGGCGTTCTGTAGCGGCGGGGATCAGAATGTGAAGGGTTTTGCCGGCTACGTAGGCAAGGATGGGGTGCCCAGGCTGAACGTACTGGACGTACAACGCCAGATCCGCAGCCTTCCCAAACCTGTCATCGCCATGGTCAACGGCTATGCCATCGGCGGGGGCCATGTGCTGCATGTGGTGTGCGACCTTTCCATTGCTTCGGAGAATGCCCGGTTTGGCCAGACCGGACCAAAGGTTGGCAGTTTCGATGCGGGTTTTGGCTCCTCCTACCTGGCAAGGCACGTGGGACAGAAAAAGGCCAGGGAAATCTGGTTTTTATGTGAGCAGTATACTGCGGCCGAGGCCCTTGAAATGGGATTGGTGAACAAGGTGGTTCCCCTGGAGGAGCTGGAGGATGTCACCGTGGAGTGGTGCCACAAGATCATGGAGCATAGTCCCATTGCCCTGAGAATGATCAAGGCCGGACTAAATGCCGAACTTGACGGTCAGGCCGGGATCCAGGAGCTTGCCGGGAATGCCACCATGCTGTATTATATGACCGAAGAGGCCCGGGAGGGAAAAAATGCCTTCCTGGAGAAGCGGAAACCCGACTGGGACCAATTCCCCAGGTTACCCTGACCCATATACAAAAGAAAATCGTAATTTTGCCCCATGACTGCCACTGCCATCTGGATTAAGGCTTTTCGGCTGCGAACCCTTCCGCTGTCACTCTCGGCCACCATACTGGGTAGTTTCCTGGGTTTTGCCGAAGATAGATTCAAGTGGGGAGTCTTCCTGTTTGGGACACTGACCACCCTGTTTCTGCAAATACTCTCTAACCTGGCAAACGATTACGGGGATGCAGTGAAGGGTACCGACAATGAAGGGCGGCTCGGACCATTGCGGGTGACCCAGTCGGGACTCGTTACCATGCACCAGATGCGCTGGATGATCGCTCTTTTTGTTCTTCTGAGCCTGTTTTCCGGATCGCTTTTGATCTGGTTCGGGCTTCGTGACGGGAATCTGCTGGGATATGCCGTCTTCTTTCTGCTCGGATTCTCGGCTATTTTTGCAGCCATCAAATATACCATCGGCAGGCGACCTTACGGGTATGTGGGATTTGGCGACCTGATGGTCTTCATCTATTTCGGGATCCTGGGCGTGGCCGGAACCTATTTCCTTCATACAGGTTCCTTTCATCCCTCCATTTTGCTTCCCGCCTCATCAGTGGGATTGCTGAGCGTGGGCGTACTGAACCTGAACAACCTGAGAGACCATGAGAATGATGCTGAAAACGGGAAGCATACCCTGGTGGTGCGCATGGGTGTTGCCTGGGCAAAGGCCTACCATGTGATTCTGCTGGCAACAGCCTTTTTATTTGCACTCACCTATACGATCATTCATTTCGAGTCTTATTTGCAGCTGCTGCTGCTGATCCCGGTACCCATCCTGGTGTCTGATGTAAAAAAGGTGATCGACAATACCGTACCCGTTGAGTTGAATGCCGAATTAAAAAAACT
>JAWOHR010000041.1:0-29565 GCA_046485075.1 Bacteroidales bacterium
CATACCTTTATCAGTCGCTGTCTACGCTTCGTGCCAGCATCTCTGCTGACTACGCAAGACTTGCTTCCGGTGGGTGGTTAGCCCTTGCCGGACAGGATTGGTTACCTGCAGGGTGACTAAGAGGTGTTTCGTTACTATTTATGGTTCACCTAATAAGTCCCCACCTCACGGACTTGCACGGCGCAAATAAATGTCATCCATTTATTAACCTATTTTATGAAGATTTGGATATTTTTTATCTGTTGATGGATTTTTTTTAGATGAAAAGCACCAAAATTGTATAACAGCCAGGTAATTTTTATCCCTTTGTTTCGGTTCAATTTCGGGATATGTCCAAACCTCTCTCCTGAACATAGCTCATGGAAGAAGACTATAGACGCCGGCTTTTCTTTTTAAGACTATTTCCTGTTCTCTCCAAACATGGTCATGGTAGTGGCCTCCAGAAGCCCCTCAGGAAACCGGGGGATGATGGCTTCCTCCTTCAGTTCCCTATTGATCTGTTTATCATCAAAAGATATTGGTGAGCCACCTGTAGGCTGCTTCGTTGTTTACGCTGTGAGGACCCTGATGATAGAAGGTGGTTACCTGTTCACTTTTCTCATACATGCCATAGGCCCTGGAGATTTCTGCGAACATGGCGTCATACTCCTCGCGGGGAAGAACGCCTGTATTCCATTTTAAATCCAGCAGCGACTCATCTGCCCCGGGACAAAAAGCAGCATCCTGCAGGCCATGCTGGAACTGCACCGGTTTTGGAGCTGCAAGGGCGGCCCAATCGCATTGTTCCATCACCCCGGGGAGTTGATGGGCGATGCCACAGTCACAATGCAAGGGGATCCTGAATCTTTTTTCGTAGTGGTTCCAAGTGCTTAGGATGCAACCTACCACGCCGGCTTTGACGCGTGGATCAAGCGCCAGCAGGTTCATGGCCAGGTGAGCCCCGGTGGAGAGTCCGCAAACTGCCACCTGATCCATATGGATCGTTGGGTAGGAGGTGCAAAGATCAATGGCAGTCATGGCATCCCAGGTCCATTCCCCCTGAAGGGTCCAGTCATGGTGCTGAAGGTGGTGGTCCATGGTGGCTGGCTGCAGGACCGCCCATCCCCGGTTTGCAAAATAGGCACAGAAATCGTCAATATGCCCCTCTCTGAAAGCAGCCGAATCGGCGATGGCCCATGTGGTTTCATGTCCATGAAGGGCCACAAGTAAAGGGGCTTTCTCAACCCCTTCCGGAATACTTAAAAGTGCTGTATTCCTTCGATCTGACTGAGATTGGTATGAAAAAGCAATCAACCGGAAATTCTCATAGGTTTTCTCATATTCGATCACCATGTCGCCCGGAACCCTCTCCGGAAACCCTCCTCCCATCAAGGTGCGGACCAACGAGTCCCGGTATTTTTCCTGCCAGGAGGGAAAATCTGATTTTTCACCACCAAAATGGGAAGGCCTTTCTTCGAGTTGTGCTTTAAACAGTTTCATATCCCCAGGGGTGGCAGGTATAGCCTGGCAGGGAGGTTCAACCACCTGAAAGGTCACCCGTGCCCTCCCCTTTTTTTCCGGCGACAGTGAAAGACCATACATCTTATAACCCAGGGTTCCGTCCCAGCCGGGCGAAAGGAAAGCGATCACATTCCGAGCAGCGATCAGGCGAAGGGGTGCATCCGATTCGATGACCAGGAATCCTTGATCCCGGTTTGTGGACTCAAAAGTGAGAACCCCGTTTTCCATGGTGAGATTGGTAATACCTTCAAGCCTGCAGGCTTTGTGTTCCGGTCGAAGAACCTGGGCATTGACCTTAAATACCATGAAGGAAATGAACATGCAGGGAATGCTGAATAAAATAGATTTCATATCAAACCTATTTTAATGGCGCAAATCGTGAAGCAGAGCAGCCCCGATCACCCCGGCCGAATCGCCAAGCATATTTTTGGAAATCAAAATTTCAGGGTCCTCGGTAAACACATATTTCCCTACTTTCCCGATCCCCAGGGTATAGAGTTCTTCGATATTCGAAAGCCCTCCCCCCAACACGATCAGGTCAGGGTCGATAATGTTGATGATCGTGGACATGGTCATCCCGAAATCTTCAAAGAAAAGATTGATGATCCCGGTTGCCAGGCTCTCCCCTTTCCTGTAATCCTCCAGGATATCCTGCAATCTCTTTTTAACGCCCGACTTTTCCAGGTAACCTTCCTCAATACCGTTTCCTGAGATATAACGCTCCACGCACCCCCTCTTCCCGCAAAAGCACTCCCTGCCTCCCGGATGCAGTATGGCGTGACCGATCTCCCCACCCATGTGCTGATGTCCCCGGATCAGCCGGTTGTTGACCACGATGCCACCACCACAGCCGGTGCCCATGATCACCCCGAATACGATATCCTTCCCTTTTCCGGCACCCAGCAAAGCCTCGGCTACTGCAAAACAATTGGCATCATTCTCCGTCAGGGTTTTTCTTCCTGTCAGCCGCTCAAAGTCACCGATCAGCGGCTTGTGGTTAAGACAAAGTAAACTGGAGTTTTGGATCATCCCCTGCCTGTCGGTATGGCCGGGTGTACCAATGCCGATGCTATGTTCCTGGTCGTTGATACTGTCACGCATGTATTTATACAGATCAGACACTACCCTGACCACATGCTCATAGCCATTCTCCTGTCCGGTGGCCACCCGTTCTCTTTTAATTATGCTCCCCAGTTCATCCAGGATCACCGCTTCTGTTTTGGTGCCCCCCAGGTCTATTCCAATTTTAAACATGCTCTGTTTCCGTTTTAATTTAGTTCATCTTATATTTCAAATACTGCTCCAGGTCGACCGGTGGAGTAAAAGCCAGGTAGTGATTGGAGTAAACCTCACCGTTGAGCTCCCATTCTATAAGCCACAGCGTGGTTTTAGCCGGAGTGGGCAGGTATCCTTTCACCAGCTTGCCGTTTTTCTCCACATGAAAAGAACCACTGAAAACCAACTTCTCTGACCCTGCATCCCTGATGGTCAGTTTTCCTGATACCGGTTCCCGGGTATCATTGACCACCACGATGGGGTGCCCGGTACCCGTGGCATCCTTTACCAGGCCCTCATCGCCGATCATCACACAGACATCGGTCTGGACCTTTTTGATGTACCGGTATGCCCGCTTTTTATTCCCGTAGTAATCCACAATGGCATCGGAGATGACGGGCCATCCGTCCCGAAGGTTCCACCAGAGGATCCCGTTACGGTCAAACTTATTCATCCGCCAGAACTCCAAGAAATATTTCATGGCCTCTGCCTGAACCACCTGGGATGCAGCAATAAAGGTGTCCAGGTCGGTTGGGACCTCCCCAAACAATGCCTTCACCTGGTTGATCATTAAGTTGTTCCGGTCCCGGCTGGTCTCAGCATGAGGATGAGACATGACAGCCTTGGCCTGCCATTGTTCGTTCCACAGAAAGCCATCCTTCCAGGGATAGACAAAACCGGGCTCCATCATCTTCTCCAGGCTTTCGCGTGACGGACATCCGTGATACCCTATTTCACTTACAAACTTTGCGATGTTTGCAGTATAGAACGGCGCTTTGTAATAGCCCCTGGGACCCCACAGGTGCATCTCCGGTGAGGCGTCGGGGTTGATCCGGTTGCTGAGGTTGAATACATCCGAACTGATAAACGGTGAACTGGGCAGATAGGGTGTTTTGGGATCGTATTCACGAACGGCCAGGGGCAGCACCTGCCGGCTGATGATATCGGTATTGGGGTCCATGTGCGACTGGTCTTCGGACCAGTTCAGGGAGACATCGTTTTCATTGTTCCCGGCCCAGAGTATAATGGCCGGATGGTTCCTCAGCCGCCGGATTGCTTTTTCAGCCTCAATCCTCACCTTTTCAGCGAACTCCCGGCCCTGGGGATATGTGGTGCACCCCATGGTAAAGTCCTGCCAGACCATGATCCCGTTGCGATCGCAAAGGTCATAGAATGCATCGCTTTCATACACATTGCCGCCCCACAGCCTGACCATGTTACAATTCAGATCCACCAGCATATCCATCGCACCTTCCACATGCTGTATATCCCTGCTGTGCAATGCATCCAGCGGTACCCAGTTGGTTCCCTTGATAAAAACCTTCTCCCCGTTCACCACAAAGACAAACTCTCCCGGATTCTCCGGGGTATTCACTTCCGAACGGACCAGTTCAGCCGTTCTGATCCCGATCTGCTGGTGGTTTTCACACAGTACTTTCCCCTGGTCATCCCTGAGTACCAGTGACGCTTCATAGAGGGCCGGATCCCCGAATCCCCTGGGCCACCAGAATTCCATATTCTCCAATGCATCGATTCGCTCCCTGGAAACAGTGGTATAGATTTTTACGGATTTCTCAAAAGCAACCCTGCCTTCCCGTTCCAGCCTGATATCCATCACCAGATTGTCAATATCCAGCCTGTCGGTTCCGAATTCCCAGTCCACGTACAGACTGGCTCTCCTGCCCTCCACATCCACATTTTTGGTGACCCAGTATACGCTTTTCCAATGGGTCGCAGGGATGATCTCCAGGCTCACATCACGCCACAGGCCGGCACTGACCAGCCTTGGCATGATATCCCAACCGAACATATGGGGGGCTTTCCGGACACTGACCGCCTCGGCCAGGGCATCATATCTCACCCCAAAATGAGTGCGTAAGTGTTTACGTGCTTCCAGCACTGTGGAGTGAATACAGATATAAAGCTCGTTCTTCTCCCCGACCAGCTCCGTAATGTCAAAATGGTGCTCCACGAACATGTTCTCCACCCGGGCGATCTTCACATCATTCAGCCAGACATCGGCTATGCAGTCGATTCCCTCGAGGCTGAGCTCTATGCGCTCTCCCTCCTTCACATCGGGTTTACCAAACGAACGGTGATACCACCACTGGCAGGTTTCATACTTTCGCAGGTCATACACATGGTCACCAATCATCGGATCCTCAATGATTCCGGCGCCTTGCAAATCAATTTCCACATTCCCGGGCACGGTGGCCGGAATCCTTGCAAAGCCTGACCTTTTCAGCTCCCGGGGTGAAAGGGGTGCCTGTTCATCCTGGGGCCCGTAAAAGAGGGTCCACGTTGATGAATCCAACGAATTCAGGGAGATGATCTCCTTCTCCATCGGTTTGTTCAACACCTCAGGATTCGGGGAGATTTGATCCTGTTTTTCGTTTTTGCACGAGACCAAGCCTGCAAGAAAAAATGAGAAAACAAGGAGGGTGAAGGATTGTTGGAGGGTATAATTCATGAGGATGATGGTTTGCTTATCAAACCGTAATTTACATAATCCAGACCGAAAAATAGACCCAATTTTGCGTCCATTCTCTGTTTCCTGTAACTCCTTTCCCTCCGGAATCAGTTTACGTGATAATCGCTTGAAGAAATATTCAGAAAAAGAAAAGAGTGATGAGAGATCCAATCCAGGGCTTTTTGATTTTTTTCTTCATTTTAAAATTTCATTTTCCTGATTTCTTTTGCAGCCTCCACCATGGCCGAGAAGCCATCCACGGGAACATATGCTGCGATGGAATTCCCGGAACCCAGCCCGTAGCCGCGGGCCATGTTTCTGTATCTTATTCCTTTTTCCAAAACTTCCCTGAACACCTCATCGCTGGGTTTCAGACAAATCGTATTCAGATCAATCCCGCCAAAAAGGCCAATGCGGTCATTGTACTTTTCAATCCACTCCTCGAAGGGTGCAATTTCATCTTCATTGGAGTGTTTTGCATCAATACCGGTTAGAATAATGTCCTCCATCACCTCAAAGATTTTACCGCAACTGTGCAGCAGGAATTTTTTGCCTGACCGGTGCACCACGTCAATGACACGCCTGTACTGGGGCAGGATATGTTGTCGAATCGTATCCGGTTCGAGCAGGGTGGAGGTCTTGAATCCAAGATCATCCCCCATTCTGAAAAATACGAATATGTCCCCATATTTCCTGGTCATTTCACTCCAGAGATCCACATAAAGGTCCCCGATCCTTATAAACAAATCCTTAAACAACCCGGGATCCGTATATTGCAGAACAGCCAGACTTTCATAACCCACCAGATCTTCAGCCGACTCGAATATCCCATATCCACATCCGCCAAAGGCTTTCATCCCCGGTGGCAATACTTTCCGGATCGCCTCCAGGTGCGGGGTATAAGTGTCCCAGAATATTCCGGGGATTTCATCAAAGGGATATTTATTAAAATCATCACGGGTCTGGATGGGTCCCAACATTCCACCTGAAATGGCTCCATGCCCCGGGTACAGATCACAGACGGCAGCCTCATAGTCAAAGGCATCGTAAGTCATCTCTTTCCAGAAGGAGACAATCCGGGAATAGTAATTTTCAAAATCGCCTGGAGAATTGCCTTCTATTGCAATCGTCTTACCGGTTGCCTTTTCAATAAAAGGGAGATCAATATGATGCTCATACAGGGGCAAACGTTCAGGGCGCCTGTTATGTAAGACAGCCTCAATTTGGGTGTAATCCGGTGTGAAACTTCTATTTCTCAACGAACTAAAATTTTACAAATTCTTATTTTTAATCCAGTTTAAGTATTTTTAATTTCTCATTTTAATGCCCTGCCATCCTTTTGAATATCCATTCTTCTATAATGAAACGACTCTCCCCAGGTCATCAGGATCAAAGGGGTATCATAGCCAACCTCCCTGGATCCGCCAAATCTTTCTGATCCCACTCTTCTCTGGTAGGTCAGCCAGTATGGTTCGCGATGATCAATGGTATGACCCATCTCATTTTCGTGTCCTGTAATGATCAGGGCCGGGTGAAAGCCCCTTGCCACTCTGACAATATCGGTGGTCCAGCAATTGGGCATCAGTACATCCACCCTGTGGTGACTGCCAACCTCATCGATCCACTGAAAGTCATCCTCATTGGACTGATCGCCCGTTTGTGAGAAGGAGAGCCCCTCGGGGGTGATCACCAGTATCACATTGTTCTCTATATCCGGACCCTGATGACCGGGGTAGACCACAACACTTAAATTCTGCTCCCCATGCTTCACAGGAAGGGATTGGATTGTATGGGCCTCCCTCTTCAGGTGAGTGATCTGCCGGTGAATGGATTTATCTATCCAAACCCCGGAAGGAGCGACCACCGGTTTCCCCTGGCCGATAAAAGAGCGGGCCACCGGCTCCTCTGCGTGATCGCTGTGATAGTGGCTGATAAACAACACATCACATTGATCAATCAGCCTGGACATATCCTCATCCTCCACAGAAAAACCTTCAATTCCTGCATCCTTCATGCTGATGAGGTCAAATGCAATGGTAACAGATGGGGTACGGACAACGAATCCGTGGTTATATAATTTCCAGATGCGCGCACCCTCCGTTACTTCGGCCCTTTCGATTTCATCAACGGCGCATGCGAAGCGTGTTTTCAGGAATTTCTGAACCGGTTTGCGGTAAGGAGCATATACATCGTGCAAAACACCATCCAGCAGCAAGAGTGCACTTCGCCTGACCTCAGGTTCGACCCAGTCGGGCGGGTAGTCGGAAATCACCCGTTCAGCGTGGCTGAGCATCGCCTCTGCCTGGTGATCCAGATATTGGTTTTCTGCCTCACTCAGTGAAGGATCGAACGGACCAGCCTTGATGGCCGCGATGTTCTGGGCGCTGCTGCTAAAGGACAATATTGCAAACAGGCCTGTAATTGAAACAACGTTACTCAGGTACATCATTTTTACGGCAATTTAAGATACCATGAATTGGTCCTGAATACCTAATTGGTATATCTTGAAACTTCTTCCGCACTGTAGCTGGTCACTCCCCTGTCGGTCCCCAGCCATACAACCCCTTCCTTATCCACCGAAATACACAACACATTATTGCTGGTTAAACCATCTTCCCAGGTCATTGATCTCAAAGTATGGTTATCATAAATGCTCACACCACCTTTGGTTCCGATCCAGACGTTCCCCTGGTGATCCATCGCAATGGACTGGACAAAATTATCAATCAATCCATCCTCACGATCCAAAGCCAGCCAGTTATCCAAAGTCTCATTCCCCACATGCCTGGCCACTCCCTTATCGGTACCAAACCACTGTGTCCCGTCAGGCGCGATACAAATGCAGTTAATGTGGTCTGAGGGAATTTCAATGGGTCCCCATTGTGCATATTCTGAAGCTCCGGAAATGGCATCCACATCATTGCGGAAAACCCTGGTCACTCCGGCCCCTTTTGTGGCGACATACAATAATTCGCCATCCGGGCTTGTTGCCATCGAGGTGATCGGGAAGTCCTGGAACATGTATTCCGGATATTTTCTCTGGTAAGCCGGTGTGAGCCATAGATCGCCGTGAAAAGCGGATATCCCTTTATCGGTCCCAAACCATCGCAGGGAGCCCTTTCCCACCGCAACCGAGAAAACATTCTCACTGGCAATGGCCGAATTCTCCGAATAGTATGTCGTAGCCCCGGACCTTGCATCCAAAGGAATCGATGCAACGGTGGCTCCAAGGGGAGAAGCCAGCCACAATTCATTTCCAAACTCAGACGAATCGAAGGCCATCCCTTTCAAATCAGCGTTCGGAATTTTCCTGTTTTCATTGTGAATGTTCCACTGTTCCCCGTCAAAACTCACTATTCCGGCATCGGACAGAAACCATTTTACATTGTCATTGTCCACTACCACTGAATAGAACTTCCTGGCTGTAAAAGCCCCTTCAAAAGTAAGGGGAATCACCGATCTAACCACAAATTTTTCTGACCCCTTTGGGTCTGAAGGCCTGGCAGGTTCATTTTCCGGAACATCCACGGGCAGGCTCAGGTTTTCTTCAGGAGCCTGTGTGGCCTTATGCCACTGCCCGCTGGTGGTAATTTCAGGCCCGTCTCCCCCGACCAGCGTATCCGGAACAGAAATGAGTTCAATGCCTTCTGACCGACCGAGGTTCCTGGAATACTGTTTTTTTGCAGCGTTGTTCCAGTGTTCATGCGTACCAAGACTGGCCAGGGCAGTACCTGACCGGTCCGGATCGTAAAGGATACCATCCGGCCAGTTGGCCGGATCGGCTGCCTGATGAAGATAGTCATCCACCCCATTTGCATTCGCCATGGATTCGAGGGAATTATTGGCCGGATTATGTTCGTAGGTGCCGTTCCATTCGGTACGTAAAAAGTCATAACAAACCGATTCCAGTGCAACCTGGTCCTGCGACAAAAAGATGGAATTGCTCCAGTCGTTGTTAAAAGGGGGCATAAAATATTTAACCGGAACTTTTGTCTCGATCGATCCTCCGCCATACAATCCGTCCACCACATAAAGTAGAGTATTCTGACCGAGATATTTGCTACCCATCAGATCAACCAGCACCCTGTATTTATGGTAACCGGCGTTGGTCGGATTTCCCTGTGAAAAAGGTGCGATGAGGGAATAGTGCAGGTGAGCAGCCGTTTTTCGGGCCTGTGATCCAAAATGATTTTTCGCTGTCAGTGAAACTCCGGCACTGCCATGGGGTTTAAGGTTGGCCAGATTAATCAGGTAATCGGCATTCTCGATGACATCAAATAATCGGTCACTCTGTGTTTTATCGGAATAAAAAACCAGATCGTTTTCGGTCGGTCTGATCAGGGTCCTTCCATACAGTGCTGATACTTTATCCAAATAGACCACCTCAGGGAATTCACTGAACCACGCCTGATAATTGTAATCAAAAATATGCCCGATGGGATCACCGATGGCAATATCCTTTTCATCCACTCCAACCACGTAAACCAGTTCGCGTAAGATCTCCAGTGCAACAGCCGGAAAGGTTTCACAGGCACCGTATTTCCCTTCTTCCGCCCCTTTGCTTTCACTGTACTTCTTTGGAACATCGAATCCGGTTTTCTCATCGATCGTCTTCAGCATGTGAATGGAGGTACCCTGGTTAATTTTAATAAAGATCTTTTCGCCCCTGGAATAAGTTCGGTCAGTCCCGCTCTTTTTATAATTGAAAGAGCGGAAAATGGCATCCCATGATTCAGATAAATTTTCATTGCCGCCCAGATTCCGGATTCCCTCAACCACCATCCTGTTCACAATGCCCTGATTTGTATTTTCGGGTTTGGGAAAATCAAAAACATTGATACAGTTTTCATTGGTTGCTCTTGGATCCCAAACCCAGACCACACGACCCGGATGAACACCCTGGCCGGTCCCGATGGCCTGATTGGGGCCATCATCAGGTCCCGTCTTCTCAAGTTGTGAAGCGAAGGAAACATTAGAATTCCGGCCTATGAAAAAAGCCATGACCAAAAAGGCGGCCATCACCAGGAATCCGGCTGTCATATACCTGGCGCGTAAAAAGTGCCCCCTCGCCTTCCGGATCATCACGGCAAACCCGGCCATAGTAAGCAGGTAAACTACAAAACCCGACATTACCGGTGCCGCGATCCTCATACAGGGGTAGCCCGCACGGGAAGGCTTTGGAATGACCCTGACTAAAAACCAGGCAGTGGAAAGTACGCCTGTAACAATGAATATAAATCTGGCTGGTAGCCTATAGTTACTCCACCAGCCATTGATCCTGGAGATTCTGCTTCTCATATCGGAAAGAAAATTTCTAAGGTCGCACCGGAGTCCCGTCGGGCTTGCGAACCTGGGTCCAATTGTAATTATAATCCTTCAACGGATATTTGGCAGCCTTCACCTCATCAATATCGATCCCCAATCCCGGTGCTTCATTGACGAACATGTAGCCATTCTCAATGGTAGGGGTACCCGGGAAAACTTCATGGGTAAGCTCACTGAAATGCTGGCTTTCCTGAACACCAAAATTCCAAACTGCCAGGTCAATATGCGCATTGGCCGCGTGTCCCACCGGGGAGGTATCGCCAGGGCCGTGCCATGCGGTTCTCACATTGAACCACTCACCCAACCGGGCAACCTTCATGGCAGGGGTGATACCACCGATCTGCGAAATATGAATGCGAATGAAATCATACCAGCGATTGGCCATAGGTTCCACCCACTCGTGGCGGCTGTTTAATAATTCGCCCATGGCGATGGGGACCGCACATTGTTCCCTCAACATGGGGAACCAGCCCATGTTCTCAGGTGAAAACGGATCTTCAATAAAATAGGGCCGGTATTCTTCCAGGCGCTTGATCATATCAATGACATCCATGGGTTCCAGGCGTTCATGCACGTCATGTAAAAACTCGACATCATCCCCGAATCTCTTCCGGGCCATTTTGAATATTTCAATGGTCCCATTCTTATAGGCCTGGGCATTCATCGTGTTATCATTCTCTTTCCCGAACCCATACCGTTTATATGCCGGGGCCTCCGTCAGGTGAGTGGATCCGTATCCTCCAAGCTGTATCCTGATGTTTCGGAATCCTTCATCCCTGAGTTTCTCCACATGGTCCATTACCTTCTCGGGAGTTGGCCCCGAAGCATGGCTGTAACAATCTACCGCAAACCGGGTCTTTCCGCCGAGCAGCTGATAGACCGGCATTCCGGCCAGCTTCCCTTTGATATCCCAAAGGGCCTGGTCCAGTCCGCTGAGTGCATTGTTCAGTACAGGGCCGTTCCTCCAATAGGAACTCTGATAGGCGGTCTGCCAGATGTCCTCGATCTGTGTGGCATCCTTACCCCTGCAGAATTCATCCAGGTAGTCGTTCACAGCAGCGACAACAGGCGAAATCCTCTGGGTAAAGGTGGCACACCCGATACCATAAAGACCGGGTTGATCGGTTTCAACCTTTACAATCACCAGTCCCGTCCCGTATGGAGCGGTTGTGATGGCCCTGACTTTTGTAATCTTTACTTTTTGAAGGTTCAGTTCACCCCCTGAAGGCTTCCATCCTGCAGGCACAGCTGCCATTTTTTGAACTTCTTCATCTCCCCTCATATTAAGATCCGAAGTACAGGCCGCCAGGGGAAGCAGGGCCATGGTTTTTAATAGATCTCTTCTGTTTCCCATTAAATTTCTTATTAAGAGAATATTCTTTTATAATTTTCAACGATCATACCGGCATAGGGCTTGGCCATTGCAACCAACTTTTCCTTATCCGATGCAGAAAGTTTTTTAAGATTATTCAGAACGGCAACATTTTCGTCCAGTTCATAAAGGAATCTGCAACCACTGCACAGGGATGATACCGGAAGAGAATAGACATACTGATGCAAATTGGCCAGGGTCAGATCACTCAGGCCCACCACATCGGGTATATCTTTGGTCTCGATATCCTGGGGCGTTGTATCTATACGTCCCCCCATCATGCTTCCTCCTGCCATGGTTTTCATGGCAATTATCCCGTATTCCCTTTCCAGCAGCGCCGGAAGGGCATTCTTTTCGAAGGATTCAAAGCTGGGATCACAGACATTCAGGGGCATCTGGCAGGTATCCAGTTGCAGTCCCCTCTTATCCAGAAATTCCAGGAAATGGGTGACCATAACCGGGTTCTGATGCCCGGTAAAGCCAATATAACGGGTTTTGCCTTTTTCCCTGGCCTCCAGGAAAGCATCCAGCACGCCTGCATTGATCCGCTCATCCACATCCTGGGGACTTCCCAGGGCATGAATCTGCCACAGATCAAGATAATCTGTATTCAGAGCCTTCAGGGATTCATCCAGCATTTTTCGCACACCGTCACCTGTTTTTGCCGGCGCCTTGGTCATCAGGAACACATCCTTACGGTATTTGGGAGTCAGGAATTGTCCCATATATTCTTCTGACCTTCCCTTATTATATCCGCGGGCATTATCGAAAAAACGTATCCCCAGTTCCAGGGCTCGCTCAATCATCGCCTGGGCTTCTGATGGAACATCCGTCAAACCCAGGTGATAGCCCCCAAGGCAAAAAGCAGTCACCTTTTCTCCATTTCTGATCAACTGGCGCTGGGGTAAAACTTCTCCCAGCCTGTCTGATTCACTCCTTCCCATGGCCCAATCCATCATAAAGGTCAATGCTGCTGCAGCGCTGGCCTTCTTTATAAACTCTCTTCTTGAATCCATTTTGAATATAATTAAATAAAATAATCGGTTTATGATCAAATTAATTACGAACCATTAAAAGATAGTTAATAATCCATTAATTAGCCAGGAAAGGAGCGGATTCTGATGTTTTATCATCGTTCAGGAATGCTAAGGCTAAGTGGCTTCTCCTTGCGTAACATCCGGGCTGCCTCACCTGTTAACCAAAGGTAATGATCAGAGGGCAATCCATCGTTGCCTACAAATTTTGCGATATCACTCACCGGTGGATTGTCGGAAACCTTGAAAATGGCTGTTCCTTCATTTACCTCGTCAAACATTGCAATGTAAAGCATTTCAGCACCCGAAACAATGGCGGTGGATAGTTGATCCCAGTAAAACTTACCGCCCAGCCTGGGAATGCTGTTTACAGGTTTTGGAGTTAGTTTTTCAGACTGCCTGCTCAGGTTATGCCAGCTGAATCCGGGGGTGACACAGGGTGCATAGTCCACGTTATTAGCCCTGCACCAGGTAATATCGTCCAGTATCACATCCCTGTAACGATCCATATCGCTATGCAGCAATGGGGAAAACCGCTGTACCATCCACGGCATAACGATATCAACCTGCCTGATCAGCTCATGAAGGTAAGGATCGGGATTGCAGTCGGCATTTAAATCACGCCAGAACGTGGGAACCCCCAACATGACGCTGCAACCACCATAAACGGGATCATTTTTAAGAAAATCAATGAATCGCTGAAGCCCGATGTTGCGGATATTGTATTCGCGGTCGGGAAAACCAACTCCCCATATGGCCACCAGGGGTTTCTCTCTATGATGTAAATAGGTTTTTACTCCCTTTTGATTGGTTACACCCAGCGAATCAACAAGAAATTTCCAGTCCTCGATCAGGGCCGAACAATCTTCCCCGGTCGCCTTTAGTCCTGAAAGGTCATACATCACTGCAATGGAACGTTCGTATTTTGAAGCAGCTTCGAAAGCATGCCTGAATACCTGTACATTGTGTGGATTCCGGGAACGGGCCGCTCCGAAGAACCTCTGCATAAAAACCCCGTCTAATCCATATTCCTGCATCCACCTGAAATGGGTGTCAATGGTGCTTTGATCGCCTGAATAAAAAAAGCGGGCCGTGCTTCCATCGGCCAGTTTCAGTCCCGTGGGATAGGTCTTCTTATACTCGGAAACATCGGGCCACATATCGATCCGGACCTTGCTTTCATCAGGGTACATCACCCCCTCCTTTGGCAAATTGAACCATCCCTGGTAACCGGCCATTGCCAATCCCTTATAAGATGGATACTTTGTGGTTTCGGCATGCTTTTGCCCTGCAACACACATAAAGACAAGCCAAAGACCCGTCACTGCTAAAAATCCTTTTTTCCTCATTTTATATTTTTTATATTTCTCATGATATCATTAATCCTGACGTTCTGGAATACTCAGGCTTAGCGGCTTTTCTTTACGGAGCATCCGGGCAGCTTCACCGCTTAGCCACAGGTAATGATCGGAGGGCTTGCCATCCATTCCTACAAATTTTGACACCTCACTTACCGGAGGATTATCAGACACCTTGAATATGGCCGTTCCTTCGTTTACTTCATCGAACATTGCTACATACAACATTTCTGCCCCGGACACGATCGCAGTGGATATCTGGTCCCAGTAAAACTTGCCCCCAAGCCTGGGAATGCTGTTTACAGGTTTAGGTTCAAGCTTGTCCGATTGCCTGCTCAGGTTATACCAGCTAAACCCGGGGCAAACACAGGGTGCATAATCGATTCCATTTGCCTTGCACCAGGATATATCATCCAAAATAGCATCCCTGTAACGGTACATATCTTTGTGCAGCAAGGGAGTAAAACGTTGAACCATCCAGGGCATAATAACATCGGCCTGTCTGATTAACTCGTGCAGATAGGGATCCGGGGTGCAATCGGCATTTAAATCCCTCCAGTATGTGGGGACCCCCAACATAATGCTGCAACCTCCATACACCGGGTCATTCTTCAGGAAATCGACAAAGCGTTGAAGTCCTATATTTCGTATGTTATATGGACGGGTGATGAAACCAACACCCCATATAGCTACCAGAGGTTTTCCGCGATGGTGCAAGTAGGTTTTTGCTCCCTTTTGATTGCTTACGCCCAACGAGTCAACAAGGAATTTCCAATCCTCTATCAAGGCCGAACAATCTTCGCCAGTTTCCTTTAGTCCCGAAAGGTCATACATCACTGCAATAGCACGATCATATTTCGAAGCAGCCTCAAAGGCATACTTAAAGACATTCACATTGTGTTGCGACCTCGAGCGGGCAGCTCCGAAGAAGCGCTGCATAAAAACCCCATCCAGTCCATATTCCTGCATCCACCTGAAATGGGTATCAATAGTGCTTTGATCTCCCGAATAAAAGAAGCGGGCTGTGCTTCCGTCAGCCAGTTTTAGTCCGGTGGGATAGGTCTTTTTATATTCCGATACATCGGGCCACATGTCGATACGAACTTCACTCTCATCGGGATACATGATACCATTTTCCGGCAACTTGAACCAGCCCTGGTAACCGGCTATCACCAGGCCCTTATAAGATGGATATTTGGTTTCCTGAGCATGTTTTTGCCCTGCTACACCCATGAAAATAAGCGAGAAGCCGACCAATACTGCCAATCCCTTTTTCATCCTGTATTTATTAATGAAAACCACTGTTGGTTCCCGTCAATATAGGCCTGGGAGATTAAAATTTGCTTAATTAAATATAAACGGAAGTTAATTATTCGGGAATCATCTAATTTAATTCAAAATAAACCCCATTTTTCACCAGTTCATCCCGTAAAGTCTGATAGGGAAGCTCTCTGCTAGCAAAATCGTTCAGCGCACACAAAGCTGCAGCGGTGCCACTGGCCTGACCCTGTCCCATGCAACTTACCGTGTTCCGGGTAGACATATGTGCCCGGTGATCGGATGTGATCATCATGCCCGAGACATAGAGGTTGCTGATATTCTTCACGCAAAGTGCACGATAAGGGATTCCATAGCTACCACCTTCTTTAACCTGGAATTTTGGGGCCATGTCATGGAAGCCATAAACAAAAACATCATCCTCAAAGTGGCGGCCACCGATAACGTCCTCATGGGTAATATCATAATCGCAACCAATGAGCCTTCCCCTGCGGATCACCAGGTTGGGACTGGTCCTGGATATAAATGCCCGCTCAAATCCGGGAATGTACTTATTAAAAAGTTCTGCGCCTGTCTGCATCCTTTTCCTCAATTCCAATTCAGCCTTGGCCACTGTATCGCGATCGGTTGGACTCTGGGAAAGTTTCAGATTGATCTTGATAAACATCAGGTAATCGTCATGCACGGTGGTGCTGATGGCCGACATCCCAATTTGTTGAGCTGCTTTCACAAAACCCTCCGGATATCCACCGGAAACTTCTGATCCGAGCCTGATGATCTGCCCGGAAACCCCGCTGCGAACGCCATATGCCAGCTGACCGACGGAATCGGAAGAGTTCAGAAAGTGATAATACCTTTCAATATCCACATTGGCAAGGCCCATGCTATTCACCACTGCATAATCATTGGGCTCTGTATAATCCGCCCCTGCATAACCTGCCAGGTCGCCATAGCCGGTGCAATCCACAAAGGATTTGGCAAAAATAACCTCCCTGCCCGACCGGCTTTCAAGGATGACTCCCTTCACAACATCCTTTTCCTTTACTACTCCGGCCAACAAGGTATTGACGCAGATATAGACCCCCGCTTCGTCCAACATCTCAAAGGCATTCAGCTTGTATTTCTCTGTATCAATGGCGGTACAAACCGAGTCGTACTCATAGTGCCTCATCATCTCGGCATAGCCGGTGGCCCCTCCCCTTTCGGTCAGCCGGTCGACCATTTCCGCCGGAATTCCCCTTACCAGTTGCTTCTTTTCCACACCGGGAAAAGCTTTCCAGAGATTGTAGAAACTGTGAAGGGCCGTGCCACCTTCCACGGCAACTCCTCCCGGATAACCTTTCGCCTCCACCAGTACCGTCTTTGCGCCCGAGCGGGCCGAGGCAATGGCTGCAATGACGCCTGCGGTTCCTGCACCTGCAACAACCACATCAAAATTCCGGGCCGGTAACTTTTTCGCAGCCTCTTTGTAGTAGCCCTGATCATCTGCGATCATGGCTTCTTTTGCAGTAACAGAAGTTCCTGTGGCAAGTCCCAGACCGATCAGTCCAGTGGTTTTAGAAAATTCACGTCGGTTCATATTGTTGCTTTTTGAATCCTTTAAATATATAAGGAATTATTTACTCGAACATCATGATGGCCTTATAAAGGACCCCGGCCGAACCCCTGAAAGTCCCCGATCCTTTTGGCTCGTTATCCACCGTATACCATTCATAAAAACCATCATTATCCATTACCCGCTTTACCATGGGCTGAATATGTTCATAAGCCTCCTCCACAAAACCATAACGGATGAGCTGCTGAATCATCCGGCCCCCAAACCAGGTCCAGTCACCCCCGTTCTGGTATCCGTATGGATACATGCTGGGATTCTTAAAGGACCCCTCGGGATAGGGCGGATAAAGTGTCAGACCTATGGATCCTGCACCACAAGCCTCTGCATTTTCTAACATTTTCTCAAGAGAAACCCTGATCTCTTTTTTTGAAAGTAATCCGGCTTCAATGGCCACGGCCGTTCCCCCGTGATAAAAGACTCTCTCTTCATCAAAGTCCTCCGGGAAGGGAGAACCATTCAGATAAATATGCGGGATAAATTTCTGCCTTTCCTCATCCCATAAATGGAGGCGGACATCCTTGGCGATCTGATCCCGGATTGCGCCCCATCTCTGCCTGGTTACGGGGAGGAGTTCCATTAAATTGTCCAGGGCAATGAGGAACATGGCATTATCATAAATATCCAGGGCATAGTGGGTATCTTCGGTCAGAAACACGCCCCAGTCATGCTCGGGCTGCACATCTCCCCAGTCGGCAGTGGTAGCTCCCCAGATCAAGCCATATTCGTCATTAAAGCGGTGATTCATTAAAAACACCATGGCCCATTCTAGCCTCTCGGATACGGTTTTCCCCTCTACAAGCTCACTCAATATTGCCCGGTCACCGGTAGCGTTAACATATTTATAGACGGCCTGTACAAGCGAGGTCTCCTGGTCGGTCTCCACGGTGTTTTTATGACCGGCATAACGGGGTTCTGCATCCATGTATATATAATCGTATGCCAGTTCCCCGGCCTGCTCCCTTGGAATAAAACCATCGATAATGTTACCATCCTCGCCCTGCATCCTGAAAAATACTAGCAGGTTTTCCCTCAGCACTTCCGACTCAAAAACTTCAGCCGATAGCTCGATGAAAGTATTAAAATCCCTGATCCAAACCTCATCATAACCCTCCCCGGCACTGAAGCCGGCCTTCACGACTTCAAGGGCCTTCTCTTTTGTGAATTTGAAATATTCGTTGGATTGAATTTTTGCCTGTATCTCATCCTGCTGTGCTTTCCCGGCTGTACAGCTTACAAGGATGATCAGGACTCCGAAAATGGTTACATAAATGAGTTTTAACATTGATTTTTTCGTAATATAGTCCACAGCAATTAATTTTCAATTAATTCTTTGTTAATGCCAAAATCCTATCTATGTAACATACATCATCTATTCTCTTATGAAAGAAAAAAAAATAATGATTGGCAGGCGTAATGCTGTAAAAATGCTCGGTCTTAGCTCGGCTGCACTATTTACAGCGAGCTATGGGAATGTTTCCTGTGCACGGGCAGACTCAGACAAAGAGACCACCCGGAGCAAAGCCCTTATGAAAATCGCCTTACAGGCCACTCCAGAGCCGGTAGAAGACGACCTGAAGTTTGTTCAGCAACTGGGCATTGACCAGGTCGTATTATGGACCGGTGCTGAAAACGCAAGTTTAGAGTATTACTCCAGCAGGCGCAGAATATACGAGAACGCCGGGATAAAAGTCTTTGGATTTGGGAATCGCGATGTTCACAATCAGGATAAAATTACCCTGAACCTTCCTGGAAGAGATGAAAAAATAGAGGAATATAAAAACCATATACGCAACCTGGGGAAGGCTGGTATTCATTATACCACTTATGCGCACATGGCCAATGGGATCTGGAGTACAGAGCGCGAAACAGCGCGGGGTGGCGCATCTGCACGTGCCTTCAATGTGGAAACTGCTGATAAGGGCCACTGGAATGGGATAGAGTATAAGGCCCCCCTGACCCATGGGAGAGAATACTCCCAGGATGAATTATGGGCCAACTTTGAATATTTCATTAAGCAGGTTGTCCCGATTGCAGAAGAAGCAGATGTTCGCATTGGCATCCATCCCGACGACCCCCCGGTTCCTGAGCTGGGTGGCATACCACGTTGCATATTCAGCAGTTTTGAGGGTTACAAGCGTGCTCTTGAAATTGCGGACAGTCCGAATGTGGGTATTTGTCTTTGCGTGGGATGCTGGCTTGAAGGTGGCGATCTGATGGGGAAGGATGTTTTTGATACCATTAAATATTTTGGGGAAAGAAAGAAGATATTTAAAGTGCATTTCCGGAATGTCACGCAACCCCTGCCCTATTTTGTCGAAACCTTTCTCGATAATGGCTATGCGGATATGTACAAAATAATGAAAACCCTGAAGGAGGTTGATTTCGATGGTGTGCTTATTGCAGACCACATACCCGAAATGGTTCATGGAAAGCACACAGGTACCGCATTCTCCATTGGATATATGAAGGGACTACTGGAAAGAGTAAATGCCGAAGCATAGTTTTAGTCCAGCTTCTTCATACTCTGTTGGATCACCTCCTTTAAAATTTCGGGATGATGGGCCTGGTAGTTTTCGCATACCCAGCGAAGAAGGTTGCTCTGGTCCTCAGCGTTGAGCCAGGACATGGATTTAAGAAGTTCCTTTCTGAAAAGGTTTTTATCATGACTGACACCCCGGAGGACAATGATCTGATGTTCCAACATGGTAAAGTTTTTTTATACAGGGTATACTCCTTAAACGGTTTTTTGATCAGAATGTTATAATCGCAGAACTGTTTTAGGACACCTGGTTTTTTAACAAACTTTAACGCATCGAAAGCTTTGATAAGATAAATTGGCAAGAGGCTATTTCCTTGATCGCACAGTGGTATTCACATTGATGCATCCCCCCACCTGGAAGGGTGAACCTTCCTTTAAATCGCGGAAGAATGTTTCTTCAGAGTCAGGATACCGGCCAGAGCTTTCATCCAGTTTTTGCCTGGTCTCTTCTTCAACGGAGGGATCCACCAGGGCGGCCTCCCGGTATTGATCAGCCGCTGCCCAGTATGCAGTACGCTGCTGGAAATCATCACCCAGGTTGGTCCGTGATGCAATGAAGGCATCACCCAGCAGGATGATGGCAGCACTGTAATCTTTCCTGAGCCCGATTGCCTCACGGGCATAAGCGATGGCTTCGCAGTTGTCCTCCAGGGCCAGGCTTACCAGGGCGAGTTTATAATACCATTCGGCCCTGGTTTCTGCGGCGATATTCTCTCCCTGTAGGGCTTCTTTCAGATATGCTGAAGCTTTTTCGTAATTGTTCCTTGAGATAAATAGTATGCCCAGTTCGTGGGCCAATTCCGGTTTGGGATCAATCCTGTACAAATTTTCTGAAGCAGCCACATAGATATCCGATCGGTTGCAACCTGATACTGTATAGAGAGCGACCAGCTTTTCAAGGTATGTTTTATCGTTCATGTTCTGCTCGAGCTGAGTTTCATAAAAACGGTTCAGAGATTCACAGGAAAGAATACCTTCCCTGAACACAATCTCATCCATTTTAGCAATGGTACGCTCCCAGCGAGAGCTACTTTTCTCAAGTTGCTCAAGCATCCCACTTAGCATGATATAGTCCTCAATAAGCTGATTATCATCTAATTTATCTTTTTTATTCAGTGCAATACCTGCCGATATATAGAGAAGCATTACCGATTCCTGTGACTTGCTCCCTTCAATTTCGATGCTTTTTTTAAGCATTCCATAAGCTTTCTGTACCTCTTCAATATCCTCGCTTCGATAGGCGAGCAGATCACTTCCCTTGCGCCCCAGGACATTTCCTTCATCTCCGAAATTGTCCATCCGTCGGTCATATATGAGCATCAATGTGTCGATCATACCTTCCCTGGCCGGCCCATCCGGAGCTTCTTCGATGAAGCTGCGATAGAGAGTGACTCCGTCCAGGTACAACCTTTCACTGGATGCCGGGCAGTTGTTGAAGGCTTTCGTCCAGGGTTCCCTGGCAAGATCATAGAGCTTGATCTTAAAAAACTCCCTGTACCCTGACAGGTATACCCCACAGTTAACACTGTCTCCATTTACGCCATGTATCTTTAATCCGCTCTCCTGGGATATTCCGGGAGCCACAAATAGAAAAATCAGTGCTGTTTGGAAAAATAGTCTATGGATCTTAAGCTTCATATCTTTAAATATTGTGATTCTAAATTACTCATAATCTGGATAATATAATTTTTTGTTTAATTTTTATCATTTTTTGTTAAACAATATCAGTTGGGCGGTGTTTAACTTGCAAACAAAAACACTAAACAACATAATCATGAAAAGGTTTAACAGGAATTTTAAGAAGCTTTCAGTAAAGCAAATTAGAACATACGCAGCAATAATCATTTTTTCTACCATATCATTTAATGCACTGGCATCAGGAAAAGATGAGATGATAAGTTTTGAGGAGGAACTGGCTCTTGAAAACTGGATGATGAGTTCGTTTGAAACAGGCATTGAGGAGGAACTGGCTCTTGAAAACTGGATGCTTACTTCGTTTGAAACAGGCATTGAGGAGGAACTGGCTCTTGAAAACTGGATGACTGCTCCCTTTGAATCGGACGATCACAATATTGAGGTGATCTATATTGAAAACAGCCGTTGTGTCCCCATGCCTTAATCTTATTATTTCTTAATCAGCCTATACACTTCAGTACCCTGCTTCCCCCGAAGCTCGATTACATAAATCCCGGCTTCCAGTTCGCTTACGGTCATGGTAGTTTCAGGATTTTTAAGGGAAACAGATTTAAGCAATCTTCCGGATAAATCAAAAATACGGGCGGAGTGCCCGTTTTCCAATCGGATATGAAGCAGATCATCCACCGGATTGGGATATACTTTTATTCCCTCATCGCTGAGAGTCTGAAATGAAGTACTTCCGGACGGTGTTGCGGCTACCTCAACACTGTTTTCACTTTCGTTTCCGCCCTTATCCTGTGCCCTGACCATGTAATAATAGGTACTCCCATTGCTCACCTGGTTATCTGTATAATCCGAAACCGGAAGAGGGGTTGTGTTAAGCCTGGTATAGGACAAACCCTTGATCACTGCCCGGTAGATATTATAGCCCACCACACTTGCTTCGGTATTTTCATCCCAGTCAAGGCTCACGGATGCATCGCCTGCGGTTGCGCTTAAGTTGGCGGGTGCCGACAAAGGCTCATAGACCTGGCCGGAGAACCTGATGAAATCGATTCGTGAGAGCACCTCTTCACTTACAAATTGATACAGGCGAAAATAGTTGATGGCACTCAAATCGGGATTGCCCATTTTACTGGCACTGCTGATCTGCAGGTGCAATTCATTCCATCCGTTGCTAAGGTTTAAACTTCCTACGGACCAGGAGTATTCATTCTCATCAGGCCGGCCGGCGCTGGTTATTTCGAGCTGTCCTCCCCCTTCAAACTTACTTACATCAGAAACATAAAGCCACAGGTCAAGGTAAGAGCTTGTATCACAAAAGCTGTTCACGGGTATATTAAATTTTCTGCTAAACCAGTCTGTACCGGCCCCCTGGCTGATCAGACTGGCATAGCCCTCTATTTTTTCCTCCGCATCGATGTTGATCCCGTTACTGGAATTCCAGCCTGCATAAGAATCGCAATAATCAAGGACCACCACATCGCCGGAACTTTCAGAACCTGTCGTAAAGCTCCAGACCGGGCCTTCTGCCCGGCCAAAGGCATTCACTTCATCAATGCGCCAGTAATAGGTGGTATTTGGCTCCAGATCATCTGCTTTAAAGGTAGCCGAAGCCTGACTGCCCGCCGAGTCCGGGGGACTGCCGGTACCAAAATAGAGGATATGAGATTGAACGTATTCGCCCTCTTTCCAGCCCAGGGTCAAGTCAGTTCTGGTATCAACTTGCCCATCCGCAGGATAGGGATCTGAGGCCACGGTGGGAGCGAGTTCAATGGAGTTACCAATAAAAACTTCCCCCATATAAACCTCGGCTGCACCTGCCCCATGCCTTACAAAAACCTGGTAGCGTCCTTCGGTCAGGGGCGATATTGTGAAACTGCCGGCATCGTCGGGTGTATGATACGCATAAGTTGACCCGCTGTCTATGCTGATCTCAATGCTGGTTTCATCCGGAAAATCAGGGAAAATAAATTCCATACCACCCTGGTCATTACCATTCACTTCATGGATGATCCGGATGGACATAATGCCCTCGGGAGGAGTGACAAGCGACCCGTGATTGTCTTCATATCCCCTCACCACCTCCGTGGCCAATCCTGCAGTTCGCAGGTACCAGTCACTGGGGAGTTTATACCCGTCTGCATCCAGGGGCAGCCAATATCCCTCTTTGGGTATCATCGCTTTGTTCTCTGCCAGTTTAAACATTGCTGTTCCTTCATCCACCTCATCGAACATGGCGATGTATACACTTTTTGCATTCTTTGATACTACCTCATTCACTTCATTCCAAAAGTAGTTTCCACCCTCCCTGGGATCGGCGTTTTTCGGGCCACCCATTAAATTATACCATGAAAATCCGGGATGGACCACCGGTAAAAAATCGACATTGTTAGCATCACACCAGGCCTGGCCACGGTTATAGTCTGTACTCCCCGAAAACCATGGGCTGATCACCTCCACATCCTGGAAGGCACTCATCCAATTGGGACCCTGGTCGTACCAGTTCCATGCCACACCCAGAAGCAGGGAAGCCCGGTATTTGGGTTCCGGATTGTTCTTAAACCAATCGATGAGCGCCACGAGCTCCTCTAGGGTTGCTTCCTCTCTCACTGTATATCCCCAGAGTGCCACGAGGGGTAATTCCCGGTGATTCAGGTAACGGTCGCTTCCGGTAACCCCAATGTCGTCAACCAGGTGGATCCAGTCTGCTTTGATCTCTTCCACCCGATCCGCAATCCCATCATACATCATGGCAAAAACCCTTCCGTATTTTTCACAACCTTCCATTACATGACGGGTGATGGTATCCTTATGATCCATTTTTGGACCATCATATGCCGAAGAAATAAACCGTTGTACAAATACCCCGTCGAGGTTATAGTCCCGCACCCATTTCATGTGCCGCACCACGGTACTTCTGTGATAAGAAGAAAAGACCGGAGCCATTCTGCCATCCGGAAAGGTCAGGTCGGTGTCGTAAAGCTCGTCCAGTCCGTATTCCCGCATATCGGGGTACATATCCACGGTTGAAGTAATGGGTTCATAAAAGTTACCCCAGTGAATCCAGCCCAGTCCGGCCCCATCATCGGGATGATTGAACCAGCCCTGGTAGCCGAACATGACCTTTCCGTCCAGGGAATTACGATCCACTTCAGGCACATCCAGGGCGGGCCAGGAAGGTTCTCCCGGCCCGGGCGCAAACCTGATGAAATCGATTTTCACTGTGATGGGACCCGAAAGGCTCTGGGAAATGCGGAAAAAGTTAATTCGGTCCAGGTTCGCACCCCCGCCGGCCGGGTTTGCCGAACTGAGGGGCAACCACATTTGATTCCATCCGTCCACAACATGGCTTTTATCCAACGGCCAGGTGGATTCCCCGGTATCCGGACCTCCCGAACTTGAAATCCCGATAAGTCCCCCTTCCAACTTTGAGGCATCGGAAACATAAAGCCATAAACTCAGGTAGCCGGAATCATCTATGCCGGCACGGGTCTGGGAAAATGATTTGGAAAACCATGTGAACTCCCCGGTCTGCGCTTCCATTTTCAGTGATCCCCTACCCTCCTTTTTATCATTTGAATCAATGCTCAGGGCCTGACTTCCTTCCCATCCAGTTGTAACATCACAGCGCTGAATGACCACCTGGGCCAGGAGAGGAAAATTTGATAAAAACACCACCAGGGCTATGCTTATAAAAAATCTGTTTTTCATATGAATGGACTGGTTTTTTACCCGTTATCTTGTTGATTCCTGAGCCCGGATCCTGATTAATTCTTCGCTGAGCTTTTTCACCATTTCCGGGTATTTGTCATACAGATTATTACTTTCGGCGGGATCTTCCACCAGATTGTACAAGAGCGGCTCAAGCGGCATTTCAATAAGCTTCCTTCGACTCTCAGGCATCTCATCGGGAAGTTTATTATCTATAAATTTCCATTCTCCCATCCGTATGGCCTGCATCCCGTGCATATCAGCGGTAACCACTGAAGTCCTTGCAACTTTGTTCGCCTCTCCCGTAAGCGATGAAAAAAAACTGTAGCTGTCGGGAGCCACATTTTTATCTTCAGGCAAACCCATACCAATGATATCAGCAAGGGTGGCAAACAGATCCATCACTGAGATGATATCTTCAGAAACAGTACCTTCCTTTACACGACCGGGCCACGAAACAATAAAAGGCACCCGTGTACCGCCTTCCCAAATGGTATGTTTATCGCCCCTGAAATCTCCATTAATTTTTAATCCTGCGCGGATGGCCTGAATTTCAGGTTCCTCCGGCTTGTCCCATGGAATCTCCCCTCCGTTGTCGCTGGTAAATATGATAATAGAATTCTCCAGTAACCCCTTGTATTCCAGGGTTTGGATGATTCGCCCCACACTCCAGTCCAGATCCTGGATAAAATCACCATAGGGACCGCAATCACTCATCCCCCGTATATAATCGGATGGAGTGATGGGATGATGCACTGCCACCGGGGCATAGTAGAGAAAAAAAGGTGTTTCACTGTCTTGACGGGATAGCCACTCAATGGTTTTATCGGTCAGCACTTCCATGCATTCTGTGTTCACCCGCTGCGGAGCATCAAAACCGTAATACTGCGGACCGTAAAAAGTCCGCGAATAGGCTTCTATCTTACTGCTTCGTATTCCATATATATGATCATTCTCAATAAATACGCCCATTTTATCACCGTGATTCTGTGGTACCCCAAAATGATAGTCAAATCCCAGTTCCAGGGGCCCGGGCTTTAAAGTCCCGGTGTATTCCTCAATTTTCCCGGTCTTGCCATAACCCAGGTGCCACTTGCCGATTGCAGCCGTATGATATCCCTGTTCTTTCAGCAAATCGGCGATAGTAAATTTTTCAGGATCAGGCAATAACGGATCTTCCACACCCAACGTTCCATATTTTAATTCAGAACGCCAGGGGTAGCGTCCCATGATAAAGCTATACCTGGTGGGTGTACAAACTGAAGCTGCGGAATAGGCAGAGCTAAAGCGCATACCCTTTTCCGCTATCCTGTCGATATGAGGAGTGCGAACCAGGTTTTTATCAGCACCATAACAATTAAGACTGGCGTAGCCAAAATCGTCTGCCAGGATGACTATTATGTTGGGATGGCCGGATTCCTGAGCCTTGCTTATGAAACTGCTCAATACCAGAACAGCGATAAGGAGCATATTTGAAATTGATTTCTTCATTTCGTGATTTTTGTTTAGCCCTAAAACTCCTTACAAAATAGCACCAGGGAACTAAGAGATCATTAATTAATCATTAACCGGGAAAAGTTCTATTAGGCCGGGAATAACACACGATCCGAGCAATACTTTATGACCGCAGGTTGTCAGCTGGTGCCATATATCTTTTATTTTATCTCACCGTCGAAATAGCTTGTCTGCGAATCTTTATTAAAAATCTCAAATGTCGGAGCAATCAAAATTTTGTTAGAATCAGGATATTCAGCGATGTCATATCCAATATATGTTCTAATATCCAGGTAAACACATGGCTCGGTAGTGTGATTATAAAGTTGGTGTGCACCAGTTTCTCCCTTTTCAAAAAATATCAAATCCCCACTATTTAAAATTTCTAATTCATTTGGAGTTCTCAATGTTGCTGAGCCAGAAATGATCAGGAATAGTTCTTCTGCGTATCGATGAAAATGGAATGGAGTAGAATATTGATCAGGATTTAATTGCCTTAAATCAAAGTTCAGGTTTTCAGGATTTATTCCTTTTTTTATTCTTGAAACATCTGTAAATATCCTGTAATTATCGATCTTATTAGGACTCTCTTGGAATTCTCTTTGGTCAGATTTTAAAATTGTTGCCATATCACAATATTTTAAATTTTATCGAATTAGCTTTCAGCATGAATGTTCAATTGTTTCCTTAATGACTTCAAAAGATGTCTGATATTGTTTGTTGATTATCCTGTAGGCATCAGAAATCTTTTTACCGGCAAACTGGTAATTGTCAATAAGTTCTTTTAATTTATTATAAATAAGATCCCCATCCACTTCCTCAATCTCAAAAACCCAATCAGATAATCCAATATCATGATACATTTGTCCTTTAATCGTATCTTCTTTTTGTCGTATGTAAAATGCCGGGGTATGATTGGCATACGAAATTATGGGTGAGTGGCACTCCATGCTTATCACTGCAAAAGCCCGTTTATATACAGAAGCGGCTTCATCTGTTATCCAATATTCTGATTTTTTAAATACGTTCTGCTTAATATGATCCGGGAGTGGATTGATCAGTAATTCATCCATTATATCAATTTGATAACTCATTTCCGGGCAAATCAGCACACTTTTTCCTGTATCCTTTACCCAATTAATCATCACTGTCCGAAGTTTTTCGTGATCAATTTTCTTATATTGATCGTTAACCCTGTTAACTTCATTAATTTTTTCCTGGTTCCAGTTTACATAGTCATGAATCTTATAATAGGGAGTGTATCTCAATCTGGGAACCATGCATATAAATTCTTTATCCTTTAATCCAAATTGATTAAGAAGGTTCAATGCCTTAGGCTCATTATGAATATTTAAATTGAAGGTGGCATCTGGAAAAAAACCGGTTGGTTTATCATTCTCAAGATAATCCCTTACAATTTTTAAAGAAGCTGTTTCCCGGGTGAAAAAGAAATCTGATTTTTCTATGATACCTCTTAGTTCAGGATACATTTCCTGTTCAGTTACACCACAAACACCAAATGGTTTTTCAGTATGCTCAATCCATAATTTTATTTTATAGATTTCTAAAACATGCGGACCTGAGCCATGCAGTAAAACATCACACTTGTCGAAAACAGATTTTATCTCGTCTGTCATCGTGATGTCAGTTTCACCTGGTTTGTTGGTTTTCAATATTTTCAATTTCGGAAAATACTTTTTCAGCATTTCTTCCACTCCATAATTTTCGATATCTCTTGGCCATAAATAGTACTGAGCATTTGGAAAAAATTTATCAATTAAAGCCAGCAATCCGGGAGTATGAGCAATATCTCCAATGTTAACGGTTTGCCAACCACTAATGATTAAAAATGTCGGATGCGTTTTATTCAGGTTTATACAGGAAAATAAACCGGGAAAGGCACCGATGGATAGGAATCCTAAATTCCTGTTAAATTCTCTTCTGTTCATACAGAAACTGTTATCTGGAAACTGATGGTTCTCAGGTCCTCATGTATTTTTTACGGGTTAATTCAAGTACCCCGTTTATAAAAGTGAGCGGATGAACGGGGTTTCCGGCAATATATAAGTCGATTTTATATTTAGAAAGAAAACTCCGGTCAATAGCCGGGCTATCGGCAAAGATTCCGCCACTGATCGCATCGGTTCCTGCCAGGATAATGATTTTCGGGTCGGGTACCGCATGATAGCACCGCTCAAGGGGTTCGGCCATATTTTCTGAAATGGGGCCGGTTATCACAATACCATCTGCATGGCGGGGTGAAGCAACAAAATCAATACCGAAACGGCTCATATCAAACTGTACATTGTTGCTTGCCGTTAATTCCCATTCACAACTGTTATCACCACCGGCAGACACCTGCCTTAATTTTAACGATTGTCCAAAAATTACTCTTATTTCTTCCCTGATTTTCTCAGGGTCGAGCAGGACGGGTTTATCAACACCTTCGAATATCAACAGCCGGTCCCTGTCATTCGTAAATAACTTATAATCTTTTGTGAAGGACACCTTTTCAGGAAACTGAACGGCACATTCGCCACAAAAAGTACATTTGCCAAGGTCGATACAAAATGGGGATGTTTTAATTGCACCTGTCGGGCAAAGCGCTTCCAACGCTTTTTCATCCACCCTATTGGTTGAAATAACCGGACGACCGCGAAAGATTCCGGGTACTTCTGCTTTCGTTACATCGGGAATAAACTGCTTTCCCTGGTGCCAAAGTATTTTTAAATTATTAAACATTGTGTTTCATTTAATAATGTGTTTACAGGTCATGCCCGCAATAAGAAAGGTTAAAACTTTTATTACACACCGGAAAATCTGAGATTTCGTTATTCCGCACTGCCTGGGCCAATGCCATCCAGTTATGGTGGGATGGCTCCTTTATTTTGTAGGATATGAGTTTTCCATCTTCATCTGTTATGGCACAATGGCATATTTCGCCACGCCAGCC
>JAWOHR010000061.1:0-4736 GCA_046485075.1 Bacteroidales bacterium
AACAAAAAGGGGATTATCCTGGAACAGCCCCTCCTGCTGGAGCCGGTTGAAAAAGAGCCCATGGTTTTTGAGGGCGAGGAGAGTGCCATTGAACTGAAAGAGACCACCTATGAAGGCATTGTAGGAGTCCCGCTGATTATTCCCGTGAAAGTGGAGAAGGGATCCACCCTGGTCATGAAGGTAACCCATGACTCAGTCCTGGTCAGAACCGACACCATCCAGGTGGATAAGCGCCGGGCGGAACTCGAAATCATACCCCTGGCGGGCGTCAACCTTATAGAGCTGGAGATGACCGACAGCGAAGGGAACATCCATCGTAACAGCCTGTTCGTGAATGGAATGGAACCCAAACCGGAAAAGCCGCGCAAAGAGCGCAGAAACGGGGAGGCGGCTGAAGCACCCCAGGTGGCAGAAGCGCCCCAGGTGGCAAAAGCGCCCCAGGTATCTGCTGAGGCTGAAACTCCCGTTGCCAGGGAGCAGGAAACAGCCCGGGCAGCCGAACCCGAAACACCCGAATCTGAATCCACTGCTGACGGCCGAAGCAAAGCGCCCAAAGGCTTGTTCCCCGTGATCCTGGGGGTCGGGCTTGGCTCACTGCTGCTGCTCTTTATTCTCCTGTTCCTAAGGCGGCGTAAAAAGGAAGATTAAACTGGTTCGCAGCAAATATATGGCGCTGTCAATTAAATTTTTAAATTTGTAATAAACACATTAATCCATCCTGAAATGAGAAGATCCTTCCTGATGCTGTCTGTGATCCTGTTTACCACGATAGTCGCCGGTCAGGATGTCAAACAGGACTTTGCCGACGGTGAGTTCTTTATCGCGGCAGAGGAGTACGAAGAGGCCCTGTATACCTTCACCAAGGTATATGCCGGTGGTTACCAGGACAACGCAAATATCAACTACCGCATGGGCATGTGTCTTTTGCAGATACCGGGCCGAAAGACCGAATCCATTCCCTACCTGGAGAAGGCCGTGGGTTCTGTTTCTGAAAAGTATTCCGAGGGCTCCCTGAAGGAGACCAATGCCCCTGTGGATGCACACCTTTTGCTGGGAAATGCCTACAGGATCAACATGGAATTCGAGAAAGCCTGCGAGCAGTACCGTCTTTTTGAGGAGTATGTGGGAAACGGCGGCACCATCGAGGGTAACTATGCCAACCAGCAGATCGCCTCATGCGCCAATGCGGTGGCGGCCATTAACAACCCGGTCAAAGTATCCGTCGGAAACCTGGGCCAGGTCAACTACACCCACCAGAAAACCTTTAACCGGGTCGTATCGCACGACCTGAAGACCATGGCATACATGGGTCAGAATCCCTTCTTCAGGGGAATCTATGTATCGTTCAAACAAGGGGATATATGGACCAAGCCGGAGGGGATCAACGTTTCCGTGGTATCCGAAGGCAACATGGATGTGGTGGGGCTCTCCTCCGACGGGAAGAAAATGTTGTTTGCCGTTTCCGATGAATTTTCAAGCAATATCTACATGTCGGTTTATGAGAACGACCGGTGGAACCCGGCCCAGTCGCTTGGCAAACCGATCAACTCCAGGTATTTTGAATCTCACGCCAGCTTCAGTCCCGACAGCCGTTCCATCTATTTCACCAGTAACCGGAATACCTCCATGGGAGGGATGGACATATTCCGCAGCGACCTGCAGGATGACGGCAGCTGGAGCGAACCGGTGAACCTGGGTGAAAACATCAACACCGTGCTCAACGAAGAGACCCCCATGATCAGCCCCGGCGGAAAGAGGATCTATTTCAGCTCACAGGGTCACCATACCATCGGGGGCTTCGATGTTTTCTATTCCGAACTGCAGGAGGATGGCAGCTGGGGTGAAGTGGTCAACATGGGATATCCCCTGAACACAACGGATGACGATTTCATCCTCTCACCCCTGGGTGTAGATCAGGAGGGTGCAGACTTCCTGTTTGCAGCAGGCGATCCCGGTCAGCATCCCCTGTTTAAATTCGAGATCATCGACCGCGATGCAATCGCCCGCGCAGTACCTTTCGATGAGACTGATGAAGTGGTGGCTGAAGCTGAGGAGGAGATCGTGCCGGAGGTAGTGGAGCCTGAGGTGGTAGTACCGGAAGTGGTAGTACCGGAGGTGGTAGTACCGGAGGTGGTAGTACCGGAAGAGGTAGTGGTGGAGATAGTGCCGGAACCTGTAAAACCGGCAGAGAAATACCTGATCAGACCCGTTTTCTTTGATTTTGACCAGTCGGCCCTTACGGAGAAATCCAAATCGTCGCTGGATGAAATTGCCGGTCTGATGAAGCGGTTCCCCACCCTTCACCTGGGGGTGGAGGGACATACCGATGCATTGGGGAGTTTTGAATATAACCAGCAACTTTCCCTGAGGCGGGCCAGGGCTGTAGCCGATTACCTGGTTGCCGGCGGAGTCAGTGCCAACCGGCTCGATGTCGCAGGGAAAAGCGAAAGCGAGTTCGTGGCGATCAACCAAACCAAAGATAACAGGGATGCACCGGGAGGCCGTCAACTGAACCGGAGGGTACAATTTAAGGTTTCCATTGAAGAAAATGTCATCATTGAGATGGAGAAAATCAAGGTTCCCGATGATCTGAAAATTCAGGATTGATGAAAAAAAATATAGCAGCACTCCTTCTGATCTTTGCAGCAGGTCTGCCCCTGTGGTCACAACCCGGGGAGCAGACAGCCGAGTTCCTGTTTTACGAGGCCGATTACTGGTATACCGAGGAGGAGGATTTTCTTGAAGCTTCATTTCTCTTCAAACAGGTTCTCGCCATGGAACCCGAAAATGCCAATGTGCAGTATCTGCTTGGAATGTGCTACAATCACATTCATGGCATGGCTGAAGAGGCGATCCCCTACTTCCATGAGGCAACCAAAAACATCACCCTGAAATACAGGAACAGCAGATACCAGCTCAAACAGGCTCCCCATGACAGCTGGTATTACCTGGCCGATGCTTACCGGAAAACCAACCAGCTCAGTGAGGCACGCATGGCCCTTGACTCTTTCAGCAGCCTGATGAACTTTGAAAAATATTACAATGTGCGGCTCACCGAAGAGGCCATTGAGCAGGTTGAAAGGGCAAAAATCATCCGGGATGCCGAACTCAACCTCAGGGCGCTCTACTTTAAAGAGCCCATCAATACGGTAAGGTCCGATTACAGCGGGGTGATCTCGGCCGATGGAAAGATGATGGTCTGGGTAACCAGCAAACCCCTCTACCAGGCCGTCTTCATGTCCACACGTAACGAAAATGACTGGTCCCTGCCGGTTGAAATCACCACCCAGGTCGTCTCCGACGGCAACCTGTTTCCCACGGGTCTTTCATCCGACGGCACCACCATGCTGCTTACACTGAAGCCCACAAAAGGAGATTCCGATATCTGGTACAGCCGGTATGACGGCCGGTACTGGAGCCCGGCCCAGCCGGTATTCGGTGATCTCAACTCCAATTCAAACGAGGTTCACGCCTCCTTCAGTCCCGACGGGAACAGGATCTACTTTGCCAGCGACCGGAGGGGCGGGGAAGGCGGACTTGATATTTGGTATTCCGACAAACAGGTCAATGGGCAGTGGGGCACACCTGTGAACATGGGTGAGAACATCAACACGGCCGAGGATGAGACCAGCGCCTACATCGCACCCACCGAAGAGAGATTTATCTTTGCTTCAAAGGGTCATTTCAACATGGGGGGGTATGATATTTTCCGCTGTGAGATCGATAACAGCGGCAACTGGGGACAGCCGGTCAACATCGGGTATCCCGTCAACACCACCAGCGATGATACCTATTATGTTCCGCTGAACGACGGACTGAGCGGACTCTACTCCAGGTACACCCGCCAGGCCATCGGGGAGGAGGATCTCTGGTATGTCGAGATCCAGGGTGAGGAAGGGTTCATCACCGACGGGCTGGTCCTGGCAGTGGATACCCGGGAGGGAATTGCCAGCAAGGATTTCGCCATTGTCCTGGTGGATGAATCCACAGGTGAGGAGATCGAGGTCATCTACGACTCAAAGGAAGATGCCTTTAAGGCCCGCTCGGGAACAGGCAAAACCTTCAGGGTGGTCTCCTATAAGCAAAAATAGGGTGGAGATACTTGAGCATGATCATATCTCCCTCAGGGCACTTGAACCCGAGGACCTTGAAATTCTTTATCTCTGGGAGAATGACCCTTCCGTATGGCCCCTCTCCGGAACTCTGGTCCCCTACTCCAGGTACGTCCTGAAGCAATACCTCCAAAACGCGGGTAAGGATATCTTCGAACAAAAGCAGTTGCGCCTGATCATTGAGCTCCGGGAGGAGAAAAGGCCCGTGGGGGCCATCGACCTTTTCGATTTCGACCCCTTCCACCGGCGGGCCGGTGTGGGCGTACTCATCGCCGGAGGGGAGGATCGCATGAAAGGGTATGCGGGAGAGGCCCTGGAGACCCTGAAGCGTTACTGCTTCGAGGTACTCGGACTCCACCAGCTATGGTGCAACATTACCGCCGGAAACCATCCCAGCATCCGGCTGTTCCAATCGGCCGGATTCACCCTGGCCGGGGAAAAAAAGGAGTGGCTGTTTAACGGATCGGGGTTTGAAAGCGAACTGCTTTTTCAGTGCATAAAGGATAAAATTTCAGTGTAGCCGGGGATGCTTTCCAGGAATTCCACCTTCCGGGAAAGGAAATCAAGCCTGCAACAGTAGTGCTTTAGGCCGTTGGTGACCATCAGGTACCTGACCCGGAAAAC
>JAWOHR010000076.1:0-27832 GCA_046485075.1 Bacteroidales bacterium
GTATGCTCCACCATCTCCATATCTCTCTTCCCCAGCCTGCCGAGCCATCCTGTATGTGGCATTCTTCCGAGAGAAACAAGCTCTCTAACGGTCAGAGACGGCAATCCTGCCACCTGCGATGAAACATAACTGACCGACAGTGCCCTGCTTTTATGGTCGAGCTGCTGCAGCGATACACCTGAAAGGTAGCACGATCCTTCCAGCAGAGGAATGAGGCCCAGAAGCGACCGGAGCAAGGTGCTTTTTCCGCTACCATTCCGACCCACAAGTGCAACCAATTCCCCCTCTTTGGCTTTGAGATTAATTTGGCTCATCAACGGTTGGTCACTGTGATATCCTATGGAGATATTCTCAAGGGAAATCATAGTTGTTGTGCTTTTCGATTCATGATCACCAACCAAATCACCACGGGAATTCCGATCAGTGAAGTGACAGCGTTGATGGGAAGGACCTTATCGGATCCGGGGAGTTGTGAGATCAGGTCACTCATCACCAGGATGGCCATCCCTGTAATCATAGTAGCCGGAAGCAGAATCCGGTGGTCGGACTGGTTGAAAATAAGCCTGGCCACATGGGGTACTGCAATGCCAATAAAACCGATAGGACCGCAAAAGGCGGTTACTGTACCGGCCATCAAGGAGGTGGTGGCAAAAATAATGGTTCTGGTACGCCTGATTTTTACTCCCATGGTTGCTGCATACTCTTCACCCAGCATCAATCCATTCAACACCTTTCCGAACAACAGAGTTACCACCAGGGTGGGAATAATGACAATGGCCATAACCCATAATTGGGCTCCGGTCACATGGCCCAGGCTTCCCATGCTCCAGATCACAAAGGATTTCAGGGCTTCGGCCTGACTGAAATATTGCATGATGCTAATCACCGCTGCCAATCCACTGGAGAACATGATGCCCAGGATCAGGATGGTCAGGCCATCTCTGATTCTCCGGGAGACAAGCAGAAGGAGCAACATCACCACACCGGAGCCCATCCATGCTGCCAGCGCCAGGCTCCACGTCGCAACCAGTCCGGTTGCCCCTGCTCCCAGCACTACCAGCGCGGCACCAAAACTTGCACCGGAACTGATGCCGAGCACATAGGGTCCTGCAAGCGGATTTCGAAAGAGCGTCTGCATCTGTAATCCGCAAAGGGGAAGAGCGGCACCAGCAAGCAGTGCCGTGGCCACACGTGGAAGACGGAATCGTGTAAGGATGATCAGTTGCTGATCCGAAAGGGTTCCGCTGCCTGTTAGATGCCCGGCCATATCGGCAAATGTGATCGGGACTGAACCCAGCCTGATATCCAGCAGGATCAGAGCCAGCAGCACCAGCAAAATCAAGATGATGTAAAAAAGGCCTGCAGACCGGATCTTCACGCCTATTTCTTTAGATCTTCCACCACCTCGGTCAGCTTCAGAAGATCAAGTTCAATACGCTTATAGTGCTCTTTCAAAGAGATGGATTCTGCATCTGACTCCGGGTGATTTGCTTTTAATATCAAATCGTTTCGCAGGAGAACAATCTTTTTAATTACCTCATCGAACCGATCCTCCGGAAGATTCCCGGAGTAATGACGGTATGCAAAACACTCCTGCAAAAGGTCAAATGCAAGTTTGTTTATCTCTTTTTTCAGCATCCTGATACTTGACATATTGCTCTTTATTGGTGTTTCTCAAATGTAGCGATTATTTCAATTTCCTGTAGTAAAACATGGAATGATCTCTCATCAGTTGGGGATGAAATACGGAGATCAGATCGGCCAGGACCCAATCGGGATGTATTGTAGCCGATTCCCAATAGTCGTTTCCTCCCCCTGTGCTTATCCTGGCATTGTTATTATAGATGCTTCCATTTTTAACCACAGGAAGTTCACCAAAACGTTCTTCAAAAGCAACCAGGTCACCGATCGATTGTGCAACGCCCGGATTGATCCACACATCCGCATCCACTGCCTTTGAAAATACCGATTCCAGATCGAGGGGCACTGCTTCGGCCGAACTGTTTTCGCGCCAGATATAGGATCCGCCTGCATCGCTGATCAACCTGGATGCAAAACTATTTCCCCCGGCCACATACCAGGTATCCTTCCAGGGCAGTCCTATCATTACTTCCGGCTTTTCCTTCACAGATGAAGTTTTGGAGCACAGATCCGTATAATTTGAGTCCACCCTGGAGAAGAAGAGATCTGCTTCACGCTCCCTGCCATAAAACCGTGCAAAGAAGCGAATCCATTCTGCCTTCCCAAGTGGATCCTGCTCAAGGTACTCTGCACAATAAACGACATTAATCCCCATTTCTGTGAGCTTTCCGGCTGTGGTGGTTACGTTTCCCTCAACACCATAGAGAAAGATCACATCGGGTTCCAGGGCCACCACCATTTCGTAGTTAAGGCCCTGTCCGTATCCCACATCGGCAATTAAACCAGAATCACACCGCTCCCTGATCTCGGGGTTGAAGATGTAGGGAGTGCCTGAAGCCCCCTTGATGCTGGCCATCTCTCCAAGACCCGCTATCATGGCTATATGGGTTGTGGACATGGCCACCACCCGCGTAACGGGAGTGTGAATGAATGGGAATCCAGATAGTGAATCTGGAACCAGATCAGGGTCATTTCCAAGTACATAGTTATAGGCAATATTCCGGCTGTTCTGCCATGGGTTAAAGACCTGAATCAATGTATAGTTCTCCTCAGCCTGAACATCGAACCTTGATGCATACCTGGTGAATGGAGAGTCCTCCCGGGGAAGTCTGTCCGATTGCCCACGATCCGGATGGCAACCGGTAAGCAGGGCAAAGGCGAGTAGTAACACTATTGCGGTCCTCATGGCGACTTCACAAATTTGATTAATTCGTATTCCGATCCATATCTTAAAAGCAAAAGATAAAATCCTTCCTGAAGTCTGTCCACATCCACCCGGACCGGGCCGGGTAACGCTTCCTCTCCTTCCAGTCTAAGGGAACCCCTGAGATCAAAAATCCTGTAACTGACACGACCTTCGAGGGGATTGAGGCTGGAAATCCAGAGGTCGTTACCGGCAGGATTGGGCATGAGTGTAAAGCGTGAACCTAAAGTGGACCTGTTTTCCTGAATGCCACCCGGATGGAGTCCCTGGACAGATGATACACCGGAACCTGTGGGGTCGAGCCACGGTTTGAGCGATCGGGCAGAATCATGATGATAGTCCCATGCCACATCCAGCCTGGTATAGAAGTCATCCACATTATCACTCTTGCTGTAGATCACACGGCCTGTTTGTATATCGTACCCGATAGAGTCGCCGCATTCTGCACTGCCGAAACTCAGTACCCCGACGACCAGACTATTGGGAGAAAACAGCGGGGAGCCCGAGGAGCCGGGTTCGGTTGAACCGATATCCCACTGTTTGATCCACCAGAAGGAGTTGCTGAGCAGGTTCCAGAACTGGGAAGGGATCTGGGACTGCCTGATGGTGGCTTCAGGTGACTCAAAATCGAATGAGATTTTCTTCACATCCCCCTGAGGGTGATGGATGGTGGTGGATGGAGCCGCCGGAGAGGAAGTTAAATCCCACCCGGCATAATAGACATCAAAATAGTCGGGTGGAGGCACTGAAAGCCTCACCAGGCTGAAGTCAATGCTGTCGCCGATCGAGAGTGATTCGGCTCCGGAAATGGACATTGCCACCGATCCGTCATCACCAAAACAGGAAGGACTCTCGTAGTTGAAAATGAAAATGGAAGATTCGGCCTTTGAAGCCTGGTCGATGCAATGCTGGGCGGTAAGCAAAAGGGGATCACCGTTGTATGCTGTATTATTCAGCATCACCCCGGTACAGTATTCAGTTTTGGTGTAGAACCTCACCACCGATCGCTTCTCAAGTTGCCATTCGCCCCCCTCCTCACAATTTATATCAATCTCGCAGGACTGCGACCTTTCGAACCGGCCATCAAGGGTCCCTTTTACTGCCACCGGCAAAAAGGCATGCGAAACAGACCCAAGGGAGAGTTCTCCATAATCTTCCATCTGTTCGGGTACCTGTAATTCGATGACCGCCTCCTCCCCTGGGATGTGGCCCACCGCGAAAATACCGGAACGTTTGTTATTCAGGGATGTATAAGCACCCTTTACCTGAACTTTTTCCGGATCATAGATCACCAGTTTAACTCCCGCCTCCAGCTTGTAGGAATCAAAGATCAATCCCACTGAGACCGCACCGGGGGAGATAATATGGGCCCTCCAGATCCGGTAGCCCTCCTGTTGCGTCCACACACCCTGCGTTCCAGGGGAAATAGAGATGAACCTCTCGATGGCGAATTGCAACGGTTTATGAATGCCCTCCCTGTTCTCCTGCATACAGGCCTCCACCTGAAGGGGGTGCAGTGGCGGAAGAAGATAGATTGCGTCAGCCCCTCTGAGAGAGCGGAAGTCACCCATTGGTTTACCCGGGGAACTTAGCTGTCCCTTTAAGGAAAAGATCCCTGCTGAACATAAAAATACCATGAGGAGGTACCGATATGAGATTCTCATTTTCATCTAAACTGACTAAAAGTAGAGAATAAAACCTAAAGGAGAAATATTTTCTATTTTTGTTTAAAACCAATTACAGATGACTCCGGAGCAGGCAAAGGAGAGGGTTGAAGAACTCCGCGAATTACTTCACCAGCACAACTACAACTATTATGTTAAATCTGAACCTGAAATTACTGATTTCCAGTATGATCAGTTTCTTAAAGAACTTCAGGATCTGGAAGCTTCCTATCCCCTTTTCGAGGACAAAAATTCTCCGACAAACCGGGTGGGAAGCGATCTGAATATTGATTTCAGGTCCTTTGAGCACAAATACCCCATGTTGTCTCTGGGAAATACCTATAACAGGGATGAGCTTGCAGAGTTTGATGAGCGTGTCCGGAAAATCACAGGCGATGGGGTCACCTATTATTGTGAATTAAAATATGATGGGGTTGCTGTCTCCCTCACCTATTCAAAAGGCTCACTCATTCAGGCCCTCACCAGGGGAGATGGTACCCGCGGAGATGATGTTACCAGAAACATACGGACGATCAGGAGCATACCGCTGGAGCTGAGAGGAGAAGGATTTCCAGAGGAGTTTGAGATCAGGGGAGAGGTTATCATCCCCCTGGAGGGATTTGCCCGCATGAACCGGGAACAGGAAAAGAAAGGAGAACCTTTATTCGCAAATCCGAGGAACAGCGCATCGGGAACCCTGAAAATGCAAAATTCATCGGTGGTTGCAACCAGGCCACTGGACTGCCTCTTCTACTATATTCCCGGCGAACAGCAACTATTTAAAAGTCACCATGAAGGACTCGAAATGGCCCGGAGTTGGGGCTTTAAGATTCCTCCCTACAGCAGGCTTGCCGTGAACCTTGATGAGGTTTCCCAATTCATCGACCACTGGGAGGGCGCCCGAAAAGCGCTTCCTTTTGAAATCGACGGAGTGGTAATTAAAGTTGATTCCATTGAACAGCAGCAGGAACTAGGATTTACTGCCAAAACTCCGAAATGGGCTATCTCCTACAAGTTTAAAGCCGAGCAGGCTCTCTCACGTCTCCGGAGTATCGACTTCCAGGTGGGTAGAACTGGAGCTGTAACCCCGGTGGCCAACCTGGACCCGGTTCAACTGGCAGGCACCACCGTAAAAAGGGCTTCGCTGCATAATGCTGACCAGATCTCCATGCTTGATATCCGCGTGGGTGACCGGGTATATGTGGAGAAGGGTGGTGAGATCATTCCGAAAATCGTCGGGGTTGCCTTCGGGCTGAGGGATCAGACCTCTGTCCCGTTTGAGTTTATAACCCGTTGTCCCCAATGCGGGACTCCACTGGTAAGGAGAGAGGATGAGGCTGCACACTACTGTCCCAATACATCCGGTTGTCCGCCACAAATAAAGGGTCGGCTTGAACATTTCATCAGCCGTAAAGCCATGGATATCAATGCAGCAGAGGCTACCATTGACCAGCTGTTCAGGGAAGGGCTTGTCAACGATGTGGCCGATCTTTACTCATTGGGGTATGAAGATTTGCTAAGGCTCGATCGTTTTGCCGGGAAGTCGGCACAAAACCTTATTGTAAGCATAGCAGCTTCCAGGAATGTTCCCTTTCCCAGATTGCTCTATGCCCTGGGAATCAGATATGTGGGCGAAACAGTGGCCAGGAAACTGGCAGAAGCTTTCGGGTCCATGGAAGCATTGATCAAGGCAGACAGGCAGGCTCTGGAGGCGGTAGACGAGATCGGAGAGAGAATTGCACAGTCGCTGATCGACTATTTTAACGATCCGGAAAATATGGAGATCGTCAGGAGACTGGAGGCCCAAGGATTGCAATTTGAGTTGACCCGGCAACGAAATTTCCTCAGCCGAAAACTGATGGATAAGAGCTTTGTCATCTCAGGGGTATTTGAATCTCACTCCAGGGAAGATTATAAAACCATGATCGAACAAAACGGTGGCAAATTCACCAGTTCCATCAGTAGTAAAACTGACTATATTTTGGCAGGCGTGAACATGGGTCCCGGAAAATATGAGAAAGCGCAGAAACTGGGAATCAAAATTATCACCGAACAGGAATTCTTATCCATGCTGGCATAACGGGCTTATCTTTTTAATTGTATTTTTGTTTTAAATGGCAAAACTCAGAGAACGCATTGGGAAAGAGATCCTGATGAGAAAAAAGAGAGGATCTCACAGAGAAATTCGTGTGCACAATTTTAAAACTGCAAAGTCAGCGGTCCTTCTTTTTGAAACCAGTAATTCAGAATCCTTTAAAGTGATCAAGGAGTTTCAGAAATTCCTTGAGGGAGAAAAGATTAAATGCAGCACTTTCGGATATGTACCTCAGAAGGAGATTCCCCAGGAGCTCCTTTTCCAGAAAAACTATGCGTTTATTACCAGGAAGAACCTGAACTGGTACATGAAACCCTTGGGCGAAGCGGCAGAGGTCTTTTATGCTGCGAACCCAGACCTGCTCATTGATTTCACCCTGAACTTTCCTATTGAATTGCAGTTTCTTGTACAGCTTTCCAATGCACATTTTAAAGTAGGGTGCTTTACGGACGAGCTGAATGATTACGATTTGATGATCAGTCTGACCGAGAACAGAGAAATTGGATTTCTGGCGGAACAATTCAAAAAATATATTGCGATGTTGAATCCCCTGAACGAAGGAACCGATGAATAAAAATAGATCATACAGAGGCACAGGAGTAGCCATGATCACTCCTTTTAATCCCACCGGAACAGTGGATTATAACACATTGATTCTTCTTACCGATCGCCTGATTGAGAATGGAATCAATTACCTTGTGGTGCTGGGCACAACCGCTGAAACGCCTACCCTTTCCACATCCGAAAAGACAGATGTGATCCGGTGCGTGGTGGAATCCTGCGCCGGAAGGGTGCCCATCGTTGTTGGTGCCGGAGGGAATGACACCCTCTCTGCCATTGAGGCCATCGAAAAACTGGACAAAAATGGGATTGATGCCATTCTCAGTGTGGTTCCTTACTACAATAAACCAAACCAGGAAGGAATCTATCAACACTATTCGGCCATCGCAGCTGCCTCAGATCTCCCCCTGATGCTCTATAATGTGCCCGGCCGTACCGGTATGAACATGTCAGCTGAAACCACCCTGAGACTGGCAACAGAATACCCCGGTCACATTGTGGCCATTAAGGAGGCTTCGGGTGACCTGGACCAGATCACCCGATTGCTTATGGACCGGCCTGATGGATTCCAGGTTATTTCAGGAGATGATGCCGTTACGCTGCCCCTGATTGCCTTGGGTGGGGATGGTTTGGTAAGCGTGATCGGAAATGGTTACCCGGGACTTATATCCGCCCTGGTAAATGCGGCATTGGATGGCGACTATGAAACAGCAAGAGGACTACACTACAGCCTCTCACCTATGATTAAAGCCATTTTTAAAGAGGGAAACCCTGCCGGAATTAAAGCAGCCATGGAGATCCGGGGACTTTGTAAAAATGTTCTCAGGTTACCCCTGGTTCCAGCCACCGAAAGTCTTTGCAGGGAGATCAGGCATCTGGACACCGGTATGCACTGATTTTGATCAGGGTGTTCCGACTCCGCCGTGGCAATTTTTATATTTCTTTCCGCTTCCACAGGGACAGGGATCGTTTCGCCCCACCTTTTTCTCCACTCTCACCGGTTGTTGTGCCTGCGATCTGCCATCTTTGGACTGACCTCCACCGGATGGATCGTTATACCTGGGCATGGCGTCCTTATTGGCTTCGAATTTACTCAGGTCCATTCGCTTTGGAGTTTCTGCCCGACGGACGCTCTGTGGATCCTTCAGGGGGATGTGAGCTTTCATCAGAGTGGAAACCACATCTTTATTGACCTTTTCGATCATGGCCGTGAATAGCTCATACGCCTCGAACTTGTAAATTAACAACGGGTCCTTCTGCTCGTATTGTGCATTTCTAACCGACTGCCGCAGATCATCCAATTCCCGAAGGTGTTCCTGCCAGGCCTGGTCGATGGTGGCCAGGATAATGCTCTTCTCGTACGATCTGACAAGCTCCTTACCCTTCGAGTTGTAACAGTTTTCCAGGTTGGCCATCACCTGGAATATTCTGGTACCGTCGGAAACCGGAACCACAATATTCTCGTATACCTGCCGCTGGTGCTCATAAACCTGGTTGATCACCGGCATGGCCTGATCGGAAATACTCTCCTGTTTTCTTTTATAAGCATCCAGTAGAATATCATAGATGGTATTGATCAGTTGGTTGCTGTCACTTTTTTTGAACACCTCTTCCGTTACCGGGGATTCGATCGAGAAATATCGAATCAGTTCAAGCTTAAATCCGCTGAAATCACCCATCGTATGGAAGGCGTTGACAATGCTTTCTGTTACATCATACATCATGTTGGCGATATCAAGTCCGATCCGCTCGCCAAAGAGTGCATGTTTCCGGCGCTTATAAATCACTTCCCTCTGGGAGTTCATCACATCATCATACTCCAGCAGGTTCTTCCGGATTCCAAAGTTGTTCTCCTCTACCTTTTTCTGGGCCCTCTCAATGGATTTAGTGATCATGGAGTGCTGAATCACCTCCCCCTCCTTCAGGCCGAGCCTGTCCATCATCCCTGCGATACGGTCAGAACCAAACAGGCGCATCAGATCATCCTCAAGGGAGACATAAAACTGTGATGATCCCGGATCCCCCTGGCGTCCTGCCCGGCCACGCAACTGGCGATCGACCCGGCGCGATTCATGTCTTTCGGTACCGATGATGGCCAATCCCCCGGATTTTTTCACCTCCCCGGGCAGCTTGATATCGGTTCCCCGACCGGCCATATTGGTGGCGATGGTAACCCCCCCGGCTTTCCCGGCCTGTGCCACAACATCTGCCTCCCGCTGGTGTAGTTTCGCATTCAGTACATTGTGTTCAATCCTCCTGATCTTTAGCATCTTTGAAAGAAGCTCTGAAACCTCCACAGTTGTGGTTCCCACCAGGGCAGGCCGACCGGCTTTGTTGAGGCTGACCAGCTCGTCGATTACTGCGTTGTATTTCTCCCGCTTGGTCTTATAGATTAAATCCTGCCGGTCGTCTCTCACGATGGGACGGTTGGTTGGGATGACCATCACATCCAGTTTGTAAATGTCCCAGAACTCCCCCGCCTCGGTCTCGGCAGTTCCGGTCATACCAGAGAGCTTTTGATACATCCTGAAATAGTTCTGCAGTGTAATGGTGGCCCAGGTCTGTGTGGCAGCCTCCACCTTCACATTTTCCTTGGCTTCAATGGCCTGGTGGAGTCCGTCGCTATAGCGTCTTCCCTCCATGATCCGTCCGGTTTGTTCGTCGACTATCTTTACCTTGTTGTCCATTACCACATATTCGACCTCCCTGTCAAACATGGCGTAGGCCTTCAGAAGCTGATTTACAGTATGGATCCTCGCTGATTTCACGGCATACTCCTGCAGCATCCTGTCTTTCACCTCCAGTCGTTTCTTTTCGGGCATATCAGACTTTTCGATCTCCGCAATTTCGCTGCCAATGTCGGGAAGAATGAAAAAGGCCGGATCATCTGAGTCACCGGTAATCAAATCGATCCCCTTTTCAGTGAGCTCCACCGAATTCAATTTTTCTTCGATGATGAAGTAGAGTTCATCGGTAACCAGGTGCATATTTTTCGACTGCTCCTGCATATAGTGGTTTTCGGTCTTCAGCATTAAAGCTTTATTTCCCTCCTCACTCAGCAGTTTGATCAACGGCTTATATTTTGGCAAACCCTTGTTGGCCTGCAGTAACCTGAATCCTGCTTTTTCTGTATTCCCCTCCTGCAAAAACTTGCGCGCCTCTGAATATGCATTGTTGACAACCTGTCGTTGAGCAGCGACAAGCCTCTCCACCTTTGGCTTATATTCACTGAATTCATGGTGTTCCCCCCTGGGTACCGGACCTGAAATGATCAGGGGTGTCCGGGCATCATCCACCAGTACCGAATCGACCTCATCCACGATGGCGTAGTTGTGTTTTCTCTGGACCAATTCGGCCGGAGAGTGCGCCATATTGTCACGCAGGTAATCAAATCCAAACTCGTTGTTGGTACCAAAGGTGATATCACAATTGTATGCTCTTCTTCGGGCGTCTGAGTTTGGTTGATGTTTATCAATACAACCCACCGTAAGTCCGTGAAACTCGTAGATAGGGCCCATCCATTCCGAGTCCCTTTTGGCCAGGTAGTCGTTTACAGTTACCAGGTGAACCCCTTTTCCTGTAAGGGCATTCAGAAATACCGGGAGTGTTGCCACCAGGGTCTTACCCTCACCGGTTGCCATCTCCGCAATTTTACCGCTGTGCAGTGCTGCACCACCGATGAGCTGTACATCATAATGTACCATATCCCAGGTGATCTCATTACCTCCGGCCATCCATCTGTTCTTCCAAATGGCATATTTCCCTTTGATCTCTACAGAATCGCGGCTTGCTGCGATGGTCCGGTCATAGTCAAGAGCGGTCACCTCCAGCTCGCTATGCTCCTTGAACCTCCTTGCAGTCTCCTTGATAATTGCAAAGGACTCCGGGAGCACAACGTTCAGGATCTCCTCATACTTTTCATCGATCCTCGCCTCAAGTTTATCGATCTCCTGGTAAAGCGTCTCCTTCTCGTTCACATCTGTTTCCGGATCCTCGGCCCGCTTCTTCATCTCCTCCATAGAACGCTTATCCTCAGAGACATACTCCTGAATTCGAAGTTTTAGCGCGGCAGAGTGTGCCCGTAACTCATCATTGGTGATCCCATGTAATTTATCAAACTCTCCTGCAACTTTCTCCACATAGGGTGTCACCTCCTTCATATCCCTATCTGCCTTATTACCAAGAAATTTCCCTACTATTTTACCTAGATTCATTATTCGGTGAGTTTATTTTAAGTTTCTTCAGTTTTTTTAAAGCACAAATTTACCCTTTTATTGTCTTATTCGATCCTCAAATAACATACCAACGTGCAATTCATGCGTATTTGGCAGATAAAGAGAAGGCCGGCAAGGAAAGATTCCCGGCCGACCCCTTTTGTACAAATCCTGTGGAGCGTGCCCCGTTTCACAGCTGTTACTGGGCACTCGAGGCAGAAGTCCCCCTTAAGGAGAGAATGTCCCGGTCGAAAATATAGAGGTTATTCTTACCCACCAGGTTTAACTTATCAATAATTCCTTTCACTGAGGCCTCCTCTTCGATCTGCTCGTTTACGAACCACTGGATCCAGTTTTGGGTTGTAAAGTCGTTTTCGGTAATGCAGACTGCAATGATCGCATTAATGGAGCCGGAGATGAATTTCTCATGGGCAAGCACCTGATCGAACAACGAAAAGATATCTCCGAAATCCTTGGGAGGTTCTTTGATACCGGGGATCACAGCTACCCCGGAGCGGTTGTTAATATACCTTAGCATTTTGAGCATATGGATCCGTTCCTCCTCTGCCTGGGCATATAGCCAGCCCGATATGCCTTCAAAACCCTTATTCTCGGCCCATGAGGCCATCGCCAGGTACAGTTGTGATGAATAGTCCTCCCTGAGGATTTGTTCATTTAAAATATCTTCTACTTTTTTGGGTAACATGGTCTTATTTTGTTAAAAATGTGAGTAAATATCATTACATATTTTCAATAATCGCAGTTCCGAAACCTGAACAGGTGAGGGGGGTAACACCATCCATCAGGCGGGCAAAATCGTAGGTTACCTTCTGATGGGTGATTGCGTTTTGTAATCCCGATACAATCAGGTCTGCTGCCTCATTCCAACCCATGTATTCAAGCATCATCACCCCGGAAAGGATGACCGAACCAGGGTTTACTTTATCCAATCCTGCATATTTTGGTGCAGTACCGTGGGTGGCCTCAAAAATAGCATGACCGGTTTCATAATTGATATTTGCTCCCGGCGCAATACCAATACCACCGACAATTGCCGCCAGCGCATCTGAAATGTAGTCACCATTTAAATTCATTGTGGCGATTACAGAATATTCGGAGGGCCTTGTAAGGATCTGCTGCAGGAATGCATCAGCAATAACATCCTTAACCAGGATCTTTCCTGATTTCAGGGCGGAATCCTGTGCTTGATCGGCACTCTCTTTTCCCTCCTTTGCTGCAATACGGTCATATTGAGCCCAGGTGAAGACCTTCTCCCCAAACTCCTTTTCGGCCAGTTCATATCCCCATTGCTTGAATTGTCCTTCGGTGTATTTCATGATATTACCTTTATGAACAATCGTCACTGAGGGCAGTTTATTTCGGACCGCAAATTGAATAGCCCCTCGTACAAGGCGGAAAGTTCCCTCTTTCGATATGGGTTTAATACCGATGGAGGTGGTTTCAGGAAACCTGATCGTGGTAACCCCCATCTCATCAATCAGAAATTTCTTGATCTTCTCCCCCTCTTTGGTGCCGGTCATCCATTCTATTCCTGCATAGATATCCTCGGAATTCTCACGAAAGATGACCATGTCAGTGGTGGTCGGATCCTTTACCGGCGAAGGGACACCTTTATAATACCTAACCGGACGGAGACAAACATAGAGATCCAGGATCTGCCTCAGGGCCACATTTAATGAGCGGATCCCGCCACCCACGGGAGTGGTAAGCGGTCCCTTGATGGCCACCAGATGTTCATGAATGATATCCAGAGTCTCCTCGGGTAACCATTTTCCGGTCTCTTTAAAGGCTTTCTCGCCTGCCAGCACTTCCTTCCAGACTACCTTCCTTTTACCACCGTATGCTTTTTCCACAGCAGCATCAAATACACGTACTGAGGCGGCCCATATATCAGGTCCGGTTCCGTCCCCTTCAATAAAGGGTATAATTGGAAAATCAGGCACCTGTATTTTTCCGTAATGATTGATAATTTTTTCTCCAGTCATTTTCGAATTGTTAAATATGATTCATGTATAGTTACAAATTCATCCGGGTTATGTTCAATCATCGAAGTCAAGTCCGAACCTGGTCTTCAATGGTCCAAGTTCCGGATTTTTTTTCATCATATACTCCAGTCTGTCCTGATCGGTATAAATTTTTTTCCCCTCCTTCTCCTGTTCTACCACTTCGGTAACAATATCGATCATCGGCATTCCAGAGGTCTCCCTGATATAATCCAAGAGCTCACTTTTGATATTCTTTTGGAAGTTATCTCTCTGGGACTCTGTATTGAGCAAAACCCGAACGATACCATCCGCTGTTACCACCGGAAGGTTATTCTGCAGTGTACTGAAAACCCTGGGCTTAATCTTTTCGATGGATGCAGCATAGCTGTTCCAGGCCTTCAATACCTTGTCGGGATCCGGGATAAAGGGCTCCTCCTCGGCTTTAAGGAGTTCCGGTTCATCTGGCAACTCATCCTCTCCCTCCCAGGCTTGCCCCCCGGGTGTTTTGGGTTGGTCAATATTCTGGTTGAGAGAGCTCTTAATTGAAATGGAAGGTTTCCATACAACACGGCTGATTCCATTCCCATTTCCAATGGGAGCAGATTTCAACGATTCCTCCCCAGGTTTTTGGGGAGTCTCTTTGCGCTCCGCCTTATCCGGGGAGGGAAATGAAACTGCTGAAGGATGGATTTCAGGTGATTCTGCCTGCGATTCAGTTAACTGTTTTTTTTTTGGCCACCGGATAGGTTAGCCAGCTTCACAAGCGCAAGTTCAATGGTTAGACGCTGATTACGGCTGGCCCTGAACTGAATATCAGCCTGGTTGCAGATATCCAGTCCTTCATAAAGAAATGAGAGGGGCACCTGTTGGGACTGAGACAGGTACTTTTCCCTGATTCCTGCCCCAACCTCCATGAGCTGAACAGTCGCAGGATCTTTGCAGACCATTAAATCGCGAAGATGAGCTGCATATCCATTGATGAAATTTCTTGCATCAAATCCTTTTCCAAGGACCTCATTAAAGAGAAGCAACATGGTTGAAGCATCCCCCTCAAGGGCGCTGGAAGTGAGCCTGAAGAAGTACTCATAATCCAGAATATTCAGATTCTTAATTACATTCTGATAGGTAATTGTATCCCCCGAGAAGCTCACAACCTGGTCAAAAATCGAGAGGGCATCTCTCATAGCACCGTCTGCCTTCTGGGCAATTACATGTAGCGCATCCTCCTCGTACCCAAGGGACTCCTTATCTGCAATCGATTTGAGATAACCCACTGCATCTTCCACACCAATGCGGTTGAAATCAAAAATCTGGCACCTGGAGAGGATCGTAGGAATGATCTTATGCTTTTCTGTGGTAGCCAGGATGAAAACGGCATGAGCGGGTGGCTCCTCAAGGGTTTTCAAAAAAGCGTTGAAGGCCTGAGGAGACAACATGTGTACCTCATCAATGATATAGATACTGTACAAACCGATCTGGGGGGGAATACGGACCTTTTCTGTAAGCAGCCGGATATCATCGACCGAGTTGTTTGAGGCCGCATCCAGCTCATGAATGCTGTAGGAACGGTTTTCATTGAAGGATTTGCATGACTCACAAAGGTTACACGCCTCCCCGCTTTCGGAGATGTCTGAACAGTTAATGGTCCGCGCAAAAATCCTGGCACATGTGGTCTTCCCGACTCCCCTTGGCCCACTGAAAAGATATGCATGCCCAAGGTGGTGATTCAGAATGGAATTCTTCAAAGTGGTGGAAATTGAGGATTGTCCCACCACATCATTAAAAGTTGTTGGCCGGTATTTTCGTGCAGATACTATAAATTTATCCATAGGTGTCGCTAAGATAGCAACAATGAGTCAAAAAGTCTAAAAAGTCGGCGAAGTCGAAAGTAAAAAAGTCAAAAACCAGGGAAAGTGATATAGATTGAACCTGGATGATAGAAAAAAGAGAATGTTTCTTGCCTCTTAATCAAAAAGTTTCTACTTTTGCAGTCGATTTTTTAATAACTAAATTCTTATACATGTTAAACCAATACGAGACCGTTTTCATTGCTACTCCCGTTTTGTCTGAAAGCCAGATGAAGGAAGCGGTCAGCAAATTCAAGGAAGTGATCACCGAAAGTAAAGGTGAGATCGTTTATGAAGAGGACTGGGGCCTTAAAAAACTGGCCTATCCCATCCAGAAGAAATCCACCGGATTTTACCACCTGATCGAGTTCAGAGCTGAACCTGATACCATTGCCAAACTCGAAACCGAGTTTCGAAGGGACGAACGTATTCTCCGTTTTCTGACCATGAAAATGGAAAAATATGCAGTGGTCTATGCAGAAAAGAAAAGATCAAGAAAAGCAGCAGAACAAACCAAGGAGGTATTATAATGGCACAAGATAATTCAGAAATCAGGTATTTAACTCCGCCAACGGTAGAGGTTAAAAAGAAGAAATATTGCAGGTTCAAAAAGAACCGCATCAAATATATTGATTACAAGGATCCGGAATTCCTTAAGAAGTTTCTCAACGAGCAGGGTAAAATTTTACCAAGGCGCCTTACAGGGACTTCGCTGAAGTACCAGAGAAAAGTGTCTGTGGCCATCAAACGTGCACGTCACCTGGCTCTGTTGCCCTATGTAACCGACATGTTAAAGTAAAAGGAGGAATTAAAATGAATGTGATTTTAAAACAGGATATGCCCAAACTGGGACATAAAGACGATATCGTACTGGTCAAAGATGGGTACGCCAGGAACTACTTAATCCCCAAAGGCTTGGCAATTAACGCAACCGCCACGGCTAAAAAGGTTCACGAAGAGATTCTCCGCCAGCGCGCTCACAAAGAGGCTCAACTGAAAAAAGAGGCTCTCAAGATGGCTGAAGAGATGAAGGGAATGTTCCTGTCCATTGGAGCCAAAACCAGTACCAAGGGAAAGATTTTCGGATCTGTTAATACAATCCAGATCGCCGAGGCTCTGAAAGAAAAAGGCTTTGACGTCGAGCGAAAGTATATTTCCATCAAGGATGACCTGATCAAGGAGATTGGCAGCTATTCAGCAACGGTCAGACTGCATAAGGAGGTACTCGTTGAAATTCCCTTCGATATCGTATCCGAGTAGATAGCGTATCAGAAAGATTTGTAAAGAACCGTCCGTATTCCGGGCGGTTTTTTTATCATCTACCTGGCAGCGATTGATTCAATCTCCACGAGTACCCCCAGGGGAAGCTCCTTCACTGCAAAGGCAGCCCTCGCAGGCTGGTTTTCGGGATAGTAACCGGCATACACCTGGTTCATATCCTTGAAATTAGACATCTCGGAGAGGAGGCAGGTTGATTTTACAACATCTTCATAGGTATAACCTGCCGCTTCCAGGATTTTCCCGATGTTCTTCATAACCTGGTGCGTCTGTTCAATAATACCACCTTCCACAACCTTTCCCGTTGAAGGATCAATGGGAATCTGTCCGGAAATGTAAAGTGTCTGGTTGATTTCAACTGCCTGTGAATAGGGCCCGACTGCTGCAGGCGCCATGGGTGTGTGAACAATTCTCTTCATGATTTGAGTTTTAAAAATTATCCTGCCATGCCTTCCTCTTGTTGTACTTCAGGTCAGAGAGGATGGAGGACTTGGCATTGATCTGAAAATTATAGGATTTGTATGTACCAAAGGGTACCACCGATATGCGCATCTCCCAGCAGTGCAAATCCCTGTAGACACTCAGGTTGGTGGTTGTGAATTGTTTTCGGTCCAGGTCATAACCTGTATTAAAACCGATCTTCCACTTGGGAGTGACACTAAAATCGCCCGATGCCCTTACTGTCTGAACCACGCTGGGCACATCCCTGGGCTTTGTATAATTGAAACTGTAATCGATCCTAAGGGACCAGGGGATCTTAAAATCCACATAATCGCCATAATATTCCTCCATCCTCGGATCATAGGGAAGGTTTGGATCCTCCATTCCCAGGTCAGGGTTATTTAACTGGGATTCACTGTCGCCTCCCTCCGGATCATTTTCACCTTTCCCCTGCTTTGATTTAAGTGAGAAACCTGCAGTTACACCCGCATTTGTTAAACGAACCGGTTTTCCGGTCTGGGAAAACCAGGTCTCGCGTGTCCGTGACCTGGATTCATCATAACCGAAGGGATCCAGCACACCCCTGAAGGTGATATTCAGCTTATTTTTAAAGAGTTTAGTGCTTCCGTTAAAACTGACCGGGCGCCATGCGGGAGAAAGCGTATCGGTCTGGAACAGGTTAAGGCTGGTACTGAGGCTGAGGTTATCCAGCAGTTGTACTTTTTCAACCTTATCTACCGTATCATTCTTTGAGCGCATTTTTGCCTCGAGGTTATTACGCAGGGAGAGGTTCAGTGACCCCGAAGCACCGTTGGAGGTCGGAGTTCCATAGATCTGGTCCTCATATATGGAGTAAATAGCCACCGTATCTTCATTAACCTCATCGTAAATGGCCCTGTAGTAATCGGGCTGAAAGGATGTCATATCCGGCACATAGGAGAAACTGGCATTGGGGGTCATGACATGCCTGATTGCCTCCAGCCTCCCCTCCCCCTTAAAATTGTACATTCCGTAAATTTTTGGAGCGAAACCGGAGCTGATACTGGGGAAGAGTGAGTATGCATAGGAAAATTTATTGATGAGAGAATCGGACACGATGGGATTGTATTGAATGCCCCCGTTTCCATCCTCTTTTTCATTGTAACCGGAAACAAATTTTACGGTCTGTTTTGAATAGAGCATCCCGTTAAAATTCAACGACGGGGTAATGGCAAAACTTTGCAGTACAGTTGCCTTCTTGACCTTTTTAAATGGTTTGATACTGAGACTCAAGGGAATATTCTGCTTGTATCCGTTTTTCATATCATTCCACACTTCGCTGGTAAAAAGGAGGGTGTCAACGGTATTGATCCGGTTCTCGAGGATACTGGTGAAACTGAACTGGATCTCTTCATACCATCGCTTGGGTCCTGTGGCCTGTTTTCTTTTGAAAGGGTTGATACGGCCCATGTTAAATGAGATATTCGGCAGTGTCAGGTTCACCGCGTTTGTATTGCTGTTTTGAGATTGATTAAGTGAAGCACTCAGATTAAAAGGGCTGCCGGGCCATGATTTGGTATAGGAGATACTGGATTGTTTGGTATTGGTCATCACACTGTTGATGTTTCGTGTGTGGTTCTTGTCATAGGAGGAGCTTGAGAGATTGACACTGGCCCTGAAAGAACTGGTTGGATTGGCTCTGGAGTCCTGACTGTGGCTCCATCCGATGGCATAGTCGCGGCTCACGTTGTAGAGCCCCTCGATGTTCTTATAACCCTCAATATTTTTAAAATATTTCACACTCAGATTTCCGGTGAACCTGTAATTCAGCCTGTAATTACTTCCAACCCGCAGGCCCCATGTGCCATTTGTATAGATATCCCCTGTAACCCTCAGGTCCATATAATCGTTCAGGGCAAAGTAGTAGCCACCCTCGCGCAGGTAAAAACCCCTGCGGCTCTCCTCACCGTACTTTGGAATCAGAATCCCCGATGTCTTGGTTGTTGAATTTGGGAAAAAACCGAAGGGGATTCCAAGCGGCAGCGGGACATCTTCCAGCACCAGGTAGGCCGGTCCCGATACAATCTTATCTCCGGGCATTGAAATTCCCTTGGTAATGGAGATATAGAAATGGGGGTGGTCTAGATCGCAGGTGGTGTACTTCCCGTCCTTGAGGTGTATATGACCATTGGTTTGCATCTTGGTCTGCTCCGAATGCAGGAAACCGCCCTCCTGTTCGGTTACCACCTCTTCGATATAGCCCTTCTTTGTTTTAAAATTGTACTTTAACTGTTTCGACTCAAAGGAGCCACTGGGGTCTGTGAATACCGGTCTCCCGACCTCAGTGCCTGAAGAATCGGGTATTCCGTATGCCACTACAAGGTTCTGATCCATCTCATAACGGATATATGCAGCAGTCAGCTCGATCTCCTCATAGGTGATCACAGCATCACCGTACAGCTCTACCATACCCCCATCCAGTGAGAAGATCAGCGAATCAGTGGCATTGTATTCCACCTCTGAACTAATTTCGCCTCCTGCTGTTTTAACCCTAAGGGCAGAATCTGCCATAAGGGAAATGATGACAACGGAGTCTGTTGAAATTGAATCCTGGGATATCAACAGGCTGTCGTAGAGGACTTCAGGGCTGGGAGTATCCAAGGTATCAGTCTGCTGGGCCTGCATCAATCCACCTGCAAGGACAGTTAGTAAGATGATTAAAAGTATCTTTATCTGGTTGAAGTGCAAACTGAATAAATCTATTATTTTGTAGTGATGTAGCACGCTGATCAAGCTAAACGCAAAGGTAATGCCAATAAATATAAAACGATCGTTTCATTGGTTTCTTGTTTCAACATTTTTGGGAATCTGTTTTACATGGGTGGTCTATGCCGGTGTGGAAGAAATTCCGAGTAGCGGAATCCGCAAGGTTGTGATTGATGCCGGACATGGCGGCAGGGACCCTGGGGCGGAAGGTAAGGCTGGTAAGGAGAAGGATATTGCCCTGGCCATTGCTTTGAAATTGGGGAACTATATAGAGGAGAATATGAAGGATGTGGAGGTGATCTACACCCGGAAAAATGACACTTTTGTGGAGCTATGGGAGCGCGCAGAAATTGCCAATAAATCGGGGGCTGACCTGTTTCTCTCCATCCATGTAAATGCCCATGACCGGACCACAGCCAGTGGGACGCTGACCCTGGTGCTGGGGCAGCACAGGGCTGACGAAAATTTTGATGTGGCAGTCAGGGAGAACTCTGTGATTCTCCTGGAAGAGGATTACGAAACAAGGTATGAGGGTTTCGATCCCAAATCGACCGAATCTTATATCATGTTCTCACTGATGCAGAAGACCTACTTTAAACAGAGTATAGAATTTGGTGATTTTGTTCAGGACCAGTTTCGGGACAGGGCAGGCAGAAAGGACCTGGGAGTCAGGGAGCAGGGAATCTATGTTCTCGCCCAGACTGCAATGCCCGGAGTCCTTGTGGAAACTGGATTTATCTCCAATCCGGAGGAGGAGAAGTTCCTGATGACCGAATATGGACGTGACATCATCGCATCAGCCATTTTCAGAGGATTCAGACAATACAAAGAGGAGATCGATCGCCGCAGCAACCTCACAGTGGCAGCAATCAGGAACGACACCCTTCCCGAAACAACACCAGGTACAGCCGACACTCCCCAATTCATGGATAACGAGGTGGTTTTCGCAATCCAGATAGCATCCTCCAAAACTAAAACATCAACCGGAGCCTCAGAATTTAAAGGATACAGCGATGTAACCATTTTGGAAGACGGAAGGTGGTATAAATATCTTGTGGGGCAGAAAACCAGTTATCAGGATGTGCTGAATCACTGCAGGAATGTCAAAAAAGATTTTCCGGATGCATTCATTATAGCCCTTAAGAATAAAAAGATCATACCTTTGAATGAGGCTATTGAAGAAATAAACAGGTAATATGAAGCTAAGTAATGAAGTCAAGGTAGGGATCATCGGAATTCTTACCGTGGCAGTTGTAATCTGGGGTATTAACTACCTGAAAGGCAGGAATATTTTTAACAGCACCTATACCCTTTATGCTTTCTATTCCGAATCGGGAGGACTGGAAACCTCCTCCCCGGTTTTAATCAATGGTGTAAAGGTGGGATATATCGAAAATATTGTTTTAAGAACTGATGAATCGCCTTCCATAAAAGTCATATTAAACATCGAAAAACAATACACCTTTGGTGAAGGATCGGTTGCTGAACTTATCAGTACTGGCATTCTGGGCGCCAAGGCCATCCGGATTGCCGCTTCGGGCAAAAATCCATTGTTTCAGGACCAGGATACAATCACCGGAATTGTGGAGCCGGATCTTATTTCAAGCCTGCAATCAGCTCTCTTTCCAATCCTTGAAAAAGCCAGTGTACTTGCCTCCTCCCTGGATTCACTCTCGGGTCAGATGACATTGATCCTCTCACAGGATGCCCTGTCTCAGATTATTGAAAACATTGCTGATCTCACGAATTCCCTGAAAAGTACCCTTTCAGGCGGGGGATCACTCGATCAAAGCTTCAGAAACCTGGAGTCATTTACCCGGATGCTTGACCAGGAGAAGGGTGAGATGGCCTCATTGATAAAAAACCTGAATTCAGTCAGCGAAAGTCTTGACCGGGCCGAACTCGACTCGCTTTCGGCCGGAATGACTACTTTCCTTTCTCAGCTTACCGATTTAATGGAACAACTGAATTCAGGAGAAGGCAGTGCCGGCAAATTAATCTATACAGACTCTCTTTATAACAGCATACATGTTTTGATTGACGACCTGGACAGCCTGGTCCTGGATCTGAAAGAGAATCCAAAAGATTATGTTCAAATCTCTGTTTTTGGAAAATCAAAAAAGTAATCTTTTGACCAACGGCTTCTTTATTGGGATGAAAAAAATGGGGATGCTCACTCTCTGATTGAATCAAAAATTGAATTGGAAATGCTAAAGGTTTCAGATACAATTTATTAAGATTTTATTCATATGATTTTTTTGTAAAATACTGATTATCTGACATTTATTTTTTTTTATTTTTTTTTACTTCCTAAACGATTGACGCTAAAACCGATAGTACCTATCTGAATTTTTCAAGCCATTCTGAGTTTTTTTTTAACTTTTTTTTTCACAATCTTTGTTTAGGGAATCCAACAACAAGAATAAACTTCTATCAACCCTAAAATCAGCGTTTGCAATGCATGAACGTATTTGGAACAATTGTCTGAGCGTAATCAAAGACAACGTACCCTCAATAAGTTTTCGCACTTGGTTTGAGCCTATTGTTCCCCTTAAGCTTGATGGTGATGTGCTTACCATACAGGTTCCAAGTCCATTCTTTTACGAATACCTGGAAGAACAATACATTGATATTCTGCGGAAAGTAATAAAAAAGGAGCTGGGATCGGAGGCCAAGCTTGAGTACAATGTGGTCATGCAGAATAACAGCTACAATAACAGCAAACCCTATACGGTAAAATTCCCGGCAAGAAGCAGCAGGGAGATTAAAAATATTCCTGTTTCACTGCCGCTCGACCCCAACGAGAATACCATCAGAAATCCCTTCGTGATCCCGGGCCTTAAAAAACTGGATATAGATCCAAGATTGAATCCTGAAAATTCTTTTGATAATTTCATTGAGGGTGAATGCAACAGGCTGGCCAGATCGGCCGGGTATGCTGTTGCCAAAAACCCAGGAGGAACTGCTTTTAACCCGCTGCTTATTTATGGTGACAGCGGATTGGGTAAAACTCACCTTGCTCAGGCCATAGGAATTGAGGTCAAAGAACTCTTCCCCGACAAAACGGTTCTCTATGTCAATGCCAATAAGTTTCAGACCCAGTTTGTGGATGCAATCCGCAACAATAACAAGAATGATTTTCTCCATTTCTACCAGATGATCGATGTGCTGATCATTGATGACGTACATGAGTTCGCGGGGAAAGAAAAGACTCAGGATACTTTTTTTCATATTTTCAACCACCTCCATCAGAGCGGTAAACAGCTGATTCTCACATCAGACAAACCTCCCGTAGAACTTCAGGGAATGGAATCACGGCTCCTCAGCAGGTTCAAATGGGGCCTTTCGGCAGATCTCCAGATACCCGATTTTGAAACCAGGATGGCCATCCTGAAGAAAAAGACTTACAACGACGGTATTGATCTTCCTGATGAAGTACTGGAATATATTGCAACCCATATATCGGACAACATCAGGGAACTGGAGGGTGCCCTGATATCACTTCTTGCACAATCCACCCTGAATAAGAAGGAGATCACCCTTGAACTTACCAAGGAGATGATCGATAAACTGATCAAAAGTACCAAAAGGGAGGTATCCATCGACTATATCCAGAAGGTGGTTTGCAACTTCTACAACATTGGACTTGATCAAATCCAGTCAAAAACCCGTAAGCGTGAAATTGTTCAGGCCCGGCAGGTAGCGATGTTTTTTTCAAAGACGCTGACAAAATCTTCACTGGCCACCATTGGGTCACAAATTGGAGGAAAGGACCATGCAACTGTGCTTCATGCCTGCAAAACAGTGAATAACCTTATCGAAACAGATAAACGGTTCCGGCTACAGGTAGATGAAATAGAAAAAAAGTTAAAGATGTAACAAATGGAAACAGGTTCCCGCCGGACCTGTTTTTTTTTAACCAGGAAACTTAATGCACTTTTTACTGCTCTGCATACTCTCTTCTACCGGCATCTTTATCATCTTCAAATCAATCGACCGCTATAAAGTACCTTCCTTTCCCGTAATTGTGATCAACTATTTGGTTGCCACAATAATGGGATTCCTGATCAATGACGGTCAGGTCCGGTTTCATGAGATCCTGAACATGGAATGGCTTCCTGCAAGCATCCTTATCGGAGTCCTTTTTATCCTTATGTTTTTCCTGGTGGCATACTCCTCCCAAAAGGCTGGGATTTCTGTGACCACTGTAGCCAGCAAAATGTCGGTCATATTCCCCATCCTGTTATCCATGCTGATCGACCCGGGCGACCATTTTAATTTACTGAAAGGCACCGCCATCCTGGCCACACTTTGTGGGGTAGCCCTCACAGTGTATAATCCACGTGAGGGAAGAGTAAACCGGGCAGTACTTTATATACCATTGATCCTTTTTGCCGGAATGGGCCTTGTTGATTCATTGGTAAAATATGCCCAGCACCGGTATGTAAGCGATTCCGACACAGCTCTGTTCAGCGCCGTTCTGTTTCTCAATGCCCTTGCTGCCGGACTTGTGATACTCATCTTCTCTCCCGGGTATCTTTCCAGTTTCAAAAAGCCCGCCACATGGGGTTGGGGAATTCTGCTTGGCGGGGTCAACTTCGGATCCATATTCTTCCTTGTGAGGGCACTGAATTTTACCTCTGCTACCCGTGTGAGGATTGACAGTTCGGTGATCTTCGGAATAAACAATACAGGCATCGTGGCACTGAGTGTCATGGCGGGGTATCTTGTTTTTAAGGAACGACTTATACCTGTTAACTGGGTAGGAATTATACTTTCGGTTCTTGCGCTCATTCTTTTCTCATTGGGTTAGATGAACGATCTTTTTAAAACCATATCATCGGATTCGGAGGGGCAATTCAGGGACCGGGGAAGCCGTTTTATTGCGCGGGCCTTCCCGGTGGTGACGGAGGAGGAGATAAAGGGGAGGATCGCAATACTCAGGAAAGAATACCATGATGCCAGGCACCAATGTTTTGCCTGGAGGCTGGGCCCGGAGATGGAGCGCTACAGGATCAATGATGACGGAGAGCCATCAGGAAGTGCAGGAAGACCTATTTTTGGTCAGATTCAGTCAAGGGAACTTACCGATATTCTTGTGGTGGTAATCAGATATTTCGGAGGTAAACTGCTTGGCGTTGGGGGACTTATAAACGCCTATAAAACCTCGGCATCAAATGCCCTGGAAAACGCAATTATCATTGAAAAGAGGGTGGAAAAGCTACTTAAGCTGCAGTTCTCATACGATGCAATGAATCCAGTAATGAATATCATTAAGGAATTCGGACTTGTATTTGATAATCAGCATTTTGATATAAACTGCAAACTCAATCTCAGCATATGGAGCCGTCAGATTGGGGAGGTAACTGACAGGTTTGCAAAGATAGAGGGGTGCAGAATCATCCCGGAATAAGTGAAGTTATAACATGTTATAAACAATAAGTTCAGCCAAAAAATCACAATATTATATTTGTAATAAACCAACATCCATGAAGAATAAAAATCTTGTTTCCATCTCCGATTTTACCAAGGAAGAGTATTTGCGCATCCTTATGCTGGCTTCCGATTTTGAGAAGGAACCGCGGCAGGATATCCTGAATGGTTATGTGATCTCAACACTCTTCTTCGAACCATCCACCAGGACGCGACTGAGCTTTGAAACAGCCATTAACGGTCTTGGTGGAAGGGTCATTGGATTCAGCGACTCCGGAGCCACCAGTGCCTCAAAAGGAGAAACATTGCACGATACCATCAAAATGGTGAGCAACTATGCCGACCTGATCGTCATGCGACACCCACTTGAAGGTAGTGCCAGGCTGGCCAGTGAAGTTTCCAGTGTACCCGTGGTAAATGCCGGTGATGGTGCAAACCAGCATCCGACACAGACTCTGCTGGATATGTACTCCATCCTGAAAACCCAGGGTACCCTTGAGAACCTCAAATTATTCATGGTGGGTGATCTCAAATATGGAAGGACGGTCCACTCCCTCCTTCAGGCCATGTCGAAATTTAACACAACCTTTTACTTTATTTCACCTGACGAGTTGAAGATGCCGACTGAGTATAAGCTTCAGCTGGATGAGATTGGACTGAATTACTATGAGGGTAAGGATTTAAATGAATTCCTGTATGAAGCAGATATCATTTATATGACCAGGGTTCAACAGGAAAGATTCACCGATCCCATCGAATATGAACGGGTAAAAAATGCTTATATCCTTCGCAGGGAGATGCTTGAGGGATGTAAGGAAACCATGAAGGTCCTGCATCCCCTTCCCAGGGTTAACGAGATCCATACAGATGTTGATGACAGTCCCCATGCATACTACTTTGACCAGGCCCGGAACGGGGTGTTTGTTCGAATGGCCATCCTTACTTCTATCCTTGGTGTCAAATAGATATAAATCATTCAATCCTGGAAAATGAAAGATAAACGATTATCAGTCAGCGCAATAAAAAATGGAACTGTAATTGACCATATACCTGCAGAGGTGCTGTTCAAGGTAGTCTCTATACTGAAGCTGGATACCCTCAATACGATGATCACCATTGGGAACAGCCTTGAAAGTGAGAAGCTTGGGAAAAAGGGGATCATTAAGCTTTCAGAGGTTTTTTTTCAAGATGACGAGATCAACAAAATTGCACTTGTAGCCCCCTGTGCAAAACTCAACATCATTCGCAACTATGAGGTGGCCGATAAAAGGGTTGTTGCGATCCCCGACGAAATCGTTGGAATTGTGAAATGTGTAAACCCTAAATGTATTACCAATAATGAAGTGGTAACCACACGTTTCACTGTGGTTTCAAAAACAGAGGTCAAACTGAAATGCCACTACTGCGAAAAGATCACCAATCAGAGCAATATACAGATTACCTGATGCGGTCGTAAACCTTCACCAATAGCTCATCACGACGTATCCCCCTGAATGCCAGGGATAAGAGAACAATGATTATGGGAGGAATCACGAACCGCCACTGGTAAAGCGTTTGTAAAGTTTCAAATTTATTAACGGCCACCCAGGTATAATAGAACAACATACCTGCCATTCCAAAGCTGACCAGTATCAGAAAGATGCATAACCGCATCTGTCTGACCCTGTTCTTATAGGAGAAAATATTGAAAAAAGAGAGCCCTGAAACCAGTGAAAATAAAAGGGTTAACGGCCAGGTGGAGAGTTGCAATTTCTCTCCGGGGTGGTTGGATACCCCTGAATGTTTAAGGGTCAATATTCCTTCCTCTGCAGAAAATTCAGCAATAGGTCCGGTGAACATCAGCAAGGCCAGAATGAAAACCCCCATCAGATAGAGGGTCTGTACTCTTTGCAACATGATCTGAGGGATTAGTTTCCTCCAAGAATCAGGGGCATTCCATCCTCTCCGCTTCCAATCACCACCACTTTAGTGTTGGCTGATTTGGCCAGTTCGAGGGTGGCATCGATCCCTTTCTGTTTCAGAATATTAGAGGTAAGGGAAGCACTGATAATCGCATTGTAGTCGGCTATACCCCTGGCTTCGATCCGGAGCCTGTCTGCTTCACTTGTCTCCCGTTCGAGCCGGTACTGGTATGCAAGAGCCTCCTGCTGCTGTTGCAACTTACTTTCAATGGCCTGTTTGATCTTCTCGGGCAGGGAGATAGAACGAATCAGCAGATCTTTCATCTCAATATTCTTATCAGGGGACATCAGCATCATCTGAAAATGAGAACAAATTTTGAACATCTTCTATGGATTGTCTGAATGAAATGAATCCGGATGATCCTGCCCTTGTTACAAATGCCCATCCAGGACCTACATCAGATGATTCGATTCTGCCATCCATATTGCGTATAAATGCAATTCCTTCAATATAAACCTGATGGTTTTGCAACCGGGATTCTTCACCCGGAAACCCTCCATATTGAATCCTGTCACCAAAACGAGTATAATTATCACGACGTTCATAACCAATCCCCGGGTTGAAATCATCACCGGATCTTGAGTAACTAAGATTATAACCAAATCCTTCACTACTTCGTCGGTTCCAGTTTACAAATATCTTGGAAGGTACTAAACCTGCAGCCTGGTTTTTCTTGTCATTTTCAAAGCTCTGCGCCCATTTTATCGTCAGATAATCAAGCCCAAAAAGACGAAAGATACC
>JAWOHR010000201.1:0-3927 GCA_046485075.1 Bacteroidales bacterium
AAACACCGGCACCATGACCCGCAGGTGTTATATCCTCAATAATGAGAATCCCGGAGTGTTCATCGAACCAGTGATCTCCACTTCAAGAAGATGCTATGACAAGTGTACCGGGGGGAATCACGTCCATCTCCATGGCACGAATTTCCCTGGGCGGATTGAAATTTTCGTCGATAACACAAAATCCGGTTATAGCGGCGCTTCCCTGCGCCGTATTGATCAGCACCGTCATGCCGCCTTCGGTGTGTGCTGGCGTATGCATCACGGAAATGCCCGGGACGATGGTTTGATCCTCCTTGACTATTTCAAGCTGCCCGTTTTTTTCCACATCTTCGATGTAATCCTCCAGGTAGCGAAAATCCAGCGGATGCGGATGGTGAATGGCGTCAAGTTCCTTTTCATGAACATAGATCCTGGCATTGGCGCACTTGTAGTCATTTTCACAGTGATCGTTGTGCAGATGCGTGTGAATGACGATATCGACATCCTCGGGCTTGAGGTTCCATACGGCCAGCCCTTCTTCGAAGGTGTAAATTTTTCCACCGATGGACGCCTCTCTGTCCTTCGACTGGATGGGATTCATCTCTCCGGTATCAACCAGTATGGTCTTTTCATCCCCTTCAATATACCAGGCATAGATGGGTATGGTATAGGTTTCACCATACCCGTACTGATAGGTCATCATACTTTTGTTAAAAATTTTGGTGCCCATCACGATGGGGTGAATTTTAAAATGAGCCATGTTCAGCCTCCGCTACTTTTTTTATCAGTAATCGGCCCATATATAATGATTCGGCGCCTAAAAATCAAGCTTAAGAAATTCTTATCCGGCTCGGGACTTCCTGCTTCTGTACCCGAAATTTCACTAACAACCCCAACCTCCCAGCCGTCAGAATTATCCCAGGATTATGGCAAAATTTAGACCCCATACCATCATTAAAATTACGATTAATATTTGCAGTTTCATTTTCCCCATGGTATTTTTGATTTAATTCAAAAATATAATTTTAAGATTCCTGTTTATGCACCGGAATATACATTCCTGTGAAAAGAAAATAGCTTAAACGTTGATTAAACTGTAATAAAATTCCAGGAGTAAGCCCTATGTGATATAAAGGCCCATATTGGATTTCAATTGTACCATTTTATGGACCTTTTTTGTTTTCGATTGGAGGATGTCCAAATGGCTGATAAACCGACATATGAAGAATTGGAACAAAAGGTCAAGGAGTTAGAAAGGGAAGTCTCTAAACACAAGTGGGTAACGAAGTCTCTCATACCAAATGCAGATGAATTTGACCTTTCTAATGCCGAATCGGAAACCCCACATTTAGTTGATGGCAAATATTCAATTAAGGATCTGATTGACATTCAACATCTTCGTGGAGTCTTAGAAAAGTTTTCCAATGCCACCGGATTTACTACAGGATTAATTTCATATCCTGAACAGGAGCCTCTTCTAATTACGGGATGGAGAGATATCTGCACTAAATATCATCGTGTCTTTCCTGAATCTGAGAAACATTGTAAGGAGAGCAATAGATCCTTGACGAGCCAGCTAAAAGAATTGAAGGAGTTGAACGTAAGGACTTGTAAAAATGGTTTAGTAGATGGAGGAACACCGATCATTATCAAGGGTAAACATATAGCCAGTTTACTTTCCGGACAGATCCTTTTTAAAAAACCCGATATCGAACGATTCAGAAGGCAAGCTGAAAGTTATGGCTATGATATAGATGCGTATCTGGATGCATTGAATAGGGTTCCGATCGTAACGGAGAAACAGTTCAGAAGTGCTCTTTCTTTCTTGAGCGAAATTGCAGTTATGATTGGAGAACTGGGGCTGGTTAACCTGAAATATAAAGAAAGCACGAGGGGATTGGAGAGGGAAATCATCGAGCACAAGCAGAAAGATATGGAGTTAGCTGAGAAATCTCTTAAATTGGAAAGGCTTAATAAGGAATTGAGACGAAAGAATGAGGAGTTGAATGAATTTACATACATTGCCAGCCATGATTTGCGGGCACCATTGCGCAAGTTATCCGCTTTTTGTGATCTTCTGAAAAAGGATTTGGGAGAAGATCTCCCGGAACAAGCAGAAAAAGATTTATTTTTTATTGCCGATTCGGCCCTTCGAATGCAAACCCTTGTTCAGGATCTTTTGAAGCTTTCACACACCAGCCGGATGGATATGAAATTTGAACGGTTTTCATTGAATACTTGTGTAAACCTTGCCTTGAAAGAATTAGAAAGCGAGATAGCAGAAACTGGAGCTGAAATCGTTTGCAATGAATTGCCGGAAGTATGGGGAGACAAGATACTACTAACCCAACTCTATCGAAATCTAATCAGCAACGCCCTGAAGTTTAGCGATAAAGAACATCCGAGGATGGAAATTACGGTTGAAAACAAGGACGGAGTTTCTATTTTCGGCGTTAAGGATAATGGTATCGGCATTAGTAAAGTATACACCAAACAGATATTTCTGCTTTTCAAGAGGTTGCATTCCCAGGCTGAATACGAAGGGACAGGAATCGGGCTTGCAATTTGCCGAAAAGCGATTGAACGTCACACCGGAGAAATTTGGGTTGAATCTGAGCCCGGTAAAGGGGCTCATTTCAAGTTCACAATAAGGAGGGAAGATCATGGCAGCAACGCAGAAGAGGCCGGCAATCATTCTTCTGGCCGAGGATGACCTCGGAGATCAAGAGCTGACAAAGCGTGCTCTGGAAGAAGGAAAAGTCGAGAATGAACTGTATGTCGTAAAAGATGGCGAGGAGGCTCTGGATTACCTGTTCCGAAGGGGAAGGTACACTGATCCGGAATCATCACCTCGTCCGGATCTGTTTCTGCTTGACCTTAATATGCCAAAATTAGACGGCAGACAGGTTTTAGAGCAAATACGTTCAATATATGAACTTCGCAATATTAGAGTAGTGGTCTTAACCACATCCCGCCAGGAAGAAGATATTACCCGAAGCTACGATCTGGGTGTGCATTCTTACATAACCAAGCCGGTAAATCTGGATCAGTTCTTCCATGTGATTCGAACCTTAGAGGAATATTGGTTCCAGATTGTTGTTCTGCCGCCAAAGGAAGATAAATAAGGCCATGGAAAATACAATAATAACGCTTTAAGGAAGAAAAACAGAACATACGTACTTCAGATAACATGCCGAAGAATCTCCTGGTACCGGGATACCTGCTTGAGGATCCCGATGTGAACAATTTATAGTTTTAGTATGTTGAAAATAACAAAATACAAGTTACAAACCATAAATTAAGAGATACCAATTCCAAAAAGACAAAGATCATGAAATCAAAACCCAATACGCTAAACAAAAAACTAAAAATTCTATTGATCGAAGACGACCCCGGTGACGCACACCTGATTCGGAAAATGCTGATAGAATCCAAGAGTGCTTGTATTGAGATAGAACATTTTGATCGTCTCTCTACAGGTCTGGAACATTTAGCCCGAATAGAAATCGACCTGATTCTTCTGGACCTGAACTTACCGGACAGCCAGGGATTAGACACATTCATCAAAGCACAAGCCAAAGCTCAGGTAATTCCCGTGATTGTACTTACAGGACTTGAAGATGAAAGCCTGGCAATCAAGTCTATCCGTAATGGGGCTCAGGATTATTTAGTCAAGGGAAATATAGATAGCGGTTTGTTAATTCGTGCTATACGTTATGCTGTTGAGAGACACAGGCTGAGGTTGAAGTTGAAAAAGGCCAATGAAAAGAGTCTTGAACAACAAAAAAAGCTTATTGAGGAAGAACGACTCAAAGTGATGCTACAGATGGCAGGAGCTACCGCCCATGAACTGAACCAACCGCTTATGGTCCTTCTGGGTAATGTTGAGTTGATGGGAATGTACAAGGACGATCCTGAAAAGTTGTCTAAATGCGTTGCCGCCATAGA
>JAWOHR010000203.1:0-4955 GCA_046485075.1 Bacteroidales bacterium
GCAACGGGGGGACCGATACGATTACCGTGAATGTGACGATCGATGCGGTAAACGATGCACCCACGGCAAGCAACAGCTCATTTACAACGAACGAAGATACCCCTTATAGCGGCACGCTTACGGCGAACGACCCGGACAGCGATCCCCTCACCTATTCCATTGTGACCGACGGAACTAAGGGCACGGCCGTGATTACCAATGCATCCACAGGGGCGTTCACCTACACGCCCGCAACCGGTCAAAACGGTTCGGACTGGTTCTCATTCAAGGTGAATGACGGGAGCGTTGACAGCAATATCGCCATAGTGACCGTCACCATAATCGCCGGGAACGATGCGCCTACGGCAAGCAACAGCTCCATTACAACGGATGAAGGCACGCCTTACAGCGGCACTCTGACCGCGAGCGACCCGGAGAGCGATCCGCTGAACTATTCCATTGTGACCGACGGGACCAAGGGCACAGCCTGCCTTTCAAAACGCTCCCTGCCAAGGAGCTGAATGGTACGCTCCTGCCAGAGGGGATGTGGACTGGTGGGATTCATCTAATTCCTTTATCAGAGCAACCCGGCAAACTTTGAAAAGTGCGCTTTAACATTTTCAACCATCTGCAGGCGAAGTTGATCCAGTGAAATCTTTTTCAATTCGGCTGCCGCAGAATAAACCTCCCTGATATCCATTTCACCCTCATCGGTTTCTAGAAACATCTTCTCTATGGGTACAGCCTGGAAAGCTTCCCTGACCTTTGAGTGATCCCCGGCAATGGCTTCTCCGAAAGAGATCAGGAAACCTGCCCTGACCAGATCTGTTGCCATTTCCTTGTTCCCGTTATACCCGTGAATGATCATGGGGACCGACGGGTTGTGAGCCTTCATGAATTCAATCATTTCATTAAAGGCCCTGACCACGTGTAGAATGACCGGGAGATCGGCAAACTCGGCAATGCCAACCTGCTTTTCAAAAATCCTTTTCTGAACCTCCAGGGGAGTCTCAATGGATTTATCAAGACCGATTTCCCCGATGGCGATCACGTGCGGATTTTCGGTAGAGAGACGAACTTTATTAAGGGTGTCCTGCTCATCAAACTTCCCCACATTGTAAGGATGGAAACCCACTGAATAGTACCCGTATTCAATGTCATCGGGGGGATACTGGCTGGCCATGAGACTGCGCAGTACCCACTCCTGTATGTTATTGGCTTTTCGGTGTCCGTGAATGTTCACAAAAATTTTCTTCTCATCTGCCATGATATTCCTGTTTAGACCGTAATCTTTTCAATTCCCCGATTCATCCTGGAGATCACCTCCTCCTTTCCAAGAAATGCAGCCAGCTCAAAAAGGCCCGGACCTGTGGCTGCACCCACCAGCAACAGTCTCCAGGCATTCATAATGGCCCCCATTCCCCACTCCTTCCCGGTAATCAATTCTTTTACCATTGCTTCAACAGATGCTGTATCAAATGGTTCACAGGCCCCTAACCCTTCAGAGAGGCAGATCATCTTTTCAGGAATATCAGCCTTCCACCGCTTTTGTACCACTGCGGCATCGTAAGATTGAGGGGCATTGAAAAAGAACCACGACTGCTCCCATATTTCATGCGTAAAGGTAATCCTCGGCTTGATCAGGGGAACAAGGAATTGCAGCTGCTCATCCGTACAGGTAATACCATGGTCACCCAGGGCTTTGGAAAAAGCCGGGAAAAGGTCCTTGTCGGGTAAAAGACCCATGTGCTGGTGGTTGAACCACTTTGCTTTCTCCGGGTCAAACCTGGAACCCGATTTTCCAACCTTCTCCAACTGGAATGCACCGACAAGCCCTGAAAGGGAGAATATCTCATGTTCTGTACCCGGATTCCATCCCAGCAATGCAAGTAAATTGATGCAGGCTTCCGGGAGGTATCCCTCCTCCCTGTAACCGGGCGATACAACCCCGGTTTGGGGATCGGTCCACTGAAGCGGGAAAACCGGGAAACCACCCTGCTCACCATCACGTTTGCTCAGCTTTCCTTTTCCGTTTGGTTTCAGAATCAGGGGCAGGTGGGCATAGCGCGGCATCAGGTGCTCCCAGCCAAATGCCCTGTAGAGAGCCACATGAAGTGGAAGTGATGGAAGCCACTCTTCTCCCCTGATGACATGTGTGATGTCCATCAGATTATCGTCCACGACATTGGCCAGATGGTAGGTTGGCATTCCGTCCGATTTAAACAAGACTTTATCATCCAGTGTGGAGGTGTTTACAACCACCTCTCCCCTGATCAAATCGTCCATTACGATCTCCTGATCCGGTTCAAACCTGAAACGGATCACGTATGGGGTTCCGCTTTCAACGAGCTCTTTAACCTTCGGTTTCTCCAGGGTCAGCGAATTCCTCAAAGTATCCCTCACCCTTGCATCGTAGACAAACGTTTCACCCCTGGTTTCGTACTCGCCCCGCAACCGGTCAAGCTCCTCAGCGGTGTCAAAGGCATAGTAGGCGTGACCACTCTCGAGAAGGTTGAGGGCATACTGCTCATACTGGGCTTTTCTTTCAGACTGCCTGTAGGGTCCGAAACTTCCGCCAAAACCGGGACCTTCATCGGGTACCAGGCCGCACCACTTCAGCGATTCGATAATATACTCTTCAGCCCCCGGAACAAACCTTGTCCGGTCGGTATCCTCGATCCGCAGAATGAATGTCCCGTTCTGCTTCTTTGCAAAGAGATAATTAAAAAGCGCAGTCCTCAGTCCTCCAATATGTAAAGGTCCTGTGGGACTGGGAGCAAATCTTACCCTGATGTTCTGACTCATGCCTTGATCCATTCAACAAAGATAGTATGTTCTTTATCATTTTTTAGCGCCGCAGAAACTCCTAATTTCGCATTCAATCAAATCAATTTTAAAAACCATGTACGGCAAAATAAGAGAGCACCTGAAGCAGGAGCTGAATGCCATTTCGGAAGCCGGCCTTTTCAAATCGGAACGGATCATCATTTCATCCCAGTCGGCCGAAATTCAACTGGAAAACGGGAAGAGGGTGCTTAATTTTTGTGCCAACAACTACCTTGGCCTCTCGGACCATCCCCAACTGATTGAGGCGGCAAAGGAGGCTCTGGATACCCATGGATACGGAATGTCCTCCGTCCGCTTTATCTGCGGATCCCAGGATTTGCACAAAACACTGGAGAGTAAGATCGCCCAGTATTTCGGAACCGAGGATACGATCCTTTATGCAGCGTGCTTTGATGCCAATGGCGGCCTTTTTGAACCCCTGCTGGGGGCCGAGGATGCAATTATTTCCGACTCCCTGAACCACGCTTCCATTATCGATGGTGTAAGACTTTGCAAGGCTCAGCGCTACCGCTATAATAATGCCGACATGGATGACCTGGAGCAGCAGTTGATCGCCGCACAGGAGCAGCGTTTCCGGATCATCGCCACCGATGGTGTCTTCTCCATGGACGGGAATGTGGCACCAGTAGACAAAATTTGTGAACTGGCAGAGAAGTATGACGCCCTGGTGATGGTGGACGAGTGCCATTCGGCCGGAGTGGTAGGAAAGACAGGCCGGGGGGTTACTGAGCTCTTCAACATCCGTGGAAAGGTGGATCTGATCACCGGGACACTGGGGAAAGCTTTTGGCGGAGCTATCGGCGGGTTCACTACCGGTCGAAAGGAGATTATCGAAATACTTCGCCAGCGCTCACGCCCCTATCTCTTTTCCAACTCCCTGCCTCCGGCAGTGGTAGGTGCCGGAATCCGCATGTTTGAGATGATGAACCAGACCAGTGAGCTTCAGGTGAGGCTGCACAACAATACAGATTTTTTCGTAAAGCAGATGCAGGCTGCCGGCTTCGACCTCAAACCCACCCAGAGCGCCATCTGTGCAGTGATGCTGTATGATGCAAAACTTTCCCAGAAATTTGCAGCAAGGCTGCTTGAGGAGGGCATCTACGTAATCGGATTCTACTTCCCGGTGGTACCCAGGGATCAGGCCCGGATCAGGGTGCAGCTTTCAGCGGCCCACAGGCAGGAACACCTGGAGAAAGCGGTCAGGGCATTTGTGAAAGTAGGAAAAGAGTTAAATGTTATCTAATCAGACTAATTTTTTTTTTCGAAGTCCGGCATCGGACCATACCAGGATAAAAAGCGCTAACAGTGCCGCTGCAATAGCTCCTGAAAAGTTGATTTCTGAGAAAAAATCCAAATTCAGGTGAAGTTCCGGAACCTTGAACTGCAGGTTTTCAAAAACTCCCCCTGGTTGAATATATTTACCTCCCGGTTCTGCAAAGACGGTGGCAATTACCACCACCGTTATGATCAACAGAAGGATAAAAATCTGTCCACCCCTACCGATGAGCGGCTGGTAGGTTTTCCTTTCCGGCGCCAACGCGATCAAATCCATCACACGGCCGGTAAATCCATGGGGGGCCTTTTCAATTCCGCCCTCCCGGATCAGTCTGGAAATATTGGGATCACGTTCCATATTATACAATTGAATTAAGTTCTGTTTTAAGTTGCTCACTCAGCACCTGGTACATTTTTTTTCTCGACCGGTGGAGTTTAATCCTGATATTACTACTTGTCAACCCGGTCACCTCTGCAATCTCCTCCAGCGATAATTCATCGAAGTAGAAGAGGGTTACCACAACGGCATCGGTTTCAGGAAGGGCCTCGATAGCCATCCGGAGATAGTGTTTGCGCTCCTCCCCGCTGATCAGGTCCAGTCCGCTCACATCTTCATTACCGGCGTCCCCATCAGGTAGTTCATCCACCAGGTCAATAACCTTTACCTTCTTTCGAATGACACTGATACAATGGTTGTAAGTAATTCTGTATATCCATGTTGAGAACTTCGACTTCTCCCTGAAGCCCGCCATGGAGCGATACACCTTCACAAAAACCTCCTGGGCTGCATCCGCTGCATCGGCCTCCACCGTAAGCATTCTCAGGCAAATGGTATAGACCATATCGCTGAACTT
>JAWOHR010000210.1:0-16469 GCA_046485075.1 Bacteroidales bacterium
CCGGAAGAGTTGCGTACCGCGATCACGCTGCGCGAGATTGAGATGCTGCTGCTGGCAGGGATTATATTTACCCTCCTGTTTTTCAAAATCAGGCGACAAAACCTTATGCTGAAGCAGTCAGATGATTATAAGCTGAAGATTCTGAGGATACTTACACACGACCTGAGAGGTCCCCTGGTTGCTTTGACCCATAAGCTGGAGAGAGACCATCAGTCTGAAGCCGGAAAACAGGTGAGCCGGATTTTGCAAACCTCGGACGAGCTCCTGGAGTGGACCTTTCATGAGCTCCAATCGGGCCAGATGGAACTGGGCGAACTGGATCCGGCAGAAGTTATTGAGGAGGTGCTGGCAAATGTGAATCGTATTATACCAGCGGGTAAGGAGCTCATTCAGTTTGAGCCTCTCCCTGAAGAGATTGCAGTCAGGGGGAATCCGGAAATAGTGAAATTCGTTTTAAGAAACATAGTGAACAATGCCCTTAAATTTTCGGAGGATTCTATCATTAAGGTGACTCTCCTTCGTGATTCAGGCAGGACCAGGATCAGGGTAAGCAATTCAGGTCCCGGTTTTAGCGGAACCGTGAACAGTCCGCAAAAAGGGAAGGGACTGGGACTGGATCTCTCCCGGGATCTTCTGGCCAGGATGGGAGCCACTCTCCTGGTCGAGGAGGCGCCGGGCCTCACCGAGGTTTCGATTGTCTTTTAAGATTTCAAACCTCAACGGCTTATGGAATGCCTGCTTACAAGGTCTGTCAGTGTCTTTCTGTAATTCCTGCCTATGGGTGCACTCCCCCGTTGGAAAGTTATTTTGTCATCTTCAAGCTTCCGGATGGCGTGGGTGTTGATTATAAATGACCTGTGGGATTGAACAAAGCAGGGGGGTAATTGAGATCCCAGTTTCTTGAGACTGAGGCATGCTGTTATTTTTTCCTGCAATGTCTGGATCAGGACATAATCACCCTGTGCCTCAATGTAGAGGATCTCTTTCAGGGTGATTCTTTCCAGTGTTTTTCCGGAAGTCCTTACGAAGTAATACTCCGGGGCCATCCCGGAGGGTTTCGACCTCCTGATTCGCAACTTCTCCATGATATTCATCACATCCTCCTGCGAAGCCGGTTTCACAATAAATCCAAGGGGATCTGACCTGTGTCCGTCCACGGCAAATTCCGGATAGGATGTAACAAACACATGCTCACATTGATCCGGAAGTTTACCTGGAAGATCCAGCCCATTCACTTTCCCCATCTCTATATCCAGGAAAACGATATCAGTACGGTTTTCAGACAGGTAATGAATTAAACCGGCAGGATTCTCAAAGCTTGCGACGCTGGTGATTCCCTCACAGGAATTTACAACTTCTTCAAGATGATGAAGGTGATCTGACTGATCGTCCAATATGGCTACGGCTAAACCCAGAAGAAATCATTTTGTCTAAAAATAGTGCTATTTATCTGCTGTACCAAGTCGTCTGCCGAAATTCGTTTTTCAGAACCTTCCCTTTAACTATTTTTCGAAAAAACCACCCCAATGTTCAGACACAGGATATGAGCAAAGACATTGTGGTATATCCCAACCCTACCCGTGGAAAACTGACTGTTTTTACAGATCGTGATCCTGATTCTTTCCGGATCATAAAGATTTCAGGGGAAGACGGGAAGATTGTTTACCAGAGGATCCTTGAGCGAAACGAAAATCGCCTGGAAATATCTCTTGAAACAGACCCGGGACTATACCTCATTCAAATCATCTGTACGGATGGAAAAGCAAATGCAATGAAAAAAATAGTACTGATCAAATAATCATAAATTCCCGGCTTTTTTCGTAATTTCATCTTAAAATAGAGAGATGGGAAAAAGCAGCCCGATTGGGTTATTTGATTCAGGAGTGGGAGGGTTGACTGTAGCCCATGCATTGCATACCATTCTGCCTTCCGAGAACCTGGTCTATTACGGGGATACTGCCCACCTTCCTTACGGAGACAAATCCAAGGAGACCATCCTGCAATATTCACTGGGTATTGCCGATTTCCTGCTAAAGCAAAAATGCAAGGTGATCCTGATTGCCTGTAACACCGCTTCGGCCAATGCCTTCGAAGAGGTAAGGGAGCATGTGGGCGATCGTGCCTCGGTGATGAATGTGATCGACCCGGTAGTGGAGTTTGTCTGCACCCCGGACAATGGCGGTTCCAATGGCGCTCCCTCCATCACCTCACAGACCATAGGCATCATCGGCACCAAGGCCACCATCGATTCAGGAACCTATGAGAAGAAGATCCTGGCAAAGTCGACCGCTTCCAGGAAAATCCAGGTTAGCTCACTGGCCACCCCGCTCTTTGTACCCATGATCGAAGAGGGTTTCGTATTCGACGATATTTCCAATGCCATTATCCGCTCTTACCTGTCACGCAGGGAACTGACCGGGATTGACTCCCTGATCCTGGGTTGCACCCACTATCCCATCATCCGGAACCAGATCAGCCGCTTCCTTGACTTCCAGGTACAGGTCCACGATACTGCCAAGATCGTTGCCCAGGCCGTCCGGCAGTTTCTCTCCGAAAACGACCTTCTCAACACCCAGACCGACGGCGAAAACCTCTTCTATGTCTCCGATCACACCCCCTATTTCGAGGTGATTGCCAACATGTTCTTCAACGAAAAGATCCACCTGGAGAAGCGCAGTATCTGGAAGTAAGTTTCTAAACAATTCCTGTTTATTTAAGGATGTAGCCTTAATAATGATTTGCATATTTAAGTGTAAAGGCTTAAATTAGCAATTAAAAATTCATGCTATAGCCTTATGAATAAAAGAAACCTTATACTGGAACAGCTTGATAATAAAATTATTAAGTTCAAACACCTTCAGGAAGTTATACCCCCGTCCAGTGGATGGATTCATGCGATCAGGCTGGGAATTAATATGTCTTTAAGGCAATTGGGGGAGAAAATGTCAATAACACCTCAGAGCGTGAAGGAGATTGAAGAGCGGGAAATAAATGGAACTGTCTCTTTAAGAGTTCTGAAGCAGGTTGCTTTTGCTTTGAAGATGGACTTTGTATATGGATTTGTTCCACATGATCAGACACTTGAGCAAATGATTGAGCGAAGGGCTCATGAACTTGCGAAACAAATTGTTGAAAGAGCCTCTGTTCAAATGGAGCTTGAAGATCAAAAAAACGCTGATAACAGGTTAGCCAAAGCCATAAAGGAGAGAACCGATGAATTGAAACGCGAGCTACCCAGGTATCTGTGGGATTAGAATTGGAATACATAAGTGGTCAGACTCCGATTAATGAAGATGAAAAGGAGGGTTTGAAGATTTCAACAATTTCATCTAGGGGTGATTTGGATGAATTCGAGCAATCCAATATTGAGTCAGCAATTACATGGTCCCTGAAACAAAATTTTGGAGTTGAAAAGATTCTAACCATTGAATTTATAAAAGAGCTTCACAGTCGTATGTTTAGCGAAGTATGGAATTAAATTGAGGAGCAATTGGTCATGCTTCTTGAGGACTGCAGATATTGGATTGACAATCATATTTATAGTGATGATGAGTTGGCCATTAGATTTAGTCATCGCATGGTCAGAATTCATCCCTTTCCCAATGGAAATGGACGACATTCAAGATTATTTGCAGATATATTGATATCTCATGTATTTAAAAGGCCGTTATTTTCATGGGGAGGAAAGAATATTGTGAGAGAGGGTGCGAGCAGGGCCACTTACCTTAATGCTATTTATCAGGCTGATCAGGGATTCCTGGAACCTCTGATTGATTTTGCCCGGTCCTGAACCATCCGGTTTTTTTCAGGTCCGGTACCAGCCGGCATACATCATGTAATCCCTGGCGATGCGTTTGACCATGTTCTCGAATTGCTCGGGTTCGATGGCTTTGATCCGTTTGGCGGGGATGCCTGCATAGAGGCTGTTTGGTTCAAGGATGGCTTTGCCGCGCACCACGGAGCCTGCCGCAACAATGGTGTTGGAGTTTACCACGGCGTGATCGAGAATCACTGAACCAATACCGATGAGCACATTGGATGCGATTCGGGCACCATGGATCACCACGTTGTGGCCGACGGTGACATCGTCGCCGATCTCCGCAACGGATTCATTGAAGGTGGTGTGAATAGTGCTGTTATCCTGGATGTTTACACGGTTTCCAAGACGGATGGAGTTCACATCGCCCCGCAATACGGCTCCAAACCAGATGGAGCAGTCGTCGCCCATGATCACATCCCCGATGATGGTGGCATTTTCGGCCAGGTAGCAGTTATTCCCGAATACAGGGTCGAATCCACGGACAGATTTTATCAGCGCCATTATTTTTTGTTTTAAAGTTAGAATTCATATCCGGGATTTGAAACCAAATCTTCATTTGGAATGAACCGGGTTAATTTTTAGAATGTTGTTGTAATTTTGTCAACAGACATGAATATATTTACATAAATCAATAAGTTTGACGGTTTAGGGCGGTTTTTACACAAGAAAGCATGTTAAAAAAAATATAAAATAGTTACCCCGGCGAGAGTGAGGCTTTTTAAAAACTCTAACTTTGCCGGATTAACGATAATCACAAATACATTACGATAATCACAAATACATTAACGATAATCACAATTACATTAACAAATTTTACCCATGGCAAAGAATCACAGGGTTATTGAGCTTGACGAGGTGGTGGTTAAGTTCGCGGGGGACTCGGGCGACGGTATGCAGCTGACCGGAACGCAGTTTTCGGATACTTCGGCATTCATTGGAAATGACCTCTCGACGTTTCCCGATTACCCTTCGGAGATCAGGGCCCCGCAGGGAACTGTTGCCGGTGTTTCCGGCTTCCAGGTACATATCGGGCATAAGGAGGTCTCCACTCCGGGCGACCAGGCCGATGTGCTGGTTGCGATGAATCCGGCGGCGCTTAAAGCAAACATGAAGTGGCTGAAGGATGGCGCCACCATCATTATCGACATTGACAATTTCGACAACAAGCATTATAAGAAGGCAGAGTATGAGGAGGACCCTCTGCACGACGACTCCCTCACGGGCTATAACCTGGTAAAGGCACCCATCACCGAGTTGTCGAGGAAAGCTGCAATGCAGCACGGGCTTGACAACAAGACAGCCGAGAAGACCAAGAACCAGTTTGTGGCAGGGTTGCTCTACTGGCTGTTCAACAGGGACATCAAAATAGGAGAGGATTTTCTGAAGAGAAAGTTTAAGGGTAAGCCTGACCTGGTGGAAGCCAATATCGCTGTGCTTCATGAGGGGTATAACTATGCAGAGACCATAGAGGCACTCTCCACAACCTACCATGTCAGTCCGGTCGAAGGGAAGAAGGGGCTGTTCAGGAACATTACCGGGAACCAGGCCACCGCATGGGGGTTGATGGCTGGAGCCGAGAAGGCGGGATTGGAACTCTTCCTGGGATCCTATCCCATTACCCCGGCCACCGAGATCCTCCAGGAGATTACAAAATTCAAGAGCCTGGGGGCCATTGCTTTCCAGGCCGAGGATGAGATTGCCGGGATATGTTCGGCCATCGGGGCCTCTTTTGCCGGGAGACTGGCGGTCACCAGTACATCGGGACCGGGACTGGCCCTGAAGGGGGAGGCGATTGGCCTGGCAGTGATTACCGAACTGCCCATCGTGATTGTGAATGTACAGCGGGGCGGTCCCTCCACGGGATTGCCCACAAAGACCGAGCAGGCCGATTTGATGCAGGCTTTATACGGCCGTAACGGCGAGTCGCCGGTTGTCGTCCTTGCAGCACCCACGCCGGCCAGCTGTTTCGACTTTGCTTTTACAGCTGCCAAGATTGCAGTGGAGCATATGACACCCGTGATCCTGCTTACTGACTCATACCTGGCCAACGGTTCGGAACTGTGGCAGATTCCCGCCATGAAGGATATGCCCGGGATCAAGCCACCCCTGGTGGCCGACAATGCGCCGGATTTCTATCCCTACAAGAGAGATCCTGAAAGGCTGAACAGGTCCTGGGCCATACCGGGTCAGCCGGGATTGCGCCACAGGGTGGGAGGATTGGAGAAGGAGAATGTGATTGGCGGGGTTTCACACGATCCTGTAAACCACCAGGTTATGGTTGAACTGCGTGAGGCAAAGGTTCAAAAGGTTGCAGAGTTCATTCCGGAGCAGACGGTGATGGGAGCGGATAGCGGTGACTTGCTTGTCATCGGATGGGGCGGAACCTACGGTGCCCTGGTGAGCGCTGTAGGGGACCTTCAGGTACAGGGAAAAAGTATATCCCTGGCACACTTCAGCTATATTAATCCCCTGCCCTTAAACACCGCCGAGGTTTTAACCGGGTATAAGAAAATCGTAATCTGTGAACTGAACCTGGGGCAATTTGCCAACTACCTGCGTTCTAAATTTCCGCAGTTTGAGTACCTGCAATATAATAAGGTGCAGGGATTACCCCTATTTATTTCAGAATTGAAAGTGAAGTTTAACGAAATACTGGAAACCATATAACAGGAGCCATGGAGACTAAATTTGCACCTTTAAGCATACCAACCAAAGATGATTATAAACTGGATGGACCCGTAAAATGGTGCGCCGGCTGCGGTGGTCACGCCGTGTTATCCACCATCATGAATGTGTTGCCCGAAACAGGGGCGGCCAAAGAGGATGTGGTGTTTGTTTCCGGGATCGGGTGTTCATCCCGTTTCCCCTACTACATCAACTCCTACGGATTTCACAGTTTGCACGGACGGGCCAATGCCATCGCTTCGGGTGTGAAGATAGCCAACCCGAACCTGAGTGTTTGGATCGTTACCGGGGATGGTGACTCGATGGCCATCGGGGGGAATCACTTCATCCACATCATGCGCAGGAATATCGATGTGAATATCCTTCTTTTCAACAATAAGATTTACGGTCTTACCAAGGGCCAGTATTCGCCCACCACCCCCAAGGGGAGTGTGACCAAGACTTCGCCCGACGGGTCCCTTGAAAATGCATTCAACCCGGGAGAACTGGCCATGGGGTCCCAGGGAACCTTTTTTGCGCGGACCGTCGACAGCGATCCGAAGATGATGCGGGAGGTTTTCAAGGCAGCTTCCGAACACAAGGGAACCAGTGTGGTGGAGATCCTGCTCAACTGTGTGATCTTTGCCAACAAGGTGCATGAGGAGATTACCGGGAAGGATGTGCGGATGGACAACCAGATTTACCTTGAGCATGGTAAACCGATGATTTTCGGGAAGGACCGGAACAGGGGACTGATGATGCGGTGTAACCGGATGGAAATGGTGACCATTGGCGAAAACGGGGTAACCGAAGAGGACCTGATCGTTCACAATGCCGGGGATTATGATGATACCAACCACTACAGGCTGGTGCGTATGGAGCCTCCCGAGTTCCCCATGGCCATGGGGGTGATCCGGGCTGTGAAATCATCGGTCTATGAGGCGGATCTCCATGAACAGGTGCATCACTCCAAGACCACCTCGAAAATCAGGAACATGGATGACCTGCTCAATAGCGGGAATGTTTTTGAAAAGAAAGGTTAATTGATTCGCTAACTAAAAACCTCGTGAGCATAGTCCCCCGGTCGGAACAAGACATTCAACGCCTGATTGCCGAGCGTAAGGAGCGGCTTAAGGAGCTCACCTGCATTAACGAGACCACCCAGATTATCAAGGAGAACCGGACGGTGGAGGAGATCCTCATCCAGATTGCCGAGATTCTTCCCAAGGCGTGGCAATATCCCGAGATGACCGTGGCACGGGTATGGTTCGAGGGGAAACCCTATGTGAGCAAGGGATTCCGTGAGGGGGAGTGGAGGCTATCCCAGAAATTCGATACCATCGATAACCGCAAGGGTTCCATCGAGGTCTTTTACCTGAAGAAATTTCCCGAGCTGGACGAGGGGCCTTTTCTGAAGGAGGAGCGGCAGTTGATCGACAACCTGGCCAGTATCATATCCAACTTCCTGAACAGCCATGAGGCACGGAAGATTCTCCACAAGACCGAGGAGAAGGAGCTGGTGAGAGAGGAGATCAGCCTGTTCCAGCATCACCCCAGTGAGGTGAACACCCGCATGTTGCTCCAGAAGTTCCTGAGCAAGCAAAATGCCAACCGGGATATCTTCCACGACCTGATGCCTTACAAAGTGAAGGATATCCTTTTGGTGGCAACCCTTTATGATGCATTCAGCATCGAGAAGGAGGGGCGTTTCTCGGAGCATATCCTGGGGGAATACTCGCAGTTGAACCTGACCTCAATGCCAAGGGTTACGGGGGTTTCCAACTTTAACGAGGCCATTGAGCAGCTCAATTCCCGGCATTTCGACATGGTGATCCTGATGATCGGAGCCGACAAGGTGACCCCCATGCAGATCGCGGCAAGGGTAAGGCGCGATTTTCCCTATATTCCCATCTACGTTTTGCTGAACAACGACCGGGAGGTATCCTCCTTTAAGGAGAACAATCCTACGCTGAGCAATATCGACCGGCTATTCGTGTGGAACGGCGATTCGAGTATTTTCTTTGCCATGGTGAAGCACCTGGAGGACAAGGTGAACGTGGAGAATGATACCGAGCTGGGAATGGTGAAGGTGATCTTACTGGTGGAGGACTCGGAGATCTACTACTCCCGGTACCTCCCGTTGCTCTACAATACCGTGCTGGAGCAGACCAAGCGGATTATTGATGATGTGAGTACCGATGAGCTGTTTAAGGTACTGAGGCTAAGGGCCAGGCCCAAGATCCTGCTGGCTACCCATTACGAGGAGGCGATGGACCTGGTGAAGCTGTACCAGGATTCGCTGCTTTGCCTGATCACCGATGTGAAGTTTGAGAAGGGGGGGATAATGGACGACAATGCCGGTTTCAGCCTGGCGAACAACGCCCGGGAGCTGGTCAACAACCTGCCCACGGTAATCCAGTCGTTCGATATCAAGAATGCACGCAAGGCCTTTGAGTTGAAATCGACCTTTATCAATAAGAACAGCGAGACCCTGCTGCAGGATATCCGCAGTTTTATCATGCACCACCTGGGGTTCGGGAATTTTGTCTACCGCGATTCGGGTGGAAAGAAGATCGGGGAGGCCAAATCGCTGAAGGAATTTGAGAAACAGATCGCCACCATCCCGGGCGAATCACTGGTTTACCATGGCAAGCGGAACCATTTTTCGCTGTGGCTGATGGCCAGGGGTGAGATCAAGATTGCCAAGATGATCCACCCGGTGAAGGTGACCGATTTTAAGACACCCGGTGATTTTCGCAACTACCTGCAATACGTTATCAAGAAGTACCGGAACGAGTCCAACACCGGAAAGATTGTCCAGTTTGAAGCGTCGGCCCTGCTGGATGAAAGCAACATTGTAAGCCTGGGAACCGGTGCGCTGGGCGGAAAGGGGAGGGGATGTGCCTTTATCAATACCCTCATCTACAACCTGAATTTCTCGGAAATCATTCCGGAAATGAACATCCGTACACCAAGGACCTGTATCATCGGGACCGACGAGTTTGATATATTCATGCAGCGGAACAACCTGCTGGAGATGATCCGGGTGGAGACCGACTACGAACAGCTGCGCACAAAGTTCCTGGCGGGGGATCTCTCCTACAACCTGGATAAGTGGCTGAAGGAGCTTCTGAAACTGGTGAACCGCCCGCTGGCGATCCGCTCTTCCAGCCTTCTGGAAGACTCCACCATGCAGCCCTTTTCGGGGATTTTCGAAACCTACCTGATTCCCAATAACCACCCCGATTTCAGGGTTCGCTTCAAGCACCTGTGCGATGCCATTAAGCTGGTTTACTCCTCTATCTATTCGCCCCAGTCGAGACGCTATTTTGAGGCGATCAATATTAAACTGGAGGACGAGAAGATGGCGGTGGTGATCCAGGACGTGGTGGGCGCCTATCACAAGGATCATTTCTATCCCCATATGAGCGGCACCGCACAGTCGCATAACTATTACCCGGTTGCACACATGGAGCCGGAGGATGGTTTTGCCATTGTTGCACTGGGACTGGGCCACTACGTGGTGAACGGTGAACGGGCCTACCGCTTCTCGCCGAAATACCCCACCCTGGAGATGGGTTCGCTGCAGAACCAGCTGCGTAACTCCCAGGTGGAGTTCCTGGCGCTGGACATGATGAATTCCGAGGTTGATTTCTGTAACCAGGGTTCGGAGGCCAACCTGAAGCGGCTTCCCATCTCGGAGGCGGAATCGCACGGGGTGCTGAACCACATGGCCTCGGTGTATGATGCAAATAATCAGCGCATCGATCCGGGCATCTCCTCGGCCGGACCAAGGATCCTGAATTTTGCCAATATCCTGAAGTATGAGCATGTGCCACTGGCCAGGGCGCTGAAGCTGATCATGGATGTGGGGAAGGAGGCACTGGGATCGCCCGTGGAGATTGAATATTCGGTGGACCTGGACAATGCAGAGAATGGAAAACCTTCATTTTTTATTCTCCAGATCAAGCCTATGCTGGGGACCGGCGGGGAGTATACCTTTGATACCGGTGAGCTGAATAAAAAGGATATGATCATCTTTGCCGAGCGCAGTATGGGTAACGGGAGGATTGATCATATTACCGACCTGGTTTATGTGGATCCCGGGAAGTTTAATAAGATGCACACCAGGGAGATGGCTGTTCAGATTGAGCACCTGAACAAAAGGCTGGTGGAGATGGACCGGAAATACATCCTGATCGGTCCGGGCCGCTGGGGAACCCGCGATCCGTTTATCGGTATCCCGGTGAACTGGTCGCAGATCTCCAATGCAAAGGTGATCGTGGAGACCTCCCTGGAGGATTTTCCGCTCGATGCCTCACTCGGTTCACATTTTTTCCACAACGTTACCTCCATGAATGTGGGGTATTTCAGCATTCAGCATGACTCGGGCAGTTCATTTATCCGCTGGGATGAACTGGAAAAGCTGAAGGTTGTGGAGGAGACCGGATTTGTGAAACATGTAAGGTTTGACAAACCTGTTTGTATCATGATGGACGGAAAGAAAAGAATTTCAATTATCTTGAAGCATGTCTGTTCCCCAGGGGATGAACTATCCCACGATTGATTTTAGTCCCACTGCATTCAACATGTTGATGCAGAAGCGGATTCGTACGGTCTTAATCATCAGCAGTAATTACGACTTCTTCATGCTGGAGGAGGATGGCCGTATTGATGAGCAGATCTTCAATGAATATGTATCGCTGAATCTCCGCTATCCGCCGGTATTTGTGAAGGCTACCTCTGCCCGTGAAGCCTTCAGGATCCTGGAGAAAGGGGAGATCGACCTGGTGATCGAAATGCTGAACCTGGGTACGGATGATGCCTTTTCCCTGGCCCAGCGCATCCGTAAAAAGTATGAGGAGGTCCCCATCGTGGTCCTTACCCATTTTAACCGCGAGGTGAGTCTCCGCCTGCAGGATGAGGATTTGTCTGCCATCGATTATGTCTTCTGCTGGCTGGGGAACGCCGACCTGCTGCTGGCCATTATCAAGCTCATCGAGGACAAGATGAATGCGCCCTACGACATTGATACCGTGGGTGTTCAATGCATCATCCTGGTGGAGGACTCGATCCGGTACACCTCCACCTACCTGCCCGAGCTCTATAAAATTGTAATGCAGCAGTCGCGCATTTTTGTCAAGGAGGCGCTGAATGAGCACCAGCGGATGCTCAGGATGAGGGGCCGTCCAAAGATCCTGCTGGCCAAGACTTACGATGAGGCGATGGCGCTTTATCACAGCTATAAAGAGAACCTGCTCGGGGTGATCAGTGATGTGAGTTTTAAAAAGGGCGACGGACGTGATAAGGAGACCAGGCTGGGCATCAGGCTGGTTGAGCAGCTTCGCAGGGAGGACCCCTACCTGCCTGCCCTGTTGCAATCCTCCGACCTCTCCAATGCACAGCTGGCCCATAAACTGGGAGTTGGGTTTCTGCATAAGTACTCCAAGTCGCTCTCCCTGGAGCTGCGCAATTTTATCATTCGCAATTTCGCTTTTGGCGAGTTTATCTTCCGGGATCCCATCACCCTCAAGGAGGTCGGACGTGCCGCAGATCTGCAGGCGCTGCAGCAAAAGATCCGCGAGATTCCCGATGATGTCCTTGCCTTTCATTCGAACCGTAACGATTTTTCCAAATGGCTTAACGCACGGGCCATATTTCCCGTGGCACAGCTCTTTAAATATATCCGGAACGAAGATTTTAAGAACCTGGATGATGTAAGGGTCTACCTCTACGAGGCGATCTCGAGCTACCGCATCAGCAAGAGCCGGGGGATCATTGCAAAGTTCGATAAGAACAGTCACGACTCCTACAGGATTTTCTCCAGGATCGGTGAAGGCTCCATCGGGGGGAAGGCACGCGGACTGGCGTTCATTAATTCGGTTATCGACAAGTACAGCCTCTTCAGCAAGTTTGAAAATGTGGTGATCACCGTGCCTAAAACGGTGGTTCTGAGTACCGATGTGTTCGACGAATTCATGGAGATGAATAATCTCCACCGGATCGGCATGTCGAAGCTGACGGATGAGGAGATCCTGGAACACTTCGTTACGGCCAAGCTTCCCGGATGGCTTCACCAGGACCTCTATACGGTGATCTCAGTCTGCCAGGCGCCCATTGCCATCCGCTCCTCAAGCAAACTGGAAGACTCACATTATCAGCCATTTGCCGGAATATACTCGACCTATATGATCCCGGTCAACAAGGCAGATCCGGCACGGACCATGGAGATGCTCACAAACGCCATCAAGTCGGTTTACGCCTCGGTCTATTTCAGGGAGAGCAAGGCCTATATTGAAGCCACCTCCAACGTCATCGACGAGGAGAAAATGGGGATCGTGATCCAGGAGGTTTGCGGTTCCCGTCATGGTGATTTTTACTACCCCACCGTTTCAGGGGTGGCCCGCTCCATTAATTTCTATCCCATCGCCCCCGAGAGGCCGAAGGACGGCATTGCCAAGGTGGCATTCGGACTGGGCAAGTATATTATGGATGGCGGTATGAGCCTGCGCTTTTCTCCGGCCTATCCAAAGAAGATCCTGCAGCTTTCATCCAGCAAAATGATGCTCAGGGATACCCAGAAACAGTTTTACGCCCTCGATCTGCACCAGGAGAAGTACCATACCTCCACCGACGATTCGGTGAACCTGGCCCGGCTTAAACTCGCGGAAGCCGACAACAACAAGGCGCTCTCGAAGGTGGTATCGGTCTACGATTACAACTCGGATGTGGTCCGTGACGGACTGAACTATGAGGGGAAGAGGTTTATCTCCTTTGCGGGAATCCTGCAGCATGAGTCCTTCCCCCTGGCGGCCATCCTGAAGGAGTTGCTGGAGATCGGCCGGCAGGAGATCAATATGCCCATTGAAATTGAATTTGCTGTGGAGATGAATGTACCTGAAGGGCAACCCTATATTTTCAATTTCCTCCAGATCAGGCCCATTGTGGAGAGCGACCAGTCCAGTGTGGTGAATATGGACAACATGAAGCCCGAAGATGCCATCCTCTATTCACAGACAGCCCTTGGCAACGGTGAGTTTACGGGGATCAGGGACCTTGTCTATGTAAAACCGGGTAGCTTCGATGCGGCAAGAAGCAGGGAGATTGCCCATCGCATGGAGGTCATCAACGAAAAGTTCGTGGCAGTAAAACCTGCGGATCATACCTCGGGGGGAGAATTTGAGCATGAGGAGGCCGGCGGCGGTGCTGGTAAAGCAAGGAAGTTGGAAGAGGATATTCCGGGCAGAGGGTATGTGCTGGTGGGTCCCGGGCGATGGGGTTCGTCCGACCCGTGGCTGGGGATTCCGGTTAAATGGACCCAGATCTCCCAGGCACGGATCATCGTGGAGTCGGGCCTGGAGAACTACCGTATCGATCCGAGCCAGGGTACCCACTTTTTCCAGAACCTCACCTCCTTCCGGGTGGGTTACATGACCATCAATCCCTATATCGGGGATGGTTCCTACGATCACGATTACCTCGACAGCCTGCCTGCCGTGTATGAGGATGAGTACATCCGCCACATCCGGTTTCCACAAGAGCTGACCGTCTGCATCGACGGGAAAACCAACCGCGGGGCGGTTCTGAAACCTGAAAGTTAGAGTCGAACGGCAGTAACATTTGAACCTCCGTTTCGAACAACTTTCTGTCCGGGTTGTTAAAAAGTTCAAAACCCATTATCATGAATAAAAGAGAGTTTCTGAAAAGTTCGGCCATTTTAGGCGCCGGTATCCTGGTTGCACCCACCGTTGCATCCTCCTGTATGAACAGTTCTGCTGCAGAAAGCGCCACCGCATCGCTGGTGGCCCTGGACAGCGAAGGAAAATTCCTCCAGCCCGCGCTGGGATATGCCTTCGATGCACTGGAACCGCACATTGACGCCATGACCATGGAGATTCATTACGGAAAGCACCATGCAGGTTATACCAACAATTTTAATGCAGCCCTTGAACAGGAGAACCTGCACCCCACCGATATCTACAGGATTTTTGAGAATGTGTCAAATTACGGGCCCGGGGTGAGGAACAACGGCGGCGGATATTTCAACCACAATCTTTACTGGAAATTCATGTCACCCGAAGGTGGCGGAGCACCTGCAGGGAAACTGGCTGAAGCCATTGATGCTGCATTCGGTTCACTGGAGGAGTTCAAGGCACTCTTTACCGCCACCGCAGGCTCCCAGTTCGGTTCGGGATGGGGATGGCTTCTGCTGGATAAGGAGGGAAAACTCCAGGTAACCTCCACCCCCAACCAGGACAACCCGCTTATGGATGTGGCCGGGGTCCGGGGAACACCCCTGCTCAATGTGGATGTGTGGGAACATGCATACTACCTTCGCTACCAGAACCTGCGCAAAAGCTACCTGGATGCTTATTGGAATGTGGTCAACTGGGCTTTTGTGGGTTCACTGTACGAAGAGGCACTTTCCTGAGAAACAGGCTTTTTGGAGGGTTTAAACATCAAAAGACAGGGTTCAACCAAATAAAGGAGGGCTTCGTAAAATTAAGAGTGGTTTATAGGTAAAAAGTGAGCAATTTTCACTAATTTATCCAGGTTATAGTCACCTGTCCTGAATCCTCTTTCAATGAAAAAGCTGTCTCTCATCCTTGTCCTTAGTCTTTTCGGCTATGGCATTGCTTGTGAGGGAGTTGCTGTTTTGACTGCAGAACCGACCGGGAGTGTAACCCTGCAGATGGTTACTTCGGACGATGATAATAATAAACCTCCGGAAGTTTCCGGAATTCCGGATCAGCTTGTCGGGCCCTGTGAGACCTTTGTAACCATTTCACTTGATGACTATGTGGAGGATGATGATACACCCGATGCAGACATATCCTGGTCATTCAGTGGAAATGAGGAGTTATTGGTTTCCATAACAGACCGGATTGCCACCATCACTCTCCCCACGGACAACTGGTATGGCAGTGAAAACATTAGATTCATTGCCACCGATGATGATGCTGATGATCCCCAGTCCGATTCGGATGTTGCCAGTTTTACGGTCACCCAGATAGGCGTTCCCTCCATTGAAACCATTACCCAGCCCACCTGTAGTGTGGCTACAGGAAGTGTCGGTCTAAGCGGACTGCCGGATGTCGGAACATGGACTCTTACCAGAAGCCCGGGAGGAGCAACCTCCACCGGCACAGGGACAAGCACCACCATCAACGGACTAAGTACAGGAACCTATAGCTGGACCGTAACCAACGCTGCCGGTTGTATTTCCGAATCCTCATCCTCCGCTGTGATTAACACGGCACCGGTCACACCGGCCGCACCCACCGTCGGTACGATCACCCAGCCCAACTGCAATGTGGTCACGGGTAGTGTGACCTTGACCGGACTGCCGGCAGACGGTAGCTGGACCCTTACCAGAAGCCCGGGCGGGACCACCACTACCGGCACCGGCACAAGCAGAACCATCAGTGGACTTACAACCGGAACCTATACCTGGACGGTAACCAATGCAGATGGCTGTACTTCAGATGCATCAGATCAGGTGGTGATCAATGTCGGACCGGTCATCCCGGCCGCACCAACCGTCGGAACCATCACTCAGCCCACCTGCAGCGTGTCCACGGGAAGTGTGCCCCTGAGCGGACTGCCATCAGGCTCCTGGACCCTGACAAGAACTCCGGGTGGGACCACCTCCGGCTCAGGCTCCACCACCACCGTTACCGGACTTACAACCGGAACCTATACCTGGACGGTAACCAATGAAGATGGCTGTACTTCCGAATCCTCATCCTCCGCTGTGATTAACACCGCACCGGACATCCCGGCCGCACCCACCGTCGGCACGATCACCCAGCCCAACTGCAGTGTGGTCACGGGTAGTGTGACCTTGACCGGACTGCCGGCAGACGGTAGCTGGACCCTTACCAGAAGCCCGGGCGGGACCACCACTACCGGCACCGGCACAAGCAGAACCATCAGTGGACTTACAACCGGAACCTATACCTGGACGGTAACCAATGCAGATGGC
>JAWOHR010000071.1:0-4706 GCA_046485075.1 Bacteroidales bacterium
TTCTGGCGGTAGAAACGCCGGTCGATGAAATCCTGCACCCGGCGCAGGAGCGGGTTGAACAGTGCTGCCATATCGGCCCCACTTAACAAGCTGGGTCTCCTATCCCACACGCCCGATCTCACCATCAATGACAACCCGATACGTCTTTACTGGCTTTGTCGCCGGGCCGCAGGTGACTGCGCCATTGGTAATATCAAAACATGAGCCGTGCCAGGGGCAGATCACCTGATTTCCGTCAAGCTCACCCTCATTCAGCGGTGCGCCGGCATGCGTACAAGCATTATGCATGGCATAGAACGTCCCATCCACGTTGTAGACCGCCACACGCTCACCTTCTATGCTCAACAACCTGATCTGCCCTGGGCGAATATCTGCCAGGCTGAACTCATTTTCCTTCAACGCCGGCTGTTCATCTATCTGAGCCTGCGCTCCAGGTTTATCACTGCCGGTCATCGCATCCGATAAACCAGCCGCCTCGCCGTCCAAATTGATTTCCACCTCATCACGTTGCAGGCGCGTGATCTATAGTCGGACCGGTACCAGTCACAGAGGGAATAGTAGGTGCCGAACATGATCCCCTGTTTGCTGCACTCATCCGATAACTCCTTAAGGATCCCTTTGCCATAGGGGGTGGAGCCCATGTCATATTCGGTAAACTGACTGTCCCAAAGGCTGAAACCATCATGGTGCCTGGTAGTGATGACCAGGTATTTCATTCCGGCCATTCTGGCTGCTCCCACCCACTCGGCTGCGTTGAAATGCTCCGGGTTGAACTCCTTATAAAGCATGTCATACTCCCCTATGGGAATTTCCCTGCCACGTGACCAGGAGATCTCCTCTCCCCGCAGAGATACGGGGCCCCAGTGTATAAACATGCCGAAGCGCATATCCATGAATTTTTCCAGCGACCCGGGGTTGGTTTTAAGACCGGGATAGGCTTCACCACCGCCGGAGTATTGTCCGTTTAAGTGGCAAACAATTAGAAGAGAAAGGGTGATCAGGCTTATGTTTTTCATTTTAATGTGGATATTTTTCATCTCTTACTGGTCGAGCCACTCTTTAAATGTAGAGAGCCGGTCGCGGCTGATGTAAATCTGGTCGTCGTCCGAGTGAAGCAAATGCACCTTGAGCTTGCTCCCCGAGAGTGTAATCAATTCAGTGATGGCCTTATGACTGACTATATATTGCCGGTTCATACGGGTAAAAACATCGGGATTAAGGAATTCGGACAGTTTATCAAGGGTATAATCGACGGCGTAGTTCCGGTTGTCGACAGTATGGAGGAAGGTCCCCTTCTGCTGGCTGTAGAAATAGAGGATCTCCTCCACATCCACCGACTTGATATGATCGCCCACCCTGATCATAAAGCGCGATTTGAATGGTTTGCTGATCATCTCCCTGATGCTTCTGATCAAATCTGTACCAATTTCGGGTGCACTTATTTCATATTTGAAGTAACGCTGGTATTTGGCCAGGGCGGAGCGAAGAGCCTCCTCTGAAACAGGTTTGAGAAGATAATCCACGCTGTTGACTTTAAAGGCCCTGATGGCATACTCCTGGTAGGCGGTAATAAAGACCACCGGTGATTCGATCTTTACCAGGTCGAAAATATCGAATGAAAGTCCGTCTGCCAGCTGGATATCCATAAATACCAGGTCGGGTTTTTCATTCATGCTGAACCACTCACAGGCCCTTTTCACCGTATCGATGCTGCATAGAACCGTGATCCGGGGATCGATCAGGTGAAGCAGGTCGGTGATCCTTTGGGCAATCAGGTGTTCATCTTCAATGACAACAACTTTCATGGGGCAGGGTTTTAAATGGAGAATGTGGGGATGGTTACCATGAAGGACCCTCCCTCCTCCCGGACCAGGAGCTTATCGTCCGAGAAGAAGGCAATCTGTTTCTTCAGGTTCTCAAGGCCCATACCCAGTGAAGTTTCCGATACCTCCTTTCTCTGGAGGTTGTTCTTCACCACAACCTGATTCTGACCTGTGGCATGAATTTCAATGAGAAGCGGGCGTTCCCGGGAGATTTCATTGTGCTTGATGGCATTTTCAACCAGCATCTGAAGCGAAAGGGGAATGACCATCCTGTTCCTATCCGTCTCTATGCTTATTTCCACCTTCAGGTTGTCACCAAAACGGATCTTCTGCAGGAAGATGTAGTCCTCCAGGAATTTAAGGTCCTCTTCAAACGGAACAAGCTCGTTGTCACGCTGTTCCAGCACATAACGGTACACATCCGAAAGCTTATGCACAAACAGGATTGCTTTTTCAGCATCGGAATGGATCAGGGTAGTCAGCGAACTGAGGCTGTTGAAAAGGAAGTGGGGTCTGATCTGATCCTTGAGTGACTGGAATTGCAGGGCAAGGTGGGCCCTTTTCAACTCCTCCTGCTGAACGGCAGCCTCCTTCCAGTTTTTGAAAAAAAGTATTGTATTTCCCACCAGAAGGGAGAGGAACATAAAGATATACACCACCTTCAGGCTGGGAAGACCATTTTTCAGGACCGTCATAAAATCATATCCACCGCTGAATATGTTCCACATGAAGAAACCCAGGAATATAATGGCCGCTGAAAAGAGGGTCAGGGCCAGCACCTGGTAAACCAATCTTTTTATCGGTGATTCCAGCCAGGGGAAACGCTTCTCAAGGAATTTCGTAATCCATTCCATGCCCTTCATCGCAGGGTAACCTATACCGATGGAAAACATGCAGTTGGTGAGCACGATTTTTATTGACCAAAACTCCCACGGATAGATGAAGAGGGCGAGAATGTTACCCAGAAGACTGAGAAACAGCAGATCCCTGAGCAGGATCAGCAGGATTCTGGATACCTTTTTACGTCTCATTGGTCCGCTCCTTTATGGATAACAAGATACTTAATAACTCCGGATTATTGCAGTTTCTCCAGTTCGGTGCGGGTGGCATCTTCTCCCCATTGCGGCCAGAGGGGATCCGGATTACTGAATGATTCAAACAGGGCAAGGGCCTTTTCCAGGATCGGCTTTGCCACTTCAGCTCCGCCACCCATTTCAGCCGGGATGTTCAGTTTAAAGTTTCCCTCCAGGTAATAGATCCTCGGATTTTCAGGATTCAGGGTTTTGGCGCTCTCCAGCGATCCGAACGTCTTCTCCAGATAAATCATCCCGCGCCCCATGGGATCCACCATGATCCTGGACGGATAGAGGAATGCCTGTAAAACATGCAGCTCCGATTCGCCGGGTTCAATGGCCAGGGCCTGATCCAACAACTCCTGGGCCCTGTCAAGCACCAGGTCTCTTTTCTCTGAGTCACCCTCCTGGAAACTCATCAGTGCGAGGGACTGGCAGGCATAGTAGTAGGGTATCCACCTGGTTTTTTCTGCCAGTGCGATACGTTCAAACAGGTTGGCACACTCCATGTACTGTTCCGGATCCGATGCCTGGTCCATCTGATGCTGTGCGCTTTTCATGGCATTGTAGTAATGTTCTTCCTGTCCGGATAAGCTTAATGTGTAAAGGGTAATGGCTAGAATTAAAAGATTGGTTTTCATGATATCTGGTTTTAAAGTGAAAGCATAAACATGAGTATGGCCTGGGTACCGGTGGTCGGAACGATGGCCTGTGAGGGAAACTCACCATTCTCATTGGGGGTTGCGGCGTAGCGGTAGCCAAATACATTGTCAAATCCGAACAAATTGGTGATGTTCAGGTGTATGATGCAGTCTTTGCCGAACAGGCCGGTTACATAGGTGAGGTTCAGGCTGATGTCGTTGTAGGGTTTTGTCCGTCCATCCATGAAACCCGGCATGTTCTTGTCGTTGTAAGGCCTGGCGCTGGCAAAAGAGTAAGTGATCCCGCCAAAGGTTTTCAGACGGGCAAAGAAACGTTTGTAAACCACAGAGAGGTTATGAGCCGATGCAAAGGAGGGCATGACACTTTCAGGGTAATCGTGGTAATCCCTGGAGGTATCCAAAAAGCTGTACGAGATCCAGTAATCGGAACCCTTCAGGCTCTCGCCATCCCGCCAGAAAAGGTCTACCCCCCGGGCTGTCCCAAACCCCCGGTTGCTGTAATCTGCTGCAACCGGACTGTACCAGGAGCTGTATTTTACCAGCTGGTTATATTGTTTCAGGTAGCCCTCGATCCGGAAGGTTCTTTTCTGCTTCCTGTACTGGAAATTCAGGATATAGTGATCGGCTCTTTCATGGGAAAGTTCCGGTGCAAACTGCAGAATTTCATTTTCCGGTTTTTGCCGGTATTTGCCCCAGGCAAAGGAGACCTGGCTGAAAGTTCCTGTTTTGTATGCTGCCGATACCCGGGGAAGCAATCCGGGCTCCTGTAACAGGCTGGTGTATTCGGCTCTCAGCCCGGTACGCAGGGCCAGCTTATCTGATATTTTCAGGTCGGTTTCCAGGAAAAGGGAGGGTGAAATGTCGTTCAGCTCCCAGGTGAAAGTATTTTCGGTGGTCACCGAATAATTGTACCAGCCCCAGTTGATATCTCCACCAAATCGTGTTTTCAGCCTTGACGAGGTCAGGTGGGTCAGAGCCAGTTTGAAAGTGGCTCCTGTGTTGAGGGTTGACATGGGAATTCCGGTGTAGTTGATATTCTCACCGTCGCGGCTGTAGGCAATCCCGGTGCGGATCAGCCACTTTTCGGAGAGCTGACCGGTATAGCCGGTGTTTGCATAGAGGTTGAGGTTATTCATTTGCATCGCATC
>JAWOHR010000117.1:0-2623 GCA_046485075.1 Bacteroidales bacterium
CCTGGCCGGAACACTGGTGATCCTGGTCATCTACGGCCTGCTTCCGCTGGACTGGAGGTTCTCCCGCGCACTGATTTTCATGGGATCTGCCTGGGCCATCCTCAGCACACTGGGACTGCGGGTGGTACTTCACATGCTGGGAATTGCAGATTACCAGATCGATCTGAATAAACAGAAGCGGATGGTGATCGTGGGAAAGGGCGAAGAGCTGAAACGGGTCAGCGACCTGCTCCGCGATACCCAGGCCAAACCCGATATCATCGGGTATGTATCACCCTCCCCGCTGGAGCATGAACCGGGTGCACTGGGGCATATCGAACAGATCGATGAGATCACCGCCATCCATAAGGTGGATGAAATTGTCTTTTGTGCCAAGGACCTCTCTTCGCAGGTGATTATCGGGATCATGACCAGGCTCATCGGAACCTCCACCGATTTCAAAATTGCCCCGCCCGAGAGCCTTTCCATCATCGGATCCAATTCGATCAATACGGCGGGTGACCTTTATACGATTCATTTCAACTCCATTGGGAAGGAGTCCAACCGGCGAAACAAAAGACTTTTTGATGTGATCGTCTCCCTGCTGCTGCTTTTCACATTTCCCTTCTGGATCCTGTTTACAAGGGGGAAATTCCGAAGCCTGCTGAACCTCTTCATGGTTCTTGCAGGGATGCGAACCTGGGTGGGTTATCTAGGGCCCGGCGGACCCGGGTTGGACGGACTTCCGAAGCTGAAAAAGGGGATCCTGGATCCTGCCGGCCAGCGGAAGGAAAAGAGCTTGTCGCCCGACCGGATCAAGGAGATCAACGTGGTGTATGCCAAAGATTACCGCGTGTTCAGTGACCTGTTAATAATCACACGGAATTTCAGGGAAATATAACGGCAGAAATCGTTAATTTTATCCAAACCGCTGTCATATGAGAAGATTCCTTTCTTTGTTCCTTTTTATATCTTTCCTCTTACCCGGATTTGTCAGCGCCCAGAGAGACTCCTCACGGAACGATTTCACCAATGCCGAATCGTGGCTCCTGTTCGAGGATTACGGTGAAGCAGAAGCCATCTACCAGAAGCTGCTGAAGTGGGATCCTGCCAATGACAACCTGAAGTACAAGATCGGAATCTGCCTGCTCCACGACCCTTTCCGTAAAAAGGAGTCCATCCAATACCTGCAGGAGGCCGGTAAAAATATCAATCCACAGTACAAGGAGGGAAGCTTCAAGGAGCGGACCGCCCCGGCCGATGTGCTTTATTACCTGGGGAGAGCTTACCTGGTGAACGAAATGCTTGACCCTGCCATTGAGTCGTTCCGGGAGTTTTTGAAGATCATGGACCCGGAGGTTTACGATGATGAGCTTGTGAAGGCACAGATCAAGGCCTGCGAGAATGCGAAAAGGCTGATGACCATGCCGGTGGACATTGACCTTCACCCCCTGGGAACAACGATCAATACCCGCTATTCCGAGACCAACCCGGTCGTTTCCGGGAATGGCGAAAGGATGGCATTTATTACCAAACAGCCCTTCTTCGACGAAGCGCTTTTCATTGAAAAGGTGGATGGGGAGTGGACCCTTCCCATGTCGATCACCTCCATGCTGGGGTTCGATATGAACGTCTACCCGGTGGCCCTGAACCATGAGGGAACCGAGATGGTGCTTTATTACGACGATGAGCTCATCGGCAATCTCTATACCAGCCGTTACGAGGATGGTTTCTGGTCGCCCGCCGAAAAACTGGGGGAGCCCGTCTCCACCAAATACTACGAGTCGCATGCCTCTTTTTCAAAAGACGGGGAGAGCCTCTATTTCACCAGTAACCGGAAAGGTTCCCTGGGCGGGCTTGATATCTACCGCTCCGGCCGTTTGCCCGGCGGGAAGTGGGGCGAGCCCGAAAACCTGGGTTCCACCGTCAACACCCGTTATAACGAAGATACCCCTTTCATCACCAGCGACGGAAAGAGGCTCTATTTCAGCTCCTACGGCCACTACAACATGGGCGGATACGATATCTTCTACTCCACCCGCAACGATAACGGTTCGTGGGGAGAGCCGGTCAACCTCGGGTACCCCATTAACAGCACAGGCGACGACCTCTTTTTCCTTCCCGTGGAAAACGGGAACGGGGGATACCAGTCACGGATCCCTTCGTCGGGATCCACCCGGTACGACCTCTTCTATATGGACATCTATTCGGTCAACAACCCGCGGATGTACATGGTAACCGGGTTTGTCCGCACCGGGGACGGGAAATCCGACCTGACCTCCCTGGAGATGTTCCTGATCGATCCCGAAACCGGCGATACCCTCAAATACAGTATTACCATTGACCCATCGGGGGCCTTTACCCTCAACCTCCCCCAGGGAAATTATTCACTGCTCCTTACAGGGAAAGGGTACGAGAGTCTGATCACACCCCTGAGCATTACAAAGGGTTCGAACAAAAAGGGGATTATCCTGGAACAGCCCCTCCTGCTGGAGCCGGTTGAAAAAGAGCCCATGGTTTTTGAGGGCGAGGAGAGTGCCATTGAACTGAAAGAGACCACCTATGAAGGCATTGTAGGAGTCCCGCTGATTATTCCCGTGAAAGTGGAGAAGGGATCCACCCTGGTCATGAAGGTAACCCATGA
>JAWOHR010000209.1:0-16994 GCA_046485075.1 Bacteroidales bacterium
CTCAGATCCGATATTTCATATTTTATTCCTGAGCACATTGATAATTATGTAGAAGCGAAAGTTGATGCTGAAGAAGACCAAGACGACCGGAAAGAGCTGCCCCTGCTTTTAATTGTTGAGGATAACCGGGATGTTATCCATTACCTTGAATCCATTTTGAATAAGGAATATGCCATTAAAACAGCCACCAACGGACAGGCAGGTCTTGATCTGGCCATTGAAATTATACCGGATATTGTTATCAGCGATGTGATGATGCCCATGATGAACGGATTTGTGCTTTGCGGGAAATTAAAAACCGATGAACGGACCAGTCATATCCCGGTGATCCTCTTAACCGCCATGGCTGCTGATGCCAGCAAACTGGAAGGACTTGAAACCGGGGCAGATGATTACCTGGTGAAACCATTCAATGACAGAGAGCTGAAAGTACGCATAAGAAACCTGATTGAGCAACGACGCCGGTTGCGCGAAAGTTTTACCCATGATATCACAATATCTCCAAAAGAAATTGCGGTGACCTCTGCCGACGAAAGATTTTTAAGCCGTGCGATGGAGGTAATTGAAAAACGATTGAGCGATCCCGATTTTGGGGTCGATTTATTTGGGAAAGAAGTGGGCATGAGCCATTCCCAGTTGTACCGTAAAATACATGCACTCACCAATTTGTCACCGGTGGAGCTGATCCGTACAATCCGGTTGAAACGAGCCGCCAGCCTGTTAAAACAAAAATACGGAAACATTTCCGAGGTTGCCTATAAAACCGGCTTCAGCAGTCCTGCCTACTTTTCAGATTGTTTTCAGAAGCAGTTTGGAAAATCACCTTCGGAATTTATTGCGCCGATCATTCATTGAAGAAGAATCCGTCTAACTAAATCGAAAATCTGTTGATATCCCTTTCGGATGGGCTCTTTTTAAACGAGTTTGGGCTATTTCTGAAAGCCTTTCTTATAGCTGTATCCTAACTTGATTGTTAAAATTAAAGTCAACTTAAAACTTACTGAAATGAGAAATTTTACCTTTTTAAAACAGCTTTGTATTAAAGTAGTACTTATGGCCGTCCTGTCAGGCATTCCTCTCTTCAGTCAGGCTCAAGAAGATACCTGGACTACGAAAGCCTCTATGCCAAACGCAAGAGGATATTTATCGACCTGTGTCGTTGATGGGAAGATATATGCGATCGGTGGGGGATTTAATGCTTCTGAAGCCAGCAGAGATGTAGAAGAATATGACCCCGTTACTGATTCATGGACTTCAAAAAATAACCTGCCGGAACCAAGGGTTGCCCACTCGACAAGCCAGATTAATGGAAAAATATATATTATCGGTGGGGCCTCATCTATTCTGGGAACAGTTTATTCAAGCGTGTATGAATACGATCCGGTAACAGACTCATGTACAAGAAAAGCGGACATGCCAACAGGCAGGTTAACCCTTTCAACCAGTGTAGCAAATGGAAAGATATATGCAATAGGAGGAGCAAAATCTAACACGAATTTCCAGGCAGAAAAGATTGTGGAAGAATATGATCCTGTGACTGATACATGGACAAGCAAAGCCGATATGCTTACGGCAAGAGCTTTTGTATCAACTGCTGTTGTGCAAGGCAAAATATATGCAATAGGTGGAGCATCAACCATGCTTGGTCCGGTTATAAAAACTGTGGAAGAATACGATCCGGCTACTGATACCTGGACACAAAAAGCTGATTTAGTCTCTGCAAGAGGTTGGCATACTGCCAGCGTAGTAAATGGTAATATCTATGCAATCGCAGGCGCTTCGGATGCAGATACAAATCCAAACCGCCCGAGTATAGAATCTTATAATCCGACGAGCGACGAATGGACCATTATAGACAGTATACCAACAGCAAGACGGACACTTTGCAGCAGTGTAGTTGACGGTATAATTTTTACTTTAGGGGGAATCACAGGCGGTTGGGGCAATCTAAGTCTTGCTTCAAATAAAGTGGAAGCATATAATCCTGCTGCTGATACAGGTGCGGTAACAAATATAGTGAGACCGGAGAGGTCCTCTTCATTTCTATGGATTTTTCCCAATCCCTTCAGTTCATCGACTACTTTTCAATATAATCTCGCAGTTAATGCACATGTAAGACTTTGCGTATATGATATACCAGGACATGAAGTTAACCTTCTGGTGAATGAAAAAAAACCTGCGGGATGTTGCGAAATAAAGTGGGATGGAAGAGATAAGTGTGGACAGCAAGTGGCTGATGGTATATACTTCTGCACGCTTATTATTAATAATAAATTGGTAGAAACAAAGAAATTGATGCTGCAAAACTAAAGAAATAGCCATTAGCGATGAAACGGTGTTTATTTATCAAGCACATTGTGCAGATTTACAAAACAACCTGACAATACAAAAATATCCCAAATTGGGAAATTTTGATAAATTCTTGTAGATTTGCAATATGAGAATTATTGCGTTTAGAACTTTAAGAGCGTTTTTTGAGAAACCAGAATACTCAGATTCTGAGACATCATTAAGATCATGGTATCACGATGCAAAAGCAGCAGAGTGGAAAAATTCAAATGAACTTAAACAACAATACAAAAATGCGATTATTGTTGGATTCGGAAGAGTGGTTTTCAATATAAAAGGCAATGATTACAGATTAGTAGTTGCAATTGATTATGAGTTTCAGGTGATTTTTATACGGTTTATCGGAACACATTATCAATATGTTAAAATTGATACTAAAACGATTTGATTATGGATATACGACCAATAAAAACAGAGCAAGATTACGATTCTGCAATTAGAAGGATTGAAGAACTTTGGGGAGCTAAAAGGGACACTACAGAAGGAGATGAATTTGACTTGTTGGTTACTTTAGTTGAGTCTTTTGAGATAAAACATTACCCGATTGCTCCTCCAGACCCAATTGATGCAATAAAATTTCGTATGGAGCAAATGGGAATGACAAAAGCTGATATGGTTCAATATCTTGGCAGTCAAAGTAGAGTAAGTGAGATTCTTAGCAGAAAGAGGGGCTTGACTTTGAGTATGATAAAATCTTTGTATAAAGGACTGAAAATTCCTGCTGAGATATTATTAGCTTGATTGATCCAATGAAAGACCAGGTATCTATTTTCATTCTGGTTGCCTTTGGAATAATCCCGTATTTTGCGAACTCCCAGGAGTTAACGGATCCAATCATTTCTGACGATGTATTGTTCGAGGAAACAAACGGTCTGGTGGCTGTCGAAGCGGAGGATGCCGGGCATTGTAATGGTGCCGGAAACAATGCCTATGTAGAAATTTTGCCTGGTACCAGGGCACCACATGGGGCCAGGAACAATGAGCTTGCTCAACGGTTTACAGGCCCCTGTTCGGGGATACCTTCGGGGATACCTTCGGGGTTGACCGTTGAATTGATCAGGGATCCCCGATTTACAAGTATCCAGGACCCCCGGCCTGAATTCTCCTGGATCGTTCCCAGGGAAGCAGTGATCCAGAAGGCATACCAGATCCTGGTTTCTTCAAGGAAGGAGTTGACAGAAAAAAATACCGGTGATGTCTGGAACAGCCAACAGGTGATAAGCAGCCAGTCAACAGGGATCGAATTTGGAGGAGAGGATCTGAAGCCAAACACTCCCTATTATTGGAGAGTCCGAATCTTAGATAAGGACAACCGTTTGTCCGAATACTCAGAGATCCAGGAGTTCACGACCGGTTCATTTGATCAAACATCAGTTTCCGGCAACTATTTCCAAATTGAAAGGAGTCATCCGAAGACTTTTATACGAATCAAGGAAGGTTATCTGGCCGATTTCGGTAAAGACGCATTCGCTACCATGGAGTTGAATTTCCAGGCGAAAAAGAAGAATACACTTCACATCCGGTTGGGGGAAAAGCTCCTCAGCGGAAGAATTGACCCGAACCCTGGCGGTTCCGTTTGTTTTCAGGAAATTGAACTCGAAGTTTCACCAGAGACTCAAACTTATCTGATTGAGTTGATCCCCGACCAGAGAAATACCAAACCCGGTGCCATCGCTTTGCCAGATTCCTTTCCCGTACTCATGCCATTTCGATACGTAGAAATTGCCGGGACAAAGGAACTGGAGGCAGAGAATCTTACCCGGGTGGCCTATTTTAATTATTTTGATGAATCGGCCAGTTCATTTTCCAGTTCAAATGATATTTTGGACCAGGTGTGGGATCTCAGCAAGTATTCCATCAAGGCCACTACTTTTTCTGGTTATTATGTGGACGGAGAGCGGGAAAGAATCCCCTATGAGGCGGATGCCTACCTGAATCAGCTCAGCCATTATTCTGTGGATCAAGAATATGCAATGGCACAGAAAACGATCGAATACTTAATGAAAAATCCCACCTGGCCTACCGAGTGGCAGTTGCATATGGTATTCCTGTTTTACCAGGATTATATGTACACAGGAAATACGGAACTTATTGAGCAATACTATGAGACGCTGAAGCATAAAACCCTTATGGCACTTGCCAATGACAAGGGATTGATAAGTACAAGCTCTCCTGCTCACAATGGCGGGTTGATGAAGAATCTGGGCTTTGCGGATACAACGAGTCGTCTGAGAGATATCGTGGACTGGCCGCAAAAGGGTGGTTTCGGGGGAGTGATGGGCGAGACAGATGGCTTTGTTTTCATGCCGGTCAATACAGTGGTTAACAGCTTTTATTACCGGAACATGGTTATGATGGCTGAATTTGCCAGGCTTCTCGGGAAAACCGTTGAGGCCCTGGATTTTCAACTGGAAGCTGAAAGGGTGAAAAATTCCTTGAATAAGCAGCTATTCAATAAAGAGCTGGGCTATTATGTGGATGGGGTGGGGACAGATCATGGATCCTTGCATGCAAACATGTTTCCGTTGGCTTTTGATATTGTACCCGAAGGGTATAAAAAAAGTGTGGCAAGTTTTATAAAAACCAGGGGTATGGGGTGCAGTGTGTATGGGGCACAGTACCTTTTGGAGGCATTGTACAAGGCGGGTGAGGCAGACTATGCCCTGGAATTGCTTACAGCCACTCACGATAGAAGCTGGTACAATATGATCCGGGCCGGTTCCACCATTACCATGGAAGCCTGGGATTTGAAATACAAGCCCAATGCGGATTGGAATCATGCCTGGGGAGCGGCCCCAGCCAATTTGATATCCCGGGGTATGTGGGGCATCCAACCCCTTACACCTGGATTCGGACTGGTATCGGTCAAACCCCAGATGGGGACCCTGGAGAATAGTACCATTGAAGTCCCCACCATCAAAGGAAAAATCAGGGCTGAATTTGAAAGAACCGGTCCGCGAACAGCGAAATATGTCATTGATTTACCTGCGAATATGGCTGGTGAATTCAGCATGGAGTTTCCACCCCAGGCTGCAGTTATACTCAATGGAGAAGAGATTCTTCTTTCTTTTGGATCCTTACCGCTCAAGCCGGGTGTAAATGTGATTGAAATAGGAATCAACTCATTTTAAGACTTTAGAAATCTTGCTATCTTTATTTAAATTCTATTCGATATGAAAAAAGAACTGATCCTTTTACTGGCGATCGTGTTTTGCTTTTCAACCTCGCAGGCACAGACAAGATCCATGAAAAAATCCCCGGTGCTCACCGAAGCCGATCCCGGGAGCCAGGGAATATCGGCCGAGCGGCTGGCCCGCCTCGACAACATGTGCAAAGAGGCAGTGGATGAAGGAAATGTGCCGGGCATTGTTTCGCTGGTGGCCCGCAACGGGAAGATCGTGCACTGGAAAGCCTACGGCATGGCTGACAATCAGAATGGGAGGAAAATGAAGCGCGACGACATATTCAGGATCGCCTCCCAGTCGAAGGCCATCACAGCCACAGCAGTCATGATGCTATGGGAGGAGGGAGCGTTCCGGCTCGATGATCCCATTTCAAAATTCATCCCCGGGTTCAAAGACCCACAGGTGCTGAGCACCTTCCGTTACTCTGATACCACCTGGACCGGTGTTCCGGCCAGCAGCGAAATAACCATCCGGCACCTGCTCAGTCATACCTCCGGGATCGGCTATGGCCTGATCGACAGAGACGAGCGGATGAAAATGATCTACCAGAAGGCAGGAGTGACCGACCTGTTCACCACGGAACCGGTCACCATCGAAGAAAGTGTGAAAAACCTGGCTGCCCTTCCGCTCCACCACAATCCCGGAGAGCAATATACTTACAGTGAGGGCCTCGATGTACTGGGGTATTTTATCGAAGTGGTGTCGGGAATGCCTTTCGACGAGTTCCTCCGCACCCATATTTTTGATCCGTTGGGAATGGACGACACCCGGTTCTACTTCCCCCAGGAGAAAGCCGGCAGGGTGGTAGCTGTTCAGCACAAAGTGAACGGGAACTGGGAAAAATACCCGGTCACCTTCTATGACACCGATTATCCCGTGAAAGGGGCCAAAACATTTTTCTCGGGTGGTGCCGGGCTTTCAAGTACCGCCAGGGATTATGCCACCTTCCTGCAGATGTACCTGAACGGGGGAGAATATAATGGTGTCAGGCTGCTGAGCCGTACTACCGTGGATGTGATCCTGAGCAACCAGGTGGGGAATATCATGGGGGAGAATTCAGATACCCAGTTCGGGCTGGCCTTTGGGATCCTGACCGCAAAGGGCCAGGCCAGGGGAGGACAGGGAAGTGCCGGAACATTCAACTGGGGGGGATACTTCAACTCCCAGTACTTCGCCGATCCAAAGGATCAGGTCATCGGGATCATCCTTAAACAGACCCAGGGACCGGTGGATGATGAGACCGGCTGGAAATTCCGGCAATTGGTCTTCCAGTCGATCGATGACTGAGAAAAGAACCCTCTGAAACTCCCGGTAATCATTCGGACACCATGAAATCTATTTTTTTAACACCCTTGTTGTTTTTCTCCTTACTGTCAATCGGATATTCCCAAAAAACTCAAATAAATGGAGAAAAGACAGATCCATCAACCACACAAGAAATTCGAAAAATAAAGGATATTATTATCTATGAAGATCCACAGTTTCACTCTGCATTCCCGTCAGTAATCAAACGGCCAGATGGTGAACTTTGTGTTGCTTTCCGCAGGGCACCGGATCGGAAAATATTTAGTGAAAAAGAGACCAGCCATACCGACCCGAATAGTCATTTAGTCATGGTGCGTTCAAAAGACGGAGAAAACTGGACAAAAATCCCGGAGCTGATTTATGCAAATCCTTTTGGAGGATCCCAGGATCCAGGCCTGCTTCAGTTAAAAGATAAAACCATACTATGCACCAGTTATGGATGGGCGTTTGTCAGGCCGGAGGGTTTAGCCAATCTTAAGAAGCCATTTATTGATGCTGGCAAAGGCGCCATATTTTTAGGGGGATTTATAATGCGGTCAACGAATGGGGGGAAGAGCTGGGAAGCCCCCATTTACCCTCCGAATATTGCAGCAGAAGTTAATTATGATGCTTTTGGAACACCGGTTCGGGCCTATAACCGCGGGGCACTGTATGAAGGGAAAAACAATAAAATCTATTGGATCGTAGCGGCCTCAGATAGTCTTGGAAGAACCTCAGATCATTTGCTGACCTCTGAAAATAAAGGTCTTACCTGGGAGTATTCAGGTGTGGTAGCCACGGATGAAAAAGTATCATTTAATGAAGCATCCATTTATGAAACTCCAAATGGGGACCTTGTAGGTTTTTTGAGAACAGCAGGCATGGACGATCAGGCTTGCATTTCCCGTTCTGCTGACGGAGGAAAAACATTCAAATGGGAAAGTATGGGTTTCCGGGGGCATCCGCTAAATGCTTTAAGACTTCCAGATGACCGCGTACTGTTAACTTATGGTTACCGTCATGAACCCTATGGAATTCGTGCACGGATTTTAAATTCTGAGTGCACAGATTTCAGAACTGCACCTGAGATTATACTGAGAGAGGATGGGGGAAATTATGATATTGGATATACGTGGCCCACACAATTGAATAAAAATCGTGTGTTGGTTACCTATTATTTTAATTTAGAAAACGGGACACGTCATATTGCCGGAACCATTCTGGAAATTATACAGTAGGTTTTAATCCCAACCATGAAAAGATATTTTTTCACATTAGAAACATTCATAAAATGCAAACCATAATAGGATCCGGTGGTGCCATAGGAATCCCCCTGGCGAGGGAATTGAAAAACTATACCAGTGAAATCCGGCTGGTAAGCAGGAATCCAAAGAAGGTGAATGAAACGGATGAACTTTTTCCGCTGGATGTCAATGATTTAAGCCAGATCGACAATGCAGTTGCAGGCAGCGAAGTGGTCTATGTGACCATTGGGTTCTATTACAGAATCAAGGTTTGGAGAGATACCTGGCCTCCGTTCATGCGGGCGGTGATTGATGCATGCAAAAAACACCAGGCTAAACTGGTTTTTTTCGATAATGTGTATATGTATGCAAAATCCGCGATACCGCACATGACCGAAGAATCGCCCATTCACCCTCCCAGTAAAAAAGGAGAAGTCAGAAGACAATTGCATCAGATGATCATGGACGAAGTCGGGAATAATACCCTTACGGCTCTAATTGCCAGATCGGCTGATTTTTATGGTCCGGATTGTAAGAACAGCCCGCTGGGCATCATGGTTGCTGAAAACTTAATGAAAGGTAAGAAAGCCCAGGTGTTTGGAGACGTCAATAAAATCCACACCTACACCTATACTCCTGATGCAGCCAAAGCCACCGCAATACTGGGAAATACAGCAGAAGCCTACAACCAGGTGTGGCACCTTCCGACTACCAGTAAGAAAATGACCAGCTTGCAATGGATTAACCTGGTAGCCAAAGAGATGGGTGCAGATCCAAAAATCCAGGCAGTTACTCCCCGGATGCTTAAGCTTCTTGGAGTGTTCATCCCCATGTTGAGAGAGTTCCCGGAGATGCTATATCAATATGAACAGGACTATGTTTTTGACAGCACCAAATTCGAACGACAATTCGGTCTCCATGTTACACCGCCTGAGGAGGGTATCAAAATTTCTTACAGCAGTTTTTCTATTGATCAGCTGTGAAGAAGAGCTGCCTCCATCCTGTAAAATCATAAGTCCCTCAGAGGGTTCCGAGATTTACATTGGTGAAATCATAAAAATTTCTGTGCAGGCGAATGATTCCAGGAATCATCTAACTGAAGTCAGATTCTACATAAATGATGATTTTAAGAGTTTATCGCAGACTCCCCCGTATTCATATGAATGGAATACCAACGAAGCAGAAAATGGGATTCATGTAATCAGGGCGATATCCTTCTATCAGGATGGTAATTTTGCCATTGATGAAATTAGTGTATTGCTACTTTCCAGGGAAGCTCCGGAGGTATTTTTTACTGCGGACCAGACAAACATCTCATTAGGGAATCCTGTTCAGTTTACCGAACAATCAACGAATAAACCGACGGCATGGTTATGGGATTTTGGGGACGGACAAACCAGCGCTGAGCAAAATCCATCTCACGTATACTTATTAACCGGAACTTATACCATTTCGTTAACTGCCACAAATCAATATGGCTCTGGCAATGAGACAAAGACTGATTATATAATGGTAATTGAATCCGGCCGCTTCACTGACTTCCGTGATGGGAAAACGTATAATACTGTTAAAATTGGAAACCAGGTGTGGATGGCTGAAAATCTGGCTTATCTGCCCTGGATCAGCCCGCCCAAATCGGGATCTGATTCTGAACCTTATTATTATGTACTGGGTTATGAAGGCACAAGTGTACAAGAAGCTAAAGTTACTGATCATTATAAAACTTACGGAGTACTGTATAACTGGACTGCAGCGTTTGAAGCCATTCCGGATGGCTGGCACTTGCCGTCGGATGAGGAGTGGAAGGAGCTTGAAATGTATCTTGGGATGAGTCAGAGTGATGCGGATTATTTCGGTTTCAGAGGAACAAATGAAGGCAGTAAGCTGGCGGACAATGCAAATCTCTGGCCGGAAGATAGTCTGGTTAACGATGATGCTTTCGGTTTAAGTGGATTTAGGGCACTGCCTGGCGGCTATCGTCTTTATAACATAGCAATACCCATAAATTTCCTCGGTTACGGATACCAATGCAAATGGTGGAGCTCAACTGAGATTTTTGGTGATACCACCAGTGCATGGGTACGAGAAATTTGGTCTAATTACAGCAATATTTACAGGATGGTTGAGAGTAAGGACCTTGGTTATTCCATTCGATGTGTAAGTGACTAGTCTGTTTACAACAAATAGGGATATTAATTGTTTGGAATATACAGGAATTTGTATAGACCCGACATGGCTCGTCTAAAGGTATCGATGCCCTTCAAAATAGCACTCCTTCTTTTTACCGGAGTGCTCATCATTGTATTCAGTGGCTATCTCTCCTATAAAAGTATCTCCTCGGTGGTTACGATGATTTACAGCAACAACACCCCTGATGACGGGTTGGCCACCATCCGGGAGATTACCACCACCATCGACATGGCTGAAAACAATGTCAGGCTTTACGGTCTGACCAGGGAAGACAAGTATCTGATTAAGTACAAGGTATTGACCACCGGGATCGATTCGGTCATCGACAAACTTTACAGACAGTATCCTGAAGATGAATGGTTCTCTCATAAAATCGATACCATAAATGCACTGATCGATGTTAAAATCCAGGTCTGGAGGGAGATGATCTCCATTTGGCAATATGATTCCACACGGAATGCAATTTCTGAGCTGGCTGAACGGTTCCAGGTACCGGAACCGGATACAATCGTGAAAGAGGGTTTTTTCAAAAGGATTTTTGGGAAGGATAGCAAAGAGGAGCCAGGTCCCATACTTCAGAATGAAGAAATCCTGGAATTGATTGGGGAGATCGAAAAAAAAGAACAGGAGACCGGGTTGCGGCTCCTGACTAAGGAGACCGAGCTGACCCGGTCGAGCAATTCACTCAATGAGGCATTTCTCTCCCTTATGGCCCAGCTGGAGGCTTATGAAAGGGAGCTTGACCTGGCCCGGTATGAGAAGGCTGGCCAGCTTTCCCGGAAAACCTACATTCTGCTGGGTATCTTCTCTCTGTCCGGCACCTTCCTCTCCATCCTGGTACTGTTCCTGGTTATCAGCTATTCCAGGAAGAACAGGTCATATAATAATGCGCTGATCCGGTCGCGCAAGGAATCAGAGGAACTGGTAAAAGCCAAAGAACTCTTTATGGCCAATGTCAGCCACGAGATTCGTACACCCTTAAATGCCATTTCCGGCTTCATCAAACAGATACTCGGCATGCCGCTGGAGGAAGGGCTCAGGGAAAAGATCGAAATTGTCGATTCTGCAAGCAACCAGTTGATGCGGCTGACCAATGACACACTCGATTTCTCAAAATTACAGGCAGGGAAGCTTACTCTGAACAATCTGCACTTCGATCCCGGTACAGAACTAAAGAATGTATGCACTCTTTTTACCAACATGGCAGAAAAGAATGGAAACACGCTCATCTACAGGGTGGAAAACATGCAGAATACCATCCTGTTCGGGGATGCACAGCGGTTCCAGCAGATTTTGTATAACCTTTTGAGCAATGCCTTGAAATTTACTGAAAACGGCCTTGTAGAAGTCTCTGTTCAGGTCCTCCTCTCAGAAAAGAATACAGCCGGTTTAACCGTAAAAGTGAAGGATAATGGTCTCGGAATAGATGCCTCCAACATTGATAAAATATTCCTGGATTTCACCCAGGAGGACGAGAATACTGCTGTAAAATTCGGGGGCACCGGCCTGGGGCTTTCCATCGTGAAAAAGCTGGTGGAATTGTTCAACGGAAGCGTAAAAGTGGAAAGCACCAAGGGCTCCGGGACCCTGGTTACCTGCCATCTCCAGTTTGAAATTGGCGAATGGGCGAAGATAAGGCCGGCTCAGCCGGAAGGGCAAGCGATTGAACTTCCCGAAGGATTCCGCTTCCTGGTCGCCGACGATGAGGAATACAATTGCAAGCTCATTACAACGATCCTTGACAAATGGAAGGCGGATTATGATGTGGCCAGGAATGGGGTCGATGCGGTCCAACTTTTAAGCGATCAGGAATATGATATTGTTTTAATGGATCTGAGGATGCCGGGGCTCAGCGGAGAGTATGCCACCAATTACATCCGGGAGACTTTAAATAAGTCCAGTGAGCAGCTTCCGGTATTCGGGATCACTGCTGATACCTCCTATACAACCAGATATGGAAAAGGGAAACTCTTTAATGCATTCCTGATCAAACCCTTTACTGAATCTCAGCTCTCCAGCCTGGTGTCAGAGGTACTTGGGCACAGAAGCAAGCCTTCCGGTCGGCAGAACGATTTAGCCGGGGTTCAGCCGGACCGGCAGGATGGTGACCTTACCAACCTGATCCGGATGGCCGGTGATGATATGGGATTTGTGGAAGAGATGATCATCCAGTTCGAAAAGACCACTCTTGAGGGGCTTGAGGAGATGGAAACCGCGGTGGATGAAGGCAGGTTCGGGACTGTCAGGGAACTGGCACATAAACTAACCCCTCCCAGCCGGCACCTGGGCCTTTCACTCTTACTTGAACAGCTCAGGGAAATCGAAATGAAAGCTCCAAGGGGAAATAAAAAGCTCCTCCGGGAACTGGTCAGCCGGGCCAGGAAGAGTTGTACCTTAGCAGGAAAAAGCCTTCATGAACAATTCAGGCAAAATGAATGAAAAAGAGTTCCACGTATTTGTAGTTGAAGATAACGATTGGTATAACCATCTTTTGGTACATACCCTTTCCCTGAACCCTGACTACCAGGTACACAGTTATAAAAACGGAAAGGAATGCCTGGACAACCTTGACAAGAGTCCGGATTTGATCACCCTCGATTACCGCCTGCCTGACATGACCGGGATTGATGTACTCCGGAGGATTAAAAACGTGAACCCGGATATCCAGGTGGTCATGATCTCTGAACAGGCCGATATCAACGTGGTGGTGGACCTGCTAAAAGAGGGAGCCTTCGATTATATTGTCAAAACCAATGATATCAGGGAGCGCCTGCTCAATACAGTCCAGAATATCCGTAACAACCTGGGATTGAAAAAGGAGATCTCCGAACTTAAAAAGGAGGTCCAGAAGAAGTACAGCTTCAGCCACCTGGTCATCGGGGAGAGCATAGCTATTAAAAAGGTCCAGGAACTTGTATCGAGGGCAACCACCACCAATATCACCGTATCTGTTTTCGGCGAGACAGGAACCGGGAAAGAGCTGGTTGCCAAAGCCATCCACTATAACTCGATCTCCCGGTCAGGTCCGTTTGTGGCCTTCAATGTATCTGCCATTCCATCTGAACTGGTGGAAAGCGAATTATTCGGTCATGAAAAAGGGGCCTTTACAGGAGCCAGCTTCCAGCGTAAAGGAAAATTCGAGGAAGCTTCCAATGGCACACTTTTCCTGGACGAGATCGGGGAGATGGATATGGCTTTTCAGGCCAAAATGCTCAGGGCACTTCAGGAAAAGGAAATCACGAGGGTGGGCAGCAATAAGAACATCAAAGTCAACTGCCGGATCATTGTCGCCACTAATAAAAATCTTGCACAGGAAGTGAAGAAGGGAAACTTCAGGAAGGACCTTTACTACCGCTTGCTGGGCCTGTCCATAGAACTGCCTCCGTTGAGGGAAAGGGGTAATGATGTCCTGATCCTGGCCGCCCATTTTACCAGGTCCTTTAGCGAGGAAAATAAGTTGCCAGCTAAAAAGATTACTCCTGCCGCCATGCAAAAACTCAGGCAATATCCATTTCCGGGGAATATCCGGGAACTGAAATCGGTAATAGAACTTGCTGTCACCCTGAGCGATGGTGATCTGATCGAAACCGGAGATATTGTTATTGGAGATGGGGAGATCATCGATATTTCACAGGCAGGGGAATTTACACTTAGGGAATACGATCGAAGGATCGTCAACACCTTCCTGGATAAATACAACAATGATGTGAAACTGGTGGCCAAGAAGCTGGATATCGGAGTGGCTACCATCTACCGCATGTTGAATGATCAGAAATCCACGGGCAGGGAAGAATCATTTTGAGATTCCATTCTCATTTTGAGAATAGATGCATTGTCCTCAAGCCTTCCTATTATCTTGATATACAGTATTATATGCTGTCTACCTTATCCTGGCACATCCTTTGGCATAGGGATGCATATCAATCATTCATTCATAATTAAAGCAAAGCAAAATGAAAAATGAAATCAGCAAAAACCAGGCAACTGGAAGCAACAAAACAGCAATAAGGATCCTGTCGGTGGTCTCAGGTACCCTACTGATCGTGTTCTCAGTGGTTTTGATTAACCGTGAGAACAAATTCAAGGCTCATCAGGCAGAAACACAAATGGTTCAGGAAAACCTAAGCGGGATCATTGATCACCGGGATTCGGTTATCAATGAACTGCTCCTGACCTTCAATGCGATCGAAAAAGATATGAATATCGTTCGGGAGCAAGAGAACCTGCTTGCCATCTCAGCGGACAATCCTGAATTTACAAGTGATGTTCGCGAACGCATTGTGAGCGAGATCCGGCAGATGAATACATTGTTGGAGGAGAACAGGGCCAAGGTCATAGACTTAAATAAGCGATTGAAGGATTCTGGTCTCAAAATTGCCGCCCTGGAAGATAAGATGGTACTCCTTCAGGAATCGATTGTACTGCGCGACAGCAGCATCAATGTATTAAAAACGGAACTGGTGAACCGCGACTTCCAGCTTGCAGATCTGAATACCGCGATCGATAGCCTGGATAAGGAAGTGGTGGAAAGGGATGAAAGCATACAGGTGAAAGATGCGCTGATCAGTCAGAATCTGGCTGAGCTTGACAAGGCCTACCTGGCATCAGGGAGCTATAAGGAGCTGGAAGAGAAAGGTATCGTTGCCAAAGAAGGCGGATTCCTCGGTCTCGGCAAAAGTAAGATGGTCCCCGCTAGCCTTTCTGACAATGATTTTGAACAGATCAGCATCAGCCATACTGACAGGATTGCCATCAATGCAAAGAAAGTTGAACTCATCTCCAACCACCCGGTAGAATCTTACGAGGTGGTAAGCAACGACAGCATCGTGGAATACATCCAGATCACACAGCCCGATCAGTTCTGGAAGAAAACCAGGTATGCAGTAGTGGAGACCCGTTAGTATATATCCACAGTAACCATGTAAAACAGCAGGAGCTTAGCTTCTGCTGTTTTATATATTTGGTACAATTATTAGAGGTTATTGTTTTTCAAGATTGTTTAATACATGCTCTTTATAATTTCTGCCAATAGTAAATTGTCGGTCGTCCAGCATAATATATGACGATGTGTAGTGGTCAATCTGGTTGATGTTAATAATGGCAGAACGGTGGATACGTAAAAACATCTCTGCTGGTAATTTCTTTTCAATGCCAGATAAAGATTCGTAGCTGATGAGACTGTTCGTTGCAGTTTTAATTTTGATGTAGTTATCCAGACCTTCAATATAAAGTATGGTTTCCGTGGGAATATTGTAATTCTTCTTATCCGCCTTAATATGAAGAAATTCTTTGGGTTTTTGAAGTAGTGTTTGTTCCATTGAAAAGAACTTGTTAATAGCTTTTAAAAACCTTCCGGCGGAAACAGGCTTTACAATGTAATCAAGGGCGTTGAGTTCAAAAGCATCAACTGCAAATTCCCTGTAAGCCGTTGTAAAAATTACATAGGGTTGATTGGGTATGGCTTTTAAAAATTCAATGCCGGAAATGGATGGCATGTTAATATCTAAAAATAATATATCAATATCACCTTTGTTTAAAAGTGGCATTGCTTCAATTGGCTTTGTATAGGTTCCAATACACTCAATCTGTTCACGGAAATTTTCAAGATGTTCCTGTAGAACCTTTATTGCTAAAGGCTCATCGTGGTAGTGTAAAAAACTTTGTGTAAACGTTTGGGCGGATCCAAATTGCGTTTAGCATTTATTAGCGGTTGGCGTACTCCAATATGATATTTATTATGCTTTTCCCCCTTTTATTATTAACCAAACAGCAAGTCCAAGTTCTCCAATTGCCATGGGAAGAGCTAAAATCATTTCCAAATTACTTACAATATCAGATTGAGTTAGCGTCAATTTCAGGAAGTGGACAACAACATAAGAAATTCCGGCGATTAATGCCAAATACCATAAAATCTTTGGTATCGGAGGATGAAGTTTCATTAAAATTCCAACCACTAAAAGATGGAATCCAAATATGATTAACCCGGCACTCCAAATAGATTGGAACAATTGAAAATTATTGATAATAATCTCGTTGCTTGTATCAGTAGGATTAAGATTTTTCGTTAGATAAAATGCCGCAGTTCCAAATATTACGGTGTAAACAATTCTCAAAATACCTGATAGTAGTGCAATTTTCCTGTTGTCATTTTTAAAATACTTATAAAGCGTCCAGGAAACCAAAATATCAAGCAGAAGCACTAGTAAAATTGCTAATAACATCCAATTGTATAGTTGCAAATTGTCGGCAAGGTTGCTTTGCACAAAATCTATTTGACCGGAGTTAAATACTTTTGGGAGTACAAATCCAAATGCAAATCCAGCTATTATTGCCATCAATAAAAGCGAGAATCCGGTAATTTTTGCAAACATTCTATTTTTATTCATTTTCTCAATATTCATAAAAGTTCGTTTAATGATAATTTCTAAAAAGGTGAACGATTCATAATAATCTGCCATAGAATCAAAGGAATTTGCACTTTCAGGATAATTAATGTTAATCTATTTTGCATTTTATTATTTGTATTCATTGTTATGAGCTTTTTTCCTTCTCAGTATTTTAACAATACGGTTGTATACAATTTCTGCCAAATTCCAGTTATACCCATCAAAGTTGGTTGTATTATTGAATTGGATTACAACCATGTCCATGTCTATGTGGTATTTTGCGATACTCTGATAGCCAACAAGAAGGCCTGTATGTTCGTACTCATAAATAGTGGAATAAATTTCCTGTTCACCTT
>JAWOHR010000013.1:0-4172 GCA_046485075.1 Bacteroidales bacterium
ATTGGGGTCTTTCCACCATAGAGAATCGATCCCGCTGAATTTATCATAATGTTCCCTTTTCAGGTCATCATCGAATACATAGGGCATCACATACTGAGAGCCCATTGAAAATGTATAGCCTTCAAAATCGGGATCCATGAAGTTTTCAACGTAAATTGACCTGTTGAGCCTGGTTACATCCGGGTATTCAGCGATGAAAACATTGAAGTAGTCCACCCCGTCGAAGATCCCATAACTGTTGATCTCCCTATCCCTGTTCTTCTGCCGGATTTTTCCTCCCGCCTTGATATAACCATTCAACCATTCGTTGGCAAACAGAGGGACCTTCAGGTCAAGCTGGCCAGTATAATTGCGGTCGTTGATCTGGTTGTTGCTGAATCCAAAGCCATCCCCCCCGGTTACATCATCCAGTTCGTACCTGACATAGGGCGGGATCTCCTGGGGTTTGGCATAAAGGGGTAAGTTTGACTCGAATGCCCCGCTCTTCTCCACTCCAGTCCCGTAACTGACGGGCGTATCATTTATGATTCTTGAATGGGAGAAGGAATAGTTGATCTGGATCTTGTTCAGATCGTGTTCTCCCCTCAGTTGGAAGGAGTGAAGGGAAAGGTCGTTATACCTGTGATTCAGCCCGTAATTGACGGAAGAGTTGCCCGGGGATATATTGATGTTCCGCGTCAGAATATCCCTGTTGGTCTGAGTATAAAAATAGTCAAAAACGATTTTACCGTGGTCCATTTTATAGTCTGCAGTGAAACTGGCGTTTAGACGGTCCCTGGTTTCGATGTTGTTTATCAGGTAGATGCTTCCCACCGATGGGAGCGGATTTCCTTCACTGTCCTGGTCGCGAATAATATATGAAGCGTCGAATTCGTCCGAATTCCTGTTGGCCCGGTGGAACGTGGCCGTACCCAGGATCCCGATCCGGTTATTCAGAAAGCGGTTACCCAGGGTGAGGCTTCCCTTGTAGGTACCAATGTTTTTAATCAGTCCGTGATAGCCAGTCTCCAGTTGCACACGTCCCTGGAATCCGGGATCTGCGGTCCTGGTAAGCAGGTTCACCGAGCCTCCAATGGCGTCGGCGTCCATATCCGGGGTGAGGGCCTTGTATACCTCGATCCCTTCCAGAATATCTGAAGAGACCATGCTGAGGTCTACCGATCTGTCGCCCGAACCGGTGGCTGGAATGGCAAGACCGTTTACGGTAATGGAGTTGAATCTGGGGGATACACCGCGTACCGTTACCTTGGACCCTTCACCAGCACTTCTGCTGATGGTGATCCCCGGTAGCCTGCTGATCGATTCAGCGGCATTTACATCGGGTACATCCTCGATCTTATCCTTCGAGACCACATTGACGATGGTGTTTGAATTCAATTGCTTATTGATGGCTGCCACCTGTCCCCTCATTATAGCAGTAACCACCACTTCCTCTCCCATGATGGTCTCGGGCATCATGGTAAGTGTTTCCAACTCCTGCACCTGTCCGCCCGAAACATCAAGGGCAATCTCCTGGTCCGCGAACCCTATGAAACTAATGACGATGGTCTGTTCACCGGAAGGAACATTGTCCAGCCTGAAATTACCTTCTTCGTCGGTCACGGTCCCAATAGAGGTTCCTTTCACATAGATGTTGGCAAATGCCAGGGGCTCATTAGCGGATCCGTCAATGATCAAACCTGTGATCACCCCGGAGCGCTGGGCAAATGTGGAAACTGATGTGACCAGGAAGAGGAACATTATGATTAGGATCGACCGTATTCTGTTCATGGCGGAAAGCATTAGAATATAATGAGTTCATAATATTAAATCATTCATGTATTCACTCACTAAAAGTCCCCTGACAAATATCTGACAGATGTATGACATATTGTTTTAGGCTGCCATTTCATGCTGTTAAATTGAAAAATCCAGATACCTTACAGGTCGATACATTTAAAACGGAGAAACATATAATTCAGCAATGAGATCGGACAGAAGAACATTTTTCAGAAATTCGGCTGCAGGGGCCCTGGGCAGTTCCTTTCTCCTGGGCGGATGCCATCCAGTCAGCGGAAACGGTGTTGAAGCGGGAATTGATTATACCGGCCTTGACAGGGTGTTGGCCGAACCGGTATTAAAAAAGGAATTATTTCCCGACCCGGTAATTATGGAAAAGGTAGAGCTTCTCCGTTACGGGGATAATTTCCTCTGCCGGGTGGTCACCCCGGACGGGGCAGAAGGGATCTCGGTAGGCAACAACATGCAGATGGTCTCCCTCTACCCCATTTTTGTGAATAGGATCCAGCCTTTCTTTATCGGCAAGGATGCGCGGAACTGGGAGCAGCTCCTCGAGGAAGTATACGTGTTTGAAAGCAATTACAAGTTACAGAACCTTGCGTTTTGGGTGCCTCTGGCCACTCTTGAGTTTGCGGTGCTGGATTTACTGGGCAAGATTTCAGGGAAATCCATGGGGGAACTGATCGGAACGGTCCACCACCCCTACATTAATGTGTACCAGGCCAATAATTTCCGTGGCCGTTCGGCCGAAGAATCGATCGAAAGGATCCGGGAGCAGGTGGAGGAGACCCAGGCCAGGGCACTTAAATTTAAAATAGGGGGACGGATGAGCAGAAATGCCGATTACCCTCCGGGAAGAACCGAACAGTTGATCCCGCTGGTCAGAAAAACTTTCGGGGAGGAGATGGTGATCTATGCCGATTCCAATGGCTCCTATGATACCGCCGAAGCCATCCGCATCGGACGCCTGATGGAGGAATACAGGTTTGACTTCTATGAAGAACCGGTTCCGTTCGATTGGTACGAAGAGACCAGGCAGGTGGCCGATGCGCTGGAGGTCCCCATTGCCGGGGGAGAACAGGAACCAAGCATGCACAATTTCAGGTGGCTCATCGGGAATAACGCCCTGGATGTCGTGCAACCCGACATCTTTTATTTCGGGGGAATGGTGCGTTCCATAAAGGTAGCCAGGATGGCTGAAGCGAAAGGAAAGACCTGCACACCGCATATTTCCGGTTCAGGTCTTGGATACCTCTATATGATGCATTTTGTAAGTGTGGTTCCCAATGCCGGACCATACCATGAATTCAAAGGATTCAACAGGGAGATCCCCATGGATTGCCCCACTTCTCCGCTGACCAGTGAAGGGGGAAAGGTGAAGGTCCCCACCGGTCCCGGCCTTGGATTGGAAATTGACCCCGGTTATATTTTGAAGCACAGGCCAGTCACTTTGTGAGTGTTTCGACACCGCCCTCCTGCGGAAAATCGAATTCAGCCAAGTCAAAGGCCGTTCTGCTTCAATGACATCGTAAAAAATAGCTCTGGCCGGAGCGATTACCGGATGATCACCTTGCGGCAGAAAACCTGTCCCGGGATAGTGTGGATCACCACATGGTAGAGTCCCGGCGGATTTCCGGGGAACGGTATACCGAGACTTCCCTCCTCTGAGTATAGCAGCGTGCCCAATGCATTGAACACCTCGATCTTCCAGGCTTCTTCTCCGCCAGAAATAAAAAACCCCTCTGATGCCGGATTGGGATAAACCAGGAAATCCGGGTATACAGAAGGAACGATATTTCGCATCCCGGTTCCAGGGGAGACAGGTACTTCTCCGTTCAGATCGCACCGGAAGACTCCGGCCCCGGATGTGGAGGCGTAAAGGTGTTGTCCGTCCGTTGTGATGGTCAGTGAGGTGACGGCCCGGTTCAGAAGGTCCGTGTTGATCATCGACCAGGTGCTTCCCCGGTTATCAGAACGGTACACCCCGCTGAGCAGATCGCATACATACATGATAGACGTATCCTCCTGTACAAAAATGATCTCCCTAAGTGATGAATTTGGTTCCAGCCCAGCCACTGAAGCATTCCAGCTCCCTCCCCCATCCTCTGAATAGTAGAGTCCATACTGATCGACTGCCACAAAAAGTGTGTGAGGGTTGTGGGGATTGAATTCAATGGCCCTTACGACCCCGGTTTCCGGAAGACCGGATACCTCCTCCCAGCCCGATCCTCCGTCCATGGACAGGAACAGGCCGGAACCGGTACCTGCGTAAACCCTGTCCGAATCCCGGGGATCCACATGAGAGGAATTTCTATTTTTAAAAAATGGCGCGTTGATATGTCGGCTTCACGCCGATAGTATCCCCGCGACCAGATGCGCACATCCGCATACCC
>JAWOHR010000045.1:0-14153 GCA_046485075.1 Bacteroidales bacterium
GTATTTCGGAATGGAGTGGGATTTGGTTACCGGAACTGGCGAGGAGCGCTTTGCACGGGCAGAAGAGATTATTTTCAAAAAACTGGGATATGGCACAATTTGAAAAGTACCACGCAAAAACCTTCAAAGGTCTGGAACCATTGCTGGCTTCCGAACTGGAAGGATTAGGCGCTGAGAAGGTGGAGGTCGCAAACCGGGGGGTAACATTTTATGGCAGACGGGCCCTGATGTACAAGGTGAACCTGGCCTCCAGGCTGTCACTCAGGGTACTGGTTCCGGTTCTTGAATTTGAGGTCAGCAATACCGAGGGTCTTTACAGGAAAGTGAAACAGTTTGATTGGGAGCAGTTTCTGGACAACAAGATGACGTTTTCAATAGATTCGGTGGTTCACTCCCCCCACTTTCCCAATGGTTTTTTTGCCGCCCAAAAGGTAAAGGATGCCATTGTGGACCGTTTCAGGGAGAAGACCAGTCTGAGACCATCTGTGAACAGGGAACAACCCGATTTACTGATAAATCTTCATATCTCCGACCGTCGTGCCACGCTCTCCCTGGACAGTTCCGGGGGGTCACTGCACAAACGGGGTTACCGGTCGGGTAATTTTGAAGCCCCGTTGAACGAAGTACTGGCCGCCGGTATGATCATGGCTACCGGATGGAGCGGGGAGACTCCTTTTCTTGATCCCATGTGTGGTTCAGGAACACTGGCCATTGAAGCGGCCCTGATCGCTGCAGAGATTCCGCCGGGAATCTTTAAAAAGCAATATGGATTCGAGAACTGGAAGGAATTTGACCCGGAACTACTGGAGCACGTGGCCAAGAACCTCTCGGTGGAAAGGGTGGTGAAGGTTCCCATCATTGCACGGGATGTGGATCCGCAGGCGGTTGAGATCACAAAACGACAGGTGAAAAGCATGGAGTTATCCCATTTGATTAAAGTAGAACAATTGGACTTCGAAGCCTCTGATCCCATGGAGGGAGTTACCATCGTGATGAATCCTCCCTATGGAGAGAGATTAAAAAAGGAGGATATTGAGTCTTTCTACGAGATGATCGGTACTACTTTGAAACATAAGTTTCCAGGATCAGATGCATGGATTCTCTCCTCCAGCGGCAAAGCCATGAAAAGAGTTGGGTTAAGACCAGCTTCAAGGCAACAGTTATTCAACGGACCCCTGGAATGCTCATACGTCAACTACAAGACATTTAAGGGTAACTGGAAAGATTATAAGCACCCTTAGAATTAGCAATAAATCGATGATGAGTGTGTCTCAAAAGGGTCATTATCTTCTGTTTTACTTCCTAAGCATCCCTTTGAATTAGTTATAAATGAACTTTTGGGACACCATCGAGTCAATTCATCTGCCTGTTGAAAAAAAAACAGGTTTTGAATTTATTTATTGCAAAAGGGTCTGAATTTTATCTATATTAGTTACTGAAACATTTTTTTTATATTTGCTGATCAATCGGCAAATTCCAAGTCAACAAAATGAAGCTAAATGGGCTTTGATCTGAATGAGTATTACTCCAAGCTGAATGGCGGAGATGTTTTGATGGCCTTCAAAGGGAATATCTCAGGTGAGCTCATCAGCAATGTATTAGAGGTGGTTGAAGCCGGGATGGACGACCGCAATGAAAACTCCAAAATTCGAAAAAAAGTCTATAATGTCCTGGTGGAAGGCCTTCAAAATCTTTACCATCATATTGAAGTATTGCCCGCGGAGATGCAAAAGGAGTTTGACTCTAAATTTGCCATGATCGTTGTCAGCAAGGAGACAGAAAGCTACAGGATATCCACTGGAAATTTTGTCACCCAGGACAAAGTCGATGTATTAAAGAATAAAATTGATAAGATCAACTCTATGGGTAAGGAGGAGTTGAAGGACATGTATAAATTTATCCTGAATCATCAGCGGTTGTCAGAAAAGGGTGGAGGAGGACTTGGACTGGTTGATATTGCTAGGAAAACAGGCCATAAGCTTGAATATCATTTTGAAAAATATAACAATATATACTACTTCTTTAATCTCGATGTTTTCGTCGAAATTGCGTAGTGAAAATAAAAGATAAATCGCCAAATATGGAATCATTGTCAATAGAAGGAACTGCAAAAACCCCGAGTGTTAAATTTAATGGTCAGGAGGGTGTATTAGAGGTAAAAGGAAGATCCATACCTGAAAATTCAATTGAATTTTACAAGCCACTGGTTGAGTGGCTTGAGCAGTACAGCAGCGCACCCCTGGGATTAACCCAGGTAAATGTGCAATTGGAGTACTTCAACACCAGTTCCTCCAAGTGCATCCTGGATGTATTTAAAAAACTGGAGACCATCCATAAAGGTAAAAACGAAGTGATTATCAACTGGTATTACGAGGAGGATGATGAAGATATGCTTGAGGCCGGCGAGGACTATGAGTCTATTATCCGGGTTCCTTTCAAGATGATTGAAATTGTAGAATAACATTTTAAATATCAGCAATATAGAATATTACCCGACGAAGCCTACAAACCTTTGCTTGCAAAGGTTTTAAGATAGGAGGGTAATATGCTAATTGTGGCGATCGAAAAGATCCAGTAGTTTTTTAAGGACCCTGAAATAAAGCAGGAGATATATGCCAAGGGTCATCAACCAGATCACCCCCACATTCACCCAGAGGGTCGGGTAGAATACCCCGGCTACTCTCTTCCTTGGTGCATAAAAGTGAGCCTTAATAAATTTGTGGGTGGGATCCAGATAGATGGGGTCTCTTTTTTGAATCATCTCCCCTTTACGTTTGAACTCGGTGTAGTAGTCGAACGTTTTGTTGTTGGTGACGAACTCTTCCAGTGTTTTATTGCTGTAATTCCGCTGAAGCTTTTTCAGTTCTTCAAAATCGAATGATTTTGTGATTTCATCGATTTCATTCCTTGCATTCCGGAATGTCTCCTTATAGAACTCCTGCAGTGCCTCAAGGTACTCCCGGGTATAAAGGATGACTTCCTGTGTGATTTGGCCGGGATAGAGTTGCTCGCTGAATTTCATGGAGTATCCGGGAGTTGCTTCATGATAGCTCTTCAGGATCATCCTCTCCCTGAATTCATTACGGATTTCATTCCTCAGCACCTCGAGGGAATAGGCTACCATTTCTGCAGATTCAGGCTGATCAAGGTTCCGTTCAACAAAATCGATCTTATTGAGAAGTTGTTTGATATGGAAGTTTGCCTTCAGATTTCCAATGCTCTGGAGCTTGTTTTGATCATAAAAGTTCACCTGGTATTTATTGTTCATAAACTGGTAAGTGGCAAGCCCTTCGTAAGCCCACCTCGCCGTAATAACCTCTCCGTACCAGGGGATCTTCTTTGGTGATGAGATCTGGGGGTTCAGGTTTTCGAATTTGACGATGATTCCGCTCAGTATGATCTGGGGAATGACCAGGAAAGGAATAAGTATGTAAATGGTTACCACCGTCTTAAAGCTATCCGAAATGAGGAGTCCCATGACATTGGCAGCTGCCCATGATGAAAACAATACAAGCCAGTATTCGAAATACATTCCCTTGATCCCCATCATCGTATTCCCGATGATCACAAAGGTGAAAGCCTGAATTGCTGAGATCAACCATTGAACAGATACTTTGGAGAGCAGGTAACCAGACCAGCTGAGGTTAAGGAATGCCTCGCGCTTCAGGATTTTACGGTCCTTGATGATCTCCTCGGCACTCACGGTCAGCCCCATGAAAATGGCCACGATAACCGACATAAAAATATAGACCGGCATATTTGTATTCCCGGCCAGTGTGTACCCGAATTTGTTTGAGACATCCAGGTCATAGTAGCGGACTATCCCGGCGAGAAGAAGGGCAAGCACCGGAGCCTCGGCAAAATTGAATACCAGGTACTGGGCATCACTCAGTTTTTTCAGAAAATCCCTTTTTATAAATACCCCGAACTGTTTCAGTTTGCCGGGGATCTTAAAGGAGATCTCGGGAAGGTCCGCTTTTGAGGCGGTGGCCCTTTCCGACTCCTTATATACTTTCCGAAAGTGTTCGCTCCACTCGGAAGGAGAGATTCTGCGGGTATGCGTGAGCTGTCCGAACTCGTCCAACACATTGGTCTCCACAATATTAAAAACCTGTTCGGGATTGACATTGCCACAGGTGGGACACTCGCTTTCGTTCCAGTCAGCTGCCTGTACCCTGGATTTAAAGTACTCGATGGAGTCAACTGGATTCCCGTTATAGATAAGGTAGCCCCCCGTATCAAGGATCAGCAGTCTGTCAAACATTTTAAAAATGTCGGACGAGGGCTGGTGAATCACCACAAATACCAATTTTCCTTTGAAGGTTAACTCCTTCAGCAAATCCAGGATATTTTCACTGTCCCGGCTTGAAAGTCCCGATGTGGGCTCGTCAAGGAACAGAACTGCCGGTTCACGGATGAGTTCAAGTGCAATGTTGAGCCGTTTTCGCTGACCACCACTGATCTTTTTATTGAGCGGAGACCCCACCTGAATGTCCCTGATTTCAAAGAGTCCAAGGTTTTTTAAAACCCGGTGCACTGCCTCCACCAACTGCTCATGGGTATAGTTGTCAAAACACAGCCTGGCGTTGTAGTAAAGGTTCTGGTAAACAGACAACTCTTCGATCAGCAGGTCATCCTGGGATACAAACCCGATAATACCCTTGATCCCCGGGTCGTCACTGTGTATATCGATACCGTTGATCAGCACCTTTCCTTCACTGGGTTTGATCACTCCATTGAGTACATTGAGCAACGTCGATTTTCCTGCACCGCTGGCCCCCATAATCCCTACCAGCCGGCCCGATTGTTCAGAAAAACCTATATCGTGAAGACCGATTGAACCGTTTTTAAACCGGTAGGTAATGTGATTTGCCTCAAATATAATTTTCGATTTGACTTTGTCACCCACGAAAAGTGAGACAATATCACTGTAGTAAACAGGTCTGATCTGTTGATTTCTAAGGGAGGACCCGGAATTTAGCGGATAGCTTTTCAGGGGTTCAAGCAACTGACCATTCATGTAAAGTTCAGCTTTCCCCAGATATTTGAGAAAGTAGAGGTTGCTTGACGGAACCTGTATAAACCGGATCTGGCCCGCCAGGTCTTTCCTGTAAATATGTTTGGTTTTCCGTAACTCTGGTGTACCGGGGTTATTGTCAACTTCCAGGTAGGAGCTATTTTCCTCAAGGTCCCTGTCTGAAAGGACAAAATTTCTGATCAGAAGGTAGTCTTCTTCGGGGATGTGGAAGGTATCAGCCACAGTGGCAATAAATTCCATCTCCTGTTCAGTGGCAGTTCCGCGCTCAGATTTGATAAACTCCAGCATCTGAAAGAGCACAATAACCTTTTGTGATTGAGCAAGTTCCCTGTTAATATCGGTGCAAATTTTAAGGACCCTTACAGACCGCTTGGCCAGAACCCGTTCCTTTTTGGCAACCTTGGAATCCTCCTCCATGACCTGATTAAAATACCCGTTGAAAACATCCAGGTAGAGTGCAACCAGTTCCTGGTTCAATTGCCTGTTCAGAAAGGACTCAACCACAAGTCTGCGTTCGGCAGCATTGCTTTCCGGGCGGGAGATGATGGCAAAAAGTTGCATTAATGCTTCGAGGATCTCTCTGCTCATTCCAATAGGGTTAGATCAACAACTACCAAGATAGCAATTATATATATAGATTGTACCTCCCCGTACTGAGTGTAAGAAAGGGAGCCGGGACTATATCCAGAGGTAAATCATCAGGAAAATAAGCGGGATCACAATGCCGGCTGCAAACAGCAGCCCACTTTTCCCGGTGATCCCTTTTTTTCCCCTGACCATGATCAGTCCGGATACAGCCAACAGGATCAGTGAGAATGCAAACAGGTCTGAAAACCAGGTCCACAACTTCTTTGGCTTGTTATAATGAAGGTAATTGACTTCACTAAACAAGGGGCGGTTTCGGACCTTTGTAACCATCACATTTCCGGAGGAGAGTTCCATGTTGATATGACCGCCCTTCAGGTAGATCATCAGGAAATCATCGTTGGGGAAATAGTATTGCTTGTAGTTTTTCGCCTCTCCTGTAAGTTCAAGGAGATCCTCAATGACACCTCGATCCACATCTGCTTTCCGGATGGGAGCCTGATATTGGTAAGTATTTGATCGTGATATGATTCCAGGGGTCCAGTGCCGGGCTGCCCCATGATTAAGTGCAATCCCTGAAATCCCATATATAATGGCCATTCCAAAAAATAAAAAGCCCATCTCCCGGTGAAGCCACCGGTTCCACTTCCTCCATCCCATCTTTGTTATTGGGTAATTTCCCTATATTCATTTGTTTCAATGAAAACATCAGCCTTCTCGGCCTCGGAGTGTGACATTTCAACCGCGTGGTTCGCCTTGGATTCGTAATCTGCCAGGAGTTCCCCGGCCTGTTGTGCAGCCATGACCCGAAAGGTACCCTTTACGACGACCGTCGACCCTTCCAGTTCGATCTTGAATTCATCAATATCCCCTCCGGGAACCAGCCTGATCTGGGTTTCTCCGTCTTCAGCCAGAATAAAACATTTCTGTCCCCCGTGCCTGCATACATGGGTAATCATTCCTGTGATGGCAACCTCCTTGTTTTCATACTCTTCGGGATTGGCCAGCAACTCCTCAATGGTTGCTGAAACTATTTTTTCACTCTGAGAGGTCTGGTTGCAGGCACTCACCAGCAGGGTCATTGTAATCCAAAATGCGATTTTATACATGGTACTCATTCATTAAGTTTGGGCAAAAATAGGAAAAATTATCGTTTAAAACTCTCCACACATGCCTCCTGCTGATCATAAATCTCGAATACATGATGAAGCTGCAGCAATTTGAAAAGTTCTAAAACTTCGCGGCTCACATTGCAGATCTTGAACTGGCCGTAATTGTTACTGGCCGCTTTTAAAGCTGATAAAAAGACTCCAAATCCGGAACTGTCAATAAAGGTGATACCCTTCAGGTTAAAAGCAAGGTTCACATTTGGTTTTACGAAATATGCCAGGAGTTGCTCCTTCACCGTTTCTGCGATCGGGGAGTTGAACCTGCTGGTATCTTTCAGGCTTACCACGAGGATATCTCCAATTTTTTTTGTCTCAATCATGACCCGGTTTAAGGGTTCGTCAGTTTCAATTCTGTCACAGCTAAGTGACTCTTTTCCAGGAATTCGCCTACCATACTTTCATACCGGTCGGTCTCCTGCCCCTCATGTGCCAGTTTTTCCAGCTCTTTCAGAAGTTCGGCCACACCCTTCATACCCATGACCGCAACAGATGATTTGGCTTTATGAGCCAGTTTGGAAAGACCGTCGTAATCCTTTTCCCTGAGCAGCCGTGGCATGAGTTCAGAATATTCATCGATTTGTTCACTGAAAAGGACGATCATCTCTGCGATAAAGTTCGCATCTCCGCCCGACATGGTTTTAAGATAGGTCAGATCAGTTATCATATTTGCATTAAGGTAGGTTGAAAACTTATTCCGGGCACTAAATTAATTATAATTATTTTTAGAAATAAAACAGAGCCCGGTTTATTATCACCGGGAAGGATAGATGAAAAGAAGTTTCATAATGATTCTGACCGGGGTACTCTCGGTGCAAATGGCTTTCAGCCAGATCTCGTTTTCTGAGAGAAGGCAAAGAGATCAGGTATACCATGATGGAGTTTCATTGATCCTTAAGGAGGAGTTCGAAATGGCCAGTGCAAAGTTGACCGAATCCCTTGAGATTGATCCGGCATTCGCCCCCGCATATTTGCAGAGAGGAAGGATTCTCATCCAATGGGGTTCCATGGATCGGGCCATGGGCGACCTGGATTCGGCCATTCGTTTTGATCCCGGCCTTGGGGAGGCTTTTTTTTATAAAGGGTACATCATGTTTGGGTCAGATACCACAGGAATGGATGCCGATCTCTTCGATCTGGCCATTTCCAAAGGCTACCATGATCCCTATGCATACTATTTCCGCGGTCTTACCGGGATCAGGGATGGGTTTGACGGCAAGGCGATCAATGATATGAGTCAGGCCATCGTTCTAAAGTCAGATTTTGCCCTGGCATATCATGAAAGGGCAGGGATTAAAAGAAGGATGGGTGACCTGCAGGGTGCTCATTTCGACTACAGGACTGCGACTGAGTACGATCCTGGTTTTGCACTGGCTTACAATAACCTGGGATCGGTTAAAATCTTACTGGGCGATTATGAAGGTGCCATTGAACAATATACAAAGGCCCTGGAGTTAAATCCGAAAATGGTCTTGGCATTGAATAACCGCGGATATGCCAGCTATTTTCTTGGAAACCTGGATGCCGCAATGGATGATTTCGACATAGCCATCAATCTTGAAAGTGGTTTTGCGGAAGCCAGCCTGAACAAATCATCGATTCTGGCCAGTCAGAACAACCTCGAGCCGGCCCTGACCTTGCTGGATTTTGCCATCGTGGAGAATCCCGGTGTTTCCCTGCTCTATCTTAATCGCGGACTGATCCAGGAGCTGAAGGGAAATCTCTCCGAAGCATGTGAGGATTGGAAAATGGCCCTGGAGCTTGGTGCCCGGGAAGCTGAAGCATATGTAAAGGAATGCAATGAATAAGGTATTTATAATAGGAAGGTGGTTAATGATTCTCACCGTTGGATTGCTGGTTCCGGCTGCGCTTTTGGGTCAGGAAGACGTGACCATCAAAAAGAAGGAGTTCAAAACCGGAGTGGAGATCGGGTTTAAGGAGGCATGGAGTAGTGTGAAGGAGGGTGATAAGCAATTTAAAGAGGGAAGAGGAACCTTTGATCTTGCCAGGGATCATTACCTGTATGCCAATCAATATAATCCTGATAATGCCGAACTGAACTACAAGATCGGAGCCTGCTACCTTTTTACCGATGATAAATACATCGCCATCGATTACCTTCTTCGGTCTTACGATCTGAAAGAAGAGGTGAGCCAGGATATTCACCTGTTGCTGGGAAATGCCTATCAGCTGGTACTTGAGTTTGAAGAGGCAGCCAGTCACTTCAAGGAACATAAACTGACCCTTGATGAGGATGAACAGGAAATCTACAGTAGTGTGCTTGCAAAGCGTCTCACAGAGTGTCAGCACGGAAGGAGTCTTTCACAGGATCCGGTCAGGGTTATACTTCAAAACCTTGGTGAGAATATGAATTCAAAATATGATGACTACAACCCCATCTTTGCCTATGGCGACACGGCTCTCTATTTTTCATCCCGAAGGCCATTCGGGAAGGCAAAACGCAATCCGCTGGATAATAAATTTAACGAAGATATCTACCGCTCCACCCATTCAGGGTCAGGTTTTGAGATGGCAGTCAGGCTGGGAAAACCATTTAATACCGAGAATAATGAAGCCGTGGTTGGGATCTCGGCTGATGGAAACAAGCTCCTTATTTACAGGGGTTATGAGCATAATGGTAAGCTGGAAATTATGACTTTTAGCCCTGAAAAGGCTAAATGGTCAAGGTCGAAAGGATTGGATAAGAAGTTACTCAGCAAGGATGGAGAGACCTCTGCAGCCCTCTCCCCGGATGGTACCGAGCTCTTCTACGTAAGCAGGAACGCCAGGTTAACTGCCGGGGGGAAGGATATTCTTTATACACGACTGAATGAAAAGGGGAAATGGGAAGAGCCCCGTAATATCGGCGGACTGATCAATACACCCTATGATGAGGAGGGGGTTTTTATTACAGCTGACGGAAAATATCTCTATTTTGCATCGCAGGGGCATAACAGCATGGGCGGATTCGATATTTTCCGTTCCGAGAGGGCGGACAACGGGGGGTGGACCGCTCCGGAAAATCTGGGCTATCCCATCAACACACCCGACGACGAGGTCTTATATATCATGGATAAAAACGGTGACTACGGCTACTACTCCACCATCAGGGAGGGCGGACTGGGATCCAAAGATATCTTTAAGGTGGTCTTTCTTGGTTCCGAGAAGGAGTTGGTTACTTCCATGAAGGATCAGCTGGTTGCCGGTCCCGGTGAAACAAAGAGAGGATTTCTCACCAAGCCCCGGCTCCCCAATCTGGATACCTCCATCATTGTTACCGGCCGTGTGCTGGATACACTGGACGGCGTCCGCCCGGTGATGGCCAGCCTTTCTTACATGGATCCCCAGGGCGTCATTCAGGAAGTAAGGACTGTGACCAACGATTCGGGCGTTTATGTGGCAAATTTGCCCGAAGCTACCATATACGGGGTGGAAATCAATGCGACAGGGTATCTCTATTTTCTCGATATACTTGACCTGCTTGGCGAATCGGGTGAGGAAAAGGTGGTGCAGGATTTCTACCTTCAGAAGATCGAAGTCGGAACCAAGGTGGTACTGGAAAATATATACTTCCAGACCGGGAAGGCTGTGCTCAGGCCCGAGTCCAACAATGCCCTTGATCAGGTGGTTCGGTTTCTCCAGAACAATCCGGGTATGAAGCTTGAGATTTCGGGTCATACCGATCATACGGGTACACTTCGGATCAATCAGAAGTTGTCACGTGACCGTGCAAAGGCGGTAGTCACCTACCTGGTGGGGAGAGGTATCCCGGAAACCATGCTTGTGTATGAGGGTTATGCTGATTCTCAGCCGGTAGCCCCCAACGATACAGCAGAAGGAAGAGAGAAGAACCGGCGTGTTGAGTTCAAAGTGCTTTCCAATTAAAAATCTTTATTACAGTGAAAAAAACAGCATTCTATGATTATCACCTTGGAAGGGGTGCTAAAATGGTTCCCTTTGCAGGATTTGAAATGCCGGTTGAGTATACCGGGGTGATGCAGGAACATATTAATGTGAGAAAAAATGTGGGTGTCTTTGATGTTTCGCACATGGGGGAGATCTGGGTGAAGGGTCCGAATGCCTTTGCCCTGGTACAGAAGCTCACTTCAAATGATATTCAGAAACTATCTCCGGGTGGAATTCAGTACTCCTGTTTCACCAATGAAACGGGTGGGATTGTGGATGATCTTCTGGTCTATTTTTACGACAGGGAGAAATTCCTTTTGGTTGTGAATGCCTCCAACATCGAAAAAGACTACAACTGGATCGTCCGGCAAAACCTGGAGGGCGCCACCGTTGAGAATGCATCAGATCACATATCCCAGCTGGCTATCCAGGGTCCCAGGGCATTAAAGTTGTTACAAACACTTACTCCGGAAGACCTTTCAGCCATTCCCTACTATCATTTTCGCACCGGTGAGTTTGCCGGTGCAAGGGAGGTGATTATCAGTAATACCGGGTATACGGGAGCAGGGGGATTTGAACTATATATGAGCAATGATGCTGCTGCTTCCATCTGGGAACGGATTTTTGAAGCTGGAAAAGAGCTGGGAATCGAACCGGCTGGCCTGGCAGCAAGGGATACACTCAGGCTGGAGATGGGCTATTGCCTTTACGGCAATGATATTAATGATACCACCTCTCCGCTGGAAGCCGGATTGGGATGGATCACCAAATTCACGGAAGGAAACAATTTTATAAACCGGAAGTCGCTGGAGAAACAGAAAGCGGCGGGAGTAAAAAAACGCCTGGTTGGATTTGAGTTGAAGGAGCGTGGAATACCCAGGCAGCACTATCCCATTCTCAATACCCGCGGAATTCAGATCGGGGAGGTTACCTCGGGCACCATGTCACCCATGCTGGAAAAGGGAATAGGAATGGGCTATGTCCCGGTTGAGCATGCTGCAGTTGGAGGTGAAATTTTTATAGGGATCAGGAATAAAAGGGTTGCTGCTCAAATTGTACGACTTCCATTCTATACCCAGAATGGAAAATAGCCGGAATATGAAAATGAGGAAGGTTGAGGTATGTTTTTCCCCGGCCCTCTACCCATATTATGAGAATCCTGATGCAATTGTGGTGGTGACCGATATTCTGAGAGCAAGCTCAGCCATCGTTACTGCCTTTATGAACGGAGTGGAGAGGATCATCCCTGTAGGCACATTAAGGGAGGCAAAGGAATATAAGGAGAAAGGTTTCATGGTTGCCGCCGAAAGAGACGGGCTGGTCAGGGATTTTGCTGATTTTGGAAATTCACCCTACAATTTTACCCCTGAAAGGGTAGCTGGGAAACAGATCGTTTACAGCACTACGAACGGAACCAATGCGATTCATCTGGCCTCCAGCGGAAGCCAGGTTCTGATTGGAGCCTATCTGAATCTGACTTCGCTTGCAAATTATATCATTCTTCAGCAGAAGGATATGCTTGTGCTCTGCGCCGGATGGAAGAACAAATTTAACCTGGAAGATACCCTGTTTGCCGGAGCACTGGCACAGCTGGTACTTGAAGACGATCATTTCAGTACCATTTGTGATGCTACCCTGGGATCCATAGACCTTTACAATGCAGCCCGGGGTAACATGATGGGTTATATTTCCAAGGTGGCCCAGAATGGACGTCTGAAAAAGAACAACCTGGATGATGTGATCGGCTACTGCCATGAAACGGATCTCACTGATCTGATCCCGGTATTAAATAAAGATCACCTGGTTTTACTTTGAGATGATAAGTAAAATGAAGTAAATAACTATTGATCGGAAGTTATTCACAATGTTTGGCCAACAATTCTATTAAATGTAAATTTAACTGTTATTGAAATAACAAATCAAATTAAATCATTTATCTATCATGAAAAAACATAATTTTTCCGCCGGCCCCTCCATCCTTTCACCATACACCATTCAGCATACAGCCGATGGCATCAGGGATCTTGACCATTCAGGTCTTTCCATTATGGAGATTTCCCACAGGAGCAAAGAGTTCATTGCCATTATGGATGAAACCCGTCGACTTTTCGTGGAGCTGCTGGACATTCCCGAAGGGTACAGCGTCCTTTTATTGCAGGGGGGTGCCAGTTTGCAGTTTTGCATGGTCCCCTATAACCTGCTTCAGAACCAAGCTGCCTACCTGGATACAGGGGTATGGGCCAATAAGGCCATCAAAGAGGCAAAACTGTTTGGTGAGGTGAATGTGGTGGCCTCCTCCAAAGATGCCACCTACTCATATATACCCAGGGATTATAAGATCCCTGCCGATGCTGACTATTTCCACATTACCACCAACAATACAATCTATGGTACGGAGATCAGGGAGGATATGGATTCTCCGGTACCCCTTGTGGCGGATATGTCCTCGGATATTTTCAGTCGTCCCGTCGATGTTTCAAAATACGGGATGATTTACGGAGGTGCTCAAAAGAACCTGGCTCCTGCCGGGGTCACCTTTGTAATTGTAAAGGATGAAATCCTTGGGAAAGTCGACAGGATGATCCCCTCCATGCTGAACTACAAGACCCACATTGCTGATGAATCGATGTTCAACACCCCTCCATGTGTTTCCATTTACGCCGCCATGCACACGCTGCGCTGGTATAAGGAGCAGGGTGGGGTAGCAGCCATGTATAAAATGAACCTGGAGAAAGCGGCCATTCTTTATGATGAGATTGACCGGAATTCCCTTTTTGTTTCCGGGATCAGAGATGTAATAGATCGTTCCATCATGAATGTGACCTTTGTGATGAAAGAGGAGTACAAGGATAAAGAGGCAGATTTTCTTGCCTTTGCTTCCGGAAAGGGCATGTCGGGTCTGAAGGGTCACAGGTCGGTGGGTGGCTTCAGGGCCTCCATCTACAATGCAATGCCCCAATCATCCGTTCAGGCGCTGATCGATGTCATGAGAGAATTTGAGAAGAATATTTAAACTAAACATCCCAGGAAAAATGGCAAAAGTATTAATAGCAACAGATAAACCTTTCTCAGCCGAAGCGGTGGCAGAAGTGAAAGGTGTACTCCAGGATGCCGGATATAAAGTGGAAGTACTTTCAAAATATCCCGATCATTCTCACCTGGTGAACGCAGTGTCAGATGCGGATGCCTTAATTATCAGGAGTGATTTGGTCGACAGGGAGGTGATTGAAGCGGGCAAGAACCTTAAAATAGTGGTCCGTGCCGGTGCCGGTTATGATAACGTGGACCTGGAAGCAGCCACTGAAAAGGGTGTGGTTGTGATGAATACACCCGGACAGAACTCAAATGCTGGCCATCCACGCAGGCCGCGCCCCGGACCCGTCGACCGGTGCGGTTCGTGAGCCGATCCACCTCTCGACCACCTTCGAGCGGGACCCGGACGGCGCTTACCCTCGCGG
>JAWOHR010000069.1:0-10238 GCA_046485075.1 Bacteroidales bacterium
CTTCTGGACATACATCTGGATCAGGGAATAGACCTGCCCAATGAGCTGGGTTACCGGCCCATTGGAAACCGCACCTACCTGGTGATCTTCGGAGTGATCGCTTTTTTTGTTCTGGTGATCGCTTCCATCAATTTTATGAACCTTAGTACAGCCAGGTCCCTGAGTCGTGCCAGGGAGGTAAGCCTGCGCAAGGTGGTGGGATCCGACCGGAAGCAACTGATCACACAGTTCTTGTTTGAAAGTGTATTCCTGAGCCTGATCTCGCTGGTTCTGGCGCTTATTGTGGTTGTGACTTTAATCCGCCCCTTTAACAACCTGGTGGGAATGAACCTGGAACCGGGAGATATATTCCGCTGGTACATGATTCCTTCATTTATGGTACTTGCTATCCTGGTTGGACTTCTGAGCGGCAGTTACCCCTCATTTGTTCTGGCCTCCTTCAAACCCATTTTCGCCCTTAAAGGGAATGCCAGTACAAAAAACGGGACCACCTGGATGAGAAATGCATTGGTAATCATGCAGTTCTCTATTTCGATCATCATCATTGCCGGTACCCTTGTGATTTACTGGCAATTTCGTTACATGACCAACAAGGACCTGGGATTTGACAAAGAACAGCTGGTGGTGATGGAGCGGCTGCACCCGCTCGACGGGCAGATCCAGGTTTTCATGGATGAACTGACCAACAACACATCCTTACTTAGTGCTACCAACTCCACCGCCTACCTGGGAGTTACTAACAACAACAGCACCTTCTTCATCAAGGGAAGGCCCACTGATGAGGCTGCAATGATGTTTGTCTACTATACCGATGAGGATTTTTTAGAGACCTTCAGGTTCCGCCTGGCCACAACCGGCAGCAGGTTCCTTTCAAAAGAGTTTCCATCCGATTCATCAGCCTGCCTGATCAATGAGGCAGCTGTCAGGAAATACAATCTGGAGGATCCGCTGAATACAATTTTCCTTGAACCGGATCACGAAGGATTTAACAAAGAACTCAAGGTCATCGGCGTGGTGAAGGACCATCATTTTTCCAGCCTGAAAGATGAGATCGGGGCTCAGATTATCATGCTCAAACCCAAATCCTGGAACTGGCACGGGTATATTACCATGAGGCTGGCCGGGGGCAGGGAGAACATCGAAGCAGCACTTGGGCACTTAGATAAGAAGTGGAAGGAGTTCACCGATGATGAGCCGCTTCAGTACTTCTTCCTGGATGAACAACTTGATAAATATTACGCCGAGGAGAAACGCACAGGAATCATCACGCTGATCTTTTCCATTCTGGCCATCTTCATCGCCTCGCTTGGACTGTTCGGTCTGACGCTTTATAATTCCCAGAAACGGATCAGGGAGATCGGTATCCGTAAGGTAATGGGGGCAACGGAAGGCAACATTATCACTGTGATCTCGAAAAGTGTGGGATATGCGGTGGGGATTTCCATCGTAATCGCCATGCCGGTGGCCTATTTCATGATGCAGGACTGGTTAAGGGACTTCCCCTACAATGTGGGATTCAAACCGGTACTATTTATACTCGCAGCGCTCCTGGCCATTATCATTGCCATGGTAACGGTAACCATCACTTCCCTGAATGCTGCACGAATCAACCCGGCCATTGCACTTCATAGTGAATAGCAATATACCTGTTGAGGTTTCAGAACCTGATAGTGAATTTCACTTTCATCTTTGCACCTGCCTCCTCCAGCTGAAAATTTTTATAAGGATCGCTGGCAACACTATTCCAAACCAGGAAGATCTCTCTTCCCGGTCTCAGGATCCATTGGAATCTTGATTGCCAGCCCATTTTATTGGATTTGCTGTCAAACTGTACAAAGTTATAAAGGGTAATGTTCGGCGTGAAAAGGATATTCAGGTTTAAACGGTAAACAGTGGCAATAAAACCCCCATCTTCCAGGTTAATGTCATTTCTGATCAGTTCACCCCCGATAAAAAGGGGAACGATCACCTTATATCCTGCCTTAAGGCGGATCTCATTTCTGGTTCCATTGAAAAATCCTCCGGTGCGGTAATCTACCATACCCCACACCTGCCGGCGTGGAGCAGATTGCAGGGAAAAGGTATGATAGAGGAAGTTGTGGCTTCCCTCGGGGATCACGTTGTTTTCATAAATTTCGAAGGGTTCATCCAGGAGTTCATAGGTGGAGTGGAGTGCGTATCCCATTTTATCACCCGACAGGAAACGGACTACAAAAGGGGTAATACTCCAATCCCTGGTCAGCAAGACTCCCCGGAAGTCTGAAATATGATCAAGACCCAGGCCCGTCTGTATCTGCATAATCCCCCATTTGCCCGGCCTGGGTCCAACCATCATTTCACCATAGCTTTGCCTGACACCCGGCCGTGGGACGAAACCTGCACCGGCAACAAAATTTTCCTGGATCTGCATGTGACCGATTCTCATGTTTACCAGGTCATTCGGATATACAAATTCGATTCCATATGCAAGCTCCCTGCCTTCAGCTCTTTGCGATTCATCCTCAAACCTGGTGGACGATTTAAGGCCATACATTTTCAGGGCCAGGTTTTTATCCCCCCGGAACTTTGAGGTAGCCAGCTTCACATCGAATCCAACCAGGTAATTTTGTACATCCTCCAGTGCATTTCCATAGGTGCTGATCACTCCCGCCTGGGATTGGTCTCCAAAATTCCTGGATATCCGGGAAACTGCAAAATGGGAGTGATCCCAATTCTCACGTTTATCCTTCATATACATAGCCCCGATGTTCCACTTTCCGGCCTGTCCGGTAATTTTCGTTCCGTATTGAACCGGGATGGGGTTACCCGCCGAGTCCAGTCCGATCCGCCTCGAAAAGAAGGGTACCATAAGGTTACCCCAGGCGTTGGCGTCATCCCCGCTGATACCGAAATTGAAGTAATTGGCCCCATCCAGGAAAAAATCACGTTTTTCGGGATAAAAAAGGTTGAATCGTGTCAGGTTGATCTGCTGGTCATCCACCTCTGTTTGAGCGAAGTCTGTATTGAGTGTAACAGCCGCTTTCAGGTTTGAGGTGATGTTGTAGTAGGCTTCAAACCCGGCATTGAGCACGGGGTCGGTTTTCGGGGTTTCACTTTCGTAATTGGCTCCGGCGAGTCCGTAGGGGACCAGATCGAGTCCGACTCCCTGGGAGATTCCCTCCAGTCCCTCCAGGGTCCCGGCATCGGAAACCTGGAATTTGTGTGTATTCAGGTTAGCCACCGGCCAATAACCGGTCTCCTCATTTCGCATGTAGTTCCTGATCAGCTTCAATCCCCAGGAAGTATTTCCTTTTTTGAATCCGAGGGTTTTAAAGGGAATGGCCATTTCCACATCCCATCCTCTCTCGTGGATCGTTGCTTTTCCTGTCCACAATCCATCCCAGGCCTTATTGAGGACGGCCCCGTTTTCACTGACAATGGCATCCCCAATGGAACCCCGGGGTCCCACCTGGAACCAGTAGGCATTGCGTTTGTCATGATAGGTATCGAGGATCACCTGAACGCGGTCGTCATATCCAAGACTCACATCCCGGGCCAGCTCCTTGGCTGTTATCAAACCGGGATCCCCGAAACAACGAAATGCAATGTAAAGGGAATTGGCATCATACCCGACAAAGACTTCGGTCCTTTCCGAGAAAGGTTCACCAATCCGGGGTTCCCTCTGCATAAACCGGGTGATGGGCTGGCACGATTGCCAGGATTCATCAGAGGCTATTCCATCAATAACCGGGGGATGATCAAACCTTGTCACCCGTACCTGATCCTCTCCCTTGAGAAGAGCCACAGGACTGAAAAGGAGAGAGAACAGAAGGATTAGCTTTATGGGCATAGGTGCGGAGTCAATCCGCTAATTTAACGATTTCTCCCTCAGGTTGCTGAAAAACCGTGTATTCATCCAGTAGATATCTGCGTTGCCGTTGTTGGGGCTGTTGTAGAGATTCAACAGTTTTTGATAGTTCCAGTCAGCCTCCTCTATCTCCAGTGTTCTGGTGGCCATGAAGAAAAAGTAGTTACCGTCCGGGGAGACATAGGGTGACCAACCCCCGGGATTATCTGCATTGACGGCCTCTCCCATGTTAACCGGGTGGGTCCAACCGTCGTTTTCATTCCTAAAAACAATATAGTAGTCAACCCCGTCAAATGCGTCTTCCATACCGGCGGCCGGGACAATCATGTAACTCTCGTCGGGAGAAATAAAAGCGTTGAAACGGTTGGTTCCGCAATTCACCTGTTGGGGAAGAAGTTCCGGTTCCTGGAATCTGCCATCCACAAACCTGCTCCGGTAAATCTGGTTTAGCCTGCTTCCCGCTTCATTTCTGGTGAAGTAGAGTGTGCCGTCACTGGTCGGTGAAGGGAAGAATTCACCACCGTCGGTATTGACCGGGAGACCCGGGTTGATGGGTTCTCCCCACCCCTCACTGGTTCGATCCACATACCAGATATCCTGATCCCCGGGCGCTTCATCGCCATCCGGACGGGTGGAGAGAAAGTAGAGCCGGGAACCATCGGGTGTTAGGGCTGGTTCGAAGTCAAACACACCGGGACCTCCCGAGAAAGGAACGATTTCGGGAGCCGTCCACTTTCCGTTTTCCTCTTTTGTGAACAGGATGGTGGCATAGGTATAGTTGCCGATGGCCACACAGAAGTAGATCTCCTTTCCATCGGGTGTGATCGCCACATCCCTTGTAAACATCCCCGTGGATACCACTCCCGGGGCAAACAGCCGGGGCATGGTATCCGGTAAAGGCTCTCCAAGATAGGGGCCGGAACGAACAGGGGGCAGGGGATGGGATTCTTTTTTATCCGGGTTTCCGGTGCAGGATAAGGCAGCCAGTACCAGGGTGGCAACCATCAGATTTATGAACGTTTTCATCATTTTTTAGTTCTCCACGCCGAAATGGAAAATGGTCTGAGAAATAAATTTCTCTCCGGGACGCAGAACTGTCGATGGGAAATCGGGCTGGTTGGGTGAGTCGGGGAAGTGCTGTGTCTCCAGGCACATCCCTGAATATTGCTCATAGGTGATTCCCCTGGAGGTCAGGGTTCCGTCCAAAAAGTTACCCGTGTAAAATTGCACCCCTGGTTCGTTTGTGGTAACCGAAAGAGATCTGCCGCTTTTGGGGTCCAACAATTTGGCGGCCAGTCGCTTTTCACCTGAAACCCCGTCAATAACATAATTGTGGTCATAACCCACCGGGTTGCCGCCGACCTGGCCGATGCGCGCTCCGATAACAGCAGGTTTCCTGAAATCAAATGGTGTACCCTCCACATTGGCCAGCTCACCGGTGGGAATCAGCTCATCATTCGATGGAGTATACCTGGATGCATTTATATAAAGGACGTGGTCGAGAATGTTGCCCTCGCCAGCGAGATTAAAATAGGAGTGATTGGTCAGGTTAAGGACGGTTGCTTTATCTGTTTCCGCCTCATAAGTTATGAAGAACTGATCCATAAGCAGCTCGTAGATAACCGTCACGGAAAGATTTCCCGGGTATCCTTCCTCCCCGTCGGGACTCATATAGGAAAGTTTGAGTGCAGCCCTGTCCACACAGGAAATAACCTGTGCATCCCAGATCACTTTATCAAATCCTTTTAGTCCTCCGTGCAGGGCGTTGTTGCCGTTATTTACAGCCAGCTGATACTCCTCCTCATCGAGAGAGAACTGTGCTTTTGCAATCCGGTTTCCATAACGGCCAATCAGTGCACCGAAATAGGGATGACCGCCCAGGTATTGTTCCAGGTTGTCGAATCCCAATACAATATTTCCCATTTTCCCATCCCTGTCGGGTGTTTGAATCTCTGTGATGATCCCGCCGTAGTTGGTGATTTTCACCACATAGCCCTTTTCATTCTTCAGGGTATATAGTGCCACGGAATCCCCTTCAGGAGTGATGCCGAAGTTCGACTTTTCAACCTTGCACTTTGGATTCTTTTGCTCAGCTTCAATCACCCTATTTTTTCCTGTGTTACACGCGGCAGATAAAAGGGAAAGTGCCAGGATAAGGAACAACCCGCTGATATGGGTATAGTTGGAAGAGGACCGGATTTTCTTTTTCATGATATTGAGGTGTTGTTAGTGTGTTCATCTGCTTATTTTCCTTTTCTTTCAAACTCCAGCCTCTCCCCCCTGATCATCTCATTGAACATCCCTTCATAATATACCAGTTTCCCGTTTACCCAGGTGTGGGTAACCGCAGAGTGGAGGGTTTCGCCGGTAAGTGGCGACCAGCCGCATTTATAGAGAATGTTATTATTGGCCACATTCCATTCCCGCTCTAAATCCACCAGAACCATATCAGCCCTGAAGCCGGGCAACAGGAATCCCCTCCCCTTCACTTTAAATAACCTGGCAGGGGCATGGCACATTTTCTCGACCACTTTTTCGATGGTAATTTCATTCCGGTAGACCAGCTCCAGCATTGCCACAAGGGCGTGTTGGACCATTGGGCCACCCGAGGGGGATTTGAAATATTTGCTTTGCTTCTCTTCAATGGTGTGGGGAGCATGGTCAGTAGCGATCACATCCAATTTATCATTCAATAGCGCTGCCATCAGTGAATCCCGGTCGTATTTACTCTTTATGGCCGGGTTCCATTTGATCAGAGTACCCTTGGTCTCATAATCGGCGTCGGTGAACCAAAGGTGGTGAATACAAACCTCGGCAGTTATCTTTTTTTTGTCAAAATCGGTTCCATGATCAAAAAGATCCAGCTCGCGAGCCGTGGAAAGATGAAGTACGTGAAGGCGGCTCTGATACTTCCGGGCCAGTTCAACCGCCAGCGAACTTGACAGATAACAAGCCTCTTCACTCCGGATGACAGGGTGCAGGCTAACCGGGATATTTTCGCCATACAGTTCTCTTTGTTCCATGGTATTCTTCAGGATGGTGGACTCATCCTCACAATGGGTTGCAATCAGAGCAGGGGATTCGGCAAAAATCCGCTCAAGTGATTTCCGGTTATCCACCAGCATGTTTCCAGTGGAGGCTCCCATGAAGACTTTCACTCCACAGATTCTTGACGGGTCAAGCTGCTTAATCTCCTCAATGTTATCGTTTGTTGCCCCCAGGTAGAAGGAGTAGTTGGCAAGGGAGACCTCTGCTGCCCGGTTATATTTTTTTTCCAGCTCTTCGATCGTCGTGGCAGGGGGATTTGTATTTGGCATCTCCATAAAAGAGGTAATCCCTCCTGCCACGGCAGCTTTGGATTCTGTGGCAATATCGGCTTTATGGGTAAGGCCCGGCTCACGGAAGTGTACCTGATCATCGATGACCCCGGGGATCAGGTAATTTCCTCCGGCGTCAACTACCTCAACCACCCCGGCCTCTTCAACAGGCTCACCTTTTCCCACGGCCCTTATGATTCCTCCACGGACCAGTACAAATCCGGGGGTAACGATCCCGTTGTTTACAATCTTCGCATTCTTAACCAGGTAATTATTCATCTCATTCTCCTTTCTTCTTGTATTTTCTGAACCAGCTGCCTAATTTTAACCCGATCACGCCAAATACGGCTTCACTGACGATTTTTCCGCTCATTTTGGATGTTCCTTCCCTTCGATCGGTGAAAATGATCGGAAACTCCACCACGTTGAACCGGTATTTCCATGCTAAGAATTTCATCTCAATCTGGAATGCATATCCCTTGAACTTGATCTTGTCAAGACCAATCACTTCAAGCACTTCCTTACGGTAACAGACAAAACCGGCTGTGGCATCCCGGACTTTCATGCGCGTGATCAACCTTACATAAACAGAGGCAAAGTAGGAGATCAGCACACGGCTCATGGGCCAGTTGACTACGTTTACCCCGGAAACATACCTGGATCCGATAGCGACATCGGCTGATTGGTTCTGGCATGCATCAAACAACCGGAGTAAATCACTGGGGTTGTGAGAGAAATCGGCATCCATTTCGCATATATACAGGTAGCCTTTCTGAATGGCCCATTTGAATCCCATGATATAAGCGGTTCCTAATCCAAGCTTTCCTTCCCGTTCCAAAAGGTGAAGCCGTCCCACATGGTCCGGCTGAAGCTCTTTTATCCGGGATCCGGTTCCGTCGGGGGAGTTGTCATCCACCACCAGAAGATCTATATCTGGTGCAAGGTTCATTACCGCCTCAACCATCTGGCTGATGTTCTCGATTTCGTTATAGGTGGGGATAATGACGAGCTTGCTGTTCATAACGTAACTGTGCATTGATCAAAAATACATCATATTTTTGAAGATTTTGTTAGGTGGGGAAAGGGAAACCATTATATTTGCAGCCCGTTTGAGAGAACGATGGTCTTTGAAGGGATTCTGTTAAATGCTGATTTTCAACCGGATGAAATTTTTTATAAAAAAAATCAAAAAAACATTTGGAGAATGAAAATAGAATCTCTTATCTTTGCATCCGCTTTCACAAGCAGTTGTTCTTAAAACAGGGTTGAAACGAGAGATTTTTCCAGAGCGAAAGCCGGGGAGAAAATGTGAAGAAAAGTAGTTGTAGATTAAGATAAAGTTCATAACTTTGCAATCCACAAAAACGGAAGAGTAACAGAACATAGTTCTTTGAAAATATTGAAGTAAGAAATAGGTAAAGAAGTCACCTGAAATTCCAAATGAATTTTAAGGAGTGAAGAATCCTTGAGCAAATTAAATTTTCTTTTACAATGAAGAGTTTGATCCTGGCTCAGGATAAACGCTAGCGGCAGGCCTAACACATGCAAGTCGAGGGGTAACGATGTCTTCGGACAGTCGACGACCGGCGCACGGGTGAGTATCGCGTTTGTAACCTACCTTTAACTGGAGAATAGCCCGAAGAAATTCGGATTAATACTCCATAACACTATGAACTGGCATCTTTTTATAGTTAAAGCTCCGGCGGTTAAAGATGGGCATGCGTAACATTAGTTTGTTGGTGAGGTAACGGCTCACCAAGACTACGATGTTTAGGGGGTCTGAGAGGATGATCCCCCACACTGGTACTGAGACACGGACCAGACTCCTACGGGAGGCAGCAGTGAGGAATATTGGTCAATGGGCGCAAGCCTGAACCAGCCATGCCGCGTGAAGGATGACGGCGCTACGCGTTGTAAACTTCTTTTGTACAGGAAGAAACGCTTCTACGTGTAGAAGTTTGACGGTACTGTACGAATAAGCATCGGCTAACTCCGTGCCAGCAGCCGCGGTAATACGGAGGATGCAAGCGTTATCCGGATTTATTGGGTTTAAAGGGTACGTAGGCGGAAAATTAAGTCAGTAGTGAAATCCCGCAGCTTAACTGTGGAACTGTTATTGATACTGGTTTTCTTGAATGTAGTTGAAGTAGGCGGAATGTGTAATGTAGCGGTGAAATGCTTAGATATTACACAGAACACCGATTGCGAAGGCAGCTTACTAAGCTATGATTGACGCTGAGGTACGAAAGCGTGGGGAGCGAACAGGATTAGATACCCTGGTAGTCCACGCTGTAAACGATGATCACTCGTTGTTGGCAATACATCGTCAGCGACTGAGCGAAAGCATTAAGTGATCCACCTGGGGAGTACGCTCGCAAGAGTGAAACTCAAAGGAATTGACGGGGGCCCGCACAAGCGGAGGAACATGTGGTTTAATTCGATGATACGCGAGGAACCTTACCTGGGCTTAAATGTAAAACGACGGATCGGGAAACTGATCTTTCTTAGGACGCTTTGCAAGGTGCTGCATGGCTGTCGTCAGCTCGTGCCGTGAGGTGTCGGGTTAAGTCCCATAACGAGCGCAACCCTCATCATTAGTTGCCAGCGGGTAATGCCGGGGACTCTAATGAAACTGCCGGTGTAAACCGTGAGGAAGGTGGGGATGACGTCAAGTCAGCACGGCCCTTATGTCCAGGGCTACACACGTGTTACAATGGTCGGTACAAAGGGCAGCTACCTGGTGACAGGATGCTAATCTCAAAAACCGATCTCAGTTCGGATCGAAGTCTGCAACTCGACTTCGTGAAGCTGGATTCGCTAGTAATCGCGCATCAGCCACGGCGCGGTGAATACGTTCCCGGGCCTTGTACACACCGCCCGTCAAGCCATGGAAGCTGGGGGTGCCTGAAGTCCGTAACCGAGAACAAAGCTTTCTCTGTTGACTCAGTTTGCTCCTGTTCCACAACAGTCAAATGCCGAAGTTATTTTTGAATCGCCCCTAAGATCACACTTGGTGAGCTGATTAACCCCCTTCTTTCCGGACTTTGAAAAAGCTCAAGTCGTAACAGTCGGTG
>JAWOHR010000072.1:0-24250 GCA_046485075.1 Bacteroidales bacterium
TGGTATGAAGACGATGATGTATATCATGCCTGTGATGTTTATGCTCTTTTTGAATAATTTCTCGGCCGGCTTAACCTATTACTACTTTCTGGCCAACGTGATTACCCTGGGACAAAACCTGATTTTCAAACAGTTTACGGATGAAGAGGCGATCATGAGAAAGATCAATGCCAAGAAGAATAAGCCTGTTAAAAAATCGAGGTTTGCGCAGCGGCTGGAAGATCTCCAGAAACAACAACAAAGAGGAGGTAAACAACTTCCGCCAAAGAAGTCCCGCTAGAAATTCAGTTCAGGATTACGACAACCTGAGCTTTGCCATTTTTAGTGCAGTGATCGCTGCCTCATCACCTTTATTGCCATGTTTTCCTCCTGAACGGTCCTCTGCCTGTTGAAGGTTCAGGGTAGTAAGTACGCCGAAAATGAAGGGTATATCGTAATCAAGGTTCAATTCGCCGATCCCGTGGGAAACTCCCTGGCAAATATAATCGAAATGCGGGGTTTCTCCCTGGATCACGCAACCCAGGCAGATTACCGCATGAGGAGAGTTTTGTTCGGCTACAATACGGGCACCGTAGGGAAGCTCAAAGCTTCCCGGAACAGTCCGGATAAAGATGTTTTCTCTTTTAACCCCGTGTTTTTGAAGTGTATTTATGGCTCCCTCGAGAAGAGCCGAGGTAATTGCCTCGTTCCATTCAGAAACGACAATGCCGAATTTCATGAATGATCCATCCGGGATTGCTGCCGGATCGTAATCCGACAGGTTTTTCAAATTTGTAGCCATGGTTTCAGAGACTCATTTTGGACTCTACCCGACCAATGTATTTTTTAATCTCCCTGCCTTCCGGGGAGTCTGGATAATTCAATTCAATGGACTCATATGCCTGTAAGGCACCCTCCAGATCTCCCTGCTCTTCGTAAACAATTCCCAGTTTTTTCAACAGAATGGGGGAGGAGAAGTTGTTTTTGTATTTCTCGATTCCGGTTTTATAGGCTGAAGAAGCTTTGTTCAGATCACCCATCTCCACATAGGCGTCACCCAGGGTGCTGTATTTGGCTGCTCCGACCAGCAGATCATCGGTCCTGAATTTGCCCAGGTAATTTATGGCTTCCTGGTAGTCCCCCAAATGCTGGTAACAAACTCCTGCATAATAACGGGCCAGTTTTGCCGATTTGCTCATCCCGTAATCATCTATAATATTCAGAAAGCCGGGATAGGTTCCATATCCGTTCAGGGCTAGATTGAATGAGTCTGATTCGAAGAAACGTTCTGCATAAAACATTTCCGATGCTGCCTCTTCATTGAGGGGTTTCAGGTAAAAGCGATTTCCTCCAATCACAACCAGAAGGACAACAATCAATGTAACAAGCACATAGGTAAGCACTTTCTGGTTATCCTCAATGAACTGTTCAGAACGTGTTAACGCATGCTCAATCCCTTCCAGGTTCTTCTCTGCTTGCTTTTCGTTTTTCTTTTTTGACATCAGGTTCTTTGTTGGTTTCAGTAATCCCTGAAGACAAGTCTCACGGATTACCAGTTTCAAAAACTTTCGCGAAAGTAATCCTTTTTTGGATATTGTACAAACTCAGTTATCAAGACTTCCGAAAACCTTTTTTAGCAAAGGGGTGACGCGGGCAGAGATATTTTGCCTGATCTTTTTCTCCTCCTCCTGGACTTTCAGGAACATGCCGTCCAGGGCTTTATTGGTGAGGTAATCATCCAGGTCGGTGTTCACGGGTGTGAATCCTGCCAATTTCCCGGCCACGGAGTTGGCGAACATGTTCCATTTTCCTGTAAGGGCATCCCAGGATTCCCTTGCAGAAACTCCTCCTAAAATTTCCCTCCCGGTGGATTGACTGATCTTTGGCTGATACAGGTTGTATAGTTCTGTGCGGCTGGTTTTAACGAGGTATTGAGTGGCCGCATTGTCAGCCCCCTTCAGAATTCCAAAAGCATCATGGATCGTCATCTGTTTAATACTGTTGATGAAAATGGGAGATACCTCTTTGGCGGCATCCTCAGCTGCCCGGTTGATACTCAGGATAACATCCTCCACCAGTTTGTCTCCTCCGGGGATCTTCGATAGATTATCGATGATTACCTTTGCCTCTTCGGGGAGCAATATTTTCACCCATTCATCCCTGTAGTAACCATCGACGGCCGAAAGCAGGGCTGAAGCATTTCTGGATCCTGTAATCAGGGCTTCTTTCAATCCCTCGGCCACCTCTGTTTCGGAAAGCGGAACATTGGCGGGAACTGACTGAACCAGTGAATTTAGCTCTGCACATCCGGTAAGTAAAATAAGCGAAAGTACAAACGCAAAAAGTTGTCTTTTTATCAATGGATTGAATTTTTATTAAAAATAGTAATTTTGAATATGCATTTGAAATCCCTTTCACTGGTCAATTTCAAGAATTATGAACAGGTGGATATTGCGCTGTCGGCAAAGATTAACTGTTTTATAGGTGAGAACGGCGTTGGGAAGACCAATGTTCTGGATGCAGTTCATTACCTTGCCCTTTGTAAAAGCAACCTGAACCCCGTTGACACCCAGAATATCAGGTATGATCAGGAATTTTGCGTGGTTCAGGGAGTTTTTCAAAGGTTCAACAGGGAAGAGAATATTTTCTGTGGCATCCGGAAACAGAAGAAGAAGCAATTCAAGAGAAATCAGAAAGAGTATCAGAAACTATCTGAGCACATTGGTCTGATCCCCCTGGTAATGGTTTCACCGTCCGACAGCCTTCTGATCAACGGGGGCAGCGAGGAGAGACGAAACTTTATGAATGGGGTTATTGCCCAGTACAGCAGGCTATATCTGGATCAGATCATCCAGTACAATCATGCATTGACACAGCGTAACCGGTTGCTAAAGGATTTTACATCTTCCCGAAGTCTGAACAGAGAGATGTTGGAAGTGTGGGACCAACAACTGATACGATACGGGGAGCCAATCTATCACGAGCGAAAACGATTTGTGAAAGAACTATTGCCTGTTTTTGGAGCCTTTTACGAACATGTCTCGGGTGACCGGGAGAAGGTTTTCCTCAGTTACCAGACCCAGTTGGATGAGGTCGGTTTTGGAGAAGGCCTGATTGCTTCGGTGGAGAAAGACAGGATCCTTCAGTATACCACCTTCGGGATTCATAAGGATGACCTGGATATGAAGCTTGGGGATTACAGCCTGAAAAAAAGCGGCTCGCAGGGGCAACAAAAGACCTTTCTTGTGGCCTTGAAGCTTGCAGAATTCGAGTTTATCAGGAGGCTTACTGAAATCCCCCCAATCCTTTTGCTGGATGATATTTTTGATAAGTTTGACGCAAGCAGGGTGAAACAGATCATCAGCCTGGTGGCGCAGAACAATTTTGGACAAATTTTCATTACCGATACCAATGAATCCAGGTTACTGGGAATCCTCAAAGAACTCCCGGCCGACCACAGGATTTACGGAATCGATCATGATGGCCATATTAAACTTTTGGACGACCAGGATGGAGAGAAAGGAGATTAAGCGGATCGATTCACTGCTTCACCAGTTTCTTAAGTCCAATAAGCTTGAGAAGGGGTTTGCCGAATACAGGCTTACCAAATCATGGAAGGATTTATTGGGAGTCACTGTGGCAAGGAAGACCAAGGATTTGAAGATCTATAACCGCACCCTCTTTGTTACCCTTCACTCTTCAGTGGTGCGAAATGAACTGGAGATGATTAAGGAAACACTCATCCCTCGCCTGAATGAGGCGGCCGGAATGAATGTTATCGATGAGATTGTGTTCCGTTAATCAGAATCTTTCCGACGAGGGAAAGAAAAAGGTAGATTCAGTTTCAGCATTTTCGTCCGAATCGGAACCGTGTACCGCGTTTGCCTGTATGGACTCGGCGTACATTTTACGAATTGTGCCTTCTTCTGCTTTTACAGGATCGGTCGATCCGATCAGCTTCCGATACGCCTCGACCGCATTCTCTTTTTGAAGTACGCATACCACAATGGGTCCCGAGATCATAAAATCCACCAGGTCGTTGTAGAACGGACGCCCGGCATGCACTTCATAGAATCGTTGGGCTTCTCTAAGGGTAAGTTGCAGCATTTTCAGCGCGGTAATTTTAAATCCTGACTCTGAAATTTTATTCAGGATCGGGCCAGTGAAACCCTTCGCTACTGCCTCGGGCTTAATCATTGTAAAGGTGTATTGTCCTGCCATAATTTGATCGTTTAACGATGCATATTAACAAATTAAACCCGGCTTTGTTATACCACCTTCAATATTTTTTATCTTTGTCTCCCCCTTTCTAAAGATTAATAATGCTGAACGAAAGCAATAAAAATATCATTCACAGCTGGTTGCAGGATAGCAGCAAGATCGCCATACTCACACACACCAACCCGGACGGGGATGCCATAGGATCGAGTATTGCACTTGCACTTGCCCTGAGAAAAAAGGGCTTCGATGCGCAGATCGTAATTCCCGATGGACTGCCTGATTTTTTACGGTGGCTCCCTGGAATTGAATTCTCCACCACTTTTGCCTACAAAAAGGAGAAAGCTACCGGGATTATTCATTCAGCTGATCTGATCTTCTGTCTCGATTTTAATGATCCCAGGCGCCTGAATGGTATTGAGGAGCTACTCAAAGCATCTAAAGCCAAGAAAATTCTCCTGGATCATCATCAGGACCCTGTTGTTTTTACCGATCTGACCATTTCGGAAACGTGGCGGGGTTCGGTCGGTGAAATGGTATACCTTTTTCTGGGCGAGATGTTTAACGGGGAGGTCCTGGATCGGGATATTGCCACCTGCCTGTACGTGGCCATTATGACCGATACCGGAAACTTCACTTATGCCAGCAGCTACCCTGAAATCTTTCATGTGGTAGGAGAATTGATGAAATATGGGATTGAGAAGGATCGTATCTATAGCAAGGTCTACGACGCGTTCTCTGAAGATCGGATGAGGCTTCAGGGTTACTGCATGCAGGAAAAAATGGTGGTGCTGCCCCAATACCACACAGCCTATATCAGTCTTACGGACGAGGAGCTTCGCCGGTTCAATCACCGTAAAGGTGATACGGAAGGTTTTGTAAATATTCCCTTTGGTATAAAAGGAGTATTGTTCTCCGCACTGTTCATCGAGAAGAAGGATCTGATCCGGGTCTCCTTCAGGTCAAGGGGTAGTTTCCCGGTGAATAAAGTTGCAGCCGAACACTATCGGGGGGGGGGACACATCAATGCCTCCGGAGGGGATTCGCTGCTTTCCATGGAAGATACCCTGGCTGAATTTGAATCGCTGCTTCCGGGGTATAAAAAATTTCTGACTGATGATTAAGGTTGTACCTGTACTGATGGTATTTCTTTTATTAAGTTGTGATCCACCGGTTCAGCAGCAGCAGGTTCCTCAGGAAGATCCATACAAGGAGCAGTTTATCAGAACCAACCGGTATATGCAAAGAAGGCACAGGGATCAAATCGCCGCTTTTGTGGAGAGGGTAGGTTGGAATGCACAGGAAACACCTTCGGGTCTCTGGATTGTGATTGAAAAAAGTGGGAACGGACCAACGATCCTGGAGAATGATATTGTAACCTACACCTTCCACTCAGCCTTGCTGGATGGAACACCCTGTTACGAGGCTACAAGTCAGAATCCCAAACAGATCATAGTTGGAAAGGGTAGTGTGGAGTCGGGGGTTGAGGAGGGTTTAAAGCATCTCAACCGGGGTGCCCGGGCCATCTTTCTGATTCCTCCTTATCTAGCACATGGAAATTTCGGTGACAGGAACAGAATCCCCGGCAATTCTGTGCTCATATTCAGAATCGAGGTAAATGAGGTTAACCCGGGAAGATAAACATCCGGCTCGCCGGTTAATAAATCCCGGATGGATTGAAGATTCCTCGTGGCGCAGTTGTCAGGCGCTTCAATTATGTTATTTTTGCACAATAAATTAAAGTGTGATCAGTTTGAAATGATGATGAAATTTAATTTTACAATAAGAGTTTCTGTTCTGTTTTCATTCATGGCTTTTTTCCTTCTCCATGGTTGTTCAGATAATAATCAGGACGTAGACCTGGAGCTTGAGCAGGAAGAGCGCTATTTTGATCTGTACATGGGTGCGACCTTTAAGGATACAATCGCTCCTCCAACCGAAAGCGGACTCTTTTATATTAATGTTAAAGAGGGTACAGGGGATTCTCCCGGGGAAGGGGATTGGGTGATGATGAACCATGTGGCATATACCATTCCCGATGAAACTGTGGTTGATTCATACATCAAAAATGTTGCAGAAACAAGCGGTCTTCCCACCAATGTTGCCCTGTTTGGTCCTTTCAAATTTCAGAACGGGACCGGGGCCAAAGGATTAACAGAGGGTCTTGGCATGATGCATGAAGGTGGCGGTGCCATTATGTGTTTCACCAGTGAACTGGGTTTCGGACCAAAGGGTACCAGCCTGATGAGGAATGTGGGAGGTTACAAATCCATAAAATATGAGGTAGAGCTCCTGGAGGTGATAGGCAATGATATTGTGGGTTATGAGCAGAACAGGATAGAGGCTTATGTGGATACCATCGCCGGTGTGGATACCATCTATGATTCGGCAACAGAAACGGTGATGTACTTTGTGATAGATGAACCCAACGAGGAAGGAAGTACGATCGGAAACGATTCGGTTGTGGAAATAACATACCGGGGTTACCTGATCGATGGACGCGAATTCGATGCGAGTGTTGAGGGTTCACCCTATAAATTCACAGTGGATGATTACGAAGCTGAAACCTCTCCCATTTCGGGATGGCACCTGGGTGTTACCCGTTTCAGAGAGGGGGAGAAGGGCAGGCTGATTATTCCTTACCCGCTGGCCTATGGAGAGAAAGGCAGAGTCCAGGATAACACGGTTGCCATCCCGCAGTATGAAACCCTTATATTCGATATTAAAATAGATTCTGTCGGGAGCAAGATCGATACTGAAAATCCCGATATTTAACCATTAACCAAGCAGGAATATTGCAGGTTTTTTGTGAAACGAAGGCCTGGTTTCTCTTTTCCACTCCCCAATGGATTTTGTCCGGATGAATTCCGAATCCATGGTAATATCTGCAGCTATACACAGCAGGGTTGATCCATCACATGTGTCGAGAATATCTGAAATCAGTCCGTCATTACGGTATGGAGCCTCGATAAAGATCTGAGTCTCCTTGCTGCGCTTGGCAACCTGTTCAATTTCCCTGATCTTTTTCACCCGATCCGGATTTTTGACGGGGAGATAGCCATGAAAGGTAAATGCCTGTCCGTTCAGTCCCGATGCCATTAAAGAGAGGAAGATCGATGAGGGACCGGTCAGTGGGACCACCCTGATCCCTTTCTGATGAGCCACCGCAACAACCAGGGCTCCCGGATCGGCCACACCGGGCAAACCTGCCTCCGAGAGTATGGCAGCATCAGCTCCCTCCATTACCTCATTAAGGAAACCCGGGATTTCTTCAGAAGAGGTGTGTTCGTTGAGTTCATGAAACAGGATCCGGTCAATATCGATGCTCCCGTCGAGGCTTTTGAGATACCTTCTGGCATTTCTAATGTTTTCAACAATAAATACATTGATTCCCCTGGTTAGTTCGGGAACACCTGCAGGTATGGTTTTGCTGGAAACGGGATTCCCAAGGGTGTTGGGAACCAGGTAAAGGACTCCTGCCATCGGTTTTTTTATAAAAATAATGATAACTTCGTGAACATTGTTACGCAAATCCTGATCAATTGAAAATTACTTTTCTGGGTACAGGAACATCACAGGGTGTGCCGGTTATCGGCTGCAGGTGTCCTGGCTGCACATCGGATGATGAAAATGATAAAAGGCTGCGTTCTTCCATCCTGGTTGAACAAGATCATACGGTTATCGTGATCGATACAGGTCCCGATTTCAGACAACAGATGCTTCGGGCGGGTGTCAACAGGCTTGACGCTGTTATTTATACCCATGAACACAGGGATCATATAGGAGGGCTTGATGACATCAGGGCTTACAATTTTCTCCAGAAAAGTTCCATGGATATCTATGCCGAGGAGAGGGTGATCAGGGCACTGGACAGCACCTTCCCATATGTTTTTGCAGAGAAGAAGTACCCCGGAGTTCCACAGGTTATCATACATATAATTTCAACGGAATCCTTCACAATCGGTCCTCTCAAAATCATTCCCATCAGAATGATGCACTACCGGTTACCGGTACTGGGATTCAGGATAGGAGATTTTGCCTACCTGACCGATGCCAATTTCATCTCCGAGCACGAGAAAGAGAAGCTCTTCGGGGTGAAGGATCTGGTGGTAAATGCCCTGAGGCGTGAAACACATATCTCTCATTTCACCCTGTCCCAGGCAGTGGGACTCATCGAAGAGCTGAGTCCGCGGCATGCCTACCTGACCCACATCTCACACCAGATGGGCCCCTCCCGGCTGGTTCATGATGAATTGCCTCCCCATATTAGGCTTGCTTACGATGGACTGGTCCTCGACCTGTAGGAGGAGATCTGGTTTATCTCCTTTCCCGTGGCGAGGAAAAGAATGGCAGTCAGAATACTTAAAACCAGGAAAATAATCCCTGCAAGTGTCAGAGCCTCCTGCAGAGAATAGAGGTCTTTGATCCACCCCAGCATCGGTCCGGTGACGGCAAACAGAAGCCTGATGATAAAATTTCTCACAGACAGAACCGTTGCACGGATGTGAGATTCGGTGATCCGGTTGATGTAATCTTTCAGAACTGGCGTTGCATACCCCCTGACAAGGTAGAACAGGTAAAGGATTATTAATCCTGAGGAGAGATGGAACCGGCCCAGGGCCAGGTAACCCAACGGGATCAGAAGGGCAATGATCAGAATGGACCACCGCTGACCCAGTTTTGATTCCAGGCGGTGGGCAGTGTAGGAGGTAAGGGCGACGGTGAGGTTCAGCGTGGTCCATAAAATCCCATACCATCCAATTTTGATTTTGGTAAATTCAAAAAAAGGCTGTGCAAACCAGGCCATGGTCAGTGTAGCCGTTCCTATGATAGCGCTGAACAGAATATTACGCCTTAGCGACCGGTCCCCGAAGAGCGCAAACCTGCCGATATGCACTATCTCCATGATTCCGCCCTTCATAAGAGGTACCATACGGGTGGGTTCAACCAGTGTCAGGGCTGCCGGAAGTGCTATGAATGCAACAAACGACTGGGCAATATAGGGGGTTCTGAGTGTTATTCCTGCCAGCAATCCTCCCACAATCCCTGCTGCTGCTTCTGCCATATTTCCAAGCGAAATAACCCGCCCTTCATACCTGGAATATTTTTTTTCCTCCCCTCGTTCAAGTAAAGAATCATAGAGCATAGCCGAATCTGCACCCGAGATGCAACTTTGTCCGATACCCAGGATTATTTCAGCTATCAAAAATCCAAGGAAACCAAAACTGAAACTGTAGGTGGCAAATCCCAGGATTCCAAAAATAGCACCGAGAATGAGCGTTTTTTTTCGTCCGATCACATCTGCCAGGTAGCCGGAGGGAATTTCAAGTACCACGATGGCAATGGAGTATACTGCCTGCAATATCATGATGTCTTTCATTGCGAGTCCGTTACTCTCATAAAAGGGTACCACAATGGGCATGTACAGCATGAACCATTTGGCAATCTTGATCAGGTATAGCCTGTATATATTTGGATGAATACTTTTAATAGGGCTGAAATGAATGGTGCAAAACTATGAAAACAGTTTGATCCCACTTTGATGTTTTAGAAAATATTTATGGAATGGGCTTTGTCGCTATATTTAGTCCAGAAAAATTTTGAAATGGGAATGACTGTTATTGAGAAGATCCTGGCTGCCCATTCGGGTCGTGATGTTGTGGTGCCCAATGATATCGTGGATGTGGAAATTGATGCCAGGGTTGCACGTGATTTTGGCGGTGCCAATGTGGTCAGGCATATGGTGGATCATCGCCTCACCATTAAGGATGCCTCCAGGACCTTTTTCACCTTTGACTGTAATCCAACCGGATCGGACCAGAAGTATGCCACGAACCAGCATATTTGCCGGCAATACGCCCGGGAGAATGGGATCAGGGTTTATGATATCGATAAGGGCATCGGCACTCATGTTCTGATGGAGGAGGGTCTGGCCTGGCCCGGTTCAACTGCTGTTTCAACCGACTCCCATGCAAATATCCTTGGTGCCATCGGAGCATTCGGACAGGGCATGGGGGACAGAGATATTGCAGCCTCCTGGCACAACGGGACCACATGGTTCAAGGTGCCGCCTTCGGTAAAGATTGTGTTGGAAGGGGTACCTTCAAAAGAGATCACAGCCAAGGATATTGTTCTGAACCTTCTTGGTCATTTCGGTGCCAACACTCTGCTGGGGTACTCCATAGAGGTTGAAGGAGAAATGGTTGATACACTTTCACTGGATCAGCGGATCACCATCTCTTCCATGGCCACCGAAATGGGGGCGATCACTATTTTTTTCCCCCCAAACATGGAGGTGTTAAGGTATTGTGAATCCAGGGTCGGACGAAAGATTGTTCCGGTATTTGCCGACCCGGATGCAATTTATGAGATGAGTTTCACCCTGGATGCGACTCGTTTCACCCCGAAAATTTCCCTTCCTGGTACACCACACGGTACCACTTCGATACCCGACCAGAAAATCTGGATCGATTCTGCCTTTATCGGCAGTTGCACCAATGGACGAATGGAAGATCTGAGAAGTGCAGCCTCGGTCCTTAAAGGAAGAAAAGTGGCGCATGGAGTGGTTCTGAAGATTGTACCTGCCACCGACCGGGTCTGGCAACAATGTCTCGAAGAGGGACTCTTAGAGGTGTTTAAGGAGTCGGGGGCACTTGTATCCAATGCAGGTTGTGCCGGCTGTGCAGCCGGACAGGTGGGTCAAAACGGTCCAGGCGAGATTACCATCAGTACCGGGAACAGGAATTTTCCGGGCAAGCAGGGAAAGGGGGAGGTTTACCTGGCATCACCCGAGGTGGTTGCAGCCTCCGCTGTTACAGGTTTTATTGTAGCTCCAGGGAACATACCTGAGTATCCACCCCCGAGGCCTGCAGCATTCAGATCATTTGAAAAGGTGGTGGAGGCAGTTCAATCTGTTTCGAAAGACAGACCGGAAAATGTCACCGGCAGGGCGTGGTTGATCTCCCGGGATAACATTGATACGGACATGATTTTTCATAACAGGTATCTTGCAATTACCGAAATTGCTCAAATGGGGCAATACACCTTCGATAACCTGGAGGGGTACGAGGATTTCGCAACCCGGGTTGCCCCGGGGGATATTGTCTTTACCGGGAAAAATTTCGGCTCAGGCAGCTCACGGCAACAGGCAGTGGACTGTTTTAAATCTCTGGGTGTACAGTGCCTGGTTGCAGAATCATTTGGTTCCATCTATGAGCGGAATGCCATTAACGCGGCATTCCCTATCTTAACTTTTCAGAAGATATCCGGGCTCAGGCTGGAAGATGGCGATGAAGTCTATGTGAATTTCAAAACAGGTGAGATCCGCAACATTACAAAAAAGATATCCCTGAAATCATCTCCTTTTTCAGATGTTCAGATGGAGATCTATCAGAAAAATGGTTTGTTTTAAACGATTAAAACGATGAGATTGATTATTCCTGAGGGGTACAAACCCCTTATCAATTTGAAAGAGACAGAGAAAGCCATTGAAATGATGAAAGATCATTTTGAAAAAGGCCTTGCTTCGGACCTTCGCCTGAGAAGGGTTACAGCACCTCTGTTTATGCTGAAGGGAACAGGTTTGAATGATGACCTTCATGGTATTGAACGACCCATCAGCTTCCGGATTAAGGATATGCGCAATGAAGAAGCTGAGGTGGTTATGTCACTGGCCAAATGGAAAAGAATGATGCTGAGGGATTATGATATCCAGACAGGTCATGGGATCTATACCGATATGAATGCACTCAGGCCCGATGAGGAGCTGGATAATTTGCATTCGGTGTATGTGGATCAATGGGATTGGGAGAAGGCTATTTTACCTCAGGAGCGCACCCTCGAAACGCTGAAGAAGGCAGTTGGAAAAGTATGGGACAATGTGAAGAGAAGCGAATACTTTTTGCACACCTTCTATCCCAATGTGGTACCCGAACTGCCCGAGGAGATCAGCTTCATACATGCGGAACAACTTTATGAGAAATACCCCGGTCTATCCCCGAAGGAGCGTGAGGACAATATAGCTGAAGAACGGGGAGCTGTTTTTATAATCGGGATCGGATCGGATTTGCCCGATGGGAAGCCCCACGACCGGCGTGCACCTGACTATGATGACTGGAGCACCGAAACAGTGGATGGCTTTAAAGGCCTGAACGGGGATATCATTGTATGGAATAATGTGCTGAAATGTGCAGCTGAACTCACTTCAATGGGGATCAGGGTGGATAAGGATGAGATGATGAAGCAGCTCGAAATCACCGGAAACCAGGAACGAACCGATCTTTTATTCCATCGGAGGTTGCTCAACGATGAACTTCCCTCATCCATCGGGGGTGGAATAGGGCAATCGCGGACGGCCATGCAATTGCTGAAAAAGGCGCATATTGGAGAGATCCAGTCGGCCATCTGGCCTGGCGAAATGGTGAATCACTGCCGGCGAAGTAACATTCATCTTATTTGAAAGAGTGCTCAGTTGAAAGTGCTCAGGGGACAGGGGACAGTGCTAAGGGAACAGGGGACAGTGCTAAGGTGAAAGTGCTCAGGAAACAGTGCTCAGGGGAGAGTGCTAAGGTGAAAGTGCTAAGGGGACAGGAGACAGTGCTTAGGTGAAAGTGCTCAGGAAACAGTGCACAGTGCTCAGGGGAGAGTGCCCAGTGTGAAATGAGAAATTTAAACGAACTATCCATGCCACGAACATTTATCGAGAAGGTGTTTGATGCCCCGGAAGGAGCCATCGTGTTCCGGAAACCCGATCTGGTGCTTTCCCATGATAATTCATCCAGTATACGAAGTACCTTTGAGCAGATGGGTGGTAAAAAACTATTTGACCCTGAACGGCTTGTTGTTGTCCTTGATCATAATGCGCCGCCCACCACTTCAGCCCTTGCCAACAGCTATAAAACCATCAGGGAGTTTGTGCTGGAGCAGGGAGTAAAGAAATTTCATGATGTGGGTGAGGGGATATGCCATCAGTTAATGGCTCAGTATGTTAAACCAGGAATGGTGGTCGTTGGGAGTGACAGCCACACCTGTACTGCGGGTGCATTCAACGCCATGGCTGCCGGGATTGACCGCACCGAAACAGCCGGACTTTGGCTCAGGGGAGAGACGTGGTTCCTGGTACCCGGATCGCTGAAAATTACCCTTACCGGGGCACTGCAAAAGGGTGTATATGCAAAGGATCTGAGCCTCTGGATCATTGGAATGATCGGGTCAGACGGCGCAAACTATCTCTCCATTGAATATCATGGAGATGGGGTAGGGACACTCACCATTTCAGACCGGATGACTCTGGCCAACCTGGCTTCAGAGATGGGAGCCAAAAATGCAGTTTTTCCACCCGACGAAATATTATTTCAGTTCCTGGGTACTAAAACGGAGGGAGTCTGGGCCGATGAAGGGGCAAAGTATCAGAGGGAGATATCAATCGATCTGGGTAAGATCTATCCCCTGGTTGCAGCACCCCATCATGTGGATCATGTAATGGCTCTGGCCGAGGTGTCAGATCTTGAGATCCACCAGGGCTTGATAGGTACATGTACCAACGGAAGAATTGAGGATTTGCGGGAGGCTGCATCCATCCTCAAAGGAAACAAGGTGAAACCCGGGGTTCAGCTCCTGGTCATACCGGCATCCAGGCAAATTTATCTGCAGGCCATTGAAGAGGGACTGATCACAACGTTTCTTGAGGCGGGGGCAAATGTGTTAAGCGCCTCCTGCGGTCCATGCCTGGGGACCGGTCAGGGCATTCCTGCCGACGGCCACCGGGTGATCTCATCGGCCAACAGAAATTTCCTGGGCCGGATGGGTAATAAGAATGCAGAAATTTACCTCGCCTCACCCGCTGCAGTTGCCCTGAGTTCCATCCATGGAAAGATTCAGGATCCCCGGAACATCAGAGCCAGCGAGAAATTTCCCTTCAGGAAGGTTTCATCGGGTTCGGTCGCCATCGAAAACAATGAGCGAAGAAGAGAACAGGGCGTATGGGACTATTCCGATTGCGATAACCTGAATACCGACCAGATGTTTGCCGGAAACCTGACCTATAAGGTACAGAGCACTGAACCGGCCGAGATCCTTCCACACCTCTTCCAGGGCTTTGATCCCCGCTTCTCCGGCGAAGTGAAACCGGGAGATGTGATCCTGGGTGGCGAAAATTTCGGATGCGGAAGCTCCAGGGAGCACCCCGCAGTCGGATTGGCTCATGCAGGTGTTAAGGCTGTTATTGTGAAGTCTGTAAACCGGATATTTTACCGCTCGGCCATCAACCAGGGATTACCAGTAATGGTTCTACCCGATGCTGTTAATGCCTATCAGACAGGAGAAAAGGTTGAAGTTGATCTTGGCGGCGGAACGGTTACAATTGGTGAAAAAACAATCCCCTTTGAACCCCTTCCCCCCAAGCTTTTAGAGGTTCTTGAAAGCAAAGGATTGGTGAACTGGATACTGGGGCAATAAATTTTCTTTTTTTCTTATCTTTGCATCGCTTAATCGAAAAATGGTTATTCGGTTACGCGAACGCTTAGCTTTCCCGGTTACACAAAGCTATAGCTTTGCTAACATTGTTACTCAAAGCTAAAGCTTTTCGTGAGCTCGAAAGCTTTGCTTTCTCGGTTCTCGGTTCCGTAGCTCAGTTGGACAGAGCAACAGCCTTCTAAGCTGTGGGTCGCGCGTTCGAATCGCGCCGGAATCACAAAAACACCGCCAGAAAGCGGTGTTTTTGTGATCACGAAGGACGAAGTCCTGAGTAATCACAAAATGCCCGATTCAACTTATGTTGGATCGGGCATTTTATATTATTGGCTAGCGATGAGAACCGTTCGAACCGAGACAGTCATAGGCTGTCGAGCTCATGAGCCTGGGAAGCAGGCGAATAATCGCGCCGGAACAGAGGCTGCCGAAGGTAGCCGAGCTCACGACTGAACATAGGAAAGGAGTAATCACAAAACCGGTTAGCTTTTCTTTAGAAGAGCCATTGCGATGTATTCCCACTCTTCGGCCAGCGATAGTTCAGGAAAACTCTTTCCCGCGCTTCTGTACCAGAAACCTGCATTGCCTGTATCTCCCTCTACCCTGTGAAGATAGGCATGTACCCAGGATCCATCCCTTCCGGGTTCATTCTGTGCAATCCGGTGGGCACTCTCCCAGTCCCCGGCAGCTTCCAGCAGGAGTGACTGGAGAAGTGGGGGAATATCCTCATGAAAAGATCCGTGGTCTTTCATCTCCAGGAATTCTTCAAATGTTATCATAACTTGAATTTTTTACCTGTTTCGGCTTCGCGACTTACAAGTTAAAAAAAAGGTTGACACCTGAGAGCTGTTCCAGCGATAACAATTTTTCTATATTTACGGAAAGATACATTCTGATGATCGATTCCTTTCAATTTTTTCCATTGCCGGAAATCCATTTTGGAAAAGGTAAGCGGCTTGAGCTTATCTCAGCTGTGCAGGTGTATGGTAAAAATGCATTGCTGCTGAGCGGTGCCTCCTCATTTCATAGTTCTGGTCACGGTGACGAGATTATGTCAGGTTTGAGGCGTTCAGGTGTAACTTTGCACCACGAAGTTATCTCCCATGAACCCTCTGCTTCTGTAATTGATGGAATTGTCGGGCAGTACAAGAATCACAAAATTGATGTAGTCATTGCTGTGGGAGGAGGCAGTGTCATGGACTCAGGGAAGGCAGTATCGGCCATGATCCCTGTGGAGGGAAGCATTACACAATACCTAGAAGGGATAGGGGACCTGGAGCATCCGGGAACTAAAATTCCATTTATTGCTATGCCGACCACCTCGGGCACGGGAAGTGAAATGACAAAAAATGCAGTGATATCGGAAATTGGGGAACACGGCTATAAAAAATCACTGAGGCACAATAATTTTATTCCCGAGATAGCAATCATTGATCCCGAGATGATGCTCTCCTGTCCTGCCGGATTGACTGCCACATCGGGGATGGACGCCTTTACACAGTTACTCGAATCATATGTTTCCCGCCAGGCTAATCCAATGACGGATGCCCTTGCGCTGCAAGGTCTTAAAAAAGTAAAACAATATCTTCTCAGGGCATTCCTCGAAGGGGATAACAATCTTGAGGCTCGATCGGGCATGGCACTGGCGGCAATGTTTTCCGGGATCACCCTTGCGCATGCCGGACTCGGACTGGTTCATGGGTTCGCCTCCCCTCTGGGTGCCTATTTTGACATTCCTCATGGTGTGGTATGTGGTACCTTGATGGCCCCGGTTTTTGCATATACCATAGAAAACCTGATTGATCAGCCTGATCATCCGGCGATTCAGAAGCTTGTGATAATCAGTAAAGTGTTTGCCGATTTCAAATATAAGACCGATACTGAGTATCTCCAGTCTTTTAAGGAGAAACTGATTCACATTACGAACCTGCTTGAGGTGCCAAAGCTTTCGGATTTTGGGTTTAAGGAAGATTCAATCCCCTTGATCGTGAAGAATACAACTCACAAATCTCATCCCACAACCTTATCAGAATTTCAGTTGGAGGAGACTTTACGAAGCAGGATCTGAATCAATGAATGTGGAATCGGAAAGTGAAATAATACTGCTTAGCTCTATGCTGAAGTAGTGTTCATAAATCTGTTTTTCTTCTAGACTTTGAATGGATTTCCCCGGTAAATGACGCTGAAAGGAACGTGTAATCCAGACTTCTGGATTTATAAAGGGATTCAGTGCGGGGTCGTAATTAATTGTAGTGCCGTCACAATAGAACTTCACAGGGTCATCCTCATAATCTCTAACGTAGATGATCAGGCTGTCATAATAGACTGAAAAATATTCGTAGCCATTCAGGTTATTAATGCCGATGGAATAGAATTCATCAATTACCCCTGGCTGGATCCAATTTCCATCAGAAAAATCGGAAGAGTAAGAGATCGCATAAATGGGAATTGGTGTTTCGTTGCAAATGGAGATAAAGGATAACTCATCATCGCTGCACCCCACAAGAACGGATAATATGATTAATAGGGATGTTATTCTCATTTAGGTGCTTTTTGAAACTTCAATTCCCAAATTCGACATGAATAGTTTGATCGCAATTGCCAGGAGAATAATCCCAAAGAATTTTTTGACGATATGTAATCCGCTGGGGCCAAGAAAACGCTCAAAAAAAGTTGTAAGACGGAGGACAAGATAAACAATTATCATATTCAATGAAAGTGCAATAAGAATATTGATGGAATGATATTCTGCCCTAAGGGAAAGTAGTGTAGTAATGGACCCCGCACCTGCAATAAGCGGAAATGCAATGGGAACAATTGCTCCTCCACCACCCCCATCATGTTTGAATAGTGTAAGCCCCATCACCATTTCAAGTCCCATCAGGAAAAGTATTACCGAGCCGGCTATGGCAAAGGAAGAGATATCCACCCCAAAAACATTTAGCAGCGGCTCACCGATGAAATGAAACAGCAGCATGATTGCAAATGCAACCAGTGTTGTTTTTCCGGGAAGTAAAGCCCCGGTTTTAGCTTTTACATCGAGAATAATCGGAATGGAGCCAAGAATATCGATAATAGCGAACAGCACCATGAATGCTGCCAGAATTTCCATGATGTTGAGATGCATCTTCTGATCTGTTCAATTGTGGGATCAAAGATGCGATTTTTAATCTGAATTATTAGTCTTTTGCCTTTATAGTACATCCAATGGCTTTGGTAGTATTGGGTTTGGGAGGATTACCGGCCTGTACGGCTGCGATGGCCTTTTCAAGGTATCGGTTGGTAACTGCTGCCGCATTCATGGCGTTGTCGTCTATGGATCCAATGTAAGCAACTTTGAATTTTCCCCCGCTCTTTTCCAAAAGATAGATATGCGGAGTACGTGTTGCTCCATAGGCCCTGAAAATATCCTGTGTTTCATCTTTTAGATAAGGGAATGGGTAGTTTTTCTCTGAAGCACGCACTTTCATTTTCTCCATAGAGTCTTCAGGTGATAACGTTTCATCATTGGGATTGATTGCCACTACGGGAAACCCCTGTCCGGCATATTTGTGATGCAACTGGATGATCCGATTCTCATAGGCGTTGGAGAATGGACATGGATTACAGGTAAATACAATGATTACCCCTTTTTGGTCCAAATAATCGGAAAGAGAAACCTCAGTATCGTCCACATTCTTCAATTTAAACTCTTTCGCAATATCCCCCGGGTTTAAACCGGCTTGAAGCATAACCAAGGCCATCATAGTTAAGACTCCTGTCAAAAAAATCTTTTTCATTTCAATTTGATATTTGGTTTACATATTCAAATAACGCCTCCCTGGAAAGCTCCTGTTCGAGGAAGATTCTATGCTCTCTATTGTAAATGAGTGTGGCCGGGATTGCTCCGGACCATGAAGGATCCACCTGGTCGATCCAGCTGTTGTAATCGAGATCGGTCATCAACATTACCGGAGCAGTTATGGATCTCTCCTTTAGAAAGGGAAGGAGTTGCCTATCTACACGGTCCTGAAAATCGAGACTGATCAGGATTACTTTCACTTTACTTTCCTGGTGAGCCAGGAACAACTCTTCAAAGTAGCCAATCTCTTTCACACAGGGGGAGCACCAGGTAGCCCAGAAATTTATCACATAGGTGGTGTCACTTTCCTGTGCAGTTACTTCCAATAAATACTCCCTGCCGATCTCTGTAAAAAATTGTCCTTCAAGTTTCAGGGAAACCATAAGTAAGAGAAGCAAGAAAAAGTTCGCATGTTTCATCGAAAAGTATAACATTCTTATCCTGTTATTTGTTCCAATTCGGATGTATTTAAACAATTTCTCATTTTAATTGTATTCCATAAACATATTTGAATATTTACTTAAATTCTCATATACTCATGACATTTACTTTAGAGATAGGGGCGAAAGCCCCCGGGTTCAATCTCCCTGCAACAGATGGAAACAGCTATTCGATTTCCGATTTTAAAGAAGAGTTTTTAGTGATCTTCTTTACCTGTAACCATTGTCCATATGTAATTGGATCCGATGAGGTCACCCGAAAGAGTGCCGAAAGGTTTCAGAAAAAAGGGGTGAGGTTCGTCGGGATTAATTCTAATAGTGCAAATACCTATGAATCAGACGATTTCCCGCATATGGTTCAAAGAATGGCAGAACACCGGTTTCCGTGGATTTATCTTCATGATAAAAGCCAGGATGTGGCCCTGTCTTATGGGGCATTGAGGACCCCACACTTTTTTGTATTTAACGGGGAGAGGAAACTGGTCTATACTGGCAGGGCGGTAGATCAGCCCAGGAACGCTTCAGCAATCACTGTCAATGACCTGGATAATGCCCTTTCGGCTCTGACTGAGGGAAAAGCAGTCCCTGTGGCAGTTACCAATCCCATCGGCTGTAATGTGAAGTGGGAGGGCAAAGATCCTCACTGGATGCCGGCTGATGCTTGTGATCTGGTCTGATCAGGCAGTATAGATCTTTAGTATACGCTTCTTTCCCAGGTGAATCCTGCTTTTTACGGTTCCAATGGGAATTTCCATATGTTGTGCAATTTCCTTGTAGGAATATCCCGATAACATCATATTGATCGGCTTTTCATAAGAGCCGGGAAGCCGGTTGATCTGTTCCCTTAACTCTTTCCTTTGAAGCATTATATCGGGTGGAGGAATTCCATTCTCCTTTACGGTATTGGAAACCTGGTCAACCTCCTCTGAATTGTAAGTCATATGCTTGATATGACTGCTTCTCAGGTAATTAATATAGGTATTTTTGAGGATGGTATAGAGCCAGGCCCTGATATGTTCGCTGTTCTGAAGGCGCTTCCTGTTTTTCAGGGCCTTGTAACTGGTTTCCTGGACCAGGTCGCGGGCATTTTCCCGGTCATCGGTTAGTTGAAGCGCATAGTAGTAAAGCTGCTTCTGCATCCCCACCAGGTCAACTGCGAAAGGATCCCCCGAGCCGTTTTTTGAACCGGTATGCATAGGTTCTTTGTTACTAATTGTGTGTAATTTACTAAATAATCAAACACAATTCAAGTTGTGATGCATTGTATCCTCCTTTGTCAAACAAAATATTTTATCTCGGATATAATTCATAATTTGTATTGAGATTGATGGCCTTTGGTAGTTGATATTGCTCAATTAACATCATCAGGATGGTTGCAATATTATTATTGTTAAGCCGGTACATCAGCAAGGGGGCTTCGCTTTTCCTTATACTGGGCCTGCTTTTTTCAAGCTCCATTGCTTTCAGCCAACCCGAAAACTGGGATATTACCTATTTTTCCACCGAAGATGGCCTCTCTTCCAATCATGTGAATGTAGTCATGAAGGACAGCAAGGGCTTCATCTGGGTCGGGACGGAAAATGGATTAAATAAGTTTGACGGTTACACCTTTTCATCTCTTAAACTTCCTTCCGGAGCCAATCATCCCCTGTCCAGGCTGAAGGTGCTGACCATTTTCGAGGACAGGGACAGCATCCTGTGGATCGGCACATCAGATGGATTATTCAGGTACAATCCTTCAGAACCACTCGCGCAAATCAGGCATTTTCAATACATCAACAAACCTGACAGCCTGACATACCGGTTTTCTCAACCCATCTCTAAGATCTGTGAGGATAAAAAAGGCCTGTTCTGGGTGCTTACAATGGATGGGGACGATGCCTTCGGATACGAGTTGTATTGCTTCGACAGGCAGACCGAAACCTTCGAACTCATTTATATTGACTCCCGTTTCTTCTCTCACGCAGGCGATAATGAGAGCTTGTATGGATGGCTTTATACAGCATATTCAGATAGTAACGGTGATCTTTGGTTTGGATCGAACAGGGGCCTGCTGAAATATAATTTTGAGCAAAAATCTTTCAAACTGCATGTGCCCTTCCCTGAAAGCCAGGCCCCGGAAATCAACCATGTTATGACTATCCACGAGGACAACCAGGGTAATTTCTGGATAAGCAATAGCTATGGGATGTCTCTGCTTGACAGGAAGACGATGACTTTTCAAAAGTATATTCCACTGCAATCCAAATTCTGGATGGGATATGGATATCAGTCAGACATATACAGTATCGGAGAAGATCAAAACGGAATCCTGTGGATCAGGGTAAACCATAGCCTTCTGAGAATTATGCCCAAACGGGGAGGTGCTTTTGATTTTGAAAGCTGCCAAAGCTGGGAACCTGAATATACAACCTCAGCAAGAAATCCAATGGCATCCCTCATGGTAGAAAGTCCGGCGATGGTCTGGCTGGGAATACCCGACCAGGGACTCTGCAGGGTGACTGTCCGAAGAAATGCTTTTACAACCATTAAGCCAACTTCGCTTTATCGCTCAGGAGAGATCGATCTGGATTATATCAATTCATTGTATATTGACCGGGAGGATCATCTCTGGTACTCCTGGATTGATCCGGGCGTTTTTCAGTACGAAGCTGCCAGACATGAAGCAGCCTTTTACGATGTGGTACCTGGCAGATTTATCCATGGTATAGAAACAGATGAATTCGGGAACATGTGTTTTGCAACAAGGGTTGCGTATGCATCAAGAGCCATGCCGGCAAAGAATGGGAAGATGGAGTTCGTTGTTTATATGCCCAACGAAGAAGATCCGGCATCCATTTCCCGACGTACCGAAACCTATGTAAGGAATATCGGCGGAAATCTATTATCTCAACACATTTTTGAACACCTGCTTTATAAAGACAGGTATGGAACCCTCTGGTTCAATTCGGGTAAAGGAATTCACGACAGGTATGACCCGGTAAATGATGGATTCATACATCTTGATCACAGGGTTACCGACTTTTTTAACAACGACACCTGTGTGGAAGCGGAAGTAGACGGGGAGCTCTGGTTCCCGACTGCGGAAGGCCTGCTCAGGTTGCTGCCGCCTTTTACAAAATCTGAGCCTTTTACCCTTACTTCCGGCTCTGCTATTTTATACCGCAACCAGCCAGATGATGAAGCTTCCCTGAGCGCCGACTGGATACGGACCATCTGTTTCAGCAGGCAATACGAGCCGGGTACCCTCTGGATCGGGACCATCGGGGGTGGATTAAACAGGCTTGTCAAAACTCCTGTTGTCGGAACCGACAGGGTTGAGGTACATTTCGAGCACTATACTGTAGAAGATGGGCTCTGCGATAACAATGTGCTGGGGATCATTGAGGACGAACAGGGACATCTCTGGTTGAGTACCATGAATGGCCTGTCACGGTTTGATACCCATTCCGGAATATTTAATAATTTTTATAAGAAGGACGGGCTTCCAACAAACCATTTTTCCTGGGCCGATCCCTATAAAAATTCATCCGGAGAACTGTTTTTTCCCACGGAAGCAGGTGTACTGACCTTTCAACCTGAAAAAATTCAAATCAACAGCGTGGAGCCTCCGGTAGTGATCACTGACTTTCGGATCTTCAATGAACCGGTTTACCCGGGGAAGGAATCTCCGCTGAAACAGGATATAAGCTATGCTACATCGGCTGAACTGAAATACAACCAAAATTTTCTATCCTTTGAATACGCGGCCCTGGATTATGAACAACCTGAAAGGAACCACTACAAATACATATTGGAAGGCTATGACAGGGATTGGGTCCTTGCCGGGACACGAAGGTATGTGGAATATAAGGGATTGAGACCCGGTCACTATACTTTCAGGGTTCAGGGGTCCAACTACAGTGGAATATGGAATGAGGAGGGAGCTACTTTCGAATTAGACATTCAGAATCCGCCATGGCTGAGGTGGTGGGCCTGGACCCTCTACCTGATACTCATGACCAATATCATACTTTGGTACCGGGGAATCCTTGTGAAAAGGGAAAGGCTTAAAACTGCCGTGGAAATTGAAAGGCTTGAAAAGGACAAGATCAGGGAGATCGATTCGTTCCGTTCGCGTTTTTTTACCAACATATCCCACGAATTCCGGACACCTCTCACATTGCTGATAGGGCCCCTTGAGGATTCATTAAAAAAGGGCCGGGAAAACGAGGGCATCGGTCGCAAGGTCCGTACGATCATGTTGCGCAATGCCAGGCGTCTGGAGCGCCTGATCAACCAGTTGCTGGATATTTCAAAGCTGGAATCCGGAATGATGAAGCTTCATCCGGCCAGGGGGAAGCTGTCGGATCTTGTCAGGACGGTTGCCAGTTCTTTTCTTTCCCTGGCTGAATCCAGGGGCATTCAGTTTACGATGAATATTGAACAGGAAACAGCAACATCCTGTTTTGATGCTGATAAGATGGAGAAGATCATTACCAATTTGTTATCCAACGCATTCAAGTTCTGCAGTACCAGGGGGACTGTTTCTCTTGGCCTGGAATACAGACTGTCAGATGATGTTGAAAACCGGACCACCGCCGTCTTAACGGTTAAAGATACAGGCAAAGGGATGGAGAAAGAGCAGCTTGAACGGATTTTCGACCGCTTCTACCAGGTATCCGATACCGACACCCGTGAGGCAGAAGGGTCCGGGATTGGCCTGGCACTGACCAAAGAGCTGGTGGAACTGATGCACGGGAAGATCGAGGTGGAAAGCGAACCCGGGCTGGGCTCACTTTTCAGGCTTACTTTCCCCGTTTCAGAAGCGTATTACAGGGAACAGGGTGCAGAGATCACAGAAATGGTTGGGAACATGAATGATGAACCGGGATTATTGGGTTTTGCAAGCGAAGCGGATGAAGAAATCGGTGAAGACAAGAAAACAAGTGAAACCAAGATAACAGGAACAGATAAGAGATCAGGAAAAGAGTTGATCCTCGTGGTGGAGGACAACCCGGACCTGCGGACTTACATTATTGAGCAGTTCAGGACCCAATACCGTGTCATCGAAGCTGGAAACGGCGAAGAAGGGATGGAGAGATCCATTGCACACATCCCCGACCTGGTGATCACCGACCTGATGATGCCGGTAATGGGAGGGATGGAGTTTTGCCGAAAGCTGAGGGAGCATCCGGCCACCAACCACATCCCGGTGATCATGCTTACGGCCAAAGCCGACAAGGAGAGCATGCTGGAAGGGCTGGAGGCGGCTGCAGATGATTATATCATTAAACCATTTGACTCAGAGCTGTTGCTTGTCCGG
>JAWOHR010000092.1:0-19490 GCA_046485075.1 Bacteroidales bacterium
AGAGATGAGATACTCCACCGGGTGTTGCCCGAGGGTAAACACATTCTGACAAAAAGAGTTATCCCCGAGGTACTAAGGGAGAAGTGCGGGGCATTTGTCAGTATCTACGTAGGTAAGCAGTTAAGGGGGTGTATTGGAACATTTTCAGAAGATGAACCTCTTTATGAGAATATTAAAAGAATGGCATACGCTGCTGCCACACTCGATAGCAGGTTCACCCCCCTGAAGGCAAATGAGACATTGCAGATGAGAATTGAGATCAGTATTCTCACGCCAAGGATATCCATAACCGGACCTGATGATATTGAAATCGGGAGACACGGTATTTATATGGAACATGGGACGAAACGGGGTACCCTGTTACCCCAGGTTGCAGTGAGCCAGCAATGGACTGTTGAGCAGTTCCTTGAAAATTGTGCCATGCATAAGGCAGGACTGGCCAGGGATGGATGGAAATATGCCCGGCTATTCACATATGAAGCCACTGTTTTTGATTCTGACTTCTGATGGGATTGAAAATGACTCCGTGATGGAGAATAGGCCATAAAATTTGGATTTTGATATTTATCCTTTATATTTGCCTTCATCGAGTAGGAATAGACTACAAAAAATATAGTCACTAACCCTAATATTTATCTACTCCTGAAGATCCCGGTTAAGAAAAAATAGCCGGGATTTTCTTTTTGTAACACTCTGATATTCTTACAATTTCGAACAATTTCTTAAAGGTGTATGTAATACACTTCCCGTTTTTGGCATTGATTTTGAACTTTGATTGCCAAAGAAGTAGAACAGTTAAAACCGGGAAATCATGAAAACAAAAAAACAAATAACCGCGATAATTACAGTACTATTCATGGGATTCAGTACTTTATACGGGCAGACTTCAGTTCGTAGCGGGAACGGGGCTAATCCGCAGCGCTCAACTGTCAAGAGAACCGAAGTAAATCAGGGCAAATTAAATCAAAGCCAGGCCAGGCAGACCCCCACCAGGGAGGTCCAGTCCAATCCCAATGTGAGACAAACCCAGGCAAGGCAGACCCCCACCAGGGAGGTCCAGTCCAATTCCAGTGTGAGACAGACCCAGGCCAGGCAGACCCCCACCAGGGAGGTCCAGTCCAATCCCAATGTGAGACAAACCCAGGCTAATACGTCGCAAACCAGGCAACCTGCTGTACAGCCTCAGAGAAGTACTGACCAGCGGAATACCACAAGGTATAACGAGACTGCAAGTCGACAAGTGGTAACAAATAAGCCAGTAAGTATCAGTACACCTCATAATCCCAAATCCGATTATCGTACACCCAATACACATACCGATATGAAGGAGAATAAGTTTTCGGAGAAAAGGTATTACGGAGGACACTACTACCATCATGTCTATCCTGGCACCAGGGTTAAGACGAACTATCACCATGACACTTATATTCACCACTATAATGTACTTTACTACCCTGCCTACCATGAGATTTTTTGGACACACAACATGTACAGGGATTATTCAAGATGGTACCCCAGATACAACTGGAGATACAATTACGGGTACAGGATCAATACGCTCTCCATCTTCGATGCACAGTATAACCTGGGAGAGGTTGCAATGGTCTACGGCCGTGTTTCTGCAACATGGTACAACAGGGATACAGATGACTACCTGCTCTTCTTCGGAGGAGACTATCCTGCTCAGCAATTCACAGTGGTTCTGCCGGGAAATATTGCAAGGAGATTTAACTGGAGACCAGAACGCTACTTCCTGGGGGAGCACATGACGGTCACCGGCCTGATCACAACTTTTGACGGTATCCCTGAGATCATTGTAAAAAACAAGCAACAGGTGGGAATCTACTAATCAGAATACAATTTATTTCAAGGTGTCTCAAAAGGGCACCTTTTTTTTATTCTGAAACCACAGCTGAGGCACGCTGAATGGAGTAGGCAGTAAAGACTCCCATTGCTCCATTGTCAACGTTGGACCGGATGTTGGCCGGTGGTCCTGAGAATAAGGGATTGTTCCCCCATATCTCCAGCTGGGCATCTCCGACAAAATCGTAGTAGGCCCTTTCAATACTGTTCAACTCAAGGGTTACAATATCACCAGGCTGCAATTGTTCACGAGGTTCTTCATCGGAATAGTAGCCGATGGGAATTCCATAGAAGAGATATTTTCCATTATAAAAATCGTCGGATTGCACGCTGTACTTGATCAGCGTATCGGTAAGCAGATCGCTGTTCTTCCAGTACTTCAATCCGTACCAGTCTCTTGATGGGGGATCAAGGGCAAACATGTAAACCTGGTACCCGCTTCCATAATAGGAGGAGAAATAGTTCAAACTTATAGAATCCAGCCTTACGCCTCCCGGCATGGTGGAGGCTGCATGGTAAGATTCAGATTCACCATCGTTATCCACATCAACCTGATCAATGCTGAGGCTATAGGTAGTGCCGATCACTCCCCGAAAAGCATATGGTGTCAGGTATAGGCCAGGAATAGAGTCGTGTTCCATCATCTGAAGAATGACATCGTTAAATTCCAGCTTTACCAAAGCATTGGAAACCCGGGGTGAAGGCTGGTTGGAGAAGTAATCGCCCGAAAGGGACAACTCAACCTGGTGGAAAACCGAATCGTTGGTAATGCTTCCCTGTACCACAAGCCTCTGGTAAGTAGTGTCCAGCTCAATATCGATGATTTCCGTACAGGACAAATTCATGAGCATCAGCAGTGCCATGATCAGGAATCTATTTCCAGGGAGCCGTTTTTTCATTAGAAGGTGAAGTTATAAGTAATTGCCGGTACGATGGAAAAGAGATAAGTCATCTCTGCATAGGTTACATCGGGATTGGTATCATCCTGCACGAAATTGAGAGTCCAAACGTTTTTCCGGGCATAGGCATTATAAACGGATAGGTTCCATTCACCATACCAGCGTTTACCAGGTTTTTTCTTATCACGAAACGTTACAGAGAGATCGAGCCGGTGGTAATCCGGCAGCCTGAATTCATTCCTGCCGGTATAGACGGGAAGAATATTTCCACCGATTTCATATCGTCCGGAAGGAATGGTATAAGGATTTCCTGTACTGTAGATCCAGTTCGCCCCAAGGCTTATTCTTGCCGATAAATCGTAACTGAAGACAAGGGCCAGGTCGTTGGGTTTGTCATATGGAGCCGGATAGGGTACGCCCTGATTGATTTCGGGGATATCCCTGGTGGTTTTAGACCGGGTATAACTGATCCATCCTGAAACCTTTGAGAATTCGTATCTGATATAGAACTCTGCACCGTAGGAGGTTGCCTGACCTACCCTGAGCTCGCCTTCCAGGCGTGGATTCAGGAAAAGTTGTGCATGGTCCCGGAAGTCGATGGAGTGATTCATTTTTTTGTAATAGAGCTCAATGGAAGTTTCAATTTTATGATCGAGGAAATTCCTGAAATAACCTGCTGAAACCTGGTCCGATACCTGCGGGTTGATATTGGGCGATGCGGGAAACCATATGTCCAGCGGGGTACCCGCGGTGGAGTTGCTTGCCAGCTGAAGGTACTGCCTGGTCCTGGAATAACTGGCCTTGACAGAACTCCGTTCACCAAGGAGAAAATTTACCGCCATACGCGGCTCAATGCCATGGTAACTGTTAAAGAAATCCCCTTCCAGGTAAGTGGTTGAATCGATCACCTCATATTGATCGTCGTAAGTGTAAATAGTAGCCGGTCCGACATTATTAAAGAGTGAATACCTCAGGCCATAGCGAAATGCAAATTTCTCTCCTAATTTCGACTCCCCGGAAAAGTAGATTGCACTTTCCAGTGCATGGTTATAGGACAGCTCCGATTTGGAGGTGCCTCCACCCTCATCTTCTGTGGTAACCGCTCCGGGTTTGATCACATGAAAAATACTGGAAATGCCATACTTAAAGGTGTGCTCAGGCATGGGATACCAGATAAAATCTGCTTTCCCACCATAATCGTCCAAAAATGAGATCCATCTGAAATAGGGCTGGGAATTTTCGGGTGTACCCAGATCATAGAAATAGTGAGAATTTAGCAGGGTAAAGTTGCTGAAAAGTTTTTTGCTGAAAAGGTGATTCCATCGAATGGAGAATGTACGATTTCCAAAATACATCCCTGCGAAATCGTTGGAAAAAACATCTTTCCCAAAATAACCGGACAGAAAGATCCTGTTTTTATCATTAAGTGTAAAGTTCAGCTTCCCATTCAGGTCATAAAAATAGAGGGAATTATCCTGTACTGCAGAATCTTTTGCAAGGGGAAGAAAAATATCGGCATAAGTTCTCCGGCCCGAGATCAGGAATGATACTTTTTCTGAAAAGAGGGGTCCCTCAAGGGTAAGGCGGCTGGAGATGGTCCCGATACCCCCTGTGGCACTGAATTGCCTTTTATTTCCGTCCTTCATCCTGATATCCAGCAGAGAAGAGAGCCTTCCACCTGAGCTGGCAGGGATATCACCCTTATAGAGTTTCACATCTTTGATGGCATCATTATTAAAAACTGAAAAAAAACCCATGAGGTGAGAGGCGTTATAGACAGTGGCTTCATCCAAAAGGATCAGGTTTTGATCGGCACTTCCGCCCCTGACACTGAATCCGGAGGAGCCCTCACTTGTTACAGCCACACCTGGGAGTAACTGGATGGCCTTGATTACATCAACCTCTCCCATCAGGGCCGGTAATTTCCTGATCGACTGTATGGGCAGCTGTGTGGAACCTGTCTCGATCCGGGTTATATTTGCATTTTGTGCTTCAGCCGATATGGTGACCTCCTCCAGCTCCAGCGAAGACTCTGCCAGTTCAAAATTCAACTCCAGATCCTCTCCAAGGCGAACAGGAAGTCTCTTTGTTTCATATCCCACATAGGAACATACAAGGGTATAGAAGCCGGGGGACAATGAAACAGAATAAAATCCATAGGAGTTGGTGATCGTTCCCGAACCGGTCTCCATTACTGCCACATTTGCACCAATCAGCTCCTCACCGGTGGCTGCATCCCTCACATAGCCGCTAATCACGACCTTCCCGGATACATCCAGGGCCTGAATGTGCAAAGCAGTCAGGAGCAATAGCCCCATATATGCCAATTTGATCTTCATCCGTTAATATAAACAGTGCTAAAAAGACAAATATCAGATCATTTTGTTGCAATAATCTAATACATTTCTTAAACAAGAAATTAATAAGCTGTGCGATTGCTATTTCAGATAATCTGACTCATGGCATCGAGGAATGCTTCCACCGATGCAGTAATAATATCGGTAGAGGCTGAAAAACCGTAATATACCACGTTCTTGTGCTCAACCTGCATATGCACTTTTCCCATATCATTGCTTCCACGGGTGATGGCCTGAATCAGGAACTCCTCAATTCTCACCTTTTGCTTCAGGATATCCTTAACCGCGTTGATAGAGGCGTCCACAGGCCCGTTACCGGTCGCTGTTGCAAACCGGCACTCACCAAAAACCTCAAGGGTTACTGTGGCCACAGGGGAAGTACCTTTCCCACATACAACCTGAAGTTTATGCAGATGCAGGTTCCGTTTTACATCCCGGGAATTGGCTCCGGCCAGTACCTTCAGGTCCTCGTCAACTACCTCCTTTTTTGAATCAGCGAGAATCACGAAATCATCATATATTTTATCAAGATCCTTCTTGCTGAAGACATAACCCAATTTTTCAAGGCGGTGCTTCAATGCTGCTCTGCCGCTGCGGGCGGTGAGCAGAATGGACGATTCATTGATACCAACGGTTTTGGGATTGATAATCTCATAATTATCTCTTCTCTTCAATACGCCATCCTGGTGGATTCCCGATGAATGGGCAAAGGCATTCCTGCCCACAATGGCTTTATTGGGCTGTATGGGCATGCGCATCAGGGTGGAAACCAATCTGCTGGTGGCGTAGATTTTTTTCGAATTAATTCTGGTCTCGAGGTTAAGATGCTTCCTGCTCTTGAGTATCATGGCAATTTCTTCCAGTGAAGTATTCCCGGCACGCTCCCCTATCCCATTTACAGTCACCTCTACCTGCCTGGCTCCGTTGATTACTCCACTAATGGTGTTGGCTGTGGCCATGCCCAGGTCATTGTGACAGTGTGTGGAAATTATGGCTTTTTCGATATTGTGAACATGCTCCTTCAGATACCTGATTTTCTTACCATACTCCTCAGGAAGGGTATACCCGGTGGTGTCAGGGATGTTGACCACAGTTGCCCCTGCGGCAATGACTGCTTCGATCACCTGCGCCAGGTACTTGTTATCCGATCGGCCTGCATCCTCGGCATAAAACTCCACATCCTCAACAAATGTTTTGGCATACTTCACAGCTTCAACGGCTCTCTGAAGAATCTCCTCAGGTGAGCTATTAAGTTTATAATGAATGTGTTGATAGGAAGTTCCGATCCCTGTATGAATCCGGGGCCTCCTGGCAAACTTCAATGATTCTGCTGCTACCTCAATGTCCTTTTTCACCGCCCTGGTAAGACCGCAGATGATGGGTTCAGTCACTGCCTTGCTAATCTCAACTACCGAGTTAAAGTCACCCGGACTGGAGATAGGAAATCCAGCCTCGATCACATCCACTCCCAACTCCTCCAGTGCTTTGGCTACTTCAATTTTTTCGATGGTATTCAGCTGACATCCAGGGACTTGTTCTCCATCCCGAAGTGTAGTATCAAAAATATAAACTCGATCTTTAGCCATAGGTATTTTTTTGTCCGTAAACTCTTTACAAAAAAAGCAAATAAAAATCAATATATGCTATTCAACATATATTAAAATCCGGTAAAAGGAAACTAAGTAAATTCTTTTTTAAGCTGATCCACCCATGCCCTGATCCGTTCTTTATTCTGAGACCCCTGGTTCTCATAGTCGATGGCCAGTCCGGCAAACTGTTCCCCCCTCAGTGCTTTTGAACTTTCAAATTCATATCCTTGTACTGAGGTGAATCCCACCAGTGTTGCACCCTGAGCTTCAAGAATCTCTGCCATGATTCCCAAACCGTCGAGGAAATTCTCAGGGTAGCCCTTTTGATCACCAAGACCAAAAAGTGCGATCTTTTTACTGCTGAGATCCAAATCTTCGAGGGCGGGCACAAATTCATCCCAGTAATTTGGCAGCTCACCATCGAACCATGTGGCCACTCCCAAAATGAGCTGTTCGAACGACATGAACAACTCTTCAGTGATCACTTCGGCGTTCACCATCTCGACCTCATCATCACTAAAAAACCCACGGATTATTTCGGCTACCTTTCCGGTCTTCTTTGTGTTGTAACTATATATAATTGCAGTCTTCTTCATCCGGTCGGACTTAAAAATTAGTAATTTAACAGATCCAGGGCTGCTTCCTCAATTCGCTTCAAATTCGGCAGCGTTGCTGCCTCCAGGATCCGGTTGAATCCAACCGGGGTGAATGCGGAGCCTACTCTTCTGACCGGTCCGTCAAGGTATTCGAAGGCCAGCTCATTAATTTGCGAAACGATCTCACCTCCGAATCCGCCAAACACTTTGTCTTCGTGCACCACCAGTACTTTTCCGGTCTTTTTTGCCGTAGCTACAATGGCCTTGGTATCGAGTGGACTCAGGGAGCGGAGGTCCAGAACCTCAAGGTTTGCCACCCCCTCTTTGCTGAATTTCTCTGCCAGTTCAACACACATGGGAGTTGTATTTCCATAGGTGATCAGGCTCAGGTCAGTCCCTTCGCGCCGGATTTTTGCCTTGCCGAATGGAACCTCAAAATCATCCGGGATGGGCGTAGCTACTTTGGGAGCATTATAAAGCGCTTTGGGTTCCAGAAAGAGGGTCATCCCCATCGATCTTATGCTGGTCCGGAGTAATCCTGCGGCATCGTCTGCATAGCTGGGGTAGACAATTCTCACTCCGGGAAACGGTGTAAGCGATCCTTCAATGGTCTGCGAGTGGTAAAGACCGCCACCGATGTATCCACCCGAAGCAAGCCGGACCGTGATATTGGGTGAGAATTGACCCTTGGTACGCCAATATTCATGGGTCGTCTCTACAAACTGCTCCATGGCGGGCCAAAAATAGTCGGCGAATTCGGCACCTTCCACCACAATGCGCAGTTTTTCATTAAACCTGCTCATTCCATTGGCGGTGCCCATGATGAAATCTTCAGCGATAGGGCCGTTGAAGACACGCTCTTTGCCAAACTCCTGCTGCATCCCTTTGGTCACGTTAAAGATTCCGCCTTTATCCTTATTGGCCACATCCTGCCCCCAGATAAAAGTGTCAGGGTTATGACGGAATTCAGCTTTCAGAGTCTCGTTCAGTCCCTCGATCAGTTTTTTGGGTTCGCCCTCGAAGTGATGCACTCCTTCCGGGTACTTTTCACTCACATAAGGTTCAGGAATCACAAAACTATGAATGGATTCGGCAGTGGGAGGAGGAGCGTTCAGACCCACTTTGTGGGCAGCCTTAACGATGGAAGCTGCTTCGATTTCCATCTCTTCAATCTCTGCCTCGGTAAAACGCTTATACCTGAGTAACAGCCGCCTGAATTTTGCGAGTGGATCATAGGCATGTACATAATTCAGTTCATAGTCGTCCCGGTAGAGATCGTGACGATCGGAGTTGGAATGGGAATGAATTCTGACGCAGTTTGCCTGGACAATAACCGGGTGTTCATGTTCTACAACGTATGCCTTTGCCTCATGCATGGTGTTCATACTGTCAAAGACATCCTTTCCGTTGCAGTGAAAAATCTTCAGGTTTTTAAACCCGGTGAAGTTATTGGCCACCTTTCGGTTTGCGGTCTGATCTGATTTGGGTACGGAAATGCCATACCCGTTGTCCTGGAATACAAAAATCACAGGCAGTTTTTCATTACTTGCCCCATTAATGGCTTCATATACATAGCCTTCCGACACGGAAGATTCTCCCTGTGAGCTGATGGCCACACCTGGAACCTTATATTTTTTAATGGCCCTGGCAACACCCACAGCATGCAGGGTATGATTACCAGTGCAGGAGGATACATTGTGTATATTCCATTCCGGTTTGGCAAAATGATTGGACATGTGCCTTCCTCCGCCGGCAACATCGGCATCTTTGGATATTCCGTTCAGGATCAGCTCTTCGGCTGATAGTCCAGCCGATAACGTGGTAAGCATATCCCTGTAATAGGGAAAAAGGTGGTCATACTCACGGTCAAAAACCTGCCCGATGGCAAGCTGAATCCCGTCATGCCCTGCATAAGGTGCATGGTAAGACCATCCGATGGCCTGTTTGAGATAATTCGGGGCTCTGTCATCAATGGTCCGCCCTACAAGCATCAGTTTAAACCATTTGGCCAGAGTCTCCTTTTCTGTATTTTTTATATTGTATGTTTTATTCTTTGACATCTTCAAATGCTATTTAAAATTCCCCGATTCGGGATCAAAGGATTCAATATAATCTCCCAGTTTTTTGAGGAAGGCACCTCCAAGTGCTCCATCTATGATTCTGTGGTCATATGTAAGTGATAACCACATCATTTGTCTGATGGCAATTACATCTCCAAATTCGGTCTCCAGTACCGCAGGTTTCTTTTTTATAGCACCCACAGCAAGGATTGCCACCTCGGGTTGATTGATAATGGGTGTCCCGATATCATTTTGGAAACTACCAAAATTGGTCACCGTGAAGGTCCCCCCACTGATGTCATCCGGACTCAGTTTGTTACTTCTTGCTGCCGTGGCAAGTTCATTCATACGCTTGGTTATCCCTGTAAGATTAAGTGAATCGGCATCCTTAATATTGGGTACGATCAGGTTGTTGCCGGGCAAAGATACTGCCACTCCAAGATTGATCCGTTTCTTAACTATGATCTTATCACCCGCCACGGATGAATTAATATGCGGAAAATCGCGTAACGCTTTCACCGTGGCTTCCAAAAATACTGGAAGATAGGTGAGTTTTACACCCTCTTTTCTTTGAAAATCATCCTTTATCCTGGTTCTCCAATTCACCACGTTGGTTACATCAACCTCAATCATGTTGGTCACATGTGCAGATACCTGCTTGGATTTCACCATGTGTTCGGCAATCAGTTTACGGAGACGGCTCATCTCGATCACTTCATCTTGCTGATCTGATTTAACGGGAGCAGAAGCTTCCACTTGAGGTGCAGGTGAAGTTGATGCTACAGTTGCGGAAGAAGGCTTTTCAGGTTTTACGGTACCCCTGCTTTCGAGAAACCGGATCACATCATCTTTCTGAACCCGTCCGTTTAGTCCGCTTCCCGAAATGGCATCCAGTTCTTCCTGTGAAATACCCTCTTCGGCTGCAATTTTCCTTACAAGTGGTGAATAGAATCTTTCCTCCCGGGAGGCAATAGTGGGGATTGTTGTCGATTCAATCACTTCGGATGACTTGGCAGGCTCCTCTTCCTGGATTTGAGATTCCTCCTGAACAGTATCCCCGTCCAGATCGATTAAAGCGATTACTGCACCTACAGCAACCACTTCATCCTGCTTAAAGAAAATCTTTTTTAAAACCCCTTCAACAGGCGAAGGTATTTCAGAGTCAACCTTATCGGTGGCAATTTCAAGAAGTACATCATCCTCCTGAACCTTATCGCCCGCCTTAACAAACCATTTTGTAATAGTTGCCTCCTCAATACTCTCCCCCATCTTTGGCATGATAATTTCAAAAGTGGCCATGAAAAATATTATTTGGGTGTGGTGTATTCATAACTTCGATGGTATAACAATGTTACTTTGAAAATGTTTTTACTCTTCTAACTCGAACAGAATATCCAGAATAACAGGATCGCCTGAGGGCATCCTGTCCTTTAAAGGGGCTTTTTTAAGAACCGGGTAACTGAGCACCATATCGGGATATCCCATCTGAAGCAACATGGAGGCAACGGAGAAGATCTTGGGTCCCTGAGGAATAATTGTGATAGAGTATTCATTGCGCAAGGGGAGAATTACATCGGTAAGGGTTTGGTAAATGATCTGCCCGTTAAATACAGGATACGAAATTAAATTCCTGATTGATATGTCATTAATTACCGGATGATTATTGACAAAAACCTTCTCTACAAACTGTTTTTCAACTGGTGGATCTGCATAAAAAAGGTAGAGCAGGTCGGGTTTTACAATCCTGCAGATACTCTCAGAAACACCGGTTTCCTGCCCAAGTCCAAGGATTAGAGCACGCTTTCGCCCTCTTATATTGGTTTTTACCTTGAGGAATTCCCTTACCTTTCTCACTTTGAGAGCGCTTCCCTCCTCCACATATGCAGCCATGGTGTAAACCAGCCTTAGATGGGCCGAAGTCAGACGATTGTCCTCTGCGAACCAGCTGAATATTTCATAATACCAATGCTGTGGCATACTTGTACAGTCCATTGTGATCTTCAGCTCTTCAGACTGAATCCCCGATAAAATATCCTCCAGATTGGGGAGTTCACCTCTCACTGTAATGATCTCAAATCCATTTTCCTGAAAGAAGCCGAGGTTATTTTGAAAACTGTATTCTTTAACCTGATTGTGCATGCAAAGGGTCACTTTTTGGCAAGGCATTCCCTTCAGTAATCGTGCGACGGAAGTACTCCTTGTCTCGTGGCTCAGGACAGTAATAAACAGATCTGGCTGAAAATCAAGGAGATTCTCAGGTGCTATATGTAGGATTGAGGAAAGATCCATTCCGGCATGATAACTTACCTAAATATAGATCGAATATTGAAACTATCTATGAACAATCCTAAAGTTTTGGATTTGTCGCCGGTATTTCGGCGATTGGACCGGGCAGATCGGCTTCTCTTGCGAACAGGTCTATGGATGGCCAAACATCGACCTGATTAACAGCTCTGAACATCATTCCCGAAACATATCTGTGTATCCTTGATTGTTTGGAGGTTGTTGTGTTCATCATCACGACCCAGTTTAAACCATCCTGCTGTCTGACCATCAGTACAGACGATCCGGTAAGATATCCGGTTCTCCACCATGTTCCGTAATTGTCACTCCCACGCCAGCCGAACAGCCCCATTCCAGCTGCATCGGGATTGGACATTTGAAGGATGGTCAACGGTCTCAAAATATCGGGTTGTTCAGGAAAACCATCTACAGCAGTAAGAAATTTAATAAGTTCGGGAGCCGAAGCAACCCAACCACCTGCAGGGCCAAGCAATTCAACATTGTTACCCCCGTAATAGATCGGAACTTGCTCACCGGAGCCATCAAATGAATAGGTGGTCATCGCTCCGTCACTACTGTGGTACCTGACCTCGTTGGAATACTTGTCGCCATAGTAACTCCTTCCTATGTGCATATCATTGATATCAAGTGGCTTAAGGATATTCATCAGAACGTAATCCTGGTAGGTCATTCCACTCTTTCTGGCCACAATCTCTCCAAGAATACCGTATCCCAGATTGGAGTAACTATACCGGGTACCCGGCTGATAGTTCAATTTCCTCGAAAGCGCAAACTGAAGAACTTCATTAAATTCTGCAGGTGCTTCCAGGTTCATCTTTCTGGCAATGTAGAGGGATGAGAACATGGGATCGCCTGCATACCTGGACCATCCGGGAGTATGGTTCAGAAGCTGCCTGATGGTGATCTCCTCGTACCTGGGATCACTGTAATTAAGGAAAAGCGAATCATTCAGGATTCCTTTCTCCCCGAATACTTTGTCGTCCAGTCCCAGTTTCCCCTCTTCATAGAGCTTCATTATAGCCACGGCAGTGATCAGTTTGGATACCGAGGCGATTCTGAACAGATGTCCTGGCATCACCTCTTCCCCGGTCTCTTCATTAGCGGTTCCAAATCCCTTGGCGTACACCAGCCGTTCGTCTTTTGTAATGGCCACACTTGCACCCTTGATTTTCCATTCCTTCAGGAAGGAATTCAAGCTGCGATCGATAACTTCGGTCTCTTGAAAATCGGAGTAATGGTTGTCAAGCATCAATGAAAAGGGGACCTCCTGATCATTTATTAATGAGGGATAAGCTTTGTCGGAAAAGGTAAAGGCTATCTCTCCGAAAAAGAAGAGAAAAAGCAAAACAATAAATACCAGTAATTTTTTCACCATTATTAAAAAATGCAAATATATGTAATATATTGATATAATGTTTATTCCATCGATAATTTAAGGTAGCGAATACTTTAAATAGCGGCTTGTAATATATCCATTCGCATCCAAAAACTGACTTTGGTATAGGGTATTTGAACCTTTGGTACCATAACTTCAGGTTTTAATCAAAAGAAGTGAATTTGTATTCAGAAATCAGTGCGAAGTAAATGGAGCCCGGGTAGAAAATAGCACTTCGTATTACGCGGGAGGGTTATAAAACACGAATGGGAGCCAAATTTGCATCTGGTTCCCATTCCACTCCCTAGCTACCGAAGTCGCTAATTTGTGCCAAGCTACTGTTATTTTGCCGGAAAACAAGACCGGAGTCCTGAATTCCCTTTCGCCATCCGACGAATCGGATAACTTGCACGTTCGCTGTCCTTGGACAGTATTGCGTGCTCAACTGTTAACAACTTCTTCCGCGTATTCAGGTACTCTACGGTTTCAGTTTTGAATCTCCTGATTTGCCTGTTACAGCCCATCAGGTATTCCAGTCAACAGCCCGGTCCGAAAACCGGCGGGACAGTTTCAATACCTGTTTATCTGTCCTCGTGACTCTGTTCACGCATCCGGGTTACCCCGGTTGCTTCTGATTGCATCATTTAAAGAACTGAGTGGCCTTTTATCGCTCACTTGGTATTAACAAATATAGAAGAAAAAGCGCCTCGAACCAAATAAAATAAAGTGAAGAAATACACATTGAGTGAACATTGGTTATTAACAAAAGTTAATAACCTTTCAGAAGAGGGATCCTGTCTCCTGGTAATCATAGGGTTTGATCACCGATGAATCAGTTGGGTCTGCCCCTGCCTTAGAAATTGCAGGCGAAATCATATGTGCACACATCTCACTTTCATTCAGTGGGAGGAGTAGTTGCCGGGCCTTATGCAGAGAAATATCACTCGAAATCCAATGCTTTTCATTTTCGGGCGTGAGAATTACAGGCATTCGTTTTTTTGAATTATGGATCCTCTCCATTAATGGATTTGCTTCGGTGGTAACAATGGTAAATGAGTGGATGATTTCACCCATTTCAGGATCCCTCCAGGTATCATACAACCCTGCAAAAGCAAAAGGAGCTTCACTCTTAAGCCTGATATACCAGGGAATTTTGGCTCCTATCACATGTTGCCACTCAAAAAATCCATTTGCCAGCACCAGGCAACGGCCCTTCAGAAGGGGCTCCCTGAAAGAGGGTTTTTCATGAATAGAATCTGCCCTGGCATTGTATGTGCCCTTTCGGATCTCTTCAGCTTTTTGACGGTCTTTAGCCCAGGAGGGAATCAAACCCCATTGCATGAGTTGCACCATGTGGGAAGAGTCCCCTGCAATCACCGGAATCATTGGATTACTGAAAGCCCTGTAGAAATAGTTAAAATCAAAATCGTACAACGCAGAGGTATCCACTGCGAACCTCTTCTCAATTGCCTTTCGGGTTAGATGAACTTCAATGGTAAAACACATGGCAGTCAGAAGTTAAAAGTTAAAAGTCAACTCTATGATGTCAAAAGTTAAACAAATATGAAAGAAAATTTGTTTAGGATTCATATCTAAAATGAATGAAACAAAAACCTGAAATACTTCCCTTTTTTCCATTGAGTGTTTTTCTCTTACCCGGGGAAGATATGCCACTCAGGATTTTCGAACCTCGCTACCAGCAACTTATCGGGGATGCACGCAGTTCGGGTATCACTTTTGCGATTCCCTTTGTTATAAACCAGGAGATACAGGAATTTGGCTGTGAGGTTGGCCTGAAGGAGGTTGTTGCGGAAAATCCCGGAGGAAGGATGGTTATTTCTGTTGTGTCACTGGCAGTTGTTCAGATTCTTAGCTATAGTAAACGACTTGAGGGAAAACTATACTCAGGTGGAGCAATCAGGCGTCAATCATGTTCTGAACCTATTCAGAGCCAGGAGCTGAAGATTCAAATCAGGAATTATATGGATAGGTTTGACAGCGAATTTCTCAAAGGCTTTGATTCCGCCCACATTACCCGGCAGGATGTCGTAAAGGCCCTGAACCTCCCTTCCGATGAAAAATACCGGTTCATCTGCCTGCCGGATGGAACCCAGAAAGAAGGATACCTGGTAGGCCAGCTCAGGTACCTGAATATGATCCGTCAGCAGGAGATAGAACTGGGTAATGATTTTGGGCTCAATTAAATTTCATTTTCAGCCGGTCAAGGTCCTGCTTTAGTGTAGCCACCGTTCTCACAAGTTGGTTTTCCGGAATGATCGGTTCCGGGATCTCGTGGCTTATGAAATGAACAAACCTCCAGATTTCCCGGATCTCTCCAACAGCAATGTGGTAGGGTTCATAGATGGGATTCAGTGAGTAGAGTATAAGTTTTCCTTCATCCCCTATCCTGTTCTCAGCGATCTTGAAAACAATCCCGTCATTGACCGTCAGTACCACACAGGCTTCTCCGGTTTTCAGGGTATTCCAATCCAGTAAATATTCACCGGTGACCCAAGCCTTTTCCGGTATAGGAAGCATCGAGTCGCCTTTTAACTGGAAAGTCCTGTATTTCTTTTCCTCCGAAAGAAACGGAAGGTGGAAAACCTGCAGGTCGCTGATGTATTCCGGATCGGAAAAACCATTGGTATATCCTGCCTGGGCTTTCACGGGAACCAGTTCGATGTTCTCCCGGTTTTCACTATTGACCGTTGATGCCAGCACTCTCAGGTTTCCACCACGCAAAAAAACATCTTCCCCCTGCTCCAGCTGCCGGAGTTGTGTTTCACTCAGTTTTGAAAGGTCCACCTTCAGCAGGGTATCCACTGCGATCTGGTAAAAATCTGCAAAAAGAAGCAGCACCTCTACCCCTGGTTGAGCCACCCTGTTTTCATAACCACTCAGGGTGGACCTCTTCATTTTCAGGTGTTCTGCCACCTCATCCTGTGTACGTTTCCTGCGTTTGCGCAGGAGCTTGATATTTGAATCAAAAAACATGTTAAATCCCCCTCTTATTGTTGCGTTAAACCAAACATATGATTATATTGTAATCAAATAAATGATTATAATCTAATCAAATATATAAAAAGTAATTGAGTAATTGAACAAAAGGGTAAGTTTTTTTATGATACGAAGTGTTGTACATATGGATCTGGATACATTCTTTGTGTCGGTGGAGCGGCTGGGTAACAGCAAGCTTGAGGGGAAGCCTGTGATCATCGGGGGTATGTCGGACCGGGGTGTGGTTTCAAGTTGCAGTTACGAGGCCAGACAGTTCGGTGTGCATTCGGCCATGCCCATGAAGATGGCCAGATCGCTGTGCAGTGAAGCCATCGTTATCAGGGGGGATATGGATACCTACAGTAAGTATTCCCGGATGGTAACCGATGTCATTGCCGAGCAGGCACCTGTGTATGAGAAGGCCTCCATTGATGAGCACTACCTCGATCTCACCGGGATGGACCGGTTTTTTGGGTGTATGCAGTGGACCAGCGAACTGAGGCGGCGGATCATGAAAGAGATCGGACTGCCTATCTCCTGTGGACTGTCAGTCAACAAGACCGTATCCAAGATTGCTACGGGAGAGGCCAAACCCAATGGTGAGATCGAGATTCCGGATGTCCGGGTAAAGTCTTTTCTCTCTCCCCTCTCCATACGGAAGATTCCCATGATCGGGAACCGGACCTTCCATCTGCTGCGTTCCATGGGTATCGGGACCATCGGGACCCTGGGAGAGATTCCCATGGAGATGATGGAGAGCCTGCTGGGAAAGAACGGCATTGTGATCTGGAAGAAGGCCAACGGCATCGATCCGACCCCAGTGATCCAGTACTCCGAGAGGAAATCCATCGGGAGCGAAAGGACCTTTCAGCATGACACCATGGATGTGTCCGGGCTGCGCGACCTGCTCACCTCCATGGTCGAGAAACTGGCCTTTCAGCTGCGAAAAGAGGAGAAGCTTTCCTCCATTGTCACTGTGAAGATTCGCTACTCCAATTTCGACACCCACACACTGCAAAAACGGGTTCCATACACCTCCTTCGATCATGAGCTGATGCCCATTGCCAGGGAGCTCTTTGATCGCCTCTACCAGCGGCGCATGCTGATCAGGCTGGTGGGTGTCAGGTTTTCCGGACTGATCCGCGGGGTACAGCAACTGAACCTGTTCGAAGACACATCGGAAATGGTACATCTCTATATGGCAGTGGATAAACTGCGCCGGCGCTATGGATCCGATACGGTCAAAAGAGCCAGTGGCATACAACTTCACGAGCTGGAGGAGCGCACCGCCGGAGGCGAGCAGCAAAAAGCAGTCCCCTCCCCGGAAGATCGCCAGCAGGTTGATAATTTAAAGAACCGCCGGTATCGGTATTGGTATAGGTAGTCCTCCGCTAAAATGTGAACGACGTGAGCATTTACTTAAATAATCATTCATATTACAGTTTGCGGTATGGGACCATGGCTGTGGAGAGGCTGGTGGAAGAAGCGGCCCGGCTGGGCATTGAAGCGCTTGCGCTGACCGACATCAACAACGCCATGGGGATGGTGGACTTTGTGAAGGCGTGCCGTGCAAAGGGAATCCGTTCCATTGCCGGGATCGAATACCGGAACGGGGACCGTTTCCTCTATGCAGGCATTGCCCGGAATCCCAATGGATTCAGGGAATTGAATGAATTTCTCTCTTACCACAATGAAACGGGATTGCCCCTGCCGGATCGGGCCCCTCCCCTGGATGATGTGTGGTTTATTTATGATTTCCGCGAAAATCCATGGGAGGGTAAGCAGCGGGGCAAGCGGACGAAGATGCGGGAGCAGGAGTTGATTGGGGTACGACCGGGTGAGGTGAACAAAATCCTCACTTCACAATGGAGTTCTGATTGGTCACGCTTGGTGGTGAGGCACCCGGTAACCTTCCTGGATGAGCGGGATCACGCCCTTCACAGGCATCTGAGGGCCATTGACCATAACATCCTGCTGAGTCAGCTGAAGCCCGGCCACCTGGCAGAGAAGAGCGATGTATTGCTCTCTCCTGACCTGCTTCACTGCGCCTACGACGATTGCCCGGAGATCCGGCGAAACAGCGAGCGGGTCATAAAGGATTGTTGGATGGACTTTGATTTCATCACGGTGAAAAACAAGAAGACCTTCACCGGAACACGTGTTGACGACAAGGTCCTGCTGGAGAAGCTGGCCCTGGAGGGTATGGAGTACCGTTACGGATGTGGGAACAAAGAGGCGAAACGGAGGATCAGGCATGAACTTGAGATCATCGACCGGCTGGGTTTCTCCTCTTATTTCCTGATCACCTGGGATGTGATCCGTTATTCCATGTCGCGCGGATTCTATCATGTGGGACGGGGCAGCGGTGCCAATTCTATTGTGGCCTACTGCCTGCGCATCACCGATGTGGATCCCATTGACCTGGACCTCTATTTCGAACGTTTTATCAATCCCAAGCGAACCTCTCCTCCCGATTTTGACATAGATTTCTCCTGGAAGGAGCGCGATGAAGTGCTGGACTACATCTTTAAAAGATATGGGCGGAAGCATACGGCGCTCATTGGCACCATTTCCACTTTCAGGGACCGCTCCATCTTCCGGGAACTGGGCAAAGTATATGGTCTTCCCAAAGAGGAGATCGACCTTCTGGTGAAAGAACCTGAAAGCAAATTGAATGACAACCACATTACCAGGCGCATTTTCGAAGCGGGAAGCCTGTTGATGGATTTTCCCAATTTGAGAAGTATTCATGCCGGCGGTGTGCTGATCTCCGAGGAGCCTCTTACTGCATACACTGCCCTGGATATGCCGCCAAAGGGCCTTCCTACCACCCAGTTTGACATGTATGTGGCCGAAGCCCTTGGGTTTGAGAAGCTGGATATCCTCAGTCAGCGTGGCATTGGGCATATCAGGGAGTGTGCTGAGATTGTTCGTCGCAACAGGGGAATCGTGGTGGATGTACACCGGGTTGATGAGTTTAAAAAGGATCCGGCTGTTCTGGATCAACTGAAAAACGGTGAAACCAATGGCTGTTTTTACATTGAGAGCCCGGCCATGCGCGGACTATTAAGCAAACTGAAGTGCAACAGCTACCGCGCCCTGGTGGCTGCCAGTTCCATCATCCGGCCTGGTGTGGCTCAGTCGGGCATGATGCGCGAGTACATTCACCGCTTCCACCATCCCGGTGATTTTGAGTATTTACACCCTATTATGGAGGAGCAGTTGAAGGAGACTTTTGGTGTAATGGTCTACCAGGAGGATGTAATCAAGGTTTGTCATCATTTTGCCGGGCTTGACCTGGCAGATGCCGATGTTTTACGGCGTGCCATGAGTGGAAAATATCGTTCCAGGGCGGAGTTCGACCGGATCGCCCGGCGTTTTTTTGACAATGGCCGCGAGCGGGGCTATTCCGATCATTTGATCCATGAAGTGTGGCGGCAGATCAGTTCC
>JAWOHR010000116.1:0-19648 GCA_046485075.1 Bacteroidales bacterium
GAAACCTCCGATATTTATGACGGATCGGCCTTTACGGCCGACATGGCGGTGCAGAACGTGATCGGAGATTCCTTCCGGGGTGCCACCTGGGTCTCCCTTCACAACGGGGGCGGAGTGGGCTGGGGTGAGGTGATCAATGGCGGATTCGGAATGCTCCTCGATGGCAGCAGGGAGGCCGATCGCCGGCTGGAGATGATGCTGCACTGGGATGTGAATAACGGGATCGCCCGCAGAAGCTGGGCCCGTAACAAAGGGGCCATGCAGGCTATTCAAAGGGAGATGGAAAGGACACCGGGTCTGACTGTCACCCTTCCTTTCCTGGTTGATGATGCGGTGATCGACGGGCTTTTACCGGAGTGAGCGGAGCTGATTTTTGCTGAAGTGAGCGGAGCTACGCCCCGAAAAGGAGGGTGTAGGGTCTTTCGATGATTTCGGTCAGCTGGTGAATGCTGATGTTCCGGGAGAGGCGGGCCTGCTCCTTTGATTCAAAATAGATCAGGATAGTGGGAATGGTGAAAACCCGGTATTGTCCGGATAGAAGAGGGCTTTTATCGATATCGATGTAGCGTGTCTCCATTTCCGGGAACGCTGTGGCAAGCAGCTCCTCCACTTTGGGCTTCAGCACCCGGCAAACCGAACACATGTCGTTGGAGAAGTAGAGCAGTACTCCGCGCTTTTCGAGGATCAGCTCCTTGACCGATTCCAGGTTGTAGATTCCTTTCATAGGGTGGGATCGTAAATCCGGCAGTTTAAAATTCGCCCTCCTTGAGCATAACAAGCATGCATGAACTGACCGGTTCGATCCCCAGTTTCTGCAGCCTTCCCATAAAGGCGGGATTGACCGTACCCGGATTGAAGATGACCCGCCTGGGCCTCAATGAAATGATGTAGTCCATATACTCCTCCTGGCGGCTCGATCCGATATAAAGCGAGACGGTATGCACATCCTCGATGTGGGGAGTTCCCGTCAGGATCTCAACTCCCTCGATCTCGTCGCTTCGGAAACCCACCGGAATGACCTCAATTTCGTGCCGCAAAAGGCTTTTTACTGCTTTGTAGGAGAACCTGACCGGGTTGGGACTGGCTCCGAGGACCACTGTTTTTAAATTTTTCAACCGACTGATGTTATGGGACCCGGAACAAAGATATGGATTTATTGAATCAATGCTACCGCATAGGCGGAGACGCCCTCTTCACGGCCTGTGAATCCCAGCTTCTCTTCGGTGGTGGCTTTCACGGACACTGCCGCCATATCGATCTGCAGGCAACGGGCAATCTCTTCCCTCATCTGCGGGATGTAGGGCTTAATTTTGGGAACCTCAAGGCAGACGGTGGAATCGATATTGCCCACCCCGAACCCCTTTTCCCTGAGCAGATCGCCCGTTTGCTTCAATAGCAGGGTGCTGGCTATGCCCTTGTAGGCCGGATCGGTATCGGGGAAATGGGTGCCGATATCGCCAAGGGCTGCAGCACCCAGCAGGGCATCGCAGATGGCATGAATCAGCACATCGGCATCGGAATGGCCCACAGCCCCTTTCTCATGGGGTATTTTCACGCCGCCAAGCCAGAAGGGGATCCCTGCTTTAAGCCGGTGCACATCGTAGCCAAATCCGATGCGGAATGCCATAGGTTTTTTAGAGGTTGAATCCGAGGGTAAACCTCAGGGTATTGGCAAGGGGACTGTTCTGCCCGTTTGTGGGCACCAGGTAGGAGAAGTCGAGTGCAAAGACGTTCAGCTGCAGGCCGATCCCCACGGTAAAATATTTACGGTTGCCCTTGGTAGAGTGCTCGTTGAAGTAGCCGGCACGGATGGCGAACTGGCTTCGGTACCAGTATTCAATACCGGCACTGTAGGCAATTTCATGGAACTCCTCCTGTGCCACGCTGTACTCGCCGTTGGACTTCTGTACCCCGGGAGCATCGTAAAAGGACTGGACCATACCCATCACCACCGATCCGGGGGCCTCTTTCCCGCGGACAATGATGTCATCGCCTGTGGCGGTGTCCTGGGTGATTACGGGCGAGGTGGGCACCAGGAGCTTGTTCAGATCCAGGGTTCCCGTGATGCTGTTATAGTCATCAATATTGTATGTAAAACGCCCCCCGAGCCTCAGGTTGGTCGGGATCGGTGTTTTCTGGGCGTCGGCTGTGTAGGAGACGGGTGTACCCATGTTGGTGATGGTGGCGCCTGCGGCCCATTCGCCGTCGCCGGTACCCAGGTCCACTTCACTCTGGTAGTAAAAACCAAGGTCGGCGGCAAAAGAGATTCCCGGCTGGGTTTCCTGTCCGTCGGCTGTATTCTGACCGGCGGTAAGGTCGGAACGGATGAACCTGAAGGCGAGCCCTCCTGAGAAATGATCCGTGAAGAGCCGTGAATAGCCTGCATCCACCGCAAACTCGTTGGGGTTATACTGACCGGTTACCGTCCCTGTAATATCGGTGAACACAATGTTACCCAGGGAGAAGTATCTAAGTGATGAACTGATCACCTGGTTGTCGTCGATGCGGTAATATCCTGAAAGATAGGCCAGGTTTATGTCGGGGATCAGGTTTCTGAGCCACGGGGTGTATGAAATGGCGAATCCGCCCTTCTTATCAAGAAAAGCGTATTTCCCGATATTCCAGTGCTGGGAATTCACATCGGGAGTGGTTGCTGCTCCAACATCGCCCATGGCACCTGACCTTGAGTCGGGGGCAATGGTTAAGAAAGACACGGCTGTTTTAATGGTATTCAATTCTCCTCCGCCCAGGTCACCCGATTCGATCTGTGCCGAAAGATGTGTGGCAGAAGCCAGTAACGACGCGGTTAACAACACTATGAATCCAATTCTAAATCCTTTCAACATCATTTAAGTTTTGGTCTGCAAATATACTACGAAATCAACGGATAATTGGTGTTTTTATTATGTAAGGGTTGCTCACTTTATAAAATTTAATTCAGCAGAACCAGTTTTCCGCTTGCTGTGGCCGTTTGACCATCCTCTGTGGTAAGGGTGGCCCTGTATATATAAACCCCGCCTCCCAGCCGGGCTCCCCCTGAAGAATCGCCCGCCCACTCCACCGGTTCAAGCCTGTAGCCCGGTGAGTAAACCTGCCGGTCGATGATCCTCACCATCTCCCCGGAAAGGTTATGGATGGTAATGACCAGCCGCATGGCACGGTCGGGCCTGTTGTGCTCAATGTTGAAAAGGGTATGATCGCTGAACGGGTTGGGGTAGTTGAACAGCTCCTCGATGAGCATCTCTTCCGAATCGATCACCAGGAATTCAAGGCTCTCTTCGGCCGAATTATTGTGTATGTCCCATACCTTGACCGTGATTTCGTGGGGCCCGGTCTCCAGGTTTGAGTAAGGATAGCGGATCATTCCCGTATTGTAACTATCGATTCCGGCGGTGAAAAATTCGTTTAAAATGAGGGCGTTGCCCCTGTTGTTGTCAAGGACGGCGGTAATGTCATGTCCGATTCCGTTCCCGGTGGTATTGATCCCGTAATTGTCCCTGGCGATCACCAGCAGGGTGGGATGCGGATCGGTAATTCCTCCATCCCGGAAAAAAGTATCGTTCATAAAGAGCCCGATCTCCGGCGGGTTTTTATCCAGCACATTTTCTGTTCCGATTCCTCCCACGATGAATCCTTCGCAGGAACCATGGGCGTCGAGGGCAGAGTCGTTGCTGTAGTAACTGATCTTCCCCCTGCCGAAAGCGTAGCTGATATCTTTGGGGACATAAAATCCGAAGGAGAACCGCCCATTGGTAACGGTGGTTGTTCCGCTGTACAGGATGCTGTTTCGTGCCATAAAATCCCACGGCGGGGTACCATCATTGGAAAGGGTTTCGATCTTCTTCTCCTTGTCGAATACCATGGGGAACACTTCACCCCTGAAACCCTCCATAAGCGCACCGTCGCGGGTCTCCACATGTCCGGTCACCCTCACCCAGTCAAAGGCCGAGAGGGTATCGGCCGATTCAAGGAGGCAGATCCCGTTGATGGAGTCGGTCACCACCCTGTGCTCGGGGTAGGCAAGGCGGAGGGAAGGGTCGCCCAGGAGCGTGAAGTTGCGCTTGTTGACCCCTGCTCCGGTATTGTTTTTACTGTAAACGATGATATCGCCCAACCGGTAGTTCCGGTTGTTTGCATCCTTCTCGAACACCACCTCGTAGAACCGTTCGTTGAGCGCGTGGTTGGGTCCCGAGTAAACCAGGCGGGTGGTGGTGAAGAGCCCGATTCCGCCTCCGTTGTTGTTGAGCAGGACTTCCTCTCCTGCCGAGGTGATCTCCAGGTCGAGCCCCCTGTCGTATTCATCATACCTGCTGAACTCACAGGTGGCGGTCATGAAAAGGGGCAGCATTCCATCGTTGCTCCACGAGAGAATATCGTTGGTGGTTACCACCTGCTCGTGCGCCAGTCCCGCCGGTCCGCCGTGACCCGTATAATTCACGATCAGGGCACCGCGGTTCACCTGGTCGTTGATACCCCTCTGTACATCGGGGTATCGGAAACCTGTGGCTCCCTTCACCTGGGGATAGGCATCCAGGTAGATTTTATTGATGTTGTAGGAGGGATAGTTCCCACTCACATAGGCGGCCAGTGCTTCGGCCTGCCGCATATGAATATTGGAATCCTCGTCGTCGCCGATGAAGCAGAGCTGGTTCCTCCAGCTTCCCTGGGTGGCAAGATCGCTGTAGGAGATGATCTTGTCGACCACATCCTTTGCCTCCTGCAGGGTGGATACCGTGAGGCGCCCGATCCCGATATCCAGCAGTCCGTCGTACATCGATTCGTCGGTGTCGAGCAGACCGAAAAAGTCGTCCGACACAAACGACTGTGTAGGCGAGAGGGAGTTGTCGGACTGGTAGGTGAGGATCAGGTTGGGATTATCCTTTTTATCGGGATGGGTACGGTTATCGAACGATCCGTCGCCGAAAAGGAGCAGGTAACGGCAATATTCTCCCTGTCCTTCGGAACGGTCGTAAAACATTTTCATGAAATTACGGATGGCTGAGACATCGGGTGTTCCAGAGGAAAATTCATTAAACACCTGTTCCTGGAGAACCACGATCACATCCAGGTCGTCGTTTGCCCTTCGGTGTTGTGAAAGCCGCTCCGCCTCCTCCAAAAACTGCACCGGTGCAATGATGATCATATCGGGGTGTCCCAGCGCGTGAAGGTTCTGGTTTACAACAGCCCCCAGTCCCGTTCCGGTATATTGGGGTGTGGGGAAAGTACCGCCGGGTTTGAAGGCGATGTACTCCCTGGTCTGGCCCGCATCCATGGTGAAAACAGCATCCTCCCCCGAAAGGGTGTAGGGTACGTTCAGGGGTGAAGACGGATCTGTGATCTCCCAGATGACCGATCCGCTTCCCTTCCCCAGGTGGAAACGGGCCACTTTACCGGATCCGCTGCTCAGTTTATCACGGAAGGAGAGTTCGTCAACCCCCTCCAGGGTCAGTATACCCCTGCCGTTCAGAACCAGCTGGTTGAGCCACCCTTCCGAGTCGGAGTCGGGTTGAACATATTGAAGGGAGACCGTCAGATTCTCCCCCTGGGGGGTGAAAGGGAAGGTCCGGTTGCCTTCGAAGGCAAAGGTGGAGGTGTAGTGTCCCAGGTCGGTAGACTGAACTGGGATATTTCCCAGGTAGGTGCCGTTGGCTTTGGCACGGAAATCTGAAGTCACCCCCGAGCGGGCTGCCACCGAAGCCCTGATCCTGACCGGTTCACCGGTGGGCATCTTTGGAAGGCTGAAGGGGTAGTTGTATTCGAGGATCACCTTGTAATTGTCGCCGTACCACTCCTTTCCTGAACTGATCAGGTTGTATTTTTCCTCCTCGAAATGGATCCTGAAATCGTACCGGTCCACCTCACCGGAGGGATCCCCGCTTCCGGGAGTTGCATCGCCGGGCGCAATGGCAGGTCCCTGGCTGTCGGTGAGGAAGTAGAATCCTTGCCACGAGTAGTGATGCAGCTGAGAAATAAAAAGATCCTCCTGCTGGTTATACTCCCAGGCCACCGGTCCCTCTGCGTAGAAGAGGATTTGGTCTCCCGGGGAGAACATGCCGTCACTGCCTTTGTCCATATAGACCGGAACAGGCCGGAGATCGTCTACAGATCCTTTTGAAAATTTTTCCGGAAGCTGCCTGGCCCCGGTGCCGTATACCCTGACTGATGCAGGGTTCTGGATACCGATCTCCTTCAGCTGTTCGTAAGTGAGCCGGTGCATGCCACTCTCTTCCACCGCAATTTTGAACCAGTTACCGGATGACAGCACCGATTGCCCGGCCCAGTTGCCGGTGGATTCGCTCCTCAGGGGGGCCAGGGCCGTTTTTGCTTCCAGCTGAAGGGTGAACCGGTCCACCTTTTCGATCGCTCCGGATCCCTTTTTAATAAAAGGCAGAATCTTTACCACCACAAAGGGGCGACCCGATTCCCGGACCAGCGCATATTCCAGCAGAGGCTCCTGATTAACCTTTTCCAGGGGTACCGACCTCAACATTCCGGGATGGGTTTCCGAGGTTTTTTCCACCTTAAGGGTGACCACCGGAACCGTTCCAGGGGCATTCCATTCTATTTTTCTGGTTAAATAGGGTAACGTATTGTCTCCATCTGCGTATAAGGCATGAGGAAAGATGAGCTGATCATGGTTAGTATCCCATTCAATTACAACATTTTCGGACTGTCCCGGCAGCAATGCGGGGATGAACAGGGAGCAGATCAATATCAGATTCTTCATCTTCATAAGCGCAGGCAGCAACAAATATAGATACGATTTCGTTTGTTTTAAGATATATACTATAACGCAAAAAAATAGTGCATAGTACTCAGTACTCAGTACTCAGTGCTTAGTGGTTAGTGTGGGATAATCAGTTTTCCTTACAGTGCAAAGTGCATAAAATTGCAGAAAAGGTTGCAAATGGGATGGTTAAATGAAAGTTAAAAGCCGATATGGGGTTGTGCCGGCGGTGCTGGGGGTATGGTTCCTTGCATGGAGCGGAGCCATGGCCCAGGATCCCATCAGTTCACAATACTATGCCAACCAGCTTTTTATGAATCCGGCCATGGCCGGAGTGGAGGGAATCACCAAGGTCAGCCTGGGTTATCGCAATCAGTGGCCGGCAGCGGCAGAATCCTACAACACTTATCATGCCGCCTATGAGCAGTACCTGGAACCCGCCCAGGGGGGTATCGGGGTCCACGTGGTAAACGACCGGCAGGGGGGAGGGGTATTCAACACCATGTCGCTGGATGCCATTTACGCCTATCACCTTAAAGTTACACGCCGTCTGACCATGACGGGAGGATTCCAGGCCTCGGTGGGTCAGCGGAGTTTCAACCCGGCCGGACTGGTACTTCCCGATGAGCTTACAGGAGGGTCAGCCACCGAAATCCAGGGTTATTCCAAATGGTACCCCGATTTTGCGGTCGGATTTGCCGCATTTTATAAGAATATATACGGAGGTTTTGCCTGTCACCACCTCATTCAGCCCTATATGTCGCCTACGGAAGATCCGAACACCCGGCTCTCCAGGAGGTACTCGGCACATATGGGAGCATTGATCCCGGTATACGAAAAAAGGCTGGGGCGTGAGGTATTGCAGCTGTCACCAAATATTATTTTTCTCCAGCAGGATATTTATCAACAGATCAATTACGGCCTGGAAGTGGTATTTAAAAGCGTGCTGGCCGGGGTATGGGTAAGGCAGGATTTGCTTTTCTCCTACGGAACTGCCATCTTCTCAATGGGCTATTCCCGTGATAAATTCAGGTTCCGGTATAGTTATGATGCAAAACTTTCAACCCCCGAACTCTATATTCCTACCATGGGGGCTCATGAATTGTCGCTTATTATTATTTTTGAAAACCTTTATAAGTCAGTGAAACCGGGGGCAATAAAAAGTCCTAAAATTTAGTTACTTTTGATATATGTTTTTAAATTAGCCATGATTAAACGTACCAGAAAAACCATTAAAGCCATGAAAATGATGATGAGAGTGTTCCCTGTTATTTTAGCCGTCCTGCTGATTGCAGGGTGCAGTAATAAGGATACAACCTCCTCTGGCAAAGTTTCAACTACCACCGGGTGGGCATATAATGACGCTGAAAACGGAGGATTTGAAGTAAAACAGGCTGTTGAACAGGAAGCAGGCCCCGGGCAGGTATTGATTGAAGGGGGTACCTTTACCATGGGTAAGGTTCAGGATGATGTGCTTTACGAATGGAATAACATTCCGCGGAGGGTGACCCTGAGTTCATTTTACATGGATGTTACCGAGATCCGTAATGTGGACTATAAGGAGTACATTCACTGGCTCTCCCGCGTGTTCGGGATGAACAATCCCCAGGTGGTGAGGGCAGCCCTGCCCGATACACTGGTATGGCGTGATCCGATGGCATATAATGAGCCTTATGTTGAATACTATTTTCGCCACCCCTCTTTTAACGAGTACCCGGTTGTAGGTGTGAACTGGCTGCAGGCCTCTGATTATTGCCTGTGGAGAACCGACAGGGTCAATGAGATGGTCCTGGTGAACATGGGTCACATTGAACTCTCCACCGATCAGCAGGATGAGCGGAACTTCAATACGGAAGCCTATATGTACGGCCTCTATACGCCAAATATCATTGAACCCATTCCCAGTCTCAATCCCAATGCGGAATCGAGGCTAGTGGGCATGGAGGATGGCATTCTTCTGCCCAAGTACCGGCTCCCCACCGAGGCAGAGTGGGAATTTGCTGCCCTTTCGCTGATCGGGAATACCGTTGAAGAGCTGGTCTGGGAGCGCAGAACCTATCCATGGGATGGTCACAACGTCAGAAATGATGATCCGAGGGACATGGGAATGATGCGAGGCAATTTTGTTCGTGGCAAAGGTGATTTGATGGGTATGGCCGGAAGCCTGAACGACGCCGGTTCGATTACTGTTCCCGTAACCTCTTACTGGCCCAATGATTATGGTCTGTACTGCATGGCCGGAAACGTGAATGAGTGGGTTGCCGATGTATATCGTCCCATGTCTTACGAAGATGTTTCCGATTTCAGGCCTTTTCGCGGAAACCAGTTCCAGAAATTGAGCCAGGATGCCAACGGAACACCCATGCTCGACAGCCTGGGCCGTCCGCGAAGCGAACCCATTACAGAAGCTGATGCAGAGGGCAGGTTTAATTACAGGAGATCGGACTACCGCAACTACCTGGACGGTGATATGGAATCGGTGTTTGAGAATGGAGAGCGCTCTTCCGACGCGTATGAAGGGTCCAGTTCCATGTATGTTCAGAAGGATAATGATATGATGTCCCTGCTCGGTGATAATGTGAGGGTTTACAAAGGCGGATCCTGGAAAGACAGGGCATACTGGATGAGCCCGGGCGAGCGCCGTTACCTGCTCGAAACCGAATCGCGCGATGACCTGGGATTCAGGTGCGCCATGACAAGGGTGGGAACGCCTACTGGATTATAACAGGCCAGGATAAAATGATACTGAAAGGCTGTTTCTTCGCGGGACGGCCTTTCGTTTTTTCAATATCTTTGTAAGGAAATTTATTTACAAGTGTTTTATATTCAGGGGTATTTACAAGGCAACCTGGCATTTTTTTAGTGTCTTGGGATGTATAGGAGTGAACTGGGATTTTTTTGCGAAGCAAAATAACCACTTCACGACTATGCATTACAAGAATATAGGTCTTTTGCAAGTAAACACCCCTGAATAAAGTTCACTTCAGAATATCCTTAAGAAAATAGAAAAACGAATGACCGTTCCGGAATTATATAAGGAGTTTTTGCTGTCGGAGGGGATCTCGACGGATACGAGGAAGGATCTGCGGGGAACGCTTTTTTTTGCCCTGAAGGGAGACCGTTTTGACGGGAACCTCTATGTGCGGGACGCCCTGAAAGCCGGATGCCGGCTGGCCGTTACCGAATTAAAGGAGCATGAAGGGGAACCGGGCATCTGTTATACCCCGTCGGTGCTGGCCCTCCTGCAGGAACTGGCGGCCTGGCACAGGAAGCAGGCTGCCCCGCTGGTGCTGGCCATTACCGGTTCCAACGGGAAGACCACGACCAAGGAGCTGATCGCAGCCGTTATTTCCAGGCGATTTACCGTTCTGGCCACCAAAGGGAATCTGAACAACCACATCGGTGTTCCGCTGACGATTCTTTCCATCGGCAGGGAGGAGGTCGCTGTCATTGAGATGGGGGCAAACCACCCGGGTGAAATTGAAACCCTTTCACGAATTGCATCACCCGATGTGGGTTTGATCACCAACGTGGGCAAGGCCCACCTGGAAGGTTTTGGCTCCCTGGAGGGGGTCCTGGATGCCAAGGGTGAGTTGTATGAGTTCCTGGCCGGTTCCGGAGGTGAGGCCATTGTGGATGGCCGCGATGAGATGTTGTTGGAGAAGGCTTCGGCAACCGGGGTGAAGGTGTTCAGGGTCGGACCGGGGGGTGAGCTCCCGGTTTCCCTGATTCTGACCTCCCAGTCCCCCTACCTGGAGGTTCATCTGCAGATCGGGGAGGAGCGGTTTCCGGTAATGACCCATCTTGTGGGGGTATATAATTTGCAAAATATCATTCTGGCAGCTGCATGCGGATTGAAACTGGGTGTTCCGGGCGAGGATATTGCCGATGCCATTGCATCCTATAAGCCGGAAAATCTTCGGTCACAGGTTGTGGAGGGTGAGCATAACCGGATCATCCTTGATGCCTATAATGCCAATCCCACCAGTATGAGGGAGGCGGTGGGCGGACTTAAAGCCTATGCCGGGATGCCCTCCATGGTGATCCTGGGGGATATGGCCGAACTTGGCCCTGCCTCCTTGCAGGAGCATAAGGAGCTGACAGCTTGGCTTAAAACATTGAACTTTAAGCGGATGATACTGGTTGGGCCACAATTCTCTCAGGTGTGTGAACCAACCGGGGAAATCTTTGTTTTCAGGGAGGTGGATGCATTGCGGTCGCACCTTGAAAAGCATCCGCCACGTGGATTCACGATCCTTATCAAAGGCAGCAGGGTAATGGGGCTGGAGCGGCTGATGCCGCATCTGGTGCGGTAAATAGATTGGGATCAACAGGAATTGCCATTCGGAAAGTGAACAGATTTTCACAGGTTAAAGGAGTATGTTATGACAAATAAATTAATGGATCCCATCGGGAGGCTGATGGGACTGCGCTACAAATCGCATCCCTGGCATGGTGTGGACATTGGTCCCGATTCTCCAGAGGTGGTCGTGTCCTATATTGAAATGGTTCCCCGGGATACGGTCAAATATGAGGTTGACAAGATCTCCGGTTACCTGAAAATTGACAGGCCCCAGAAGTACTCAAATTCTGTTCCGGCACTCTATGGGTTTATCCCCCAGACATTCAGCGGGGAGAGGGTGGCGCAGCTAAGCAGGGATAAAACCGGTAATAATCAGATTACAGGAGATTCGGATCCCATCGATATATGTGTGCTGACCGAAAAGGAGATTTCGCACGGCGATATCCTGGTAAGGGCAAGGCCCATTGGCGGATTCAGGATGATCGATAACAACCAGGCGGACGATAAACTGATTGCCGTGATGAACAACGATGCACTGTATGAGGATTACCGCGATGTTTCGGATCTTCCGGAAAAGGTTGTCAACCGTTTACGGCACTATTTTCTCACCTACAAGGATCTGCCCGGGAACCCGGCCGATGTGGAGATCACCCATGTATACAACCGGGAGGAGGCCATGGACCTCATCGAGCGCTCCATTGAGGATTATCAGAAAAGATTTGAGAACCTGGATAACCTGCTCTCCAGTGTATAGGTTCAGGAATTGACTTCCTGCTGGTAGAGGAAGCGTTTGATCTTCTGGGTCGGGGTCTTCTCGAAGGGTTGTGTCTGGAGAATCATCAGCTGCAGTTTGGAGTTCCGTGCCACATGCTGGTTTACCTGGGTCATCAGCTCTGCCAGTACCTCGTCGTATTTTTCCTGGAGTAGCTGCTGGAAATCTGCGGCATTCTCCTGCAGGTGTTTGAAGCGCTCCTCCATGACCTCGACCCTCAGGTGTACCATGGCCACCAGTTTTCCCTTCACCTCCATCACCAGGGATTCGCTTACGATATCCTCCTTGTTGATGACCGCCTCGATCTCTTCGGGATAGATGTTCTCGCCGTTGGCCCCGAGGATCATATTCTTCAACCTGCCCCTGATGTAGATGATTCCTTTATTGTCAATGTATCCGAGGTCACCGGTCCGGAAGTAACCGTCGGCCGTGAAAACTTCCGCGGTCTTTGCCGGCTCTTTATAATAGCCTTTCATAATGTTGGAGCCCTTTACCACGATCTCTCCCTCATGGGTTACCGGGTCGGGGTTGTCAATTCTCATGGTAACCCCGTCCATTACTTTTCCAACCGAGCGATAGATTGCATTCTCGGGGGCAAACCCGGCCAGCATGGGAGCTGTCTCGGTGAGTCCGTAACCAATGGCATAGGGGAATTTACCATCCAGCAGGAAGCGTTCCACATCGGGTGCCAGGGGAGCCCCGCCAATTCCGAAGAAACGGACCCTTCCACCGAAAAAATCCATAAGCTTTCTGGCTGCAACCTTTGAAAGCATCCTGCGGGTGGGACCGAATTTCATCAGGGTCTTCATGACCGGTTTTCCATAGAGGGAGGGTTTGATCTTGGCTGCATATATTTTCTCCATGATCATGGGAACGGTGAGCAGGGTGGTGGGCTTCAGCTTCCTGAACAGCGGTGCAAGGTAGGCTGCCGTCGGGGGTTTCTCGATGTAGTGGATCCTGGCTCCGTTAAGCAGGGGAACCACCATGCCGATGGTGCTTTCATAACTGTGTGCCAGCGGCAGCATGGAGAGGAAACTGTCCTCCGGGGTTACCACGTGTACGGTGCCCGATTGCTTGGCATTACTCAGGATGTTCAGATGGGTGAGCATCACCCCTTTTGAACGGCCGGTGGTGCCGGAAGTATAAATAATGGAAGCCAGGTCATCATCTCCGGCCTGGTAAAAACGCTCCTCCCCGGGGAAGAGGTCGTCGGATATATGCAGTTTTTCAAGCTTTCCCGGATCTCCCTTCGGGGGAACGATCTTTCCCTCCTCCACATCCATGACCTGGAAATTGTCCAGGTTGATCACCATTTCGATTCCTTTCGGCACCCCTGCATCAAGCCTTGAGATCAGTTTACCTGAAACAAAGATGGCCCTTGCTTCCGCGTGTTCAAGGATGGAAATAATTTCCGATCCCCTGAAATCGGGAAGTATGGGAACGGTGGTGGCTCCTGTGGTGAGGATTCCGAAGTAAGAGAGGGTCCAGTGGGGCGTGTTTTCACTCAGGATGGCCACTTTGCTTCCCTTTTCGATGCCTGAACTGTAGAGCATGGAGGCAAGAAACCGGGCCGAGCGATCGAGCTCCTGGTAGCTGTAGGAGGTTCCGTCAACACTGTCAATGGCGGTGGATGATCCAAACCTTCTGGCGTTCACTTTTAATATCTGCGGAAGATTACCTATCCCTTCCCAGTCCTGTGCATCAATATTCTTCATCATCATTTTTGTCTTAAAATCTACCCTTCCTGACTCTCTCATAACCACCGAAGTGCCTGGAATGTTCTTCTTCCTTTCAGAAAATAACCGGAAACAATACTACCCGGATAAATTCCGGGTACAAGAACGGGATTATCCGGCAGATTGTGATTATTTTTTATCCCTCTATTAGCCTTTTTTATCCCAAAATAGTCGCGATGGGCGCGCAACACTGCCCGGAAATCTTTCAGCGAGCCTCCCGCGAGGAACCTCAGGGCTGAGATGCCATCCAGGATCATGCGTGAAAACATGATTCTTCCCCTTTGTTCCCGGGGCAGGTTCTTATGGAGCAGCAGCAGGTTATTGCGGAAATTGAGGTAGGTTTTCATGGGATTTCCCCGGGAGAGGGTTCCGCCGCCTAGATGGTAAACTGTGGAACCGGGAATGAAACTGATGTTCCAGCCGGCACGTTTCAGTCTCCAGCAGAGGTCGATCTCCTCCATGTGTGCAAAAAACTGCTCGTCGAGTCCCCCCACCGTCCGGTATGGTTCTGCCCTGACCAGCAGGCAGGCACCGGACCCCCAGAATATATCGGTAACCTGGTCGTACTGGCCAAGGTCCTCCTCCACGGAATCGAAAATACGGCCCCGGCAGAAAGGGTATCCGTACCGGTCGATGTATCCCCCGGCTGCCCCGGCATATTCGAAGTGGGATTTTCGTTTGTAATCCTTGATTTTTGGGGTACAGGCAGCACAATCTGCATGGGATTCCATGTGCCGGATCAGTGGTTCCAGCCAGTTGGGGGTGACCTCAATATCTGAGTTCAGGAGCAGGTAGTATTTTGAGTCGAGCTGCCCCAGGGCACGGTTGTAACCCCCGGTAAATCCATAGTTTTTATCAAGCCTGATGAGGCGGATCCGTGGATGCTGTTTTTCGAGAAAAGCAACGGAACCATCGGTTGACGCGTTGTCGGCCACCACGATTTCTGCTCCCTCCATCCTGCTGTTCGTCTCCAGGATGGGAAGGAATTTCTCCAGGAAAGGCCTCCCGTTCCAGTTCAGGATGACGATGGAGAGGAGCTTCATTTACTCATCATAATTTTCCTGGTGATTTCCTGGAACTCTTTCTGAATGTGTCCGTTGGAGCAAACGAAATCTTCATGGAAAAGAGGATTTTCATCCCCGTTGAAATCGGATACGCTCCCTCCGGCCTCTTTTACCAGCAGGATACCGGCGGCAATGTCCCACGGGTTCAGTCCATACTCATAAAATCCGTCGTATCTTCCGCAAGCCACATAGGCAATGTCGGTCGCCGCTGATCCAAGCCGGCGAAGGCCATGGGAGTTGGCCATAAAGTAATGGATGCTTGTCAGGAACTGATCCAGGAACCTGAAATCTGTATAGGGAAACCCGGTTGCAATAAGCGACTGCGCCACTGTAGAGGCATTGCTCACATGGATCCGCTCTCCGTTTCTCCAGGCTCCACCGCCTTTCCAAGCGTAGAAATACTCGTTCAGGCCGAATTCATAGACAATCCCTGCCACGATCTCCTCCCCCTGGGCTAGCCCCACGCTGATGGCAAAGGGAAATACTCCATGAATGAAGTTGGTGGTTCCGTCGATGGGATCGATCACCCAGTTATAGGTCTCACCACGCCTGTTACTGGTTCCCTCCTCGGCGATAAATCCGGCTTCGGGCAGGAGGTTTGAAAGTCCCGTCACCAGGATTCTTTCGGCCTCCTTGTCCACCTGGGTCACAAAGTTATGTTCCCCCTTGGTTTCGATTTTCAGGGTTTCCCTGTTCTCGTGTTGTTCACGGATGTGGGCGGCGGCTCTTTTCATCGCCTCCATCGCGCCAAAGCAGACGGTCCGGTAGTTGAGTTCCTCTTTCATTGAGATGCAAAGTAAATGAAAATATCAATACCCCAGCGATTCCAGCAGGTCGGCCACCACGAAGGTGCTGCCGCCGGTGAAAATCATATCATCCACACCGGCCCGTTGCTGTGCAGCCCGGTATGCTTCTGCCACCGAGGGGTATGCCTCTCCCTTTAGTCCGGACACGGCAGCCTCTTTGCGGAGTGTCTCTGCATCCAGTGACCTGGGTACCGAGGAGGGGGTGAAGTAGTAGGTTGCTTCCGGGGGAAGAAGGGGCAGGATGGAGCCTCTGTCTTTGTCACTGACCATTCCCCAAACCACGTGAAGGTTTTTCCAGGGGGTCTGTTTTACCTGCTCCATGGCCGCGCTGATTCCTGCGCTGTTGTGAGCGGTATCGCATATACTCCTGGGATTTGCCCCCACACTCTGCCATCTTCCCATCAGTCCCGTCGTCAGGGTAACCCGCCTTAACCCCTTCTGAAGGGCGGGTTCGGGAAGCTTCCAGCCCATCTGCCTGACCAGGTTTAGGACCGTAAGAACCAAAGAGATATTCTCCTTCTGGTAGTAGCCGGTAAGGTCACAGGAATATCTTTCCACCCGGGATTGCGGGATGTTACGGAAGGTGAAGCTTGCCGTGTTATCGGGATTCAGGGTCTGGAAGAGTGGTTCGAAGGTTTCGGGGGCCAGCGTAACCGGGGCTTTGAGATCTTCAGCCATGCTGACCAGCACCTCCAGGGTCTCCGCGCTGGTTGCACCAGCTACCAGGGGGATCCCGGGTTTGATGATTCCTCCCTTTTCGCGGGCAATGGCAGCGGGGGTATTGCCAAGAAACTGGCTGTGATCCATGGAGATGTTGGTGATCACGGATAGGAGGGGCTGAACAATGTTGGTGGAGTCGAGCCGTCCCCCCATGCCGGTCTCGATGATGGCCATTTCAACGCCCTCCCTGGCAAAGTAGTCAAAGGCCATGGCCACGGTCATCTCGAAAAAGGAGGGGGTGATCTCCCGGATGATGTCGTGGTGATGGTTGACGAACTGTGTGACCTCCTCTTCGGGGATCGGTTTGCCGTTGACCCTGATCCTCTCGCGGAAATCGAGCAGGTGGGGGGAGGTGTAAAGTCCCGTTTTGAAGCCTGCCTGGATGAATACAGAGGCCAGCATGTGGCAGACGGAACCCTTCCCGTTGGTCCCTGCCACATGGATGACAGGGAACCTTTTGTGTGGATGGCCGAAATACTCATCCAGCCGGTGGGTATTGTCCAGGTTGGCCTTGTATGCGGCCTTTCCTATGCGCTGGTACATGGGAAGAGCGCTGAAAAGAAATCCGGTGGCTTCCTGATAGTTCATAACTGTGTGCAAAACTACATCTAATGTGAATAATTCAAACGCCGTTCCGGGTTAAATTCAACTAATTTTAAAGCCAGAAAAAAAGGTGAATCATCACCTGGACTCACCGATGGTAAAGTTAACGTAATTGAAGGGGATATGGCGACTGCTGTGAAAAAATACCGCAAGATCTTTGTGCTGGATACCAACGTTTTGCTGCATGATTATAAATGTATGCACAACTTTGATGAGCACGACATTGTAGTACCGATAACGGTACTCGAAGAGCTTGACCGGTTCAAGAAGGGGAATGACATGATCAATTACCACGCCCGGGAGTTTACCCGTGACCTTGACAAGCTGAGCGGGGATAAGATCTTTAACGGGGGTTTGTCGCTGGGGCGCGGAAAGGGAAAACTGAGCATTTGTACAGGCCAGGCCCCATCTGAAAAGCTGCGGACCTCATTCCCTGAGAATACCCCCGACCATCGTATCCTGGCCATTGCCGAATACCTGCACCTTAAAAATACCCCCACCCGTCCCGTGATCCTGATCACCAAGGATATTAACCTGAGGATGAAGGCCAAGAGCCTGGGAATTATGGCGCAGGATTATCACAACGACATGGTTCAGAACATCGACAACATCTTCGAGAATGTGAAATCAACCGATGTGGTGGACCAGGAGGTGATCTCTGACATGTATGAATCGGCCGAGGGAGTGGATGTGAAACGGTTCGGACTCACCAAAACCCCCATAGCCCACCAGTATTTCATATTCAGGAATGAATCCAAAAGCGGACTGGGCCATTATGATCCCTTTAACAAGCTGATGACCCGGGTGGAGAAGACGCGGACCTATGGGATCGACCCCAGGAATGCGGAGCAGACTTTTGCGCTGGATGCCCTTCTGAGGCCCGAGGTTCAACTGGTTGCCCTGACCGGAAAGGCAGGTACCGGGAAGACCCTGCTGGCACTGGCGGCGGCCATTCACCAGCGCAGGGAGTATACACAGATCTTCCTGGCCAGACCCATTATTCCCCTGGGGAACAGGGATATCGGCTATCTTCCGGGTGATGTGAATGAAAAAATAGGACCCTACATGCAGCCCCTGTTTGATAATCTTGCGGTCATCAAGCAGAAATTCAAGCAGCAGAGCAAGGAGTTTTCCCGCATCGAGGAGATGCAGCTGACCGAGAAGCTGATCATTACACCCCTGGCTTATATCAGGGGAAGGAGCCTTTCGAGGGTGTTCTTCATCGTGGATGAGGCGCAGAACCTGACCCCACACGAGGTAAAGACCATCATCACCAGGGCCGGTGAAGGAACCAAGATGGTGTTTACGGGAGATATACAGCAGATCGACTCCCCCTACCTGGATACCAAATCCAATGGTCTGACCTACCTGGCCGACCGTATGAAGGGGCAGGATATTTTCGCCCATGTTCACCTGTTGAAGGGTGAAAGGAGTTACCTGGCCGATGTGGCCAGCAACCTGTTGTAATTTTGAAGCTGTCATTATTATTAAGCTGACTTTATCATGAAGCTGACTTTATCATGAAGCGACAACTCTTTATCATCAGGCACGGAAAATCCAGCTGGGATAACGAGGGACTGGATGACATCGATCGTCCGCTCAGTGACCGGGGAATCCGGAGTGCAGAGATGATGGCCGGCAGGCTCAGGGAGATGGGGCTTATCCCCCGGTTGATCTTTACGAGCCCGGCCAGCAGGGCACTCAACACCGCACTGATCATGAAACGCATCTGGGGATTGGATCCCTCCATGTTCCAGGTTCAGGATGATCTCTACCTGGCCGGCACTGAGGAGATCGCCCGGGTGGTGGAGCGGGCTCCCGGCGAGATCGGCAGCCTGGCCATTTTCGGACACAACCCCTCTTTTACAATGTATGCCAACCGCTTCCTGAAGGTGCCCATTGACAACCTGCCCACTGCAGGGGTGGTGGTGGTTACCCTGGAGAGCGAAAGCTGGAAAGGAGTGGGTCGAAAGCAGGTAACAGCCACCCATGTGGATTTTCCCAGGCGATGATTCCTTTGAGCGATGATTCCTTTGAGCGGTGATTGTTTTGAGCAGTGATTCCTTTGAACGATGATTCCTTTAAGTGATGATTGAGGTAACCTGTGCCATTATTTTTAAGGACAGAAAGGTGCTGGCCACCCGGCGCAGCAGTACCATGCCCCATCCCCTGAAATGGGAGTTCCCCGGGGGAAAATTAAAGGGTTCGGAGAGCCCCGGGGCATGCATCAAACGCGAAATCCTCGAGGAGCTTGGAGTGGAGATTAACCCGCTGGAGGTACTGGAGCCGGTGGAACACCACTATGATTCGCGCTCAGTCAGGCTGATCCCTGTCATCTGCACCATCACGAAGGGTTTTATATCACTTTCGGAACACCAGGAGTACCGGTGGGTTGGGTATGACGAGCTGGATGAACTGGACTGGCTCGGGGCCGATCTGGGGGTAGTGGAGATGATCAGGAATCTGCTCTGTCTTTGAAATTCATTTACTCAAAGTATAGCCTGCGCGGGCTCTCCTCCAGTACCTCGCCAATCTCGGTGGCCATGGGAAGGGTCGACCCCTGGTTGAGTTCTGCCACCAGTGCCCCGGCCAGGTCGGGGGAGACCGACATCAGCAATCCCCCGGAGGTCTGGGCATCGTGTGCCAGCATCCTGAGGGTGTAATCCACGCTCCTGGTGAAGTGGATCCCGCTGCCTGTAAACTCCTGGTTCCGGAAAGCGGCGCCGGGGATGCTCCCTTTTTCAAAGATCCGGTAGGCTCCGGGAAGCAACGGGATCTGGCGGGCCCGGATCCTGAAACTCACCCTGCTGGCCTGGGCCATCTTCAGGGCATGTCCCGCCAGTCCGAAGCCGGTTATATCGGTCATCCCCTTCACCCCGTATTTCCCTGCTGCCAGTGCACCCTCCCTGTTGAGCGA
>JAWOHR010000176.1:0-12075 GCA_046485075.1 Bacteroidales bacterium
TGTTGCCAGCCCGGGTTCCCCTCCAGCCGGGATAATTCAGGATCCAGAAGGATTTCTTTTTCCGGAACCCTGTAACGAGACTTAAGGTGCTCCCTGAGGTATTTAAGTGCCAGCTCGGGATGATTCAACCTGACCTCGGTTTTTGCCAGGTAGAGTGTTCCAATCCCTTCCCTGTGCTTCTCTGCCTCATAGAAAGCCTCCCTTGCTGCAGGATTATTGTTCATTTTGAAATGACACAACCCCAGGTTCATCAGGATATCACTCTCTCCGGGTTTGAGTTCATTGGCCCGTTTCAGATGAACCAGGGCTAAATCATACTTCTCCTGGATCATGCAGGAGCGACCTGCCAGGTAAGGATCCACCTCTCCCCGTCCTGGTAAAGCCATGATCAACATGATAACCGATATGATCCATTTCTTCATGCTTCCTATTTGGTTTCGATGTTTGGTTCATTGTCATCACCCGAATATACATGAATGAACCCGGTGAGGGAGGTCACTTCGAGACCCGAAAGTCTGTTTTCATACACATCGCAGATGTAATAGTATACACCGGTGGAGACCAGCTGATTGGTTCCTGAAATTTTGCCATCCCAGTTTATTTTCGGATCCTCCGTTTCGAATACAAGCGCTCCCCAACGGTTAAAAATCTTCATATCGACCTTTTCAACGAAGGAGGTCATCAGGGGCAGAAAGAGATCATTAATTCCGTCATTATTTGGAGAAAATACATTGGGCAGCAGGTAATTGGAGCATTCGTCCAGGCAGAGCCGGACCGAAGGTGCCGATTCGTTTGCAAAAGAATCTACGGCCGTTACATAATAGCAGCCTGTGAGTGAGCTTTCGGTGAAATGGTTATAAGCTGTATCGTTGCGACCCTCGAATTGTGCAATCTCCCCGGGAATGCCTGCTGAGGTCGGACTAAAATATAACTTGTATCCGGTAACATCGTAAGCGCATGGCGGATCATCTGAATATTCCCACCTAAGGTGGTTGTAACCCTCCCTGCAGACTGAAAAGCCGTTGAGACCGGGTGGACAGGGTGGTATGGAGTCGATGGGAGTGGTACAGTTGATATGACTCAGATTGACATTCTCAAAAAGACCGTTTCCAAGGATACGCCATCCTGTACTTTTGACCATGTAACAATATTCAATCCCGTTGGTAAGTCCGTCGTCGGTAAAATTATTCTGAGTTGTGAACCCAATGGAATCAAACAGCATCGTAGTACTGTTGCGACGATAGATGGTATAATCGTAGTTGATCCAGGGCACGTTCTTCATCATTTCGATTTCAACCTGGTTATCTTTACCAGTAAGCCTCGGATAAAGAGAAGATGCCACCTCCGGGTTGCCAATGAGGAAACGATTACCGGGGGCATCGTTATAAAGCTCAACGCTGTAAGACCAGGGAAAGTTAAGTGTATTCACCCCTGTATCCATCCATGCTGTATCGCTTAGTGAAGAGGTTTTGAAAGACCCGGTCTGTGTAAGAGATTTTCCCAGGAGGTCGGGAGACCGGTAGATGATGTATTCGTAAGGCCCGGTGGCAGGAATGGTATCCAGTTTGTCGGGACGGGCCCAGGCCACCCTTATGCTTCCGTTGGTACTGTGATCTGTCACGCTAACCTCCAGTATGGAAGGGGCCCCTTCAACAAGCGGGGTGCAGCTTTCGCCGGAAGGAAAGCTAAGGGCCCCGTCAGGGTAAACGGAGACAATTACGTAGCAATATTCGTTTCCTTGCTTTAGCCCGGCTCCATTGTTATCATCCACAAAGATAGTATCCAGCCGCTGGGAGGTCTGACCAATCAGCCTGTAGCCGGTGGAGGGAGGGATTCCGGTAGTGCAAGTATCGGGAAGATATCCGGCTGGTTCGGTATTCCTGTAGATTTGATATCCCTGGACAGGTGCAGCACTATCCGCGGGCCAGGTAACCGTTACCGTGTTACTGCCCGGGATCAGAAATGGTTTTTCAGGCGCTGGTCCAAGGACCTTAATATTGACATTCTTGATATCTACCAACGGAGTGATCGGGTGGTTGTCCTCAGCCTTGAAAACTGCAGTGTAATATTGATTTCTTACGTGGGTACTATTGGTGTTCCATTCAAAATAGGAACGGATGTATCCGGTTCCCGAGGATAAAAGATCCTCGGTATAGGTGGCGGGATCCGATTCCATGACGAAGGGGCCTCCTGTGGCAAACTGTTTTATGGAATCATTATCCGCATCGATGGCTTCCACGTAAAATGCCAGAGTGGAGCCTGCCACCACGCAAAAGTCTCCCGGATCCGATTGCACAGGAGGATGGTTGTCCGTGGAGTAGACCTCAATCTGCATGTCCCTGACAATGTTGCCGATCTTCACTCCCGACCGGAACTCCTCCACATCAATGGCAATGTTGAAGATCCCTGTATCGGAGGGGGTGATCCAGGTGAGGTCACCCGTATATGGATTGATGTAAAGTGTATCACTTGCCGGGGGAAGGCTGTATCCTTTAATGGGTTTTCCATCCTGCTCGGTACAGACTGTCAGTTTATAGGAGAGGCTATCGCCATCAGGGTCGTACGCTGCCGGGTTATGAATGAAGATCTGTTGGTAGGCTGCCCTGTCAATGGGCGGGTTGAGCAATATGGGCGTTGAGTTGTTTCCCAGCCCGGCATTAATCATAATGGTGGTCTTGATGGAAAAAATTACATTGACAGAACTGGGTATGTTTTTTACTCCCTCATTCCGGTTGGGATCCTGAACAACAATTTCGTAGATTCCCGGACCCGGGAAGGTGTGCTGGGACTTATAAACATTTTTATAATAAAAGTTAGGCAGTTTAGTCTTTGTAATGCGGTTGGCAAAAGTAAAGGTGTTGTCTCCCCATTGTACCTCAAGCCTGTCCCTGTCGGCCAGGCTCAGTGTATAGGTGAATGTGGTGATGACGATTTCATAGGTAAGGGCATCCAGCTGGGTCAGGGTGATCTCCCCGGCCCTGTTATGCGTTGCCCGAACAGGCATAGCCAGAATGACTAAAGATAATATAAGGGTACAGATCCTCTTCATGCGGTTAATTCAGCTCCACCACTTCTTCGTGTTTCCTTACGTCAAATTTTATACCAGTCTCCCTCTCTTCATACTCGAAAATAACCAGGTTCGATTGATCAGGAAAAATATCTGTCAGTAAGGCGTTGTAAATGTACAAAGATTTTGGGTTTCCCTCCAGCTCTCCGCGCATCTCAATCATCATCGTATCATCGGTAATCAATATGGTGTCAATGGTCAGTCCTGCAGGATTCCCTCCCTTTTCAGGGGCAATTGAAAAACATTCCTCCAGGTACTTTGAGATCCAGGGGTCCTCCAGGCTGTTTCCCTGGCCGAAATCGATTTCAGTACCATGGAAATGGAAATAGGCCATTGCCCAGTCATCCCGGAATGTTTTAAGGTTGATTTTCAGCAATCCGTTTTCATATGTTATATTCGTGATGGAAAGGTGAAGCGGATGGGCCTCCGCGAATGCCATCCACATGAACATGAATATGGAGATACCGATCAGTTTCATCTTCCAAAATTACACAAACTTCTGATGGATTGGGGTCCCGTTATAAAGGATTTTGAAGGTTTCCTGAAGCTTGAGAAGGGTTTGTCGGGAAACTCGGTGGAAGCCTACCTGACTGATATGGGAAAACTGACCAGTTTCCTGGAGCTTGAGAAAATTGACCTTGAACCTGGTGCAATTGAGCAGGAGCATCTGCACCGGTTTCTTGTGTGGATCAATGAAAATAAGCTGTCGGCCCGCTCCCAGGCACGGATTCTATCGGGTGTGAAGGCCTTTTACCGTTACCTTTTGCTGGACAACCAGATCGAGAAAGATCCCACTGCACTTCTGGAGAGCCCTAAACTGGGACGGAAGCTTCCCGATGTGCTTACCCAGGCAGAAATTGACAGAATGCTTGATTGCCTTGATCTGAGTAAGCCTGAGGGCCGGAGAAACAAGGCAATGCTTGAGGTACTCTACAGTTGCGGACTGAGGGTATCTGAACTGGTGGAATTGAAAATTTCCAATTTTTACAGGGTAGAGGGGTTTATCCGGGTGATCGGGAAAGGAGATAAGGAGAGGTTTGTTCCGATCAGTTCGAGGGCCGTGAAGGAGATTGATCTCTATATGCCGGACAGGAATGCACTGGAAATTCAGCCGGGTCACGAGGATGTGCTTTTTCTCAACAGGAGGGGGCATATGCTTACCCGGGTCATGGTTTTTACCGTCATCAAAAATCTGGCAATCACTTCGGGTATAAAGAAACAGGTTAGCCCCCATACCTTCAGACACTCTTTTGCCACTCACCTGGTTGAAGGCGGAGCAGATCTGAGGGCTGTCCAGGAGATGCTGGGCCATGAATCGATCACCACTACCGAAATTTATACCCACCTCGACCGTGAGTACCTGCGCTCAGAGATCATCAGCCATCACCCCCGGTCCAAACATTTATAAGATCCGGAAAGTCTGTTTTCTATCGGCCATACCTTGACAGGATGGCATCCATCAGGAGGTTGTTGGCTTCGTTGATGTGAATTCTCGCGGGTTGCTCATCAAACCAGCTTATGGTTCTTTTGATTCCTTCACTGAATGGGATGGTAGCCATGTAACCGGGTACGAAACGTTTGATTTTGGTATTGTCGAAGATGACACTGTTTGCCTTATCACCCAGGAGGTTACCCGTCATCCACTGCTGGCCGAGTTCCCCGGCCACATCACAAATGATCCGGGATGGAACATGAACCGCATTCAGTTCAGCTCCGGCCGCGTGGGCCATCATTTCATAAATCTGGTTCCAGGTCAGGATCTCATCTGAAGTGATGTGAAAACTGTGGCCGATGGACTGCCGGTTACCCAGCAGTCCCGTGAAACCAATCGCGAAATCATCGGAGTGGGTCATGGTCCAGAGTGAGGTTCCGTCTCCGTGGATCACCACCTTTTTCCCGCTTCTCATCCGCTCGATGAGGGTGAAATCCTCCCAGCTTCCTACTGCTGCGGGGATCACCATATCGTAGGTGTGGGAAGGCCTGATAATCGTTGCCGGGAACCCCTTGTTACGATATGCCTCCATCAGGATTTCCTCACAGGCTATTTTGTCCCTGGAATAGTCCCAGAAGGGATTGGCCAGCGGAGTCGATTCGGTGATCACCGGGTGAGAGGGCGGTTTCTGGTAAGCCGAAGCAGAGCTGATAAAAATATACTGATCACAGATTTCTGAAAACAGTTTTATGTCCCGTTTCACCTCCTGCTGGGTATATGCGATAAAATTGACCACCACATCGAAACGGTGCCCTTTCAATACATCTTTCACCTGTTCCGGCAGATTGATATCAGCCTTTAAAGAGTGAGCCCCTTCAAGTCCGGGTCTTGCTTTACTTCCACGGTTTAATAAAAAGAGATCAATTCCCCTTTTCAGTGCAAGCCTCGAGCAGGCGGTGGAGATATTCCCCGTTCCGCCGATAAACAGAACTTTCATGCGAAATGATTTTACCTTTCTTTGGCTCTAAATTAGCCAATATCCGTAACAATTGGTTATTTTTAATCCATTCACTTGACAGCAGTTTTATGAAAGCAATGATGTTGACAGGCATTCGCGAGATGGAGATGCGGGAGGTGCCTACTCCTTCCATCCTGAATGATCATGATGTTCTGATCAGAATGAAAACCCTGGGTGTTTGCGGGTCGGATATCCACTATTATGTATCGGGAAAAATTGGAAGCCAGGTGGTGAAATACCCCTTTACCGTAGGACATGAAGGTGCAGGGGAGGTAGAGTCGGTGGGGAAGGGAGTTACCCGGGTGAAGCGCGGTGACCGGATTGCCATTGAGCCTGCCATGCCCTGCTGGGAGTGCGATCAGTGTAAGGCGGGAAGACCTCACACCTGCAGGAAACTCAGGTTCCTGGGTTGTCCGGGCCAGGCAGAGGGCTCCCTCTCCGAATTCATCGTCATGCCGGAAACCAGTTGCATCCCCATTCCCGATTCCATCTCCTACGACCAGGCAGCGATCTCCGAGCCACTGGCCATTGGCGTTTATGCAGTCAGACAATCGATTCCCATGAAGGGGGCAAAGGTTGGGATTCTCGGATTCGGGCCCATTGGAATGAGCGTATTGTTGCCTGCGGTTGCCCAGGGAGCTAAAGAGGTTTATGTGACCGATAAAATTGAAGCCAGGCTTCAGATTGCCCGGAGCAGCGGAGCAGTGATGACAGCCAATCCCGATCGGGAAAATGTTGTGGAAAAGATCTCGGAAAAAGTACCCGGGTTGCTGGATGTGGTGTTTGAATGTTGTGGCAAGCAGGAGGCCATTGATCAAGCGGTTGATCTGCTAAAACCGGGAGGAAAGCTGATGATCATCGGAATCCCTGAGTTTGACCGGTGGTCGCTCCCGGTTGACAAATCACGGCACAAAGAGCTTACCATTCAGAATGTACGAAGGCAGAATGAGGCTGTTCATCCGGCACTGGAAATGATGGAGAAAGGAGTAGTTTCAGTGGAAGCCATGGCCACCCACCGCTTTAGCTTCAGGGATGCCAAGGCGGCTTTCGACCTTGTGGCCGGATATAAGGATGGTGTGATGAAAGCCATGATCGATTTTGAATAAAACTTTTAACTTAAACCCATAAGAGATGAAATCAACAAATTTTACCTTGATCGCAGCAATGACGCTGGTTGTATTCGGGTGCAACACGGAACCTGTTGGCGTAGGGGCAAAAGCACCCCGGGGGGCAGATGTACTATTCGATGGAAGCAGGGAGTCGCTGGATGCGCACTGGATCTACTGGGAGGGTCCACGCTTTTCAGCAGAAATGCCCATAGGATGGGAGATCGTGAAGGATCCTGTGGATCCCGGTACGGTAATGAACAGCAATGATCCGGCAGCAGAAGGAGGTCTGTACGGCTCGGCAGACATTGTTACCAAAAAAGTATACCGCGATTTCAGGCTGCATGTGGAATTTCTCATTGTAAAGCCGGGGGGAAATTCGGGCGTTTATCTTCAGAACAGGTATGAGATCCAGGTGCTGGACGGCGACTCTACCAAACATGGAATGGCTGCCGTAATCAACGAAATCGAATCGCCCTATTATGCCTATAAAGGGGTAGGGAAGTGGAACTCCTACGATATTACCTTCCGTGCTGCCAGGTTCAGGGATGGTGAACGGGTCGAGAAGGCGATGGTAACGAATTATTTTAACGGTACGAAAGTATATTCCAATGTTGAAATTAACCAGGTGTGGGGTGGCCCTAATTCAGGAATAGACGGTGGGAACGATGACGGAAAAGGGATCACCGATACCCCCCAGGGCCTGAAACTCCAGGCCGAGGGCCATGATGTGCTCTACCGCAACATCTGGATCAAAGAGGTGGAGCTTTCTCAGCCGGATACTGATTTCTAGAATCTGATTACAGCAGGCTCATTTCCAGAGGATCTCAATCTCTTCAAGGCTCTTTCCCCTGGTCTCCTTCAACAGGAGCGTGACCATGATCAGCTGGATCAATGACATCACCGACAGGAAGAGGAAGGTGACAGAGCCGCCCAGTGCATCAAGCACATAGGGGAACAGGAGAACCACCAGGAAATTAAAAACCCACTGCGTGAAGGAAGCCAGGGCCACACCCTGGCTCCTGATGCGGTTGGGGAATATTTCAGCCACCAGGGTCCAGAATGCCGGCCCGATACAGGATGCAAAGAAGGCAATAAATCCCATGATGCAGGCGGTGGTAAAAAATGGATTCCATGCAAAGTGAAATGCAGCAGCAATCATGATCAGGGTAACTGCCATTCCGGACGAACCAATGATGTAAAATGTTTTTCTACCCAACCGGTCCATCCAGAAGATCGCAATGAAGGTAAATGCAAAGTTAACCAGCCCGATGATCGAAGTCTGTAATAATGCATTTTTGATCTCCAGTCCGGCTGTCATCAGAATCTTCGGCGCATAGTCCACGACCGTGTTTATACCGGTGATCTGAACGAATACGGAAAGCAGCAGTCCCAGTATGATTACCTTGCGGTACCTGGCCTTAAAAAGGGTTCTGAAACCCGAACCGCCGCCTGTGTGGGTAAAGCTTTTCTCGATCTCACTGATCTCCGATCCGGCGAAATCTCTTCCCCCGATCCGCTCCAGGATCACCAAAGCTTTTTCCCGGTATCCTGCCTTGACCAGCCAGCGCGGACTTTCGGGGATGAATATCAATCCTGTGAAAAAGAGAACCGAGGGAAGCAGTCCCGTGGCAAACATCCATCGCCAGTTATTTTCCACATCATGCAGCGTATAGTTGACCAGATAGGAAACCAGAATCCCCGTGGTGATGGCCAGCTGATAAGCGGTGATCAGTGTTCCCCGGATCTTGGGAGGAGCCACTTCGGCCACGTACATTGGCGATAAAACCGATACCGCACCCACGGCAAGTCCGCCCAGTACGCGGAAGGTGATAAAGGAAATCTGACTCTGTGAAAGGGCCATTCCGCCACAGGAGATTGCAAAAAACAGAGCCACAATGATTAACAAATTCCTTCTGCCATAGCGTTCCGTGAGGGATCCTGTGCCGAAAGCACCCAGGATGCAGCCAAGCAGGATGGAGCTGACGCCCCAGCCCAGCTGAAGTTCATCCCAACCGAAATAGGGCTGGATAAAAGGAATGGCCCCTGAAATAATACCCACATCGAATCCAAACATCAATCCGCCCAGGGTTGCCACCAGGCTGATAAAATAGAGGTATGCCCGGCCCCTCACTTCAGTTCTTTGATTTTGATGTTGCGGAACCAGATTTTACTGCCATGGTCCTGCAGACAGAGTTTGCCTGATTTAGCCATTCCGTAATCCGGATAGGCATCCCATTTCCCGCTGTTCCGGCGCTGATACCACTCATCACTCCAGGGTTCAAACTCAACTACTTTTTTACCGTTCAGCCAGTACTCGGCCTTTTCAGGTGTGAAGCGAATCACCGAGCTGTTCCAATCCCGCAGGTTTACCTTTTTCTGATCGTTGGCCACATACATGGCGTAGTCGGCTGCTGTGGTCTGCCAATCCTCAAGAGGGTAGGGGTTTCCGTGTTCATCCCTGAAATCCTCATCCTCGATAAGCTGGTACTCCGGTCCGGTTTCATACCCGGCAGCATATTTTGCATCCTCGATCACATGGTACATGACCCCGCTGTTTCCGTGCGGACCCAGTTTCCAATCCCACTTCAATTCAAAATTCTCATAATCTTTCAGGGAGACGATATCCCCTCCGATGTCGCCTCCCAGGCCCAGGCCCATCAGACAGCCATCCTCCACCAACCAGCCGGAGAGGGTATCCTGGTTGAAATTTTTCCATCCGTCGGTGGATTTACCATCAAAAAGCAGAACCCATCCTTCATCGATCTCCTGTGAAGTGAGTGTATTGATGGCAGGTTCATCCGCTTTGGAGTTGTCTTTTTTTTCTGATTGATTTTGTCCCTGCTGGTTGCACGAACCCACCGTCATAGCGAGAAACATGATTGCAAAAAGGTTAATGTGTTTCATTTGAAAAGTTTTATAAATATGGTTTTATTCGGGAAGGCTCCATCCATCCCGGTAGTTGTGCCGGATATACTCCTTAACCGTCTCCAGGGCCGGAAGGGTCACATATTTGGTGTCGAAGTTGGGGTGCCCATCGATCACTTTGAAATCATCCGATTTCACCACGCGCAATTGATCTGTGTCCGAAATGTTGGTAAACCTCATGTTTGGTCCGTCCCAGAGCAGCTCCCGGTCGAGGCTTTGCAATCTGACTGCAAGTACCCCCATCACCACCATTTCGTTAAACGGCCCGGCCATGTAGAAGTTTGACATGGGTTGAACCCGGTTTTCTGGATTCTCCTTGCATGCCCGGATCCAGTCCTGCTCATGCGGTCCGTCCTGTATCTCTCCAATGGGATAGTTTTCGATGCGCCTGAGGGTTTCAGGTACATTGGGTTTTCTTCCTGAGAGTAGTCTCGGGTGGATTCCACCCAGGTTACAGATCAGTTTATCCTTGCTTCCCACAAAGATGCACCCGCCCATGTTATCCTCCATGAGGGGTTCTCCATCGGCCAGTTCCATCGGCCGGGATGGCATCATTCCCCCATCGTACCAGAAAACCTTCACTTCCGGCATTTTTACCTTCACGCCGGCAGGCAGCCCTTTTCTTTCAGGGAATGTATACTCCACCACTTCGGCCTGGGGAGCAGATTCCGTATTCACCAGCGTAGAAGATCCCTGGACTTTGATTGGGTACTCAAGTTTCAGGGCGTTGAATACCGGGTTAAGGATATGGCAGGCCATATCTCCCAGGGCTCCGGTCCCGAAGTCCCACCAGCCACGCCAGTTCCACGGGGAATAGATTTCGTGGTAGGGCCGCATGGGAGCAGGACCGATAAAGAGGTCCCAGTTCATTGTATCGGGCGGGACCTGTATCTCCTTTGGCCGCTCCAACCCCTGGGGCCATATGGGACGGTTGGTCCATGCATGAACCTCTTTCACATCACCGATCTCCCCGGACCAGACCCACTCCTCAACGGTGCGTGCTTCAGGGGATGAGTTTCCCTGGTTGCCCATCTGGGTTGCCACACGGTATTCTCTTGCCAGGTGAGTGAGCAAACGGGACTCATAAACCGAGTGGGTGAGGGGTTTTTGGCAGTAAACATGTTTTCCTGCTTTAATGGCCGTTGCCGCAATGGCAGCATGGGTATGGTCGGATGTGGCGATCATTACGGCATCGATGGAGTCGCCCATCTCATCAAACATCCTGCGCCAGTCCCAGTAACGTTTAGCTGTTGGATACGCATCGAAGACCTCCTTTGCATATTTCCAGTCCACATCACACAACGCCACAATGTTCTCTGTCTCCATGGAGCGCAGGTTGACACTGCCCTTTCCTCCTATGCCAATCCCTGCGATGTTGAGTTTGTCGCTGGGTGGAACATGGCCCAGCCGGCCGCCAAGTACATGGCTGGGAACAATGTAGATACCTGCAGCCGAGGCCACTGCAGTCTTAACAAAAGACCTTCGGTTAAACGTTGATGGTGTCATGGCAGTCCGGAATGATGTGTAATGCTTTAAAAGTAGCAAATTATTTAAACTATCTTTATTGTATCCATTTTGAATATTATTTCTAAGAAAATACAACGAAGAGACTTTCTTTTCACTTCTGCCACCGGGTTGACCGGCACAGCGCTATTCCCAACCTTATGGGAACCAACGGGACGCTGGTGGCCGATCGGGATAAGTGGCGCATTTTTCCCGAACGGGAGGATGAAAAGTGGCGAATGTCCCAGGTGGAGGAGTTCAGGAGCGATGATAGCTCTCATATCAATCATTGTGAAAACTTCGTAAGGGCCATCCGCTTTGGAGATGTTCTTAACGCAGAAATTGAAATTGGTCACCGAACTGCGCTGTATGCACATCTTGGAAATATTTCATACTGGTAAGATGACAAGGTGGTCTATGATGAGAAACTCCGGAAAATCACCAATTCCGTCAAGGTTGATGCCCTGGTGAAACCGGGTTACCGGGCCCCCTGGAGCTTCCCTGAGTGATTGTGCCTTTTTCTGAGTGCTTTGCGTAAAAAAATTGTCCATTAAGCAGCTCGTCTCGAATTTGAAGGGCAATATCATATGTAAAGTGCACCGGGTCCTTGAAATTTTCTTTGTCCTCATTAATCTTGCATGGATAGTTATAATCGAAAACCTCTCCCATGGATATTAGATCACTTTTAAAATGTGCATTCATTTCATCCACATTGTATTTTTTAATTGCGTTCTGGAGATCAATATGGGTGGGTGGTATCCAGAAAATAAGTTTAATATTATTTTGATCGCAATAATCCGTAATCTGGATAAGTAATGAATGATAATCTTCAGGATAGATCATATTACTATAGAATTTTTTTGGAAAAGAATTTAAGTGAGATTCCCAAAACTCTTCTTTGGATATGGTTATTTTATTCAATTGGACTTCCTCTTTGCTTAAACCTGACTTGATAATCAGGAAAGACGACCTGAAGACATTCTTATTAAGCGAATAGGAGATGTAATTCTTAAGTGTTTCA
>JAWOHR010000219.1:0-26173 GCA_046485075.1 Bacteroidales bacterium
CATACCTTTATCAGTCGCTGTCTACGCTTCGTGCCAGCATCTCTGCTGACTACGCAAGACTTGCTTCCGGTGGGTGGTTAGCCCTTGCCGGACAGGATTGGTTACCTGCAGGGTGACTAAGAGGTGTTTCGTTACTATTTATGGTTCACCTAATAAGTCCCCACCTCACGGACTTGCACGGCGCAAATAAAAATTATCCGGTTACTATACATATTTGGTGCTTTAGGGATAATAAATATTTTTCAAGGGTTATTTTTTATCCCAAACCTCATTTAAATCGTTAATAACTGGATATTTTTTATCTAATAGCGCTTAAAGCGCATATTACCCAGAAAAGCAGGGGAAAAACTAAGGAGCATGAACTGCGGGGGATAAACTCACTAAGAAACTCCCAGATAAACTCCCAGATAAAATCCGGTGAAAAACCATAAGGTTGTCCCGTGGACAAAAACAGGAGACTGATCTGCCAGGGTCAGCCTTTTCCTTTACCCTTCCCTAAGGTATTCCGGGTTTTAGAGGAGGAGCCTTCTTTTGGCGAAGCCAAAAACAGCGACGAAAATAAAACCCGGAAAACCTACTTCAGCAGCTCTTTCAGTTTATTGTCCAGGTATTCGCCCCTCAGTCCCTTGGCCATGATGATGCCATCGCCGTCGATGAGGAAGTTCATGGGGATGCCCATGACACCGTACATGGCAGCGGGTACCGACTGCCAGCCCTTCAGGTCGCTCACATGGGAATTCCATTCCAGACCGTCTTTCTCGATGGCAGCCACCCACTGATCTTTGGATTTATCCAGGGAGACGCCATAAACCGTAAAGCCGGAACCGTTCACAAACTCCTTTTTGTTGAAATGCTTGTAGGTTTTTACCAGGTTGGGATTCTCAATGCGGCAGGGTGAGCACCAGGAGGCCCAGAAATCAATGAGAACCATCTGGCCCCTCAGGGAGGTAAGGGCAATTTTCTCGCCGGTGGGTGATTCAAAAACCATCTCAGGGGCGCGTTCCCCAAGGTTGATCCCGGTTTTAACATCATCCCTCTGGATCACATTCCGGGTCTCATTCTGGTCTCCCTTGCCTGCACTGCAGGAAAAGACCAGTATAGCAGCTGCAAAAAGTGTAATAAATCTTTTCATGTTCATGGGATTATCCTATCGGGTTTAATGCATATCTGTTTCTGATCCTGGTTACTCTTCCCTGGTGATCCTGGCCCCCAGGCTGTTCAGGCGCTGGTCGATTCGCTCATAACCGCGATCAATCTGTTCAATGTTTTCGATGGTACTGGTCCCTTCAGCCGACATGGCTGCGATCAGCAGTGCCACTCCGGCACGTATATCGGGCGAGGACATGGTCGTAGCCCTGAGACTGATCCCATGATTCATTCCGATCACGGTGGCCCGGTGGGGATCACAGAGGATAATCTGCGCACCCATATCGATCAGTTTATCGACGAAGAAGAGGCGGCTTTCAAACATCTTCTGGTGAATGAGTACGCTACCTTTTGCCTGTGTGGCCGTCACAAGGATTACACTGAGCAAATCGGGCGTGAGTCCGGGCCAGGGAGCATCGGCAATGGTCATGATGGCTCCGTCGATAAAGGTTTCTATTTCATAATGATCCTGCGCGGGAACGTACAGATCATCATTTTTCAGCTCGAGCCTGATCCCCAGGCGTTCAAATGAAGCAGGGATGATTCCAAGCTGATCATATGCCACGTTTTTAATGGTTAGCTCAGACCTTGTCATCGCTGCCATTCCAATGAAGCTGCCCACCTCGATCATATCTGGCAGGATCCGGTGATCGGTTCCGCCCAGCTGTTCCACCCCCTCCACAGTGAGCAGGTTAGATCCGATGCCCGAAATAAGCGCACCCATACGTACCAGCATTTTACATAGCTGCTGAATGTAAGGTTCACATGCTGCATTATAGATGGTGGTTGTTCCTTTGGCCAAAACACTGGCCATGATGATGTTGGCAGTTCCGGTAACCGATGCCTCATCCAGGAGCATGTAGGTGCCCCTGAGGCTGGAAGCGCTGACCCGGTAAAAATTTTTACCATGGTCGAAATCAAAGGTGGCTCCAAGGGCCTGGAATCCAAGGAAATGTGTGTCGAGCCTCCGCCGGCCGATCTTATCGCCTCCCGGTTTGGGCAGAACTGCCTCTCCAAAACGGGCCAGCAGTGGACCCAACATCATGACCGATCCCCTGAGTGAGGCCGATTGTTTTCGGTATGCCTCTGTTTTGAAATACTCCAGGTCGACGTTCCGGGCCTGGAAACTATAACTGCAATCTCCAAGTTTTTCCACCTCTACCCCCAGATCTTCAAGCAACCGGATGAGCATCAGGACATCCTTGATAAGGGGCACATTGTGAATGGTGATCTTATTAGGAGTGAGCAAAGTGGCACAAAGGATTTGAAGTGCCTCGTTCTTGGCCCCCTGGGGAGTAATTTCTCCGCTAAGGCGATGCCCACCCTGGATAACAAACTTCCCCATGGATCAGGAGTGCTGTTTATGCTTCTTCCCCCCCCCTGTTTTTTTCTTCTGAACGGGACGATTTTTGGCAAGAATATCCTTGGTTTCGGGAAGTTTCAATTCGGAACTGACCTCCAATTTACCTCCGGAGAGTGTTTTCATATCGGCGAATATCTCCTCATCACTGACTGCTTCGCGATTCCAGGTCAGGTAGGATTTCTTCATATGATAGGCGATCATGCGTATCAGATCATCCTTCTCCTCGCCCGGCTCCAGGGCCACCGCCTTTTCAATGATCAGTACAATCGACCTGCCATAATGCTTCTTTTTGATTTTAAACTGATGGTAAGGAACTCTTTCTGGTTTACTTTTCAGCGATTCGGGCGCTGGCAGGTCGTATGGAGAGTCGATATCCAGATCAAATTCTGCGATAACCGCCAGGTGATCCCATAACTTGTGTTTGAAATCGCTCACATCCCTGAGGTGGGGGTTGAGATTGCCCATCACACCTACCACGGTTTTTGCAGCTTTGTTTCTTTCCTCACGGTCTTCAAGGGTCTTGATGTGATTGACCATTTTCTGTATGTTTCTGCCATACTCGGGCAGGATCAGCTTTTTGCGGCTGGAATTATAATCGTAACTCATTCAATAATATTTTTTTACAAAAGTAAGCTTTTTAATCACTCCACCACCCTTAGCTTGGCGAATTTAAGCAGAAGCTGCTTTTTCCCGATAGGAAATTCAACTGTAGCCTTTATGTTGGAGCCGGCCCCTTCCAGGGCTATCACCTTTCCAACACCAAAACGGGGGTGCTCAACCCGGATACCCACCCGAACCAGGGAGAGGTCGGAAGGAATGAAATCCTTTGGAGGCTGTGCTGTAGTATGCGTTGAAGCCTGGTTCACAATGGTAAGCCGGCGTCCCCCCATTTGCACACTCTGGGGTGAAGATTTTTGTCCCATAGCCTTTCGGTAGGCTTCGGGAACAAATTTCTCCTTTTCTGCCTGGACCCCCTTGGAAATGACCGGGTAGAAGTCGGGTGGAAGATCCAGGTACCTGGAGTCAATCTCCTTAATAAACCGGCTGGGAGAGCATGCATTCTGAATTCCCCACTTGTAGCGCTGGGAAGCATAGGAGATCATGGCGGTCTTCTCGGCGCGGGTAAGTGCCACGTAAAAGAGGCGCCGCTCCTCCTCCAGATCTTTAGGGTTATCGGTGCTCATCTGGGAGGGAAACAACTCCTCTTCAGCCCCGGCGATCACCAGGTGTTTAAATTCAAGCCCCTTGGCAGAGTGAATGGTCATCAGTGACACCTTATTCCGATCCTCGGCTCCCTCCTGGTCAGCATCGGTCAGCAGGGTTACCTCCTGAAGGTAGTCGACGAGTGTCATCTCCCCTTCGCGTTCGCTGTTGTCGGTAAAATCTTTGATTCCGTTGAGCAGCTCTTCCACATTCTCGAACCTGCTCACATTCTCGGGGGTCTGGTCAGACTTCAGATCACGGATGATACCTGCCTCATTGGCAATGGAGTAGGCCAGATCGAATGCTTCCATTTCATCCAGCCGAATCTGGAAACTTTTGATCAGGGAGGTAAATGCCTGTAGCTTCACCAGGGTCCCTTTTGTAAATCCCAGGTTCACCTGGCCCAGGTGTGTCAGGATATCCCAGATATGAGAATCGAGCTTCTCGGCATACTCATTCAACTTATCCAGGGTGGTCTTTCCGATCCCCCTCACGGGATAGTTGATAATCCGTTTAAGCGACTCGTCATCCCCGGGATTCACCGTCAGCCGGAAGTAAGCCAGCAGATCCTTGATCTCCTTCCGTTGGTAAAACGAGAGCGAACCATATACTTTATAGGGGATATTCAGCTTACGCATGCTCTCCTCAAAGATTCTGGACTGTGCATTGGTCCTGTAGAGAATGGCAAAATCGGAATACTCCAGCTGCTCACGGAACCGCAGGTCGGATATGTGCTTGGCCACTGTGAATCCCTCCTCCCTGTCACTTGCGGATTTCACAACCCGGATAGGTTCGCCTGTTTCATTTCGGGAGAATACCTCCTTTGTGATCTGCTCCCTGTTCTTTTTGATGATACTGTTTGCCGCATTTACGATATTCTGGGTAGAACGGTAGTTCTGCTCCAGTTTATAGAGGCGGTAATCGCTGTAGTCATTCTTGAAGTTGAGGATGTTTTCGATGCGCGCTCCCCTGAAAGAGTAAATGCTCTGGGCATCATCGCCCACCACGCAAAGGTTGCGATGAATCTCAGAGAGCTTCCTGATGATCAGGTATTGCGAGTAGTTGGTGTCCTGGTATTCATCCACAAGGATGTAGTCGAACGCCTCCCTGTATTTGTCCAGTACTGCGGGATGGTCCCTGAACAACAGGTTGGTTTGCAGCAGAAGGTCGTCAAAATCCATGGCACCGAAATGCTTGCAACGTTTCACATACCGTTCATATATTTCCCCCAGCCTGGGTTTTCGGGCAATCTGGTCGCGTACCTGGAACTCGCCTTTACCCAGGTATACGTCGGGTGTGACCAGGTTATTTTTTGCAGCAGAGATCCTGCCGAACACCTCATTGGGTTTATAGATTTTTTCATCCAGGTTGAACTCCCTGATGATGGTCTTTACCAGACTCCTGGAGTCTATGGTATCGTAGATGGTGAAATGGGTTGGAAACCCCAGCAGCTGTGCCTCCCTCCTGAGGATCCGGGCAAAAAGGGAATGAAAGGTTCCCATCCACAGGTTCCTGGCAAGGTTGGGATCAACCATTGCCCCGATCCGCTCCTTCATATTGCCGGCCGCCTTATTGGTAAAGGTGAGTGCCAGGATCCGGTGGGGCGCCACCCCCAGTGAAAGGAGGTATGCAATCCGGTAGGTAAGTACACGGGTCTTGCCCGATCCGGCACCGGCAATGATCAAAGCCGGGCCCTTATGATTGGTCACTGCTTCCTGTTGCGCTTTGTTCAAATCCTTTTTGATCTCTTCCACAATATTCTCCGGTTTGGGTGGGCTAAGATAACATATGTTGATGGATATTATCCGGGAAAAATAGCCTCTATTTGGTTAAAAAATTGCACAGTTTTTTTAATTATTGCAATTTTACAGGCCCTGGGTCCGTATAATAATTTGGCAATAATTCGTTTATAGTTTACACCATACAGAAATTGCAATCCAATCCTGTTCATAAAAAAAAACATAGGGGACTCCTCCTGGTGATCCTGGCGATCTCTTCGGCACCCTTTTTCAGTGCTGTCGGACAGATCACCTCCCCTTCGGCCGATCGCGTGGACAGCCTGGCCTATCCGGTAAAGGAGGGGAAGGATCCCCTTTTCATCTTTTACCAGACCAACCAGATCTTTAAGGCAGGCTCGCTCTCTGCCACACTCCCCGGCAACGGGAGTTACAATTTTGAATGGAGCCGCTACAACCCGGAAATACCGGGGTTCGATCCACCCTTTCAAACCTTATCAAACCAGCCCTCTTCGGCTGTTTCCGGCCTTGAGCAGGGGGGATACATGGTACGGATTTTTAATGGAACCGGTACAGATACCACCCTGATGGCCTGGGTCTTGCTGGATGGGCTTCGTGCCTGGGTGCACAAGACCGAAGAGGGTAAACTGGATCTCCAAAACCGTGACTGTTTTAGGCTGGCACTGCTTGGATATGTGGAGGAGGATACCCTGCTCTATTTCGATCCGGTATCCCATGATCTCCTTCAAAGGCCGCTGGACTATGGGTTTAAGTGGACCTCCGACAACATAGGTCTGAATATCCCCCGCGACACAACCCTCCTCAATCCCAACATTACCTATTCGCCACCCTATAAGGATACCTGGTACATCCTCACTGTGACCGACGAACTGGGAATGGTGGAGGTGGACTCGGTCTTTTATGAGAGTATCCAGACAAAAGCCGATTTCCGTGTTACCTACTACGATAAGATCACCGGGGAGTATGACTCCACACTGACGGGTGAATTTGACAAGGATTTTAAAAAAGGGAGCACCGATGCAACACTTACGGTGCGCTTTATCAACAAATCACTGAACGGGGCCAGGTTCGAATGGGTTTTACTGGATACACTGGGAGGTATGAAAGAGACCGCCACCACATACAGCATCGAGGAGACACCCGAGTATACCTACCAGGCAGCCGATAAGTACTACTACCCCTCTCTGCTTTCTGTCAGTGAAGAGGGATGCGAAGACTCAATCAGCCTGAACCAGGGGATCTATGTACAAAAATCAAAGCTGGAAATTCCCAATGTCTTCACCCCCAACGGGGATAACCTGCATGACAGGTGGGTGTTTAAACACCAATCCCTTAAAAATTGCAGGATTACAGTGGTGGACCGGTCGGGCAAGGTGGTTTATAAAATGAAAACAGAAGATATCTATTCATGGGATGGATGGAACGGAAATCTGCTTGAAAGTGAACGGCTTGCCCCGGAAGGGCAGTATTATTATGTGGTAGAAGCATTGGGATATGACAGGGTTGAATACAGTGACCCAACCGTTTGGGAGAGCATGAAAATTTTCGGGGGACCCGGGATCAAGAAAGACGGGGACACTCCTCCCGACGGATCGGAGCCAAACGCAGGCTCGGCGACACTTTATACCGGGTGGCTCTATCTCTATCGCCGATATTAGGAGTGAAGTATCTAAGGATCATCATCATTGCCTTTATCCTGGTTGCTACCGGAGTCTACCTGTGGATCACAGCGGGTAGCGATGCCGGGGATCTTCTGCTGGAACGCCTCAACCTGGCCAGCCGCAACCTGGCTCTGGTTGTCATGCTCCTGTTCGCCCTCACCCTGCTGAGTACACTCACCGGACTGCCGGTTTTCTACCTCAACCTGGCCATGGGATTTATTCTAACCTTTGTACCGGCCCTGCTCCTTAGCTGGGCTGCAAACATCATCGCTGTAATGGCCACTTATTACATGGTCAGGCTGCTCTTCCTTGACTATTTCAGGGAGAAATACGGGAAGAAAAAACTGATCAGGCGAATCAATAAAAGAATCGCGAAATACGGGATGTGGACCGTTACAATCAGTCGTGGAATTTATATTATCCCTACCAGCATTATCAACTTTAGTTTTCCCCTGAGTAAAATTTCACCGCGCTCCTACCTTCTGGGAACTACCCTTGGATTGATTCCCGAATGCCTGATCGGTGCAGGCACAGGCTACCTTATCAAACACGGAATCAGTTTGCTCTCCTACCCTGAGACCGGGTGGTGGAAGGCCCTGATGATCGGCGCTTTTATTCTCCTGGCCACACTGCTCCTTATCCTGCTCAGGATCCGCCAGTTACGCAGGAAAAAATTCAGGCGCCTGAAGGTGGTACCCTACGAAAAATGAGGGATCGGGAAGATGAGACAGTCCATTTCAATTAGGTAACCTGGAACCATTCAAAACATCACTTGGATTAACCCCGAATTCATGGTTAAAAACCCGGCTAAAATGAGACAGGTTCCGAAACCCCGTGCAATAGGCTGCTTCAGAAACATTAATCCGGCCGGTCTCCAGCAATTCGTGTGCTTTACCGAGACGGAACGAACGAAGGTACTCCCCGATGGTTTTGTTGGTCAGTGATTTGAATTTACGGTAAAGCTGGGACCTGCTCATGGAGATGGCCTCACTCAGGCGAAGAATATCGAAATCCTCATCATCCAGGTTCTGTAAAATCAACTCCCTTACTTTCCTGATGAATTCATCCTCCATCAGATACTCCTTTTCACCAGGAAGATCAACCCAACCGGTACCCGAATACCTTTCGTGTAGTTTCCTCCGAAGGTCAACCAGGTTTCTCAGTCTGATCAGCAATTCATCCCGGTTGAATGGCTTGGCCAGGTAGGCTTCCGCACCCCGTTCAAGACCGGCCAATTTGGAATCCATATCGGCCCTGGCGGTGAGAAGAATTACCGGGATATGACTGGTCCGCATATCACCCTTCAGCCTTTCCAGCAACTGGAGTCCATCCAATTCGGGCATCATCACATCGGTAAGAATGATATCCGGAACATGAGTAAGAGCAGCCTGGTATCCAGCCTGACCATCGCTGGCCGTGAGAACCAGATAATATGGATCCAGGATCGCGTTCAGGTACTCAACCACATCTTTGTTGTCTTCCACCATGAGCAGGAGGGGCTTTTCCGGTTGGGTCATCTCCGGGAAGTGATCCAAATCATGATCATCAACTCTCGTTGATACAATGTGACGGGCCAGTAAATTGGAGATCCTCTCCTCCATGCAGGCAAAACCAGTCCCATACCTTACCGGCGCCTGGTTTTTCACCGGCAGGGAGATGCTAAACCGGGTTCCCTCCCCAAAGACACTTTCGGCTTTGATCCATCCACCCTGCAGGGTCACCAGCTCCTTTGTAAGTGCAAGTCCAAGGCCCGATCCTTCGATGGACTGTTCATCGCCCTGGTCTACGCGGTAAAACCGCTCAAAGATATGTGGAAGGGAATCTTCCGAGATACCCGGACCGTTATCCATGACCCGGATCTCCAGCGACCCTGTCTTCATGGAAGGAGAGACCGACAGCTCCACTTCGCCTCCCTTCCCGGTGTATTTCAGGGCGTTTGAAAGAAGGTTGGAAAGCACCTGCACAACTTTTTCCGGATCGTAATCCATCATAAAGTGATCTGCCGAAGAGGTAAAACCAAGTGATATAGACTTATCTTCGGCGGTGGATCTGAACAGCTCCACCATATGCCTGATCAATGATATGATATCCCCCTGCACCAGGTGCAGAGGCATTGAGCTTGACTCGAGCTTTGCCAAATCCAGCATCTGATTGACCTGGTGCAAAAGAATGCGTCCGTTATTCTCAATCTTCAGGGTTCCCTCCTCAATCCACTCGCCGGGCTTCTCCCTTATCAGTCCGGCCATTCCGAGAATGATGGTAAGGGGTGTCCTGAACTCATGGGTAATGTTGGCGTAAAGCCTGGTTTTCACCTGGTCCATCTCCTTTAATCGATCGGCTTCGCGTTGCTCGATCTTCACCCGCTCCCTGATGAAATTGAGAACAAAAAGAAAGGACAGGGTAGAGATCCACAACAGGTTTATCACATAGAGCGAAACATTGACCCCCCTGGTCATTTCGGGAGGAACAGTCAGGTAGGGCTGGAGTACTCCGGCAAGGATCAGGGTAACCACATAAAGGATAAAGAGCCAAAGGGTGTAAGTCCGTTTCTTAAAATCCAGGGAAAAGAGAACCAAAAAGAAACCCACAAAAACCAGTCCGCCTGAAGTGGGAATACCTCCCAATAAAAGGATGGCCCCAAAAGTCAGCAGGCCGGACAACGCCTGGTTGATGAACATTCTCCGTTCAATATTGTAGTGAAAGATCATCAGTTCTATAACCCACTCCAGGAAGAGGAAGCCCATAATAATCCCGTAGGCAAAGAGGATTTTCAGATCTCGGTTGATCAGTTTGAAGGTGATGGTAAGAATAATAATGGCAACAGCACACACCAGGCTGGCCATCCAGTAGGCTTTTCTGAGGACCAGCTCATCCTCGCTGATACCGGGATGACTCAGCTGCTTGTCAATCCAACAGCCCGGTTTCTGAAGGCCACTGAGCTTCACTTTACAATATATTAATGAGAACCGGGATTGCGATTCCATACAAGTGAATCGCTAATCTGTAATAAAGATATGATATTCAGGCTCTAAAATCAACCCTGGATGTTGTTGGACATACCCCGGTTTTTCCTTTTTATCTGATTGAATTGAAGTTTGGAGCTGTGATACAGGGTTGAGACATGTGATAAGTCAAAAAAATGGTTATACTCCTTCTTGTATCAATTAACATCGTTGTCGATATTCTCAAATAAATAATTTTTATCCAGTTATTATACTGTTTTAATGTTGTTTTGGATATTTTTTATCTGTCGATTGATTTTTTTTAGATGAAAAGCACCAAAAATGTATAATAGCCAGATGATTTTTATCCCTTTGCCTATAGACGAGTTTGGTTTCGGCTCAATTTCGGGGTATATATCCAATGGATGTTTAAATCTTCTTCAGACCGGGTTTTATCAGCCTTGTTTATCATAAACCCCGGCCTGTTTTTTATAACTAATGTTGAGCTGTAAAAAAAAATGCCGAATTTAAGGGAATAATTTTTTGATCCCATGGTGATAGAAAAAGCAGTGATTACAGCAGCTGCGCCCAACCAGCGAAAACTCCCGCTTCAGACCCTGATCGATAAATGGGGAGAAGAAAAAACTTTCCTGGAACTTCTTATTGAGGAGGTCATGGCAGCAGGCATTAACGACATATGCGTGATTACCCAGCCGGGCGATGAGGGCCCCTATGGACAAGCCATTGGCGATCATGTGCATAACGTCACCTTTTTACCCCAAAAGGAGGCCCTGGGTTACGGTCATGCCCTGTACACTGCCTATGAATACACGGGCAGGGATTCGTTCCTGCACCTGGTCGGGGATCACCTTTATGTGAACCGGGGCTCTGAATCATCGGCAAAGCACCTGGTCGATTTTGCCACAAAACAGATGTGCGCTGTTTCAGCCGTGCAGCCCACCCGTGAAAGCCTGATCACTCATTTCGGAGTGGTGGGAGGGAAACGGGTTCAGGGGGTAAATGATGTTTACCAGGTGGAGCGCGTTATGGAAAAGCCGACCCCTACCGAAGCCGAACAAAAGCTTCTTGTACCTGGTTTACGGGCTGGTCATTACCTCTGCTTTTTTGGCATGCATGTATTAACCCCCGCTGTAATGGATATACTGGGCAGAGAGCTCCGGACCAACAGGAAAATATCTCTTTCAGTGGCATTGAACATCCTGGCTCAAACCGAACAATACCTTGCCCTTGAGAAGAACGACCTCAGGTATGATATGGGGGAAAAATATGGGTTACTGAAGGCTCAGCTCGCACTGGCCCTCCACGGAAAAGACCGTGACAGGATCCTCAGCGAGCTGGTCGAGTTTTTTGCCATGAAAGACGAGGCTGTAAAATAATGGGGATACTGGTCGAAATCATTATATCGGAAAAGGCTGAAATAAAAGATCAGCCACTCGACAAATTCTGTAATTCAGCCTCCACAGAAGAGCTGCTGCGGGAGTGCGAATATCTGGAAAAATTCCGTAGGGAGAGCGATAACCTCTACCATCGTGTAAGGGCACTCTTTTTCCTCTACGGAATCCACCGGTTTCACATCTCCATGCGGGAGGATATCAGCCACAATGGGCTCATCCCGTTTGAAGCGTATGATCACCTGCTGAAACGCAGGTTCGAGCAGACCATTGATCTCCTGAACGGGATCCAGAAAGAGCATGGTCCCAACGAGGGAATCTCCAGCGGTCTGTCGGAATCTTACCGCAGCCTGGCATTCCAGACTCTTGCCAACCAGGTGAGGTTCAGCGTTCGAAATACCCTGGGCAACCAATGGATGTTCAGGTGCGGACATCCGTTTGACCAGCCACTCTCTATGCGAAAGGAGCTGGTTCATCCCGATCCGGATACCGGACTTTTCCCTATCCTTATGGAGTCTACACCGGTGCGAATGGACCTCACCCACAGTGGCTGGAGTGATATCTTCTTCCTTGGAATGGATTTCCCGGAAGGAGCCAGGGTGCTTAACATTTCTGTAAACCTGGAAATTTTCGAAGACGGAAAATCCAATACTCCGGAACCACCCATACGGACCTACTTCCGGGTGATCGATCAGCCGGTGGTGAGACTGACCAGCGTCGATTTGGGCGCAACGACTGATATTACAAGGCTGGATGTGGTTTTCGATTTTGCCAGGGATTACCTTGGCCTTCTGAAAGCTGCCCTGATTGCAGGGGGGATCATTCCACCGGGGATGGAGGGTGCCGGACTGCCTTTGTCTGATCTGCTGGACCGCATGGTGGGGGCTGGAAAAGGTTTTGAGGTGGCGTGTCATGTGAACAATATCCCCAAGGGCTCCCGCCTCGCGGTATCCACAAATCTGCTGGCTTCCATGATTGCCCTGCTGATGCGTGCAACGGGACAAACAGCTTCCCTTACCGGGGCCCTTTCTGAAGAGGAGAGACGGCTGGTGGCAGCCCGTGCCATACTCGGAGAATGGCTGGGTGGTTCCGGGGGAGGATGGCAGGATTCGGGAGGAATCTGGCCCGGGATCAAACTGATCAAAGGGGTCGAAGCAAAAGAGGGAGATCCCGAATACGGAAAAAGCAAAGGACGTTTACTGCCCGATCACACCATCCTCTCGGTGGATGATGTCAGTGAATCGACCCGGCAGAAATTACAGGATAGTCTGGTGATGGTCCACGGAGGGATGGCCTCGGATGTGGGTCCCATCCTGGAGATGGTCACTGAAAAGTACCTGCTTCGCTCTGAAGCTGAGTGGAAAGCCCGGGGCGAGGCCATCCGGTTCTTCGACCATGTGGTGGAAAAACTTAAAGAGGGCGACATACCCTCCATCGGGCGTTTCACCAATGAGAACTTTACAGGTCCCATCCAGACCATCATTCCCTGGACCACCAGCATATTCACCGAAACGCTTATCGATCGTGTCCGAAAGGAGTTTGGAGAAGATTTCTGGGGCTTCTGGATGATGGGAGGCATGTCGGGGGGAGGCATGGGTTTCATGTTTGAACCTTCGGTGAAGCAGAGGGCCCGGATACGGCTCCGGGAGATCCTCTATGAGATAAAAAAAATCTATGAAAAGGCCGTTCCATTCGCCATGGATCCGGTGGTATACGAATTCAGCATTAATGAAGAGGGATCGGTTTCCACTTTGCTTACAGGAGAGAATGCCCTGATGTCACAGTGGTACTACATCCTTCAATCGCCCTCTATTCTGAAGAAAGATATCAATACCCTGACCATCGGGCAGCGAAACGAGCTCCAGCAACTGGGACAACAATCCAAATCGGGGACAGCCTATCAGCAGCTGGTATCCGGCTTGTACGAAAGAATGATCCCCCGTGTGGAGAAAGAGGTGAAGGGAGAACAATCCCTTTCAGAAATCCTGGAGGCTTCCGGTTTTGACCACGAGATGCACCAGCAGATCAGGGCCGATTATAAATCGGGCAGGATCGGTCTCTCCCAGAACCGGCTCCCGGTGAGCAGCGTCATCAGGGATGTGACACCTGACGAGATTACATCTCCTGATGAAAAGATTTACGCCTCCCACAGGGAGGCCGGCATGAAGGCTCTGAAGGAGGGAAAGCTCGCCATTGTCTCCCTGGCCGGTGGTGCCGGCAGCAGGTGGACCCAGGGTGCCGGAGTGGTGAAGTCGCTTCACCCGTTTATCCGTTTTGCAGGCAAACACCGGAGCTTTATCGAGCTGCACCTGGCAAAAAACAGGAAAATTGCAGAGGCGTTTGGATGTGTGATCCCCCATGTGCTGACCACCAGCTTCCTCACCCATGATGCCATCCGCGAGTTTCTTGAAACCTTCGGTTCGTTCGGTCACACAGGCCCCCTCTATCTTTCGCCGGGCCGCTCCATCGGACTGCGCCTGATCCCCACGGAGAGGGAGCTCAGGTACCTTTGGGAGGTTCTGCCCCAACAAATACTTGATATCCAGGAGCAAAAAGTCCGCGATAGCCAGCATAAGGCCCTGATCAACTGGGCGAAGGAATCGGGTGAAGGAGAAGACTACAGGGATAACCTGCCAAACCAGTGCGTCCACCCGGTGGGACACTGGTACGAGATTCCCAATATGATGCTGAACGGGACCTTCGACAGGCTGCTCAGTGAGAATCCGGGGGTTGAACATTTGCTGGTCCACAACATCGATACCCTGGGAGCCAATGCCGACCCGGCCCTGTTCGGTATGCATCTGGCCCATCAGGGGGGGGTAACAGCTGAAGTTATAACCCGAAGGCTGAATGACCGGGGAGGCGGACTGGCCCATGTGAATGGCAGGTTACGCATTATAGAGGGACTGGCACTGCCTGACGAAAAAATTGAGTTCTCCCTGAGCTACTATAATACGGGTACCTTCTGGCTTGATATTCAGAGTATCCTTGACCTTTTTGAATTGTCCCGCGAGGATCTGTCCAATGCCGAAGCGGTAAGGGCCTCGGTTAGAAGAATGTCCCGAAGAATGCCAACCTACATGACCATCAAGGATGTGAAAAAAAGATGGGGGAAGGGCCAGGAAGATATTTTCCCGGTTGCCCAGTTCGAAAAACTATGGGGTGATATGACGGCCCTTTCTGATCTGAAATGCAGCTATCTTTCGGTAACGCGAATGCGTGGTCAGCAACTCAAAGAGGTCTCCGAACTTGACGGCTGGCTCCGCGACGGATCGGCCTCCTACATTGCCGGTCTGTGCGGGTTTTAACCACCCGCTGGAAACTGACAATATGTCAACCAGAACGTATTGGCTCAATATTTGACCATTAAGGAGCATATTATTGAAATTAATAAAGCGATTAAGAGATGGTTGACAAGTCGAAAGAAACTGATAATCAAAAAGATAAGAATACTGAAGCTGAAGAAACCGTAAACCAGGAGGAGGTTCAGAACGGGACTTCCCCGGAGGAGGAATCTGAAGAGAACCAGGAAAACGTGGTTGAGGAGGAGGAAAAAGAGCCCACCCTTGAGGAAAAACTGGCAGAATTGCAGGATCGTTACCTGCGGTTGTCAGCCGAGTATGACAACTTCCGAAAAAGGACCCTTAAGGAGAAAATAGACCTGCAGAAGAGTGCCAACCTAAGCCTTTTGAATGATTTATTGCCCGTGGCCGATGATTTCGATCGCGCCCTTGGTATGGTGAATGAGGCCAGTGACATGGATGCAGTGAAGGAGGGGATCAACCTCATCTCAGGAAAATTCAGCGGGTTCCTTGCCCAGCAGGGAGTGAAAGAGATAGATACCACAAGCAGGGAGTTCGATACCGACCTGCATGAGGCGATCACCAAGATCCCGGCTCCTTCAAAAAAGCTTAAGGGCAAAGTCGTTGATGTGGTTCAAAAGGGATACTATCTGAACGATAAGGTGCTTCGATTCGCGAAAGTAGTGATTGGAGAGTAAAAACAGCCGATAACCGAACCATATGGCAAAAAGAGATTTTTACGAAATACTTGGGGTTTCAAAAAAAGCTTCGCAGGAGGAGATCAAGAAGGCCTATCGGCAACAGGCGATTCAAAACCATCCGGATAAGAATCCCGGGGACAAGGAGGCCGAAGAGCGTTTTAAGGAGGCGGCGGCGGCTTACGAGGTGCTTTCTGACGAACAAAAACGACAGAAGTACGACCAGTTCGGTCATGCTGCTTTTGAGAACGGTGGCGGCGGCGGTTTCCGGGGGGGAGGCATGTCCATGGAGGACATCTTCTCACAGTTCGGTGATATATTCGGGGGATTCGGGGGATTTGGAGGATTTGGAGGATTTGGAGGCTCCTCCCGTGGAGGAGGGGTTACCAAGGGTTCCAACCTCAGGGTGAAGGTATCCCTCGACCTGAAGGAGGTTGCCAATGGTGTGGAGAAAAAGATCAAGGTTAAAAAATATGTTGCATGCAAATCATGCAGCGGTACAGGGGCAAAAGATGGTACCGCGAAGGAAACCTGTGGCACCTGCCGCGGCAGCGGACAGGTAACCCGGGTAACCAATACCTTCCTGGGGCAGATGCAGACCGCCTCCTCCTGTCCCACCTGTCACGGAGAGGGTAGCACAATCAGCCAGAAATGTGAATCCTGTTACGGTGAGGGAATTGTGAAAGAGGAGGAAGTGATCAAAATCAACATTCCCGCTGGTGTTGCTGAAGGCATGCAGGTAAAGATGAGCGGCAAGGGCAATGCGGCACGTCGTGGTGGGATCAACGGTGACCTGCTTGTGATTATCCATGAGGAGGAGCATCCTGATCTGACAAGGGACGGCAGCGACCTGATCTATAACCTCTACCTGAGTATTCCCCAGGCAACCCTGGGAGCAATGGTTGAGATTCCCACTGTGGAGGGTAAAGCCAAAATCAAGATTGAACAGGGAACCCAGCCTGGAAGGATCCTTCGCCTGAGGGGGAAAGGGGTGCCGGAGGTGAACGGATATGGCCGCGGCGACCTGCTTGTGCAGATCAATGTATGGATTCCCAAATCGCTGGATAAGGAGGAAAAGAAACTATTTGAAAAAATGGAACAATCCGATAGCTTTACTCCGCAGCCCGACAAGTCGGAGAATGGTTTCTTCCATCGCATGAAAAACTTTTTTGAATGAACCGAGCGAGCGAGCTCAGCGGAGCTAACAAATTTAGCGAGCTCAGCGGAGCTAACCTTATCACTGCCGATGCTGTGGTCAAGGACTTCCGTGGTCACAGGGCACTGAACAATGTATCTCTGCAGGTTCCCGAAGGGAGTATTTACGGTCTTCTGGGACCAAACGGGGCAGGGAAAACCACCCTGTTGAGAATTATCAACCAGATCACCGCACCCGACCATGGCACGATCCTGTTCCGGGACCAGCCCATCGGAAATGAACACCGGCCTTTGATCGGATATCTCCCCGAGGAGAGAGGGCTCTATAAAAAAATGAAGGTGGGAGAACAGGCACTCTACCTTGCCCGGTTAAAGGGGTTAAGCCGGCAGGAAGCCCTTAAAAGGCTGAAGGCATGGTTCGAAAAATTCGAGATGGCCAGCTGGTGGGAGAAGAAGGTTGAAGAGCTATCCAAAGGGATGGCACAGAAAGTACAATTTATCATAACCGTGCTTCACGAACCCCGGTTGCTGATTTTTGACGAACCTTTCAGCGGATTTGACCCCATCAATGTGAACCTGCTGAAAAATGAGATCCTCCAGATGAAGCAGCAGGGTGCAACCATTATCTTTTCCACACACAACATGGCATCGGTGGAAGAACTATGCAGTCATATTACCCTGATCAACCAGTCGGAGGTGGTGCTTCAGGGGGAGATTAACCATATCAGGGAGAAGTACCGGGCCAACAAGTACAGGGTACTCTTTAAGGGAGAGCCCGAAAAGCTCAGCAGGGGACTTGAAACTGGATTCGAACTGTTGCAGATGGATGAGAACGGGAGGGGCCAGGAGGCGGTAATACGGGTCACCAGGGACGGGGGATCCAATGAACTTCTTAAAAACCTGGTGCAGATTACAGAGGTAAAAGCATTCTATGAAATCCTCCCCGATATGAACGATATCTTCATCCAGGTAGTGAAAGATGCAACCAACAAAAACAGGCAGGCAGGATGAGCATGACATCACTGATCATACGCCGGGAGTACACCACCCGGATCCGTAAGAAATCATTTATCATCATGTCCGTACTCGGACCCTTTATCTTTGCAGCCTATGTGCTGATTCCCATGTATTTTGCAACCATGGAGGACAAGGAGGAGAAAAGGGTTGTGGTACTGGACGAATCAAAACTCTTTACTGAATACGGACCCGGTGGAGCTACCTGTGTAATCCCCGATGGTGAATACCTCAAATTCCAGGTAATTGAAGGGGTTCCGCTGGAAACCTTCAAAGCAGGCTTTGATCAATCCGGATACTACGCGATCCTTTTCATCCCCAAAAACCTGATGTCGTCCGAATCGTCACTGATCTACTCTACCAAACAAATCTCACTCGAGGTAAGTGAACATATCAAACGATCCATGGAGGGCGAGTTGGAACACCTGAAACTGGCCGCCAATGACATTCACGATATCGAAAGGATCCTGGCGGAAGTGAAGACCACGCTGAACCTGCGCAGCATCAAATGGACCAAAGACGGGGAGACCCAGGAGACCCACACCGGAGTAGTGATGGGTGTGGGTTACATGGCAGGTTTACTGATTTTTTTCTTTATCTTCTTTTTCGGCTCACAGGTGATGCGCGGAGTGATAGAAGAAAAGGTGAGCAGGATCATCGAGGTGATCATCAGCTCGGTAAAACCATTCCAGCTGATGATGGGCAAGATCATCGGGGTGGGACTCACTGGTCTGACCCAGTTTATTATCTGGATTGTTTTCTCCGCAATACTGATTACCGGTCTCAAGGCAGCCTTTTTCCCGGAACTCAACCAGACACCTACCGAACAGGTAACGGCTTCTGGTCTGTTCGGGGAGGGAGCAGGTGAAGGGGCAACTGCCGCTGACAGTTCTGTTCTCACAGGTGAGGATATGGATGCAGCCAGGGAGATTTTCACCTCACTGAAAAACATCAACTTAGGGGTCATGGTGGGATCGTTCCTTTTCTTTTTTATATTCGGCTACCTGCTGTATGCGGCCATGTTCGCCGTCGTGGGTTCGATGGTTGACAATGAGACCGATACACAGCAACTGATCCTGCCCGTGATCCTTCCCCTGATCCTGGGACTCTATGTGATGATCGGCGCCATCAATAATCCCGACGGTCCGCTCCCCTTTTGGTTCAGCCTGATTCCTTTCACATCCCCTGTGGTGATGATGGTGCGGATCCCCTTCGGGGTACCCTGGTGGCAGGTGGCTGTTTCGGGATCACTGCTGGTTGCTGCCTTTGTGGGGATGACCTGGATGGCAGGAAAAGTTTATCGAACCGGCATCCTTATGTACGGTAAAAAAATTACATACAGAGAATTATGGAAATGGCTAACCTATAAGACATGATAGCCATTCTTGACTTTGGAACCAATACCTTTAACCTGCTCATCGCCGAGCGGAAGGATCGTGGTTTCAATATTATATATACAAGCAAGCAACCTGTAAAACTGGGTCGTGGAGGGATTCAAATCAACCGGATCACCCCGGATGCATTCGAACGGGGGTACGTGGCCATTCACAACCACATGGAGAGCATCAGGAAATATGAGGTGGAGGAGATTCGCGCCTTTGCTACCTCAGCGATCCGAAATGCCACGAACGGACCACAGTTTGTGGATGAGGTGGAAAAACGGTTCGGGTTCAGGGTCAGGGTGATCCCGGGCGACCGGGAGGCGGTGCTGATTTACAAGGGGGTCAGGCAGGCTTTTCGCATGACACGGAATAAAGTGATGGTCCTCGACATCGGGGGAGGCAGCAATGAATTTATCATTTGTAATGACCAGGGAATAAGCTGGAAGCACAGTTTTGAGCTGGGAATGGCACGTATCCTGGAACTTTTTGAACTTTCCGATCCCATCACACACGAGGAGATTCAAGCCCTTGAAGCCTACTTCAGGCATGAGCTGGGACCCTTGCTGGAAGCTGTCAAAAAGGAGAAACCGCGTACACTCGTTGGCGCATCAGGATCCTTTGATACTTTTTATGCAATGATCCGGTTGCGTGCCGGAGTGGTTACCGATGAAGGTCACAGCCGACCCCTTCCCATGTCTGATTTCAGGCGGATCCACCAGCAACTGATCCGCTCCACCCATTCAGAACGAATGAATATGCCGGGGATGGAGACGGTCAGGGTGGATATGATTGTGCCCGCAGTGATTTTTGTTAGTTTTGTGTTACGTGAATGTAACCTCAAACATCTGGTCCAATCTGATTTTGCCCTCAAGGAGGGGGTCATCGCCGAGCTGGTAGGTCTTTGAGCCGATCACCTGTTCCTGATAAAAAGAGCATAACATGGCAAATATTCTTGTAATAGACGACGAAAGGAGCATCCGGAATACCCTGAAGGAGATACTGGAGTATGAGAAGTTTACGGTCGATCTGGCTGAAAATGGTATCGAAGGATTGGAGAAGTATAAAAAAGCAAACTACGACATTGTCCTCTGCGACATTAAGATGCCTGAGATGGACGGACTGGAGGTGCTGGATAAGCTCTTTGAAGAGCAGGGTGAGGCCCAGGTGATCATGATCTCCGGTCACGGAAGTGTGGACAATGCCGTGGAGGCTATTAAGAAGGGAGCTTATGATTTTATTGAGAAACCCCTGGATCTGAACCGGCTTCTGATCACCGTCCGGAATGCCCTTGACAAAACCAACCTGATCACCGAAACCAGGGTGCTGAAGAAAAAAGTGGCCAAAGGGTATGAAATGATCGGGAACTCAGAGGCCATTGTAAAGGTGAGGGAGATCATTGAAAAGGTTGCCCCAACCGATGCACGGGTGCTGATCACCGGATCCAACGGTACAGGAAAGGAGCTGGTGGCGCGCTCCCTGCATGAGAAAAGCCACCGGGCCTCAGCCCCACTCATCGAGGTCAACTGTGCCGCAATACCTTCCGAACTGATCGAAAGTGAGTTATTCGGACATGAGAAGGGCGCTTTTACCTCTGCCATCAAACAGCGCAGGGGGAAGTTCGAGCAGGCCGACGGGGGCACCATTTTCCTGGATGAGATTGGGGATATGAGTCTTTCGGCCCAGGCCAAGGTACTTCGGGTCCTTCAGGAGAATAAGATTAGCCGGGTGGGTAGTGACAAAGACATCAGTGTGAACGTTCGCATCGTGGCTGCCACCAATAAAAACCTGAAGGAGGAGATCGAAAAAAGCAGGTTCCGTGAGGACCTCTACCACCGGCTGAGTGTCATCCTGATCCGTGTGCCTTCACTCAACGAGCGACTGGAGGATATCCCGCTGCTGGCCGATCACTTTAACACGCTCATCTGCGAGGAGTACGGCACCCAGCCCAAAAAGATCACCGATGATGCCATCAAAGAACTTCAGAAGATCACCTGGACCGGCAACATCAGGGAGTTCCGTAACGTGCTGGAGCGACTGATCATCCTGTGCGACAAGGAGATCACCGGAAAAGATGTGATCAGCTTCGCCCAACCGATCTCAAAATAGTGCTCAGGAATCAGTGGACAGTGCTCAGGAAATAGTGCTCAGGGGACAGGGATCAGTGCCCAGGGGCGGTGTTTAGAATTTCATTGAGCAAATTTTGGTAGATGTCATGATTGTCCTCACCATCGTCGGAGCTGATGCGCTGAAAGAAGTAGATTTCATAGAGGTAACCACCCAGCACTTTAAAGGGTACTTTGTCCCTGGTCAGGTGTATTAACCTGAAGTACTGATTGTCCATCAGGTTCTCCAGTGGCAATCTCCCCTCGTTGGGACTGAAGTGGGCATCCCAGATCACAATCTCCCCGTCCTCTAACTTAAACTCCGGATGGTCAGGATCGTGAACAAATTCATGTACCCGCTCCTCATCAAAAGGATTCAGACCCATGAAAAAGCAGAAGAAAGGATCATAATAGATAATTCTGTTCTCAAAATATTCTGAATCCTTTAGCCATACTGAAGCTTCCCTGGTCAATTTTTGCGTTCCTACCAGGCCCACAGGTATCTCATAAACACGATGAGGTACGGTGACCAGAAAAATGCAAAGCACGACGGTAAGCGCCTCCTTCCATACCTTCTGCATTGGAGTCCACTCCATCAGCCTGCCCCAGGCATTCGCTCCCAAAAGAGCAGCCGCCGGTACGATGGCTGCTATAACCCTTATCATTCCAATGGAATTACCCGCTCCCTTCCACCATACATAGCTATGCGCTGCAAAATAGAGGAAAAAAGGCATGTAAATGATGAGCATTTCCATCATCCAATTTTTCCGCTCCTTTTTCTCTTTCCGAAAGGGATCCGCGAGCCAAACCAGCACTCCTGCAAGAAGCATCACCGCCAGTGGCAGTCCGAATGTATATTTTGATTCCTTTACATAGTGCAAAAGCTCTCCACTTCCATAAATCTCCCTGGCATTTCCCTTGTAAGGCATTTCATGGATTACCCATAGGATATCCTTGAAATAAAAACTACCGACAATACTGTAAAAGACAAAACCAAACAGCAAAAACGGGATCGCTTTCCACTGTTTTTGCCAGGCAAAAGCAAGGAAAAACAGGGGCAGAATCACAACTCCCTCGGTCCTGACAAAAGGAAGGAAGGAGAGGATGACTGCTGACCATATATATTGTTTTCTGTAGAACAGGAATATAGACAGGATGAAAACCAGGCTGAAAAGAATTTCAGTCATACCACTCAGCATCAACACTGTATAAAGTGGAGAGGAGATAAGCATGAAAATAGCTACGACAGGGTAATTTACCCTTATCATCTTAGCCGTCCGGTATGTGAAGTAGGCAGCTGCTGTACCTGCCAATACATTGAAGATTCGAATCCCGTTATAGCCAAACTGGGCGAAAGGTGAGCTGATTGCTGTAAAAAATGGTTTCCCCCAATGGTGTAGAAAAAAATATGGATTCTGAAACGCATACCGTGAAAAGCGATAATGGGTGATATCATCGGCACCTCCAATGGTCCCTTCCGAAAGAAATACCAGGATAGAATAGGCTACCACCAACCCTGATAAAATGATAAAGACAAAATACTTCTTAACGAACCGGATCATTTATAAATCCTTTTGCAAAAAATTCCGTATTTGAAAATACAATAGATGGCCCTGAATCCATCTTTCCAGTTTATCTTCTTGCCCTCACTGTAGGTTCTGCCATAATAGGATATTCCCACTTCATAAATCCGGATATTGGGTATCCTGGATATTTTAGCAGTCACTTCAGGCTCAAAACCAAAGCGATTCTCTCGCAGGTATATTTTCTTTATGATTTCTGTTCTGAACATCTTGTAACAGGTCTCCATGTCAGTGAGGTTCAGATTATTGAACATATTTGAAGTGAAAGTGAGCAGTTTATTTCCAATGGAATGCCAGAAGAAGAGGATCCGGTGTGGATTGGAACCCATAAATCTGGAACCATAAACTACATCAGCCTTATTGCTTAAAAGCGGTTGAAGCAGGTCTTTAAATTCCCTGGGATCATATTCCAGGTCAGCGTCCTGGATGACCAGGAAATCTCCGGTGGCCTCTTCAATCCCCCTGCGGATTGCAGCTCCTTTCCCCATGTTCTCAGGCTGATTGAAAAGGCTTAACAAGCTACTCTTGTGGCCTGAGATATAATCTTCAATCGCTGCTTTTGTACCATCCGTGGAGCAGTCATTTACCACAACTACCTTTATTTCTATCTCTTCAATCTGAAGGTTCAGAACCTGGTCAAGAATCAAATGAATGGTCTTTTCTTCATTGAAAGCAGGAATGATCACTGAAAGGGTTTGCTTCATTGATATAGGAAAATGAGGGCCAAATATACTTATTATTTCTGCTCAGGCAGGATCACTGCACCTTCAGCATCCATCCATTTCTGTTTTAAAATCCCAAATTCCTGACTCAGGTTCTTTATTTGCTTTTTTTGTTTGGAAACTACAATCGACAGGTGCAACAGATAGAGTAGGATACATATAATGGCGATTGTAATAATCAAATTGGGTGGATCATACACACCTAATAACTTTCCCAATGCATCAATACCGGCTCTCCATATTGAAAAGAAAAAGATCAGGAATGAAAAGATCACCCAGATAATTGCATATTCCTCTCTTAATTTTCTTGTAATGATTAACCTGCTTACAAGCAGGATAAAAAACACACCTGTTATAATACCCAGCAATTGTATTCTTATTTCCGGCAATAAGTTTTCTGTCATATTATCTGTATTTATATTTTAAAAAGGAAAAAATGATGGATAAGCTAACTTTCATCATGTAATAAAAACCGGAAAGCGTCCGAATAGAGGATTTGCCCTTTTTACGTTCTCTCATCGATACTGAAACTTCAGATATAGTAAAACCATTCAAATGTAAAATGACGACCGATTCCGGTTCAGGATACTCATCAGGATATTTATCTGCTAAAAATTCGATGGATTTCCTGTTGTATAATCTAAAACCAGAAGTAGCATCTGAAATATTTATACCGCATAATGATTTTATAAGCCCTTTGAAAATCCGAATGCCTATCCTTCGGGCAGTGGACGATTGAAACCCATCATATTTAATGAAACGGGAGCCAATGATAATATCGGAGGATGAACCCACCATTGCCTCGTACAGTTTTAGAATTTCTGCAGGTTGATGCTGGCCATCTCCGTCAACCTGAACGGCATAATCATAATGGTTTATCAGCGCATATTTAAAACCCGTTTCAACAGCCCCTCCAATGCCCAAATTAACCGGTAAGTTGATGTGTGGCACATTCTTTCTTTTTAAGATGGAAGAGGTATGATCTGTTGAGCAATCGTTAATGACAATCGTATCAACTTGCAGGGGTAACTTAACCGTTTCAATTTCATCCAGCAAATCCTCAATTGAATCTGCTTCGTTAAAGGCCGGGATTATAATGAGCAGTCTTCTCATCACCAGGATTCATTATAACAGGAGCATGTTTTGATACATTTTTGCAGCTACCTCCTGAACCGCCTCATCCAAAGTTTTTCCGGAACGCCTGGCATATGCCTCCACTTCACCAAGCAGCTTTCGGTCACTCTCAATTTTTGCAATCAACACCTCTCTGCCCTTCTCTTCTCCCATTTCCTTAAGATCCTCGTTCTTTTCACCATATACATAAAACAAATAGATCCCCTTTCGGGCCAGGTCATAATCCGGAAGGGTCAGGGAGTTAAAGAATTCGGGGTGGTTATATAACTTAAGGAAATTATTCCAATAGGCCTCTTTGCTCATTCCATCGTGATGGATAAGGCCTTTTTTGCACTGATAGGTCTGAACTTGTTGCAGTAAAACAAGGCATACAACAAGGCCCATCACTCCTCTCCGCAACCATTTCCCGGGGCTCTTTAAAACCAACTCGAAAGATGCAGCCATCGGAAATGCAAGAAGACCGCCGAGTTCCACATAAGCCCTCAGCCCAAAGCTCCCCCCAAACCACCAGCACCACCACGAACTTTGAACGTAAATCATGACCACCACCCATACCACCAGGGGCCAGAATAATTCACCGATTCTCTTTCGAAGGATAAAGAGGCCCACCATAGCAAAACCCATCATTGGCGCATAGATAAACCAACCCTTCTTGTAACTGAAGAGGGTCTCCAGGATATGCGGCCGGCCCCAAAAAAAATTCCCGCCGTGCGGACCATAACTGTAGAAAATGAATTGTCCGGTCACCGCATGCCAGTAAAGAAACTGGGGAATCCAGGCCAGGATAAAACCGGCAATCATGATCAGAACCAGGTAATACTTTTTCACAAAAAAGAGAATCCTTTGCCTGAATTCATTCCAGGAGTTCACTTTGTAAAGTAACAGAATGAACACCACCATGATGTTGGTGGGTCGGACCAGGGCAATAAAGCCAAGCAGCGCCCCCGTGAGCAATGTGTTTAAAAGGGTTTGCCTGGCATACCACCGGTCGACCATCCACAGGAAAAGGATCATCAAAAAAAAGCTGGCCGCATGGGACATCGCTGCTTCATGGGTGGCGTAATAAAACAGGTTTGTTCCCAGGGCAGTAGCCAGCAGTGTCCAAATGGTTACCCTGGCACTAAAGTATCTTAACAAAAGGTTCTTCAGGATCACAAACCCGATGATCACATACATCAATAAGGTGATCACCAGGAATAACTGGTAGATGGAACTGTAGCCATCCCTCGCCTGGCCGAACAGGGGGGCCAGGGTGTGCGCTATGAAAAATCCCGGGGCATACATGAAGGACATTCCCATGGAAGTTACAATCAGTCGCTTCCCTGTTTCCATCTCATAAAACCAGAATTTGTCGTCATTGACAAAGCCCTCCGGTGGATTGTCCAGAAAGTCCAGGGTCACATCTCCATAGATAAATGTTGCAGGCAGGTAAGCATAGTAAGAGATTACATCCCAATGAATGACTCCCCGTTCGTTGGGTTTATTCCGGGTCCAGTTGTGATCCGCAATATCCACTCCAAGGTAAAAAAGTGCAATAAACAGAATGGTAATCCTGAGTAATAACAGAGACCGGCTCGATGGGGAAATTTCAGGCATC
>JAWOHR010000016.1:0-6507 GCA_046485075.1 Bacteroidales bacterium
TCAGCCGAGAAAGGATATGGAGAAAAAATCGTAAATGCGGTAATGACCTCCATACCTGATGATTGGAAAGCGTTGGTGATATTGGACTACAGTGACGGATTCTGGGATATAATGTTGCAAAGATACGATAAAATCATCATCCTTTGATGGACATTGAGTTTAGAAGGACACTATTTACAGATGGACACCCATATTGAAATAGGTAAGGCGATTCTCGATAACTATGCGAACTATGCAGAAATTGAAGTCATTGATGATCGGGACGAATATTTTCCAACTGTCAAAGTAATAATCAAAGGGATTGTTGGAACAATTTCGTCTTCCAAAGAAAAAGATGTTATCCAATCAATTCTCGTTGATCATGTGAAACAGAATTATATTTCATTGTGGATAAAGCACGCGAAAGAAGATGAAGAAAATCCTGACATAGAATATGAAAGAAAAATGGCAATAGAAGAATTCGGCAGGCTTTACTTCTACAGATGAAATTGAGCTTCAGATACCGCTACATTGAAAAACATGACGACACAGAATGGATCGTGTATGAAGAAGCCGATGTAGAAACCATATTTCAGCTTGAATGTGATCTGGTGCCAAACCGCATTGAATGAAAGATTCTTTACGCCTGCCCCATGAACACAAAAGCCCCCCAATATCGGGGATTGTCGTGCCCATAACGTTCTCGGACAATCTCTTTCTCTTTGAGGATCGCCTGCCGCAATGCCTGGCAGCGGTTCATTGTGCCTGATTTAATGTTCCGGTAAAACTCTACCATCAGCTCTTTGGTTTCCTTGTCTGGAACCTTCCAGAGGCTCATGACGAGGCTTTTAGACCCGGCCTGAGTAAATGCCCGCCTAAGACCGAATACCCCTTCACCACTTTTGACCTCACCCAATCCAGTATCACACGCAGACAATACAACCATCTCCGTGCTGTGCAGGTTCATTCCCAGGATTTTTTCCGCCGTCACAATGCCGTCATAGGGACCATTACAGCCTTCCGTCAAAGACCGTTTGGCCCCGGCAAGCAAAATGCCAGACCTCAGGAGTGGATTTTCGATGTCGAATTTGCCATTTATCTGTGTGTGAGATTGCATGGCGGGAGAGGCTAATTCAGTCATCTGAAATCCACGCCCTGCTCCCTCCACTTCGTGGTCACCCAAAAAAAAGCCGTGTGTGGCCAAATGTATGATGGATGGATGGCCGGCATCGAACAATCTCTCTTCCAAGGCATCTTTCCCAGTATAAATGAGCGATTGTTCTGGTCCCAAAATAGTTCCTATAGCATCCAGTTCACCTTTTGCGTGAGGCAACGGGACAAAGGACAGTTCTCCCATATCGGCAGAACGTTGGAAAAAAGACCACCCCTGATGGGTTGGCTTTCCTATGGAGGTCGAATTGAAATCAGGGGCACCCATGAGTAGGCACTTCCCACCTGGTGATGGATCATTGGTGAATCCTAACAAATCCCGGCCGGCAGAGATATAATTAAAGGTGTAGTCCTCAACCAGGAATTTACCTTTCGGTGTTTGCAGGACCTCGAAGGGTATCAGGTTCAGACTTCCATCAGGCGATATGAAGATATTTTTGGTCGTCCCGAGATTATCAACGAGCGGATGGAAAACCCGCTCGTATAGTTCGTTGGAAGTTGCCAACAAATTTTTAACGTCTCCTTTATCGCTTTCCGAAAGGGCTTTCTTGTACTTGACGATCAGACCATCGATCTGATTCGCATTACCCAAATCAACCATTTCTATTTCATCGGCACTGTTGTGAAGAATGAAAGCGATATAGGTATCGAATACTTTGTCGTTTGGACTATTACGTATGGCCTCAGTTCTTACGAATTCTATCAACACTGATTCAGCAGGAATTGTGTTGGAAATCTGTTTCCTGTCCGCATTTGTAACTATCCGTTTCGTGGCAAATGGTTTGTTGACACGGCTCAACTGTGCTTCCAACTGCTCCTTCTTTTTTTCCAGTGAATCAATGATCCTTCCATGCTCAAATTTATTCATATTACCAGGCTTGTAAAAAGCTAATTTTGACAACTCGGACCTTACATCGTTTAACTTTCGAAACAACTTTTTAGCTTCGGGATTGCTATCACCTAAACTGGATCCATAGAGACTTGCTTGAACATCCAGAATTCGACCTTTTTCTTTTAGCCAGATATCGAAAGCTTCATGAACCTTATGCTGATCTTCTTGGAAGTGGCTGCCGATCAAATTCAGATACCTTTGCAGAGTGGTCAGATTCTCTTCCGAACGATACAGCTGCCGGCTCTCCGATGTGAAATCAACAATCTGATCGACCGCTTTTCTCTGGATTTGATGACATTTTAGCAGGCTGGAAACAGCGTTTTCAAAATCACCGGTCTGGGTATAGAGACGAGAGAGCAACGAATATGCTAAAGTCTGCGGGAAAAACGTAGGACCCAAGTTTTTTTTCCAAATATCTATTGCCTGAATGTAGCATTTTTCGGCCTGCTCAAATTCATTTATACCATGATGAAGGAATCCCATATTAAATAAACTATTGGCGTACATCTCGTCGTCTACACCAAAAGCTTTTTCGGTTCCTTTCATGGCCTTCCGAGTGTAATTAAATGCCTTTTCATTGTCTTCCTGAAAGGTATAAAGACGGCCTAAAGCGAAATATAATTGTAGGATTGAGCGGTCATTTAAACTTGAATTGCTTTCAAAAATCTTTAGTGCCCGTTCGTAATATCCAAGTGCATCATCAAAGTTTGCAACACTTGAATAATAGTGGCCGATATTAAGCAGAGAATCTGCAATAATTCTATTCTTAGAATTTAGCGTTTTTTCAGCTAATGCCAGGGCCGATTTAAATAATATTATCGCCTCTTCCGAAGCCAAAATACTGGACTTCAATGCCCCCATATTATTCATAGCATTACAGCATAATTCTGGATTTTGGGTATTCGTTTCTTCGCAATAATCCAGAACCAATTGAAAATAATGTTCTGCCTTGTCGTATTGTTCCGTAAAGAAATACATGTTTCCAACATTTTGTTGGGCTTCAGCAATACGATATCTGAATTTATTAGGATGGTTTTTGAGCTGATCGATCATTAGAATATAGAAGGGAATAGCACGATTCAATAGTTTATTCTCTTTATACAATGAAGCAAAAAAATTAAGAAATATCGCAATTGTTTGATCGTCCGCGTGAAAATTGTTTTCCAGTGCTGTTTTCCCCCTATTTATTAGTTCATCTGCTTCATCGTACTGCCCCCTTCTGAAATATCCCATAAAGAGGTTCCTATGAAGATCCATATAATCGTTGATTCTGTTTGACAGATTTCGGTCGTCCGCTGCTAATGCGTTTTCATATATCTCTAATTTCTCTTTAAGGAGAGTCTCCACTTGGCTAAAGCGGTCCGCGGTCATATTGCCCCTGGCTTGGCTGAAGTTTTGGACCGCAATATTTAGATCAGCGGAGCCGTGAAACGTTTCCCTCATTTCCGGAGCTATATGGTTCGATGATATTTCATTCCCAGGTCTAATAATGTTTTCATTAGCTGGACTATATCCCCAATATTCACGGAGCATAGTTGGGTGGTTCAGTCCAAGGGATTTGTGCCATATTTGATACGATCTAATGGAAAACCATCTTCCCTTATCGAATTGTTTCAGACTGAAATAAATTTTTGACATGTTTTCTAAGATAGGACGCAGATCGGGATGCTTGGGATCAAGGAATTTTTCTCTGATTGCTAAAGCCTTCTGATAGGCAGAGGCAGATTGTTCAAGTTCACGCCGAGCGAAGTAGAGACATCCCAAATAAAAAAGACTATCCGCTATGTGGGGATGTTCCGGCCCATAAGCCCTTTCACCGATAGCCAATGCTCGCTGGATGCATGGTTCAGATTTGTCATAGCCTTTGGTAACAATATGAAACCATGCCAAGGTGTTCAAAGTAAGCATCAGATTCGGGCTCTTTGATCCAAAGGCCGATTGCTGAATTTTTAAGGCATCCATTATCAGGGATTCGGCATCGACGCCTTTATTTTGTTCTATGCGGAGCCTTGCCAAATTGACCAAGGATTCGGCAACGGAGGGATGGTCGGATCCATATTTATCCGTTCCGATTTTGATGGCCTTCTTAAGAAAATCCTCTGCCTGCCCATATTCACCGACCAAGGTGGACAATACCCCTAAATGTTTACAGTTACTTGCCATCTCGACGTCGTCCGGCTCATACAATTCCTTTTTGATGGAAAATGATTCCGTCAATAAAGCCTTGGCATCACCGTATCGACCGGCCAAATACTCCAGCTCTCCGAGATATTCGATTACACTGGCCAAATCGGCTTTATTACCATCCGCTTTGGCCCTCTGATCCGCAAGCATCCTTTTAATAATTAGAATAGCGTCTTTGTAATGGCCAGCGGCTTTCAGTGCATCCGCTTCCCCAGATATCGAAACAGGTTTGAATGGATCATTCTTCGAATAACATGATCCCAGAATGAGAAAGAGGTAACTCATCGAGAACATAAGGGAAATCGCCAGAACTTTACGGAACGGGAAAGGTCTCATCGGGTATTCCTTGGCTGAATTTTGGTTTCAAAATGTATCGGACCACGCCAAAAAATCTTTAGCCAAAGGAGATTGAAATAACTGAAATTTATACCTTTCCATTATTTCTACGCGACAATTTTAAATTTTTTTTCAAAATAAATTGTCACCTTTTTGAGTTGGGTTTCGGCAACAGGGACAAATCCGCCAAATTAAAGCCGGGAAGGAGGTGAGAACAAAAACGACTGGGCGGATCATGAAGTTTAAACCTAACCAATCACTTTTTATCAAAAGGAGTAACGAACCATGAGTATCGAAAAGAAGACCCAGAGCCCTTACGCAGGACATATTTTCACTACCAACGATTCTATTAAGGAGGACACCATGACCGCAGCCATCACGAACCCGACCGTTACGGAAGCCCAGAACATTAACACCAACGATTCTATTCAGGAGGAAGCTATGACTTCAGCAGTTTATACCCAGGCCGCCACCGCAGCCCAGAAGGATAACCTTCAGATCATTTATTTGCCCATTGATACGCTGGCCGTACCATTGAGCCATCCTCGACGGGACAAAGGCAATATGGATATTCTTAAGAAGAGCATTGAATCTAATGACCTGATTGAGCCCCTCACTGTATGCAAGTCTGAAGATGGCAAATACTATTTTGTAATAGACGGTACACGTCGGCTAACCGTTCTTGCCGAGCTGAAAAGGGCTTCCGTACCTTGTATCGTGATGGAATCGATGCCCGCGGGGAAAATCGCTCATGCTTCTTATGTGAAGAACGCTGAGCGGCAAAACCTGAACATCATTGAGATTGCCATGCACCTGAAGGCCATGAAGGATAAATATGGTTACAGCCTTCGTGACCTCAATATGAAGGGATACGGAAGCCCTGCTACTATTGGAAACCAAATCAAGCTGCTGAAACTTCCGGAGATTATAGTAGAGAAACTGCGTCGCAATGAATTAACGATCTCCCACGGTCTTTCTCTGCTCAAATTGGATTCAAAACAAGAGCAGGTAAACTGGGGGAAACTGATTGTAACGGAAGGACTATCCGCCTCAAAAGCAGAAAAGAAGATTGCGGACTTCATTGAAAAGGGTAATCATCCAAAACCTGATTCTATGGCCACTAGTTCCGTCGTCCCTCGCCTGTATAGCAAGGACTCCAGAGACATGATCGAAGTCGTCCCTTGCGTGTATATCAAGGACTCCAGAGACATGATCGAAGTTGCTAAAGAGTCCGTTCATCTTATAGTTACCGGTGCCCCTCGACTTGTCCTCAACCAATGGGATTCTCCTTCAATACATTGGGACAAAATCCGATCAGTCATGGAAGAGTGTGACCGGGTTCTCGTCCCCGGCGGTGTAATCGCCATCAACATCGTCGACACCATGATTCGTAACCAAAATAAGGCGAACACTATTGTAGCCGCGATGCACCGCTACCAGAGCCTGCTGAAAAAACACAACATCTACTTGACGGATGTCATCCATTGGGTAGCACCGCAGGACTATCGCAATGCTAAAGCATTGAAAGGCCTGTCCGAAGAGACCCGGCACACGACTTATAGCGTGCAGTCCTTTCACTCTTCCATCTACATTTTCCGCAAGCCTGGTGAACGAGAATCCCAAGTGGACGATATTGTCCGCCGGTCCCGCCTCAATGAAAAAGACTGGTCGGACTGGTGTTCCGGCATCTGGGAAATCCAGACTGCAGATGACGGGGAATACCCTGAAACTTTCCCCGAAGAGCTTCCCCGTCGAATAATCAAAATGTTCTCCTTCGAAGGCGACACAGTGCTCGATCCCTTCCTGGGCACCGGTACCACCGTCAAGGTTGCTCGTGAACTCCACCGGGAAGGTATCGGTTACGAACGTGAGATTAAGTACAAGCCTGTCATCATGAAGAAGCTGGGCCTCACCGAAGATACCTTGCAACCAGAAACCATGCTCGG
>JAWOHR010000087.1:0-28418 GCA_046485075.1 Bacteroidales bacterium
CAATCTTTTGAGTGGGAATCTGCATGGTCTGTTCCCGACCCTGCAAATGAATTGTGAATAGTAAAATATATGCGAGTCCCCCCAGCAATCCTACCGCTAGTTCTATCTTCTTAGGCATGTTTTTTCAGCTATTAGGTCTCAGAACATTCGCTGCTTTTGCTAAAGATAACAAATATTGAGTTTGGGCTGAAAGACTCTAAGGAATAGCGCTATTCGCTTTACTTCCTTTGTGTTCTGTGCAAGGAATACTTTTACTTATTATCAATGTTGTGTAAACAAAAATGTTTATATTTGTATGATGAACACTGAATTATCAATAATAAAAGGGATCCATCCTGGATTAATACTTGAACGAGAGCTTAAAAAGCGTCATTTGAAGAAAGGACCATTTGCCATTTCTTTAAATGAATACCCTCAAACTCTGGTATCTATAACCAAGGGGAAAAGAAGGATGAACACAAATCTTGCTTTGAAGATTGAGAACGCTCTGGAGATTGAAGAAGGGTATTTTATGACTTTGCAGCTATATTATGATATTGCAGAAATAAAAGGAAGACAACCTGGATTACAGCCTGATCTTTCTAAACTGAGGCACATTTTGTTTTGGGATACAAGAATGGAAAACATTGACTGGGATAAACAAAAGAAATCAATTATAAAGAGAGTATTTGAGAGGGGTAATAAAATTGAGAAAAACGAGATAATTCGATTTTACGGACAAGAGAGTGTCAATCAAATATTGGATACTCAATAATTAATACCATTTATAGGTCCTGAGGCCAATGGCAAAGCAGATGATGCCAATGAGAGACAGGATCAGTGCATTGAGGCTAACCTGGGCAATGCCGGCACCCTCAATGAAAACACTGCGTATGGAATCGGCCATCATGGTCAGGGGGAACTTCTGAATGATGGGAATGACTTTATCCGGGAAATTATGATAACTGAAAAATATGCCTGACAGAACGGTCATGGGCAGGCTGATGACATTGATCAACCCCGTTCCGATCCTTGAATTCGCAGTCCGGGAAGAGATCAGGATCGCAATCCCACTGAAGGCAATGTTTCCGGCCAGGAATATCAGAATGAAGGCAGGCAGGCTCCCCTGAATGGAGATATGAAAGTAGGCGAAGGCGAATGCAAGGAGCAGGAGGGCCTCGATGACGGTTATGGAAAGCCGGGCTACGAAGATACTGATCAAAAACTCGGATCTTTTCATGGGTGTGGCAACCATTCTTCGCATGAGTTTTTTGGAGCGCATGTCGATCAGCGAGTAGCTGATGCCCCATAGCAGTGAATTCATCACACCCATTGCCAGCAGTCCCGGTATCAGGAAATCAATGTAACGGTTCCCTTTTTGCGTCAGTGGATTGATACGGGCCGTCTCATAGACCAGCTGTTCATTGTTTACGGCGGAACTCAGCAGGATGTAAACCATCTTTGCCTGCGGATTGAGCGGATCGAAAAAGTATTCCACACTGTCAGGGTATTCCCTGATGATCAGGTTGACCTGGCCCCGTTTCAGCATCAGGAGCCCCCCGTCCCAGTCGGTTATCAGGAATTTGAAGGAGGTTTTCCCCAGTTTCTCATTGTGAATGGTTTTTTCATAGTATTCCGGTTCCTCCTTTTCAGGATTGTGGATCAGGACGGCATCATTCAGGAACCGGCGCATATCGGCATTCACATGCAACGAGTCTTCCATGTAAGCTACCTGCTGGACCAGCTCGCCCTGTTTTGAAAATGCAATTCCAAGTACCCAGGCCATCAGTACCGGGAAGATAATGGACCAGAATAATATTCCTGGTTCCCTGATGAATTCCCGGTAGTGTATGAGGATTAACTGGATCAGCGGGTTTCGTTTCATCTTGCACACATTATTCGGCGAGCCGCCTTCCGGTAAGTGAAATAAAGAGGTCGTCAAGAGTCATTCTCCGGCAGGTCAGGCCTCCAATGCCGATTCCCCTGGATTCAGACTGCTCAATAATATCAGGCAGGGCCACCAGAATCTCGGTCACAAAGAGTGTAAGCTTGTTCCTCCCGGCGTCGAAATTGTATTTCTTCAGCCATGGCATGCTTTCGAGGCCCAGTTTCCCTGGTTCTCCGGAAGGAAAGAATTCAATGATCTCCTCACTCTGGTTCTGGCGGAGCAGCTCATCCAGGCCTCCCTGGGCTATGATCTTACCCTGGTCCATGATGACGATCCTGTCACACAGGTAAGCGGCTTCCTCCATGTAATGGGTCGTCAGAATCATGGTTGTAGTCCGGTTCCTTTTAAATTCCATCAGGATGTCCCAAATCTCGTGCCGCGAGGTAGGATCCAGCCCGGTTGTAGGTTCATCCAGCAGCAGGATGGAGGGTTCGTTCAACAGGGCAATCCCCAGTGCCAGTCTTTGCCTTTGTCCGCCGGAAAGGTTCACTGTAAAGGCCCGGCTCTTGTCCTTAAGCCTTACCATATCCATGACCTCATTTACCCGGGAACCATCAATTCGGTTAAAGCTTGCGAATAACTCGAGCACTTCACGGGTCCGGAGTTTGTCAATGAACCGGGTTTCCTGAAGTGAAATTCCCAGCTGGCCCCTAAGATGCACCTCATTCCCTTTCCAGGGAAGGCCCATGATCAGGATTTCCCCCGAATCCTGCTTTTGAAGACCTTCGACCATTTCAACCAGGGTGGTTTTCCCTGCACCGTTGGGGCCGAGAAGGGCAAGAAATTCACCTTCGTTGATGTTGAGCTCGACACCATCCACTGCCCTTACATCCTTGAAGTACTTGTGTACCCGGGTAATCTGTATTACGGGTTCTTTACCCGGACCCCTGTTCATCATTGCCCTTTCTCTCTGTAAAGCTTCCACCATGGTATTCCGGGTGAATTGTGGTGTTCGAGGTGGTATCCAAAAAAATAGCAGGACAGCATGGCCCACAAGTGGTTTCGTTTCAGTGAACGGGTCCTGTGTTTTCCCATTTCCGGTGTATGAGGCATTCTGTGAGGAACGAATGTACCGAAATAGAAGAGCTGAAAGGTACCTAAAATTGCAGGGATGATCCAGAACACAATCAGGGGGGCCGTCTCAATACCCAACAGGTGCTTTAATACATTAAATATCAAGGCCATGATCAGCAGCTGCCAGATGGTCGCATAACGAACCATAAACTTAAACCACCATGCAAAGAAATTCTGGGACCGGGTATAAAAATCCGGATCCTTTTCGGTTCCGGGATAACGGTGATGATCCCAGTGGTTTTTAATCAATTTTCCGTAAGAAAGCCCGGCAAAAAGGAACACCGAAAGATAACCCACCCATTTATTGATCCATTTAATGCCGGAAACGGACTGATGCATGGCATCGTGTCCGGTGATAAAAAGGCCCGTATAAAAATAGGTCTGTATCAATAAATGCAGATACATCCAGGGGTTGGTCCATGTGACTTCCACAAAGGTGATGGCATAGTAGAGATGTCCTCCCCACAATCCAATGATCAGTATGGCTATCATCAAACCCATAGTTACCCTGCAAAAATCCAAAAATTCAAAGCCATAAAAAAGACCATATTAATAAAAAACAGTGGGGCGGCTAATTTGTTTTCCGGATGGGCACAGAAAGAAGCAGAATTGGAATCGTTTGAATAAAAAAGACCGCCTCAAAAATGAATTGGAGACAGCCTTTTGAACATATAATAGATACCCTTATTTATTCCGGCATAGTAATAGCGTTATTATCTAGAACTACTGCAGTTTGAGCCAATGCTCTTCCTTTAAAGCTGGCACCATTCTCAAATGTTATTCCTGTCATCGATAGGATAATACCTTCAAAATGAGAGTCTGATCTTAAAGTAACAGTACCGGCAACTTGCCAGAAAACATTCTTCGCTAATGCTCCTCCGGTAAGGGTAAGATTTACGTCATTGCTGAGGATTAAATCCTGGGCTATCTGGAATATCCAAACATCGGTTGCATTTCCCGAAATGGTTACATCTGAAGTCAATGTTACCGTGTTTGTCCATTTATAAAGTCCGGCTAAAAGAGTTTTGCCTCCAATATTTCCGGTTTCCAGTTCGATAAAGTGGGGTGATGGACGACCTGCAGCATCGTTATAGGCTGTAATCATGTTCTCAACCGCTGTAGTAAGGTTAGTCGGTGTAGGATCAGCCATATCCGCTGCATAGAATCTTCCGACTACCTGCGCTGAAGTTGCATATCCGGTTTCATCGGTAAGTGAAAAACCGGTTATATAAGAGGTGGCTGCAGGACTTAGCCCCAGGTCTCCTGTTATGGTGGAGGTTGGGTTATTTGTGATGGCCGTTTTAGCCAGAATTACGTAGTTTTCAGAAGCATTCAGATTGACTGCCTCCGGACCCGATCCTGGAGAAAAGGTTCTAAATCCCCATTCAATATTGCCTGCGAGCGGCCTTCCTTCGGTGTTTTGAGCCCCGGAGGTTATCAATGCCGTATAATCTGTATCCAGTATAAGAGGATTTGTGGGTGTAAACACAGCCGTTGTTCCTGAATAAGATACTATACCTGTTACATTGGTGGGACCAAGTTTCAACATAAAAGTCGATGTATTAATCGTTGTAGGATCCATCGCTACACTGAAGTTGGCGGAAATTACGGTGCTAATATCTATATCTACAGCCTCGTTTATTGGATCTGTAGAAGTTACCTGGGGCAGTTCGCCCTGTGGATCATCATTTTTATCACAACCACTCATCAATCCAATCAATAGCATAGCTACCATTGGGAATACGATTTTGTTTAGTTTCATAGTTTTAGATTTGATTGTAATAAAAACATTACCTAACAAAGGTAGGTCTGTTTAATGGGCCGGGTATTACATATTCTTTTAAAAGAATTGCATCAATCACACATATCTTATTGAAAGTTTGACCTCTCCCTGAGCATTGCGTTTTGTCATTTATCAAATTGTGGGATCCAGATCGGGGAGCTGATCCGGCTAAATTTTAAACCCAGGAAATAAAGGTTCTTAATTGAAACTTTGTGCTTAAATTGTACAAACAAACAGAACGAATTTGAAGGATATATGAATTTTACAGTTCGAATATTCAGTAATAGTGCAGCCATCATTCTCATGATCCTTGGCATGCCCGTTTTCGGGGTTACCACATCAGTTGTTTCTTACCCTGCCCCTCCGGGACTGCGCACCAGTCCGGATTTTACTTTGAAAGCAAATGGCAAATCCATATGGGTGGAGAGGATTTATAACGACCCTGAAACCATTGATTACACGATTTACGGAAGCAAGGAAATGGAAGATCTGAATGTGGCCAGTTTTTCCTGTTCAGGTCAGATCACCATTGAAATAGAGTGCCCGGAGATGATTGATTCATTTCTCATTCGCCCGAAGAGCCGTAATATCGTTGCCATGCCGGATGGACACAAACTTACCTTCACCCTGCAGGGACCGCAAAAACTTTACCTGGAAATCAATGAATTACCACATCTGGCCATTTTTGCCAATCCGCTGGAAGCGGACCCGCCCATGGCCGGGGATTCAAATGTGCTTTATTACGGACCCGGGAATCATGATGTGGGACAGATCGATTTAGAAAGCAACCAGACCCTGTATATTGCTGGCGGAGCAATCGTGCATGCCAATCTGCGCGGGGAAGATCTTGAGAATGTAACCATAAGGGGCAGGGGGATTCTTCAGGGAAATGTGAAAATCTCGGGAACAACCGGGCTTCACGTAAGCGGAATATTCAACAGGAATACAAGGGGCTGGACCAACACATTGACCAATTGCCGTAACAGCAGTTACCGCAATGTGAAGGTATTTGGTTATGGGGCCATATGGGGCCTGGACGGCATTAATCCTGTATCCTGTAAAAATTTCACCATCGATGATTGCTTCATGCGTTGCAGGGATGATTGTGTGGCCATAAAATCGATGGATTATCATCTTCACGTGGATTCAATTTCTGTGACCAATTGTGTAATGGTCGGCTGGTCATGCAGTGATGGTGTTACCCTGGGATTTGAACTGAACGGGGGCCCGGTACAGAATGTCCTGGTGAAGAATTGTGATATCCTTTATGCAAGGGGAGGAGGGAGGACCGACGGGCATTCGGGCTTTAGCATTGTATGCGACGGGCCGGCATGGGTGAAGAATATCCGCTTTGAGGATATTCGTGTGGAGGAGGCAGTTGAATTTAAGAACCTTGAGTTCATAGTCACAGATGGAACCTTATATGGAGAGGATCCTCCCGGACACATCCAGGGGGTTTATTTGAAAAACATCAAATGGGAAAACAGAGATAAGCCGTTTGTCCTGAGTGGATTTTCATCCCAGAACATGGTTGACGATATTACTTTTGACCATTGCTACGTCGGGGATAAGATATTAACCTCTGTTTCGGATGCCAGTTTCCAGGTCAATACTTTCGTGAGAAATGTGAAGTTTTTGCAGTGATTGAGATTTGTCATTCAATCCATTTTGTCAACATCAGGTTATTAAGGGCTCAATTGGACGATCATGGGCTTAGTATTTAGCCTTACCTCTTCCTTTCTTATTGTTTAGGGTGTTTTTAATTATGTATTAGAAACATTATTCTTGTGAAACATAATTTTTAATGCTTATTGGTGAATGCAAATGGTCAATGATCTCAGATTCTGCTGCATTAATCCGGAGATTGGATAAAAAGGCAAGTCTATTTCCATTGGCAATAGGCAAAAAAATTATACTCGCAGTTTATGTGAAGGAAACATCTGAGACCGAGGTTTCTTCAAACGTATTCTTTCCTTCAGATATCCTGGATTGCCTTAAATAAAAGCAAGAATACCGACCTGTTTTATTATTTTTGTAATTATGGAAGAAAAAGTAAAGCCCATATTCAACAAACGCATTTTCTGGGATGTAAACTTTGATCAGATTGATTATGATGCCAAAGCCAACTTTGTTATCGAGCGGGTTTTTGAACGGGGGGATGTGGATGATATCCGTCAATGCCGCAGGTATTATGGCGATGACAAAGTGACTGCCGCCCTGTAACAGGCAAAATATCTGCCACTTCACACGATCCATTTTGCCAGTGCAATAATTGATAAGCCACTTAGTGAATTCAGATGCTACATACTGAGACAGTTGAATCCGGAACTCTTTCCTTACTGAAGAAAAACGCCGGTAAGCTTTAAAAATCAAACCTGGGAGCTGATTAAAAAGGAGATCTCAAAGAGTGTCAGCGATACACAGAAAGCTGACACCGATTTTTTTAACAATGGACTAATCTATTGCATTTCCGCTAATCAATTGAGAATATTTAAACAATTTCTAATAGGTTCATTGAACGGACAAAACCATTTTTATGTATCTTTGTAATTATGAAACAGTTGGAAAAATATAGCAGTTTCCAGGAGTTAAAGTCTGATAATAAGTCAGACAGTTTATCAGTTGAACAAAAATTAAAGATTAAGGAACTTTATAGACAACTCCAACGTGCTGCCAATTCAGGTACTTCATCCATTCAAAAGAATCCACAGAAAACCTGAATCTTTTTTTTGAATGGAAAACAGCCTCGTAAAAAGTATTATAGAAATCTGTAGAACACTAAATGAACAAAGTGTTGAATATTTAATTGTTGGAGGTACTGCAGTTGGATTTTATGGATATTATAGAGGCTCGACTGCAAGTGATGGTAGTCCTCTTGGCAAGCATGATCTGGATTTTTGGTACAATCCAATTTTAGAAAATTACTATAAGCTTCTCAATGCTTTTGAGAATCTGGGGATTGATGTAAGTAAACACAGGAAAGGAATTGCAGTTCCAAAACAAAGTTTTTTCAGGTATGAATTTGATGAGTACAAAACAGATTTTCTTCCAATAATTAAGGGCCTGGAGGATTTTGCGACTTCTTATCGACGTAAAGCCACAGTTAATCTTCATGAGGTTACAATTCCAATCATTTCTCTTAAAGATCTTCTGAAAAGCAAGGAGACTGATTCAAGAGATAAGGACATTGACGATATAAATAAACTTAAATCCACAAAACAAGATCCTGAATAAAGAGGTGCATCCTGGTTGAGGCAGATTTCCCTACTATTAATTAAATTAGCAGATGTAGCGAGAGGGAGAGTTACTCAGCCTGGCGGCTTCGTGAGCCTAAAGGGTTTTCTCAGCCTGGCGGCTTCGTGAGCCAAAAGGGTTTTCTCAGCCTGGCGGCTTCGTGAGCCTAAAGGGTTTTCTAGGCCTTTCAGGCCTCGCGAATCTTTTGGGGGTGCTTTACAAATCAAAAGCACCTTGCTCGCTACCTTGGAAGCAAGCTTTTGACGGCCAAAACGAAAAAAGCCCTTCTGACTGCGTCTGTGGGCTTTTGTTTTGTAGCGAGAGGGAGAATTACGCGGCCTGCCGGCCTTGTGATTCTTAGGGAGGTGCTTTACAAGGAAAGCCCTGATTCGCTTTGCTCACCCTCCTGTCTTTTTCCCTTCCCGGCCATTCAAGCAAGCTTGGGGCCGTGAATGAAAAAAGCCAGGCTGCCTTTGGCAGTCGGGCTTTCTCTGTAGCGAGAGGGAGAATTGAACTCCCGACCTCATGATTATGAATCATGCGCTCTAACCATCTGAGCTACCTCGCCATCACTTTTGGGCTGCAAATATACATTTTATTTTTAAATTCCGGGCAAAGTGCGAACGGGTCTATCCTGTATCCGACTGATATGGGTGGGGTGTTCATTTCCTCCTGAAAATAGCAGCTAAAGTCCGTCCAATTAAATCAACTTTTTCGATAGCTTCCAATAAGGATGGATTCGTCAGATCAACTTTCTCGTTCCGAATTGAGATAGATTGTGTCGGATAGATAATGAGGAAATTATTCTTTTGACAATGCCTGGATAAATAGCTGGGTATTTTCGCCATTACAGACTGGTAGGATTCAAATTTCTTCCTGCTTAACACGATGATGATGTTATCATCGATTCTAATCTCTTTTAATAATTCAGCAAATTGATCCCAATCGTCGAACAGATTAAAAATCAAATCAATAGGATGCTTAATTGCTATTTCCTGTATAATTTTTCTCGTATTTTCAGATGAATAGAAAATGATTTTTGCTCCCGTATTCTGGGCAATATTCCAGATTTTTGCCAGCCAGAAAGAAAATCCTGATTCAAATTCAGCGTTTTCGGGGACAACGACAACATGCCGTTTAATGGTTCCGATGGGCTGAAACGGATGATAAACGTAGGTTGTAAAATTACTTCTGGATAGGATGGCATCCGTCAGATTGCCCAGGAATGTATCCGAGGTGCCTTCTTTCACGTGAAGCCCCATAATCAGGTCCGTAATGTTATTCTCTCTGATAATATTTGTGACCCCGTGTACCAGATTCAAATCATATCGTAATAGCGTTTTCAATTCCACATCTGTGGCAGATGCGGCAATCTTGGCCTTTTCCAGAAGGCTTCTTGCCTTTGTCTCCGTCTCAGGTTCGGCACTTTCACTGTTCACAATATTCAAGGCATAGAGGCCATCCTTGTTCTTTTTTGATTTCAGGATGGTGCTCAGATTAATCAGTTCATCGAGGGTATTCGGGTTATTCACAGGAATCAGTATTCTCTCGGTGCTTTCGGATGATTCATCGTCGGACAGCTTTGAAAGCGCAATATTTTGAACGCCTTTCTGTGTGGCAAGGGAAGCGATCGTACAGGTGATCAAGATCATAATGACAGTACCATTCAAAATGCTGTCGTTGAGAAGCCTGATGGGTTCTCCGTTATCATGGTGCCCGAGGATAATATTATAGCCAACCAGAACCGCGGCCAGAGTTGCTGCAGCCTGAGCATTTGTCAATCCAAAAATCACCCGCCGCTGATCCCTGCTGAATTTAAATTGCTTCTGGATCAGCCACGCTGGAATTAATTTTCCAATCGTTGCAACCACCGTCATCATAATCGCGACGATGATCGTTTCCGTGCTGCCAAAGGCTCTGAAATCAATCAGCATTCCCACCCCGATCAAAAAGAAAGGAATGAAAATGGCATTACCTACGAAGTCTATTCTGTTCATCAACGGTGATGTGTGGGGAATAAGACGGTTTAATGCCAGTCCTGCCAGGAATGCTCCGATGATTGCTTCAATACCAGCAAACCTTGAAAGCACGGCACCAAGGAAGACCATGACCAATACAAAGATGTACTGAGAAACATTATCGCTGTAACGTTTAAAAAACCATCTGGACAGTAAAGGGAACAGGTAAACAATTATTAGCGAAAAGGCAGCAAACGAAAGAGAAAGTCTTATCCAGAACATGCTGTTGATTTCACCTTTTGTCATCCCAACAATTACGGCTAAGACTGTCAATGCCAGAATATTCGTTATGAGGGTGCTGCCAACTGCAGTATTTACTGCAAGGTTTTTTGAGATGCCATATTTGCTCACGATGGGATAGGTAATCAGTGTATGTGATGCAAACATACTGGCCAGCAGGACTGATGTTATTACTGAGAAATGCAGGATAAAAATTCCGGTCAGGGTTCCGAGTACCATCGGGATTGTAAAACCATATAGACCCAACAAGGTGCTTTTCAATACATTCCTCTTGAAATCGTAAATGTCAATTTCCAATCCTGCCAGGAACATGATATAGAGCAGGCCTGCAGTCCCCGATAGGATAATGCTGCTGTCGCGGCTCAGTAAATTCAATCCAAAAGGGCCAATGATCACGCCAGCGATAATCATTCCCAGCAGGTGAGGAATCTTTATTTTTTCAGAAATTATCGGGATAATCAGAATAATCAGAAGTATGATTAAAAACTTCAGTATCGGATCGGTTAAGGGAAGTTGTATGCCAAGGGTATCAAAAATCATACAGATGTTGTATGCCGCAAAGATAGCAATTTAACATAAAGTAATTTTGATGAAGGGGGAATCAGGCGTGGTCCTATTCCTGTTTGCTCATCAGGTAGTCAGCCTTGTCCAGCCAGCCTGGATTGATAGTCACGCCCCATCCGGGTTCGGCCGGCAGGTGCAGTGCACCATCTTCAATTTTTAAAGCCGGGGCATACATGGCCCTTGCCTCCCTGTTGATCCCCTCTTCAAATTCTATGGAAAACTCCAGGTATTTACCCGGGTTGGGGATGGCCCGCATCAGGTGAAGGGTGAATAGGGTGACCATGGCATGGTTAGCTGAATGCGGGATCGTGGGAATTCCCGCCTGGTTTGCCATGAGCGCAGTTCTCCAGCTCCTTGTAATTCCACCCAGGTAGAGTGGATCGGGTTGAATGATATCGAAGGTATGTGATTGGATCATCCGCCGCCATTTGGCAATATCATTATCCTGTTCGCCTCCCGAGACATCTATGTCGAGGGTGTCGGTCACCTCCTTGATCCATTCGGTTTCCCAGTAGGGGCAGGGCTCTTCGAACTGGCTGATACCGTAATCCTGGAGCATGCGGCCATAATGGATGGCCCGGTCGGGGGTGTACCCACTGTTGCCGTCGGCCAGAAGTGTGCAGCTATCGGCCAGGGCGGGACCCAGGGTACGGATCATATCTTCGGTACGGTTCTCCCAGGCATCCCCGTTGCGGGAGGCCTCTTTACCAATCCTGAATTTGAAGGCAGTGATCCCCATTTCATCGCGCAAACGGACCATTCTTTCCAACTCTTCATCCGGTCTGATGGTGCGGCTCATGCTTGAACCATAGATCCTGACGGGTTTAACCGTCCCTCCCAATAATTCACAAACAGGCTTGCCGGTAATCTGTCCGTAAAGATCCCAGATGGCTGTATCGATACCTCCCAGTGCACGATTCACATAGGACCAGGGGTATTTCAGGTTCTCCTCAATGCACTGGTCGGCAATTTGATCTATATGGGCAGGATCCTTGCCCAGCACCTTTTGTGCCAGGTTCCGGTGCAGGATCATGGAGGTAATGTCTGCGTTATAGGTAGAGATCTGTCCCCAGCCCTGTTGGCCGTCGTCGGTGGTCACCCGCACTACCGCAACGCTCTCCTTTGAGAAAGTTTCGATCTTTATAATTTTCCGGCCTTCAGGAATGATCCTGAATTCCTGGTAGCCCTCTGTTCTTCCCTGGTGATAATAGGGTCCGGTACCCGGGGGGGCGGGGGAACTGGAATTTTCCTCTTGAGGGGATACCTGGCTGCAACCTGCAACACCCGTAAGGATCGCTGCCGATGCCGTGTTTTTTAAAAATGATCTGCGTTTCATGATCTCAAGATAATCAATTGAAACGGATCATTAAAGTTTTACATTTGAAGGGTTCAGATTTGAACCTTTTTAATGTTAAAGTGGTTTCAGGAATGAACCTTAATGACCCAAACCAAAAATGGATTGATTATGGGAGATTTAAAAGGAGTGAACCGGATCAGGGGAAGCTATGGATGGACAAGATTTACACCTCTCTGGCTGTTGCTGGTTTTGCCATTTTCCTGCAGCCATTCCTATGATTCCGATACGCTGGATCTTTGGAGATACCAGTGGAACATGTGGCCCGATATAGATGCGGAGGCCGGGCCCGATTCACTTTACAGTGCCCCCGTAACGATCGACAGACTGCCTGTTCATGCGCCCTCATGCGGATGGGAGGTACTTCACAGGGGTAATGGAAAACTGGTCAGGATACCCGCCACCCTCGCCTCCTCCTTCAGCAGGGAGGAGCAAAGCAGTGTAACCTGGTTTCATTGCCGGCATACGCTGCCCGAATTGTGGGCAGGGCGGGATATATCACTGAGCTTTGAAGGGGTGAGTCATCGTGCAGAGATCTACCTGAATGAAGCGCTGGTGGGAGCATACCTGGGAGAAAACCGTCCGTTTACCATAGATATTACCGATGTGGTTTATTACAAACGGGATAATCACCTGGCTATAAGGGTATATGATCCTCTTCCGGACTCCTGCGGAATTACCGGTAAAATTCTGGTCGTCTCAAAACCCTCTGATCACTGAGCACTGTCTCCTGTCCCCTGACCACTGAGCACTGACCACTGAGCACTGATCCCTGACCCCTGTTCCCTGAGCACTGTTCCCTGAGCACTGTTCCCTGAGCACTGTTCCCTGAGCACTTATAATCTGTAGATCTCCCGGTTGACCAGTTTCATCAGTTCGATGTAATTCTCCTCTGCCATAAGCTGGCGGTACTTTTTATGATCCAGCTTTGCGGCCAGGTTGTAAACGCCACGGGTAATCTCCGAATGGCGCTCGAAAAAGTCGACCATGCCGAAGATCCTGGGCGAGGCATCGGTGGTGAAGTATTTGTCATATTTAAACTCCTGTGCCCAGAACATCAGCTCCACGTAATGGAGCAGGTGACGGCTGGCACCCACCAGGTCCCAGTCGGCCTTAGTATCATTGTCGTTGGTATGGATGTAGGCATCAAAACCCGATTCGTAGATGGTGACCAGCGACTGGGCCGGGTTCTCCTGGCTCTGGAGGGAGTGTCCCATGTCGAGGGTGATCCCGGTATGTGGATTCCCGACCTCTTTAAGCAGCAGGAGTGCTTTGGCGGTGGTGTCCAGCTGGCAGTGCACCCGTGTTTCAGAATACTTTGGTTCGATGAAAAGGGGGATTTCCGGTTTGTATCCGGCTGCTTCACCAACGGTTTCGATCATATATTTCCAGGCCGTGCTGTAGTCGATCTGAAACAGGACATCATAACCATCGGCAAGGGGACAGCAGCTCACGTGGGGGGCTCCCACCGCCTGGGCGTAGTCTTTTCCCCTTTTGATCATGTCCACGGCCCTGTCACGGATCTCTTTCACCGGCCTGGAGAGAGCGCCGGGAACCCATTCGGGTTCTTTCTTGATGTTTACATTGACTGCTGCGAAATTCAGCCCCAGTTCCTTCATCCAGCCCCTGGTCTCCTCCGGATCGCCGGTTTCATAGGGAAAGACGATTTCCACCCCATCAAATCCATCGATCTGCTTTACAATTTCCAGTTTCTCCCGGACAGTTACCGGCGCCTGATACTCTGAAAACCGGTCCTGGGTTTTTCCCAGGAATCCAATGATTACACCCTGTTTCATACCTGTCTTTTATAGTAATTCTATGATCGTGTCGGCCATGACACCCAGTAACAGTGCACAGGAAGCGGCTCCTGCATCAACCACTCCCCTGGACCTTTCTCCAAGCCTGCTGGAGCGTCCCAGCCTGGCCACCATATCTTCGGTGGCATTTTTTCCCTCTTCAGCCGCCTTTTTCATGGCTGTAAGGGCCTCCCTGAAACCGGTTCCCGATTGCAGGGCCTGCTCGAAGGCATCAATGGCGGGATAGAGTGCATCCACCAGTGTTTTATCACCCACCCTGGCAGGGGAGAGGGCCAGCATACTCTCCCTGGCCCCGGCTAGTGCCTGGCGGAAGAGTTCTGCATCAATCTCCTCATGATCTGCAAAGGTTTTCCCCATGGATTGAAAGGTCTTTCCATACAGTGGTCCCATGGACCCCCCGATGCGCATCATCAGGACCCTGGCCAGTGTAAGGAGGGCATGGGAGAAATCGCCCGGATCGTTGTCCAGCGCCTCGCGGGTCATGGTAAACCCCTTGTTCATGTTGATCCCGTGGTCCCCGTCGCCAATGGCCCCGTCGATGTCGCTCAGGTATTGTTTATGATCCCGGATGGCTTCGATCATGCGGTCCACCACCAGTGCCCCCTCCATATTGCGAAATGTATCCATCTCTTATCCCCTTTGAAATTGTCTTAGTCCGACCGAGTCAGCTTCATAATCGATACACTCCTTCAACTCCGCATCCAGCTTCATCAGGGTCAGTGTGGCTCCTGCCATCTCCAGGGATGTAAAGTAATTGCCCACATATGAAACATGAACCCGTATCTTTTTCTCTTCCAGCAATGCGATTACATCGCGGTACAGGATATACAGTTCCATCACCGGGGTTGATCCCAGCCCGGAGATGAGCAAAGCGACTTCATCACCTTCAGAAAAGGGAAGATCAGGAATCACCACATCCAGCATTTTCCTGGCTACCTCCGCTGCTGTTTCCAGGTCGGCGATTTCGATACCCGGCTCCCCGTGGTGTCCGATCCCCACCTCCATCTTTCCCTCTTCGACCTTGAAATTGGGGTGTCCCACCTCGGGTATGGTACAACCGCTCAGTCCCACTCCGATGCTCCGGGTATTGTCAATGGCTTTCTGGGCCGCGGCGATCACTTCATCCAGGGATCCTCCCATGGAGGCTCTGGCACCACCCACTTTCCACATGAGGATTTCACCGGCCACGCCCCTTCGTTTTTCCCGCTCGGAAGCAGGTGCAGAGGGAACATCATCATTGGCCACCACCTTTTTCACCTGGATCCCTTCTTCTTCGGCCTCCTCCATAGCCATGGCCACATTCATATTATCGCCGGCATAGTTTCCATAGAGGATGGCAACGCCCTTTCCCCCATCGGCAGCTTTGATGGCATCGAAGAACATCCGGGCAGGAGGGGAGGTGAAAATTTCACCCACAGCCACTGCATCGCACATGTTTTTGCCGATGTAACCCACAAACGCAGGTTTGTGACCCGAACCGCCGCCGGTTATAATACCCACCTTACCCTGAACCGGTGCATCTTTATACCTGATGACGCGATCGTTTTCTGTGAAAGCCACCAGGTCTGAATGAGCCTTTACAAATCCCTGGAGCATTTCATCCACAACCAGGGAGGGATCATTGATAAACTTTTGCATGAACGCTATTTTTTAAAGGATTCTTTTTCAAGGTTGCGCATGGTTTCCACCTTGGCAGCTGACCGGCCACCCTGGTATTCGGCTTTCATCCAGGCATCCACAATGGTCTTGGCCAGTTCAACGCCCACCACCCTTTCGCCCATGGTTAAAACCTGGGCATTGTTACTGGCACGGAGCCTTTCAGCGGAATATACATCATGACATACACCGGCATAGACACCCTCTACCTTGTTGGCAATCATGGCCATCCCCAGTCCGGTTCCACAGATCAGGATGGCACGGTCGAGCTTCTCTTCCTTTACCTTTTTAGCCAGGTTGTATCCCACTTCGGGGTATGTGGCATCAGGGTTGGTCCCGATGAAGTCCAGGTCTTCCACCTCAATGCCTTTGCTTTGAAGGTGTTTCACCAGCTCCTTTTTCAAATGAAAGGCGGCATCATCCGCATCGATCACGATTTTACTCACGATGTTCATAGTATGGTTTGTTTACCGTTCAAGCCATGGCATAATTTTTTTCAGGTAATCGAGACTTTCCTGAACCCAGCGATCGGGGTCCTCCACGAAACCGCCGCTGGCTTCACTACCCATCTCAATTCCGGCTACGCAGGGCTCTCCGTATTTCTTACAGTTTTCCTCGATACCCAGTTCAAGCAGTTTATCCACGTAAGCCTTGAAATCCACGGCGCCGGTTCCCAGGATGCTGTTGGTGTGGGCGAAGGATTCGGTTTCACTGAGATGGACATGTAATAGCCTGCTTTTCAGTTTCTCAAGGCTGTTTGGATCTTCGCGGGTGATGACCAGGTGACCCACATCCACATTGGGATATACATTGGGCAATCCGAGGTCCTCTACAACCTTGGCCAGTTTCCGGGTGCTGTTTACGATGAAATAGACATGGGGATCCAGTTCAATTCCAACCAGCAGGTTCTTATCCAGGCACCATCCGGCAAAACGTCCCACATTCTCGAGCATGTAAAGCCACGATTGCTCGGGGGTTACTCCCAGCTCGTAGAGTCCGCCGCCCCAGCAAACCAGCAGTTGCCTTCCGCCCAGTTCCATCTGGAAGTCGGCACACTTTTTCATGTACTCGAAGACGGCATCCCGCCTCTTCCTGTCGGGATGGGCTGTATCTCTGGTAGCCACCAGGAGCATCTGTGAACTGACCAGACCATTGTCCTTCACAATCCGCACAGCCTCCTTTTTCTGCTCCGCTGTCATTGTGGCTGGATTTCCCTTCCGGATCCCTGCATATTCGATGTACCTGAATCCAAACCTGGCGGCACTGCGGAGCGACTCTTCGGGTCCCCTGTTGCCCACCTCGTATACCAGAGTATTTAATGCTAACTTCATATTTTATGACTTTACCGGCTTTATATACTTACCCGGATCCATTGTCATCCAGAGTCCGATGGCGATGGCCGAGAAAACCATGCAAACATAGAAAAACGGGGTAAAACTACCGGTCCACTCGTAAAGATAGGGGAAAGCGATGATGGTGACAAATGCACCCAGGTTCCCGGCCATATTCATGGTCCCCGAAACTGCGCCGGCATTCTCTTTCCCGATATCGATGCAAAAGGCCCAGGAGGGACTCAGGGTCATATCAGCTCCAAAAATGGCGATGGAAAGGAAAATTATGGCCACCTGCGGGGTGTCGATGCTGGCCATCATCAGCATGCCCATTGCGGCCAGGATGAATCCGGTGATGGCAGGAAGCCTGCGGGATATCCTTACATTTTTTCTCTTATAAAGGTAGTCGACCCAGAGTCCTGATACCCAGTTACCCAATGCCCCTGCCAGGAGCGGGACCATGGCGTAGAGGCCCGCTTCCACACCACCCAGTGCAAAACGATCTTTCAGAAAAGGGTACATCCAGGTGAGGGTAAAATAGAAGGTGAAGTTACTGGCCATATACTGAAGCATGGCCAGCCACATATTCCTTGATTTGATGATGGTCCCGAATCCAAGGATGGTTCTTTCTGTCCCTGGGGAATGTTGCCTGTTTTCCAGAATATACTTTTTTTCACGCTCTGAGATAGCCCCCGACTCTTCCGGGGTATTCCTGAAAAGCAGATACCATAAAAGGGCAAAAACAAGTCCGATGCACCCAAAAATCAGGAAGCTCATCCTCCATCCCACGTTGCCGATGATCACCGCCACCAGGGGAAGTGCAAAGGCTGCCCCGATCCTTGATCCGGAGAAGTTTATGCCCTGGATGATTCCCCGCTCCCTGACCGGGAACCAGTTGTAAACCACCTTCGACAGGCCGGGAAAGGCACCGGCCTCACCGGCACCAAAAAGGAACCGGATGACCATCATCGAGAGATAGTTCCAGGCCGCTCCTGTAAGGGCGGTCAGTACCGACCATAGTCCCACAATGGTGGCAAGGACACTTCGGGCGCCGCGCTTGTCGGCCCATTTCCCTGCAGGTGTCTGGAATAGGGCGTACCCAAGGGTAAACATGGCCATGACCCACCCGAAATCGGTCAGGTCGAAATTCAGGTCACCTGAGATCTCCTCCTTTGCTGCGGAGATGCATGCCCTGTCGATATAGAGCAGCACAGTGAGCAGGAAGGTGGAAAGGACCAGCAGGATCCGTATGGGGAAGTAACGCTTAATCATGATTGTGAAAATAGCCATTTGTATTTAACATCCTGTACACTATGGTCCGGCTTTTTGGTATATTGCATAAGGATCAAAACATTTTATTCCCATGACTGAAAAAAGCAAAATCGGAAGACGTGCCTTTCTGGGTGCGGGACTTACTGCCGCAGCTTCTGTGGCTGTCGGAAACTCTTTTTACGGTGCACCTGCCCCAGGAGAACTGAGTCTGGGGAAGATCAGTGGCGAAAATCCCTATAATGAGCGTACCCACCTGGCCATGCCCACCCGGTCTTTTGGAAAGACGGGGTACAAAGTTGGGATCCTCAGTCTCGGCGGACAGGCGACCCTGGAGCAAAAGGGCACCGAAGAGCTATCCGAAAAGATGATCAACAGGGCCATCGATCTCGGGGTGAATTATATTGATACTGCCGCCTCCTATGGGGGTGGAGTCAGTCAGAAAAATATTGGGATGGTTATGAAAACCCGTCGCAAAGAGGTTTGGTTGTCCACCAAGACACATGACCGCAGTTACGATGGATCCATGAGGTTACTGGAGGAGAGTCTCATCAGCCTGCAGACCGACCACCTGGATATGTGGCAACTGCATAACGTGCAGCGGAAGGACGACGTGGATAAGATCTTTGCGGATGACGGTGCGCTGAAAGCCCTGATCAAAGCCAGGGAAGAGGGGATCGTCAGTCACCTTGGGGTCACCGGGCACTACGAACCGCTGGTCCTGCTTGATTGTATCAACCGGTTCCCCTTTGACGCCATCCTGATGGCTCTGAATGCAGCAGATGTGCACTACCTGAGTTTTAAGAACTACCTGCTCCCGGAAGCTCAAAAGAAGGGAATGGCCATCATAGGAATGAAAGTGGCCACACGGGGAAGGATGATATCCACCTGGACGCCCCCGCCCCTCGAAGAGCAACCCGAACGGATGAGGACACCCCTTCCCGGAACCCTTACCATTCAGGAGGCACTTTCTTACAACATGACACTTCCGGTAAGCACCACCATCCTTGGTGTGGATAACCTGGAGCAAATCGAGGAGAACATGCAGATCGCCTCCCGGTTTACTCCTCTTTCTGTCCAGGAGATGGAAGCACTGGAGTACAAAACCCTTCCCATTGTCAGGCAGGGGCTCTATTTCAGACGCTGGAACCTGGGAGCCTGAAATTATAAAAAACCATGACCGAAAAATGAATATTTTTAGAAGACTCCTCGCACCGTTTGCTTTGCTTAGTTGCTTTGTTTCAATGAATGCACAGGATGCAAAATGGTGGTTAAATGAACCTTACCGGATGGTGCAGACCAACCTCAGGGAGATCGATGCACAGGATTTTGACGTTGATGTGTATGTAAAATCAATCCTGGATGTGGGTGCCAATACGGTTCTGATTAATGTGGGAGGAATAGTGGCCAATTACTATACCGACCTGGAATACCAGTACCGTAATCCTTACCTGAAATTTGATCTCATCGACAGTGTAATCGGGGAACTCCATGAAGCGGGAATCCGTGTGATGGGAAGGTTCGATTTCAGCAAGCTGAATGAGGAGCTGGCCCGGAAAAAACCCGGGTGGCTCTATGTGGGCATCCATGGAGAAAATGTCAACTACAACGGGCAGGTGCACACCAGCGTAAACGGTGGTTACCAGCAGGAGTACTCCTTTAAGATCCTCAGTGAGGCCTTGGAGCGTTTTCCGCTGGATGGCGTTTTTTTCAATATGATAGGCTACCAGACCAGGGATTACAGTAATAATTATCACGGGATCGACCAGTCGGAGGCTGACAGGAAGGCATTCGGTGAGTGGTCCGGTGGACTCAATCTTCCGGTAAAGGAGGATGATACCGATCCGGTATTCAGGAAGTACAGGCAATTTAAGGAGGAATCGGCGCAGGAGCTGTTCTACCGGATCAGTGAACATATCAAGTCATTTGGAGATCAGATCGCCATTTGTACCTATACCCATGCCGGGGTTGATCTCTACAGGAAGGAGTCCCACTCCAGTCTGTTCAACGACCGGCCGGCATGGGAGTATTCGGCCTCCCACAACGTTAAAAGTGCACTGGGTTCGTGGCAGAATATGCAGGTGAGTAATGCGGCGGTTCATTTCATTGATTATCCCGCCAGGCATGCGGCCGATGCACAGTTTTTCACGGAGAAGAGGCTTGCCCAGAACATGTTTCACGGAGCCGGTCCTGACTTTTATTGTATTGGCAGGCTGGATAACCTGGAAGACCGATGGGTACTGGAGAATGTAACAAGGGCTTTCCAGTTCCATAAAAGAAACGAAGCCTGGCTTCACGGGTCACGTTCCGGGGCCGATGTGCTTCTTTTGCATGACGGTTACAGGGAGAGCGAATACCGGGGGATCTTTGAGTTCCTGACGGAAAACCACATCCAGTTTGATGTGATGGAGCACTGGCGTATTACCGATAGCGACCTGCCCAGGGCGCTCCCGGATTACCGGTTGGTTATTCTGCCCGGAATTGAAAGGATGACCCGTGAGGCATGCGAACTGGTGGACCGCTATGTTTCCAATGGCGGAAGGATCCTGGCCACCGGGTTTACATCCACTGCCGATGAAATTGGAAATCCTTTGAATCAGTTCAGGCTGAACAGCCTGGGTGTCGAACCCGGTTTTGAAAAGGTTCCTAAGACGCAGGGATGCTATTTTAGAATTTTTCCGGAAGATAAAACGCTGCTGCAAAATCGGTTGCTTGAGTATCTCGACCTGGTTTATGTGTGGGAAGATATTGCTTTGTGCAGGGCCAGGGAGGGTGCAAATTCTCTTCTTGGGTACATCCCTCCTGCCATGATCGGACCACCCGAAAAGTGCTACTATACAGAGGTTACCAGGAGCCCGGGAATCGTCTCCATGGATTACGGGAAGGGCAAATCCGCACTGATCACTTTCCCAATAGGCTCGCTGTATGACCACACCAGGCATTACGGTCATGGTCTCCTGATGCAATCGGTACTGCAGGCCCTTTTGGAATACAGGCCCTCTTTAACCACAGACGCATCACCCTTACTGGAGATGAGCCACCGGTTGAGCCAAGGGGGTGATTTTGAGTGGTTCGGTCTGATAAACCATTCGGGACAGCTTGGGAATGCATTCCATCCGCCGCTTCCCCTGCCCGGATTTACCATTACATTCAAACCTTTGAAGGAAGTGGGCAGTATCAGGTTACTGGCTTCTGGCGAAACCGTTCCCATTCGTAACATCCGGGATGGAGAACTTACAGTTCAATTGGATGGACTTGATTTTTATGACGTGCTCCTGGTGGAGTATAAAAAGTAAAACAGGACAATTGATTTTGATATGGGAAAGCTTTTAGACAGGATTGCAGAGGGAAAGGTTCTTATTTCGGACGGGGCCTGGGGCACATTTTTGCACCGGAAGGGACTGAAGGTTCAGGAGTGTCCCGAATCGTGGAACATCGACCGGCCAGGGGATATCCTGGAGATTGCCCGAAGCTATGTGGAAGCGGGTGCAGATATCATTCTGACCAATAGTTTCGGGGGGAGCCCTTTTAAACTAGCGGGCTATGGACTGCAGGACCGTACCTTTGAATTTAACAAGGCTGCAGCAGCACTTTCAAAGCAGGCAGCAGGTGATCAGGTCCTGGTCCTGGGCTCCATGGGTCCCACGGGTAAAATGGTAATGATGGGTGAGGTTTCCGAGGAGGAGTTAATCAAGGGGATGATGGAACAGGCAAGCGGACTGGCAGCCGGGGGGGTGGACGGGATCGTGGTGGAGACCATGTCTGATCCGGAGGAGGCCAGGATCACCATTCAGGCCATTAAAAGTGTGACCGGCCTGGATGTGGCATGTACCTTCACTTTTTCCAGGACCCTCTCGGGTGAGTACCGGACCATGATGGGTGCGGGTGTGGCCGATTTCCTGGAGATGACAAGGGATGCCGGGGTCGGTGTGGTGGGTGCCAATTGCGGGAACGGAACATCCGGGATGATAGAAATCGTCAGGGAGATCAGGGCCATTGATGCTGAAATTCCCATACTGGTACATGCGAATGCCGGCCTGCCGCAATATGTGGACGGAGAAACTGTTTTCCCTGAGTCTCCCGTTGAGATGGCCCGGCAGATGAAAGAGCTGGTGGCAGCAGGAGCAAATATTGTAGGCGGCTGTTGCGGAACCACACCCGAACATATCAGGATGATCGCCGGAATTTTAAAAGGAACATTTACTTTATAAAAACAACCATTATGAAATCAACGCTGTGGATTGCACTGTGCCTTTTTCTTTCTGCTCAGGGTTTCTCTCAGACCAGGGTGATAAGAGGAGAACTGACAGCCTTTAACCGCTATCCGGTTGCAAATGTGGAGGTAACCGCCAAAAAGGCAAAGACCTCGGTGACGACCAATGAGGAGGGGGTATTTCAGCTGGTCTGTAATGAGAAGGATGTCCTGATTATAAAAAGTGAGGTATTCACCTCTCTGAACCAGCGGGTGGGCAGTAAGGACGATTATCTGAAGCTCAACCTGATCTTCAGGGATACACCTGAAAATCGTGAAATTGCAACCGGGATGGGCTACCTGAAAGCCGATCAGCTTACTTATGCGCTGGCCAATCTTGATTCTGAGAATAATGACTTCTGTAACTATTCAGATGTGTTGACCCTGATTACGGGGAAATTCTCAGGAGTGGAGGTGATGACTACCGAATCGGGCAACAGGGGAGTGTTTGTCAGGGGACAAAAAACAATCCAGGGGTCCGCTGAGGCCATGTATGTGGTGGATGGAATTCCTATGGATGATATCACTTTCGTGAATCCCTGCGAGATGAAGAGCATTACTGTTCTGAAAGATGGTGCTGCAGCCATGTACGGCTCCAGGGGTGCTAACGGGGTTGTGGTCATTGAGACCAAAGGATATCTGCATTAGGAAATGAGGACAGAGAGTACAATATTCAGGTATCTTATTTTATTGGGTTTCATGGCCCTTTCAGGATTCTCCGTGTTTGGGCAGCAATGGAGTATTGTGGAGGCTTCCGGTGAGGTTGGGGCCAGGGGAGACAATGGTTTTATGTCGTGTAAGGGGAAGTTTTACCTGCTGGGCGGCCGGGGAGAACATCCGGTGGATATTTTTGATCCTTCCACGGGAACATGGAGCCAGGGCGCAGACCCTCCCGTGGAGATGCACCATTTCCAGGCCATCAGGATTGAAGATGAGATATGGGTCCTGGGAGCTTTCACAGGTGAATACCCCAATGAAAAGCCCCTGGAACATATCTATATTTACAATACCGGGAACAACCAGTGGAGAAGGGGAGACCCAATGCCCCCTGACAGGCTGAGGGGATCGGCCGGGGTGGTGGTTTACCGCGAAAGAATCTACCTGATCTGTGGGGTGACTGACCTGCACAATCCGGAGACGACCAGCTGGGTGGACCGGTATGATCCGAAGACGGGAAAATGGAAAAAACTGACCGATGCACCCCGGACCAGGGGACATTTCCAGGCTGGGATCTGCAATGGAAAAATTTATGCGGCAGGAGGGAGCAGTCCGTCCGGAAGTGGAGACGACATGTCCGGGAAAACCATTGCCGAGGTGGATGTTTACGATATAGAGTCGGGAAGGTGGAAGAGCCTGCCTGCCGGACAGAACCTGCCCACACCCAGGGCTGCATGTGCCACGGTGGACATGTTGGACCACATTGTGGTGATGGGTGGGGAAAACTCTTTGCAGGAGGAGGCATACAACCTGGTTGAGGCCTATGATACTGAGCGGGGAGTCTGGGAGCAGTGGGACCGTCTTGAGAATGGAAGATGGGGCACCCAGGCCTTCATGTGTGTGGGGGCGATATTTGTCACGGCCGGAAGCAGTGACAGGGAGGGCAACCTGGCCGACACTTCCCTGGAGATGCTTACATTTTAAATCGGGCAACATTTAAAGATACAGATTGTGAAATACAGACAGTTAGGGAAAACAGGATTCGGGATATCCGAGATCAGCCTTGGCACCTGGCAGGCAGGAGGCCGCTGGGGAGAACCGTTCAGCAAAACCAATGCCAGGGGCATTATAAACCGTGCCATTGATAACGGTATTAATTTTATTGATACAGCCGATGTCTATGGAAACGGACTGAGTGAGAAAATGGTCGGAGAGGTGGTGCGAAGCCGCAGGGAGCGCGTTTACGTGGCAACCAAATGCGGGAGGAGGCTTAGTCCCCATACCAATGAAACTTACACGCCACAGGCCCTCAGACACTTTGTGGATCAGAGCCTTCGCAATACCGGATTTGAAGTGCTTGACCTGATCCAGTTGCATTGTCCTCCCTCCGGGGTCTATGACCGTCCCGAGATATTCGGATTGTTCGACCGGCTGAAGGAGGAGGGGAAGATATTGCATTTAGGCGTAAGTGTTGAAACGGTTGATGAGGCCATGAAGGCGATTCAATATGCCAATGTCACCACCGTGCAGATCATTTTTAATATGTTCAGGCATAAACCTTCAGAGATATTCTTTGATGCGGCCGCAGCGAAGAATGTCGGGATCATCGTCAGGGTACCACTGGCCAGCGGACTGCTCACCGGCCTCTATTCGAAAAAAACAGAATTCGGAAAACAGGATCACCGGAATTTCAACCGTGACGGCGCCATGTTCGACAAGGGTGAAACGTTCTCGGGGGTGGATTATCAAACCGGACTTCTGGCGGTGGATGAGTTAAAAAAAGTATTTCCCGGCCGCGAAAACCTTTCCTCCCTGGCTCTGAAATGGATACTGATGTTCGATCAGGTGAGTGTTGTGATTCCCGGTGCATCCAGGGATGAACAGCTGATATCCAACCTGTCGGCTCTCGATGAAGAACCAATGACCCCGGAGCAGATGGAAGGTGTGAAAGAGATTTACAACCGGCTCATCAAGCCGCAGGTACATCCTCTCTGGTAATATTTTCTGATCAGAATGATGAATGTACCCAAAACACTTCTGACTTATCATGATCTTACCGTCGAGGTTGAAACCACCCCGCCGCAGGAACTCATGGTTCATGTACACAGCACCACACTGGGTCAGCCCGGCAGTTTCAGGTACCAGCATCTGAACCTGGTGGATCGCCTGACTGCACCTGGTGAGAACTATTTTATGTTTCTCCGGAAAGCTGGTAAAATGATGGGCTCCGTGGGTTTCGTGGGCAGGCATACCCAAACCGGCGGATTGGACCACGACAGCTGGATGATCCGCTATTTCTCCATCAAGGCCCCCTTTCGAGAGGTTCCCAGGAAACTAAAAGGAAAATCCGACCTTAAAGATGAGCATAAACGAACCACCGTACTGGGTCGGTTCATCCAGCCTGTTTTTGCCCAGCCATCCCAGCTCAGGGGTGAATCGGATCCTGGTAGGCCATCCATTATCTACGCGCTGATCGATCAGAAGAACCTGCGAAGCATGAATTTCAGTTCACAGATGGGAATGGAGACCATTGGTGAGGTGGCAAACTTCAGTTTCAGCCGGTTGAATCCGAAACTTTCGGAGAGGGTGGAGCAGTTGGCTGATTCGGAGAAGGACTCCATGGAGCGGATCCTGCATGAGTTCTACAGCGGTTATAACCTGTTTTTCTCAAACACACTTTTTAAAGACCATGGTTACCATGTGATCCGCGATTCGGGAAGGGTGGTGGCCGGGGTCCAGGAGTACCCGATCACATGGCGGGTTGTCGATTTTGGATCTGCATTGGTCAATGGGATGGTACGGATGGGGACAAGGATTCCGTGGGTAAAACGGCGGGTCGATCCCGATGAGGTCAGGATGCTGGCATTCGACGGTATCTACTGCGAGCCCGGCTATGAAGATCTTCTCTATGAACTGATGGAGGGTGTTCTTGCGCGTAGTCAGAGGTACCTGGCCATGCTGATGATGGATCGGAAATCGGGATTGTACGAAATCTTCAGGGATAAGGGCCGGTTGGGGCCGGTGCATAAAGTGCTGGGTACCTTCATGGCCGATGTAAGGGTGCGATTTATCAATATTCCCGACGAGGTGCGGCATCTGTTTCTGAAAAGACCCACTTATATACCCACATACGATAATTCCTAACAACAGCAATGAAAACAAAAATTGAAGGATTCCGGATCCGGAAAGCAAACAGGGAAGATGTGCCGGTGGTTTTGGATTTTATCCGGAAACTTGCCGAATATGAAAAGCTCTCCCATGAGGTTGTAGCTACTCAGGAGAACCTTGACAGGCATCTCTTTGGGAAGGATGTGGCAGCCGAAGTGGTGATCGGTTATGATCACGATCAGCCTGTGGGTTTTGCACTCTATTTTCATAGTTTTTCCACTTTCCTGGGTAAACCCGGTACCTACCTGGAGGACCTTTTTGTCCTGGAGGAGCACCGGGGGAAAGGGTTTGGAAAGGCCTTACTTACCTATTTGGCCAAAATGACAGTTGACAAGGGGTATGGACGGCTGGAGTGGGCAGTGCTTGACTGGAATGAACCTGCCATTGAATTCTACAAATCATTGGGATCCAGGATGATGGATGAATGGATCGTGAACCGGGTGGCCGGTGATGCACTCACTAAACTGGCCGATCAGTTTTAGTTTCAAAAAAAAGAGTATTTTCGCTCCCTGGCTGCTACTAATAGATACGCGTATGCATATCCGGGTGAAACCTGTTTGTACAAGACAGGATCTTCGAAATTTCATTCATTTACCGGCAAAGATCCATAAGAACCATTCCAACTGGATCCCTCCCATATATTCGGACGAGTGGACATTCTTTCATTCTAAAAAGAATAAATCCTTCGGGTATTGTGATGTGATTATGCTCCTGGCCTGCCGGGGTAAGGAAGTGGTGGGAAGGATCATGGGAATTATCAACCACAAGTACAACCAGCAGCACCATGAAAAGCATGCCAGGTTCAACTTTCTGGAATCCTGGGATGACCCGGAGGTGATCGAAGTATTGATGAGGCACGTGGAAAGTTGGGCAAGGATCAAGGGGATGGATAAAATGGTGGGTCCGCTTGCATTCTCCGATAAAGATCCGCAGGGATTCATGATCAGCGGATTCCATGAACCCATCTCCATTGCCACGCACTGCAATTTTGAGTACATGGTGGGTCACCTCGGTTCACTGGGTTATACCAAAGACATTGACCTGGTCGTTTACAAGATCCGTATTCCGGAAAGGACCCCCGACCTTTATCTCAAAGTTGCGGAACGTGCCATGCGGAACAACCCCGGCATCAGGCTTCTTGAATTCAACAGGCGCAGGGACCTGAAGCAATGGATCCGGCCCATTTTCTCACTGATCAATGAAACTTTTACACAAATATACGGTTTCATGCCCTTCACCCTGGAGGAGATGGATGACTTTGCCAACCGCTACCTTTTGCTTATGGATGCCCGCTACATCAAGGTTGTGATCAATGAAAAAAACGAAGTAGTCGCTTTTGTAATTGCCATGCCCGATATCAGCAAGGGGATCAAAAGATCCAGGGGTTATATTCTTCCACTGGGGATTATCCAGATCCTGCTTGCCGGAAAGCGGTCGAATCAGCTGAACCTCCTGCTCGGCGCAGTTCGTCCCGATTATCAGAACAGGGGACTGGACAGCATCATGGGTTCGGCGCTGCTGGAATCGGCACGCAGCGGTGGACTACAATACATTGACAGTCACCTTGAGATGGAGTCCAATTCAAAGGTCAGGGCCGAAATGGAATACATGGGTGGGGAAGTTTACAAAACCTACAGGGTTTTTGGAAAGTCACTGGAGAGGATCAATAACAGCAGCCACCCGGAGATAGCCATTGAATTTTCGGAGGTAATTTGCGGTTAAACAGCCGTTAATTATGTCTGGACATACCCCGAAATTGAGCCGAAACCAAACTCGTATTTCGGAAAAGGGATAAAAATCATCTGGCTATTATACATTTTTGGTGCTTTTCATCTAAAAAAAATAAATCGACAGATAAAAAATATCCAAAACAACATTAAAACAGTTAATAACTGGATAAAGTTTATCTATTTGAGAATATCGACAACGACGTTAGTTGATACAAGAAGGAGTATGACCATTTTTTTAACTTATCACATGTCTCAACCCTGGATCACAGCTCCAAACTTCAATTCAAACAGATAAAAAGGAAAAACCGGGGTATGTCCAGTTAATTATGTATGTAATATTTTGT
>JAWOHR010000011.1:0-35274 GCA_046485075.1 Bacteroidales bacterium
GACCGGAAAAATCTTCCAGGTCTTCTTTTGAGCAGGAATCGAAAATTCCTGTAAGGGCCATAAAGCCACAAAGAAAAACTACTCTAGATTTTTTCATATTGGTAGGGTTTTAGTTACTATTTCAGGATTAAATTTTTCTGAACTATTTGCTTTGGGAATCTGAGAAACCCTCCTCACAAGAAATAGCAGGAAATTCAGGCAGCCGTTCATGATTCATTGAACTTATATTCAAAGCCGTAGCTAAAGTTAAATTAAAAAAAACCAAAGTCAATCTGTATCGTCCCAAATTATTGCCCCGGTTGCTACTATCGTATTTGGGGATCTTGACAATCTCTTCTATAAAAACCTCTTCTGTTTCTACTGTATTAGATAGGTTTTCTCTGGCCTTCTCATATTCAGCCAAATAACGACGAACTGTTACCCGGTTTATCCCTAATTCCCGGGCTATTTTACGTTGTGAATAACCATCCCGGTACCTGCGTAGGATAATTTTCTGTTTCATACTCATTCTTATCATTTTTTATTCTTCTCTCATTTGTAAAAAATGAGGGAAGATAAGCATCGATAAGTGGTATGGTTTTCAACTGAAATTTGGTATGGTTTTCAACCGGTATATACAGGGACTATCTTTTCTCAGTAGACTAATGTGCTGTAAATGCAGAAAATGGATTCTACGGGCTGTACGGTGAACTGGAGAAACAACTTGCCTTTGCCGTTGACATGGGGTATATAAATTCATTTGGTCAACTACGTCAAAACAATGAGATTAATTTATAAAAAGAAATATCGATATGAAATCAGACAGGCCTAACAAAGATTACTCTGTAATACTAATAATTATTGTATTCTGTATTGCTGCAGTTATATATTGTGGAAGAGAGGATAAAGTAGGGCACGATCCTTTTAATGGAGTAGAAGATGTATTTTAAACCAATTATTTTAACATCGGGGTAAACTGAAAACGTCCACCGTTAAAAAAGGCAATACGTTAACTGATATGGACTATTTACAAGATATTGAAGTTTATGTCCCACTCATTAATAATAGACCGGCCTTAACCAACTGACGGTAGTACCATGGGCTTTATACGCTGCGTAGTTAGAGTTTAGCTTTGATTAGTAACAGTTAAATACAAACCTCTTTTCATTTGATCCTGAAATCGAATAATCTTTCAATCTTAACTCCCCTTGGCAACCAAATCCTGGCACCAAACTGGCACCAAAAAAAAAGTTACAATTTTTACGTTGTAACTCCTTGATTATCTGTGGGCCCAGCTGGGCTTGAACCAGCGACCCCCTGATTATGAGTCAGGTGCTCTAACCAGCTGAGCTATGGGCCCTGAAATGTTCCGGGCTGGTCTTCATCCGGAAACGGGATTGCAATAATACGCAATTTACAAAAAACTGACAATAGCTTGATCCGTCATTAATTTTGGGATGGAACCAATGTACGTGTCCTGATGGAATATGCCATCCCCCACTCGATCCAGTCGGAACGGATGCCATTTCGCGATTTAACGCAGATGTGGATGCCAAGGTGGTCGGTCAGGCGGATCCGGCCCCCTGCCCTTGCGAAAAAGAAACGCCTGTCGTAGGAGTAATGTAAAAAGTAGGTTCCCGCATTGAAAAGAAAAGTCAGTTTGTCGATGGTAAACTGATATCCGATGTGCCCCCCAAAGTACATCTTCTGGATGGTGTTTACATCTTCGGGAAGAACATGCTTTATGGCCTTTTCCAGCGATCCGTCGTACATCACGTCGGCTCCCAGGGTCACTGCACTTCGCACATTGAACCGGTAGGCATAGTCGGCCGTGAATGAAGAGGCCAAATAATGTACCCCGACCGGAACATCATCTGGCTGCCATTCGGTTACTCCCGCAGAGATCATCAGCTGCACCTCCTCGTAGGGATTAAATTCGGGTGGCTCGGTTTGGATGAAATCTGCACGACGGAAAGGGTCATCCGGACCGCCAAATATGTAGGTCAGGCCAGCCTGCCATCCCCAGTTGTTCAGTCCTTTCTGGGGCAGGTGGATCCGCCCGTTGGAATAGTGTGTCATTCCGTAACCAAGGTTCAGGTCGAAACGCTCGCTCAGCTTTACCCCCATGTTCAGGTTTACATCAAAGTAAAGGTTGATATGCGAACCTACGATATCATTGTAGGGATTGGTCAGAGAATCGTAAACCACCCCCATATAACTTAATCCCACCGATAAGTTCGTATTGAGGGTAAAGCGGCCAAAGCGCGCCATGGGGATATTGTAGAACATAAATGCGCTGAAGGGGTTCCCCATGGTGGTATCGCTTCGATCCTTTACCTCGTCGGCATAGTGTATCCCCAGTCCGTATTTTGGATACCGGCTGTATTGCTGCCACATCTCTCCCCCAAGGGTCTGGAAACCCACTTTGGCCTCAATGGCCTTGTACCCGCCCTCCAGCTGCTGATCCAGGTACATGGTACGGTTCCAGTGCACCCCCTGGTGGTAGATCAACTGGACAAAGGGCTGTCCGTTTACCGACCCCTTCTGCTGGGAGAGGGCCCATTGTCCGCAAAGGGTAATAAGGGATATAACAGAAACCAATTTTCTCATGCCCTTCACCCTTCAAACAACCTTTTGATCCCCTTCGTCGTAGCAGGGCAAACTCCCTTTTCGGTAATCAGGCCCGTGACCAGGCGGGCCGGTGTTACATCAAATCCCGGGTTCAATACATCCGAACCGGCCGGAATCACTCTGAGCAGGGAGGTTCTCTGCAGATGATCATCCCACCCCGGCATATGGGTTATCTCTGACGCATCCCTGTGTTCGATCTCAATCTCTTCACCACGGTCGAAATCCATGTCGATGGTGCTGGTGGGCAGGGCCACATAAAACGGTATGTTGTTGTCGAAGGCCGCAAGAGCCTTCAGGTAGGTACCGATTTTATTGACCACATCACCGTTACGTGTGGTACGGTCACTCCCCACAATGACCAGGTCCACCGCTGCATGCTGCATCAGGTGTCCGCCGGCATTATCCACAATCACCGTATGGGGTACTCCCTGCTCTCCCAGCTCATAAGCCGTAAGCCGGGCACCCTGGTTACGCGGCCTGGTCTCATCCACCCACACATGCACCGGAATTCCATCTTCATGGGCCCTGTAGATGGGTGCGGTGGCAGTTCCGTAATCCACGCATGCCAGCCATCCGGCATTGCAGTGGGTCAGTATATTCACGGTGGTTTGCTTTTTTTCGTAACACTTCCTGATCAGTTGCAGGCCATGCTCCCCGATCATCTGGCTTCGATTTACCTCCTTCTCGGCCAGGCCAATGGCCAGGTGAAAAAGGCGTTCGATCATTCCCTCCCTGGATCCGGCACAATTCAACTCCCCCAATCCAAGGTCAATGGCAAATTTCAGGTTTATAGCGGTAGGCCGGGTTGCCATTAGTCTTTCCGCTGCCGCTTTTACCTCAAACCACCAATTTACAGGGTTGCTGTTCAGCCCGGCCAGGTATAAACCAAAGGCTGCGGTAACCCCGATCAGCGGGGCTCCCCGTACCACCATATTACGGATGGCAAAACAGGCATCATCAATCGATCGGAGATCCTGAATCTCAAATGCAAAGGGAAGTTTTCTCTGATCAATGACACGGATCACCCGGGTATCCTCCGCCAGCCAGATGGACCGGTAATGGGTGTCGCCTATTCGCATGGTTAACTGGTTTTTCTGTTATCTTTGACCCAGACGAAGATACAAAATGCCAAAACAACAACACATTAAAAACATCCTGTTCGACCTTGGGGGTGTAATCCTGGATATTGATGTGCATGCCACGCTGAAACATTACTATGACCTTGGTTTCCCTCCGGAGCTGCTTCAATATCCAAATGACATGACCAGCGACCTGTTTTTCAGGTATGAAACAGGCAAAATAGATACGGTTGAATTCAGGAACCAGATCAGGAGAATTACAGGGCTTGATTTGTCAGATGATAAACTGGATGAGGCGTGGAACGCTATGATCCTGCGCATTCCCGCCGAACGGATAGATCTTCTGGAGAGACTGAAAAAGCGTTACAAACTGTATATGCTGAGTAATACATCTTCCCTGCATGTCGCGGTATTCGAGCAAATGTACCTTGAAAAGGCCGGCAAGCCCATGAAGGATCTCTTTGATAAGATCTACTACTCCTTTGAGATCGGATGGCATAAACCCGATCTTGAGGCGTGGAAGCATGTAATCAATGATTCAGGAATTGTACCACAGGAGACCCTCTTTCTTGATGATAATATCCATAATATCAAAGCTTCCCAGGAACTGGGATTCCAGGCCATCCACATCCATGAAAGGACCCGTCTGACGGATCTGGGTTTCGACCTTTAGAATCCGGCATTCTACAGCTTAACAACCCTCCGGATGATCAGCTCATCTCCTATGTGCAGTTTCATCAGGTAAACACCCTTATCCAGTCCTGAAGCATCTACAATAAACTCTCCGGAAACTCCTTTTTCCAGGGCCCGGTTTATCATATATACCTGTCTGCCTGCAAGATCATATAATTCCACAGAAACCGCATTCCCTGTTTCATTTTCGACCCTGACACGGAAATTCTGTTTGTAAGGATTCGGATAAACCAGGACATCCCCGGCGGAGGCTTCCGGTTGCATAATGGGTGTGGCCAGATCAAGAATACCCGTTTGTTTGATCCCTGTAAGCAGTTCACCCGTTGCTGCCACCGGCGTTACCTCAAAGAAGATGTAATGGTTCCAATCCACTTCCCTGATTATATGGGTCAGGCCCAGTGCCCCAAGAATCTGTATCTTGTCACTTCCGTCGATTTTCTTTCCCTTGAACCATTTATATTTTGATTCACCTTCCGGGTCCGCGTTCTGATCATAATAGGTGTACCGGCCCGTGAGTTCCGCTCCTATTTCAAGGTTACCGGTAATGAAAACATCCATCGCCTTCGGGGCAGATATCAGATCCGGCGTCTGCAGGGGTAAACTGGTATAGATTCTGTATTCACTGATATCCAGATGAACCGGCATGTGGGTGTCGGTTACCTCCAGGGATTCACCTGTAAAATAGTTATACCAGGTTCCTGTCCTGGTGAATGACGGATCGACGGTGTGCGGGTAGGTGTCAAAGTTACCAATGATGGTCACATCCATTTGCTCATGTCTGAGGTGAATGGTTTTCAGTGTATCGGACACATCAATGGTAAAATCGGTGGTATTAAACACATCCTGTTCCAGTTTTAACTTTGCCAGTGCTGCATAGACCTGGAAGAGCCGCTGTCTGTTGGGATCTTCAAGATAATCCCAGCGTATGGGTTTAGGTCCCAGCTTATCACCATTGTAAAACAGGTCATAATCATACCCCTGCTCCCCGAATTGCCAGATCATTTTCGGACCGGGAATGGTAAAGAAAAAGCTGGCGCATAGCTCTGCCCTTACCAGGGCCAGCTCCAGGTTATTTCTTATATTATAGGACGGGTTGTTATAATTTCCCCATTTCTGTACATCGAACAAATGCCTTTGCTCGTCATGGCTCTCCATATAGGTAACCAGGTGGGGCTCGCTGAATCCACGAGTTTTGTAAGAACCCCATGAGAAATCTGATTTTCCTTCATTATTCCAGCCCATTCCGGCCCTGGAATAATTGTAGTTCGAATTCCCCCAGACCATCATCCCATAATCGGTGAGCACCTTTTCCTCATCGTTATCGGCAAAATGTTCCAGAATTACATATGCCCGGGGGTTCACCTTCCAGACGGTATCAGCATAGGCTTTCAAAATGGCAATCCGGCTGGCATCGTATCTGGCCATGGCTCCCGCATCTCCCAGTGTGTTTTTTTGGGTCAGCCCCTTTGAAAGGTCCAGCCGATATCCGTCTACCTTGTATTCTTCCAGCCAGAATTTCAGCGCCCTGCTGATGTGATACCGGGTCGCATCACTCTCGTGGTTCATGTCGGAACCCACGTTGTATTCATGCCGGGGCACCTGGTTGAACCATGGATTGTCAGCTGAAGGCCGGTTGTTGGACCCATCCCAGTACAGCCTGACCAGGGGTGACTGGCTGAATGAGTGGTTAAACACCGCATCCAGGATCACTGCAATTCCATTGGAGTGACATGTGTCTATGAATCGCTGAAGGTCATTCTTGGGTCCATAATACTTATCAAGTGCAAAATAATGGGAGGTATTATAGCCCCAGCTACTATTCCCTTCAAATTCATTAACGGGCATCAGCTCCACCGCATTCACTCCGAGCCTTTTGAAATACTGTATGGTATCAGTGAGTGTTTTGTAATCGTGACTGGCAAGAAAATCCCTTATCATAAGCTCATATACGATCAGCTCATCCACAGGAGGAGGCGAAAATTCCTGGTTCTTCCATTCGTATGTGGTCTGAGCCGTTTGCAGGTAAGATGCGATCCCGGTGGTTTTTCCTTCCGGATATGGGAGCAGCCCCGGATAGGTATTCTCACTGATGTACTTGTCCTGGGGATCACTTACTTTTTCTGCATAAGGTTCGCTGATGGTGAAGCTCCCGTCGATCAGGTACTGGAATATGTATTCCTTCCCGGAAACCAGGTTGCCCAGGGTAATCCAAAAGCGTTTTCCGTCCGGGGTAATGTTCATCAGGTAATCATTGCTTAGTTCCCAATCATTAAAACTGCCCAAAATATGTACAAACTCCTTTCCGGGGGCATAGAGAACCAGGATTGCCGCCGTATCGCTGATATAGTTGATTCCTTCCACCAGGCCGGTGGGTAGCTCCAAAACAGGAGCATCTGTCCTTGTGTAATAATAGAAGGAATCAGCCACCTCCCCGGTCGCGTCACTGGCCAGGACCTTGATCCAGGTCTTACCTTCCTTCTCCACGAGGATGGTGTCCGAGATGACCTGCTCACCGGTTTTCTTTAGTAAAACATCATCCTGAAATAAAAACAGGCTATCGGAATTCTGGCCCCGGGCCTCGACGGTGATTGTACTTCCCATATCGACGATCAGAGGCCGCTGGTCGGGATGAATGATCATTACACTGAGCCCTTCAGGATATACCGTGTAATAGATGTTGCCGCCCGTGGCTGTTTTTCCCTCCCGGGTATTATCGGCGCTCCGGAAAACAAAAGCAAGTTCCACCACCTCCTCGGCCTCGTCAAGGCCATAGTAATCCTTTATGGAAGGGGATATCACCAATTGATACAGATCTGCAGAGACGCGTTCCAGTTTATATTTTTCTGAATTGTCTCCCCAGGCCGGAGCATGCTTCCAGTCGCCTCCATCCACGCTTTCCTGGGTAATCACACCCGTATGTGCATAAACATCACCGGTATAACCCATCAGGCCCTGATTACCCAGCGCCGCATTAAATGTAATCATTACAGCTCCTGTCTGCACCGGGAAGGCCGGATCGGCTGTGATCAGCTGACCGGAAACGTTCAATCCCAATGCAATTCCAAGTACGATTCCGAAACCCCTGAAAATGCTCTTATTTCTCATGTTGTACTTTCCAATAAAAACAGACCCGGTCACAATGGCCGGGTCTGTAATTAAAATCATTGTTTAACTATTGCTTCATAAACCTGGCCACACCTACCTGGCCATTCTCACCAAATACACTCAGGATATATACTCCGCTGGCCAGCTCGCTGGTGTTCAGCTGATACGAGGTTCTCTTTTCAAGCCTCTTACGTACCACCTCCTGACCCAGGATGTTGGTGATCCTGATTTCCTGCATGTCAACCTTGTTCTCGATATACATGATATCATTCACGGGGTTGGGGAAGATGGAAACCTGGTCGAACTGAATGGATTTGCCATGAATAGCCAGTGCTATGTCGTTAAACCAGACGACTTCCGGTGCATTGGTAACCCCTCCGGCAGTGTCGCTTACAATGAATTTCCGAGCAGGTCCGCCGGCCGGAAATTCATGCTTGGAATTATCCCAGCTGCCGTCGATTCGGAATTTGTATTGCATGGTATCACCCTCTCCACTCACAGGAGCGAAGGCTGCCGGTAAGGTCACATAGATTCCGTCACCGTCTGCATCAAGGAGTTCATCGTTCCAGTCACCTCCCCATCCGTTCAGGGTGCCGGCCACATCCACGTAATTTTTCTTGGCGACAAGATTACCCATATCAATCTGGCGGCTCATGTTCACTGTAAGGGTAACAGGAACCCATCCCGGAATAGTATTGTTCCATACTGATTTGGCATCTCTTTCACCCTCAATCACTGTTGCATGCCTTCCCGGACCACCAGCAGGGAATTCACTCTTATCATCATCCCAGCTTCCATTGATCCTGTATTTATACTCCACAATGGTTTCCAGGGGAAGTTCCTCCACCAGAATCTCATAAATGGTATCGCTGTTCTCGTCGGTAAGCTGATAATCTGTACCATTCCACTCATTCAGGGTACCTGCTATATCCACATAATCGGTTTGGGGATTAAAAATCCCTGCCCGGGCAGCATACCTCATATCCACAATGAAGTTGATATCACCCACGGGCTTCCCAATATCATTGAAAAAATGGTCGGCGGTAATCTGGAAGTTCTGAGCCACGATAGGATCTCTTACGACAGTTTCTTCCAAATCGTCCATTTTAAACTTGTAGGTGTAGCTTGTTCCGGCAGTAATACCATCATTTGCATCGGTTAAAAGTTTCTCGTACCTGGCATCGGGTACAATACCGATCAGCAGCTGATCCATTTCGAATTCCGTGTCATTGACAATCACATAGGCTTTCCCTGAGCTTCGGTCGAAATTGCCAAGTTCTTCCTGGTAGGTCAGGTCAAGCTTGAATTTCAACGCGGGAGTGGGTGCATCATATGCAAGGGGAATATAAAAATCACCACAGCCATCATCAGCATTGTCCTTTGCTTCAGAATCCCAGCTGCCTCCGTTGAATACGGCAGTAATTCCGATAATGGTCGAACCCTCTTCCACACCATAAAACTTGGCAGGAGTGAAAGTTATGGAAAAAGTGCCATCACCATTACTGGTCAATGTCGGGAAGTCGAAACCCTCTTCCTTGGGTTTTGCATCATAATCAATTCCTACACTTCCCCATGTAGTTCCCCAATTCGCAATATTGTCATAAAGAAAAGCGGCTGAGTGCATCCTGGCAGAGGGCATTCCAGCTACAGATTGCTTTCCGGAGGGTACGCATGCCTGATTTGCATCAAGGGTCAATGTAATTTCATCCCAGCCGGTTGCATTTGCCGGTGAGATGGTGACTATCTGGGAATGGGCCCATGGTGCCATTACCAGGATTAGGATTAAAGTGAATCCGATTGGTAGAATTTTTCTCATAACATGATATTTTATATGGTTTTCGAAAAATCAAAGATACTAATAAACAAGCTAAACCATTGAAATTCTTCGCTTAAACTCCTCATTTTTTGAGTATTTAAGGGCATGTTTTTATGAATCCCCCATTGCAAACGATTACGAAACTTGCCACTTTATTTGATAAACATTTCCTTTTTCTTCATATTTGAGTGATGCGTAGTGCCCAGGTTACCATAAAAGACATTGCTGAGCAGCTGGGAATATCCCCCTCAACTGTTTCAAGGGCGCTTAAAGATCATCCTGATATCAGCAAGGCGACCAAGAAAGCAGTCAGGGAACTTGCAGAAAAACTTGAATATGAACCCAACGCTGTTGCGCTCAGTCTTTTGAGCAGTAAAAGCAACAACATTGGCCTGATTATCCCGGAAATCGTACACTATTTCTTTTCCCAGGTGATCAGCGGAATTGAAGATGTTGCCAATGATGCAGGCTATCATGTCATTATATGTCAGTCAAACGAATCCTATTCCCGGGAGGTTAAGAATGTTCAGGCACTTTTGTCAAGCCGTATTGAAGGATTGATATTATCGATCTCCAAGGAAACCAGGGACACGGACCATTTGATTCACCTGAAGAAAAAAAACATTCCCATCGTCTTCTTTGACCGGGTTCCGAAAGATTTTCAGGCCGACCATGTGATCATTGATGACTTTAACGGAGCCTACCAGGCTGTCAAGCACCTGATTGACAGGGGATGCAGGCAGATAGCCCACTTTGGGACCTCCAGGGATATTGGAATTGGCAAGGAGAGGTATGAAGGATACATCCAGGCTCTGAAAGATCACAGGCTCTCCATAAATGAAAAACTGGTCTTTGATTGCGATACGTACAATGCGGCGCGACTCATCACCAGGAAGCTTATCTACGGATCAACTCCGGTGGATGGAATTTTTGCCGTCAACGACCGGACTGCCATCGGGGCGCTTCAAACCGTGAAGGAATGCGGGATCAGGATTCCGGAGGAGATGGCCATCGTGGGCTTCAGCAATGGCATATACTCAAATATGACCGACCCTCCTCTGACCACTGTGGATCAGTTTGGATACAAAATGGGGCACCAGGCTGCATGCATGTTGTTGAACCGCCTGTTCTCCAGGGAGGATTATCCGCCCGTAAAAGAGGTGATTAAATCTGAGCTGATCGTTCGGGGAAGTACCGTCCGGCGACCTGGTTTCGACACCCCTTCGTCCTGAGCCGGGTTTGATTTTTTGAACAGGCCCTTGCCTCATTGCAAACGTTTGAAATAATACTTTCCGTCTGCAATGGAAAATTAAGTTGTTATAAATCATATTATTACAATAAAAATAAGAATTATATTTCCTTATTTTATTGTAATTTTATCATACAGATCCGGCGCATCCTCCGGATTTCTGTTGATTAAACCTAATCTACTAAACTATGAAACGACAATTACTTAGTTTCTGCCTGGTTGTTATGGGCGCACTCCTATGGGGAACTGTTTTTGGCCAGACAGGAATTGTTCAGGGAAGAGTATCCGATTCAAATGGTGAACCACTTATTGGAGCCACGGTAATGGTGCGCGGAACGACCCTTGGCACCATCACCGACGTCAATGGCCAGTTCACGCTTGCTTCCGTTCAGCCGGGAACCGTTGTGATGGAAGCCTCCTACATTGGTTTCGGTAAGCAGGCCATTACCTTGCAGGTTACCGGCGATGAGACTTCCAGTGCTGATTTCGTGCTTTCCGAGGACATCGAACAACTTGAGGAGCTGGTGGTGATCGGATATGGCACCAAAAGAAAAAGGGATATTACCTCCTCCATTTCGACTGTAAAATCGGAAGATCTGGCCAACACGACCCAGTCGAGTTTCCAGGGTGCCCTTCAGGGCAGGGCAGCCGGGGTACAGATCACCGCTTCCAACGGGCTTCCCGGATCTGCCATGACCGTAAGGATCAGGGGTACCTCTTCCATCAAATCGAGCAGCGAACCGCTGTATGTTGTGGACGGGGTTCCGGTTATTACCGGTAACTTTGCCAACGGATGGGCCGACGGAACAAATACCCTTTCTGCACTGAGTCCTTCCGACATCGAATCCATTGAAGTCTTAAAAGATGCTTCCGCCGCAGCCATTTATGGTTCACGATCGGCCAACGGTGTGATCCTGATTACAACAAAATCGGGACAATCGGGTGCGACCAAATTCAACGCAGGGTACTGGGTTGGAATCAATGAGATCACCAACATTCCCGATATGCTCAGCGGACAGGAGTACCTGGAATACGGGAAAATCGCCTGGGCCAACTCAGGGAATGACACGGATAACGATTACCAGGCATTCTATGACAACCTTCCCTATGGGATCACCAGGGAAATTGCCGAAAACACCAATACCGACTGGATCGATGAGATGAGCCGGACCGGGATTGTACACCAATTTAACCTCTCGGCCAGTGGCGGGGATGTGAAGAACACCTTCTACATCGGGGGGGCATACCGCGATGAAGAGGGTGTTTTAATTGGCAATGATTACAAAAAGCTAAGTGCCAAGATCAATTATGAGCATAAGGCCAGTGATAAATTCCTGATCGGGACCAAGAACACCCTTGTCTATGAATTAAACCGCAGGGTTCCAACGGGATGGGCCGGCGGACTGGGAACGGCCCAGAGCCGGTCTCTGCCGATCATGCCCGTACGTGATTCAGCCGGGAATTTCTTTGCCCCCAGGAGCGGGGTCAACCCGGTTGCCTATGATGCAGACCTGGATTACGGAATGAATATCTATACCCTTATCAGCACAGTTTACGCGCAAATTAATTTCACCAGATGGCTCTCCTTTAGAAGTGAGGTGGCAGCCAATATTTACGATCAGCGCGAAAACCGGTACGTGGGAACCATCACCCAGGAGAAGGCATACAGCATGGACCGAAGGGTAATGTTAACCAACATCAATACCAACAACTACCTGAATTTTGATAAAAGTTTTAATGATGTTCACTTTATAAACGCAACCCTGGGCATGTCGGTTGAATCCAGAAGCCAGTATGAAAGCCTGTTCCAGGCTTCTGACTTCCCCAACCCGGGGTTAACCAATCCCACATCGGGATCCGTACAGTCTGGCTCGGGTTACGAGACCGGGCACGGATTTCTCTCCTATTTTGGCCGTGCCGGATATAACTATAATGACAGGTATTATGCCACATTCAGTCTGAGGCGTGACGGTTCATCAAGATTTGGTGAGAATTACCAGTATGGATGGTTCCCGTCGGGATCGGTAGGGTGGACCATCTCTGAAGAATCATTCCTGAAGGGGAACCCTGCGCTGACATACCTGAAACTCAGGGGATCATATGGTGTAACCGGTAATGCCGAAATAGGTGATTTCGAATACATGGGATTATGGCGTGCCGTTAGTTACTATGGGATTCCGGGTCTTGAAATTTCCAAGGTTGAGAATCCTGACCTGAGGTGGGAACGCACCACGCAGTTGGATGCAGGTATCGATTTTCAGTTGTGGAACGGCAGAATTTCAGGAGGATTTGATTACTATTACAAGCAAACATCGGACCTGATCCTTAACCGGCCCATCAACCAGACCAGCGGCCAGTCTTCCATCACCGCCAATGTGGGCGATATGGACAATAAGGGTATTGAACTGTTTTTCACCTCGCATAACCTCCCATCGTCTTCCCAGCTCAAATGGATCACCGACCTCACATTCGGCAGAAACGTAAACATGGTAACCAATACCGATGATAACCAGCTGGCCGGTGAGAACTATGGTAACAACGTGGTGGCAGAAGGCTATCCCATTGGCACATGGGAACTTGTGGAGTATGCCGGAATTGCCCGGGAGGACCAGACTGTTGAAGTAACCGACTGGATCGATTTCAATGATCAGGATCTGGGTACCACCACAAAGCTGATCGATATCATGGCGGGTGAGGAGATTTTCTATAATTACTGGGGGGAGATCACCAATGAATTTGATTTTGACAGGGATGCTAAATTTGTTGGAAATCCCTATCCGAAATTCTTCGGCGGTCTGAACAATACCCTGGAATGGAAAGGATTCGATTTTAATATCTTCTTTACTTTTTCAGTGGGAATGCAGGTTTACAGGGATGACGGGAAGTTCCTGGACGGTGGGTTTGACGGAAACTGGAACCAGGACGCACTTATTAAGGATGCCTGGTCGGAAACCAACCCCGATGGCAGCTCCCATAAGCTTTTCTGGCAGCCTGAAAACCGCAACTACAACTCCACCCGTTACCTGGATGAGGCCAGTTATCTGAGACTGAAGAATCTGACCCTTGGTTATACTCTTCCCGGTTCCCTGACAAACCGGTTCTTTGTCAAGCGCCTCAGAATTTATATGGGAGGTACAAACCTGTGGACCCTGACCAACTATACCGGCTGGGATCCGGAGGTGAACCGTGACGGATCCGGTAATGTTACCCAGGGGGTAACCTACCTGTCACCTCCCCAGGTGCGCACCGTAAATTTCGGGATCGAACTTGATTTTTAAACTTAGAAAAAACAGAGCTATGAAAGCCATAAAATATAAAATTGCCGCATTAGCTGCATCCGTGCTGCTGGTCAGTTCCTGTGAAAAAGTGATGGATGTGAAGCCGGTTGTTGAACTGGCCGATGAGATTGCCCTGAGCTCCACAGCCGGACTTGATGCAGCCCTGATTGGAGCCTACAACAAACTCCAGAATGGAGATCTCTATGGGGGCCGCTACTGGGTATCTCCCGACATGATTGCAGGAAGTGTAAAGATATCCGGATTGCAAAACACCGTGTTTGAGGAGTTACAGATGTTGAACAAGACCATGTCGGGACAAAGCAACCGCATTGTGCAGGCAACCTGGCAGGTAAGTTATGAAGCCATTGGGATCATCAATAAAGTGCTCGCATTCCTGCCTGATGTAAATGATCAGGAGATGACAGATGAAAACCGCAAGCGGATAGAGGGGGAGGCCAAATTCTTAAGGGCATTGTTCTTCTTCGAACTCACACGCCTCTATTCATATAATGTTTCGGGTAACGGGCCATTGGCAGTTCCAGTATTTACAGAACCCCTGACTGCATTTGATGCCCCTCCCAGGGCTACAGTGGAGGAAGCTTATGCACAGATAAACATAGACCTGGAGGACGCTGCGGTCCTGCTTGCAGGAGTGAATACCAGCAACCGGGCTACGGATGTGGCTGCAAAAGCACTTCAATCCAGGGTACATTTCTACGAAGAGGACTGGGCCGGGGTGATAGAGGCAGCCGATTATGTAATCGGAAAGTTTGAGGGTAAGCCACGCGGGGGACTGGCTGCCGATATGCTGGATTGTTTCCAGACCGGGAACCCCGATCCCGAGGTTCTTTTTGCTGTCCTTTCCAGTGCAGTGGATGATGCTTCCGGAACCCTGAGGGGTTATTACAGGTTTGCCAGTAATGCGAAATTTATAATCCCCATTCCCTATCTGATTAAGATCGGTGCCCATGTGGCTACCCATGATGATGCAAGGGCCAGGATTGATCATGCATTTATTAACGTTGACGGAAAGGTCTATACCATGAAATTCAATGTGGAATATTCAAATGTGCCTGTGATCCGTCTTGCCGAAGTTTACCTGAACCGTGCTGAAGCAAGGGTCCATGAGGGAAATGGAGCAGGAGCAGCGGAAGATCTGAATGTGGTGAGGGAAAGGTCAGAGGCAGGATCGTACTCCTCTCCTGCAACGCTGGCGGATTGCGAAAAAGAGCGGAACGTTGAGCTCTACCTGGAGGGAGATTACTATCACAACATGAAAAGGCTTGAAAAACCCAACTTCGCGACCGACATTAACGGAAACAAATATAACTGGGATGATGTCAGACTTGTATTTCCAATTCCGGCTTCCCAGGTAGATGTAAATCCAAACCTGTTACAGAATCGATAAAAAGTCTGGCAGGGATACTTATTGGACCAATAAGTATCCCTTTTTTTATTCCAAAAAAGACTGACATGTCCAGGCATCAAAACATTTTTCTTACTTTATCCTTTATTTTATTATTCTGTGGCACAAACCATGCAAAGCAAGGAATGCATCCGAATCCTGTTCCCATCGGTCAGCGTGTGTTTTACGAGATCTTCGTACAGTCATTCTATGACAGCAATGGCGACGGTATCGGAGACTTAAACGGGGTGACATCAAAGCTGGATTACTTAAAGGGCCTCGGGGTGAATGGCATCTGGTTGCTTCCTGTACATCCCTCTCCCACTTACCACAAATATGATGTGACCGACTATTACGGGATCCATCCCGATTACGGAACCATGGAAGAGATGAAAACCCTCCTTCAGGAGGCTCATCAAAGGGACATCCTGGTGATCATTGACATGGTGATCAATCATACCTCCAGTGAGCATTTCTTTTTTAAGGAATCGCGGAAAGGAAAGGATAATCCCTTCCGCGATTACTATATCTGGAGCGGAGATACCCTGGTTCAAAAGCAAAATCCCCACCACTGGCATAAAAACCAGAAGGATCCGGAAAAATATTATGGATTTTTCTGGAAAGGTATGCCCGACCTGAACTATAACCATCCTGATGTCCGGGCAGAAATGAAGAAGATCGGGAAATTCTGGATAACCGAAGTGGGCGTGGATGGATTCAGGCTGGATGCTATTAAATACATCTATCCTGATTCACTTGTTGATAAGAACGTTGAATGGTGGCAGGAGTACAGGACCAGCCTGGAGGGTACAGGGAAAGATTTCTTCCTGGTGGCAGAGATATGGGACCATTCGGACTACATAAGTGCTTTTTTAAACAGGGGCGTTCACTCGGCCTTTAATTTTGACCTGAGTTTTGCCATTGAAAAGATGCTTATTGACAAAAAGGACCCGGGCATCGGGGATCTGATCTCCTATATTCATCAGGGCTATCGGGCTGCTTCAGATTCCTATCAGGATGCTGTATTTTTAAAAAACCACGACCAGGACCGCATCATGAGTCTGCTATCCGATATGCGCCAGGGAAAACTGGCTGCCAGTATCCTGCTGACTCTACCCGGTACTCCTTTCCTCTATTATGGTGAAGAGATCGGAATGCTCGGGATGAAGCCCGATGAATACATCCGGGAACCCATGGTATGGGATGCTCCCGGACTGGACCCGGGTCAGACCCACTGGATCGATCCCCGTTACTCTACCCCCAACAAAATTACTCCCGTTTCACTGCAACTGAAGGATCCCGGATCGCTCCTGTCACATTACAAGGCCATGATTGCCCTCCGAAAGGAGCACCCGGCCCTGGCTACCGGCACTATAAAAAGTCTTGAGGGAATCCCCGGTCATTTTTGTGGATATGTCCTGAACAGCGGTTCAGAAGAAATCCTGGTGATCCATAACCTGACTGACCGGGCGGCAAAATTGAAGTCAGACCAGATCAATAAAGATGGCACTATCTTATACATTGCCGGAAAATTTGGAAGAAAGAAAAACGTCCTTTTTCTGGAACCTTTTGGAACACTGATTCTCAAATATGAACTGACACCCTCCTACCAGGTTCCAGGTTAGAGAGGGTTCCTCCAATGAAGAGCTCCACTCCACAGCCTTCCTGGTTCCCGATGGTCACCTGTGTTTTCTCAATGATCACCTTAAGGGTTGAGCCTCTGTAGAGAATTTTAAAGGTGAGGCTCTTCCATTTTTTGGGCAACACCGGATCAAAACTTAGGTTGCCCTCCCTGATCTTCATCCCCCCGAATCCATAAACAACCGACATCCATGTTCCGCCCATGCTGGTAATATGCAGTCCCTCGCTCACCTCATGGTTGTAATCATCCAGATCGAGCCGGGAGGTTCGAAGGTACATCTCGTATGCTTTCTCCGGTTTGCCGATCCTTGAAGCCAGGATGGAGTGAACACAGGGCGAAAGTGATGATTCGTGCACTGTACGCGGTTCATAAAAATCGAAATTCCGTCTGATCGTCTCCTGATCATACTCCTCTTCAAAGGTGTAGATTCCCTGGAGCACATCTGCCTGCTTGATAAAACAGGAGCGCAGAATGCGGTCCCACGACCAGTGCTGGTTGATGGGTCTCTGTTCCGGATCAAGATCGGCAGCCAGGATCTGTTCTTTATCCATGTATCCGTCCTGCTGAAGAAATACACCCTTCGTTTCATCGTAGGGAAAATGGAGCTTCTCTATCACGTCTTTCCAGGCGCTGGTCTCCTCCCCGAAGTCGAACCCGGTCCGATTTATAATCTCATTGTATGCAGCAGGCTCTGATTCCATCACCTTTTCAAGGGCATCAAGGGTATAGGACAGGGTCCACCTGGCCATTTTGTTGGTGTACCAGTTGTTGTTCACATTGTTCTCATATTCGTTCGGACCGGTCACACCCAGCATTACATACTTTTCCCTTTCACCGGACCAGTTTACCCTCTGCCGCCAAAAGCGTGAAATGGCAATGAGTACCTCAAGCCCAAAGGCTGCCAGGTATCCCGTATCCCCGGTATATCTGATATAGTTAAATATGGCAAAGGCAATGGCCCCGTTGCGGTGTATCTCTTCGAAGGTGATTTCCCATTCATTGTGACACTCCTCTCCATTCATGGTTACCATGGGATAGAGGGCAGCACCGTGCCGAAAACCAAGTTTCTCCCCGTTTTCAATCGCCTTTTGAAGGTGTTTATACCTGTAAATCAATAAGTTCCTGGAAACCTCCCCCGTAGCGGTGCTAAGGTAAAAAGGGATCAGGTAAGCCTCTGTATCCCAGTATGTACTTCCCCCGTACTTCTCTCCGGTAAAGCCTTTGGGCCCGATGTTCAGTCGTTCATCCTTACCTGTATAGGTTTGGTTCAGCTGGAAGATATTGAAGCGAATGCCCTGCTGCGCAGCGGTATCGCCTTCGATAATGATGTCAGAGTGAGCCCATTTGTTTTCCCACTCTTCCCTGTGTTCCCTGAAAAGGGCATCAAATCCTGCTGTCATCGCCTCCTGCATCAACCTTTTCCCCTCCCCGGCCATCTTCTCCTGGTCATGGTTCAGGCTGGTCAGCACCGAAACATATTTATAAAACACCACCTCCTTCCCGTGTTTCAGCTCCACCGAAACCCGGTTGGACACATAGTCGCTTCTTTTGTTAACCTCCGGCTCCGGTCCTTTAATCTTTTCATCCATGCGCAGCTGATAACCCATGGTCATGCAGGTAACAAATCCAGTTCTGCGGGTACGGGCCTTCAGATGAGCAATCCCCCTTTCGGAGCCTGTCTCAATCATCTCCCAGAAATGTTCATCGTAATTGGAGTCACGGTTCACCACGTTCCCGTCTATGTAAGGAGAAAAAGATATAGTTCCTGAAAAATCTTCCGATTTAACAGCATAACGGATGGCACCGATCTCATCCCGTTTCATGCTCAGGAATCGTCTTACAGCTATGTGTAATTTCGAATCGCCGTTTAAAACGGTGAATGTGCGTTCCAGGTAACCCTGTTTCATGTTCAGCTCCCTCCTGAAATTCAACGGTTTACTGAGGTGAAGGTCCAATTGCCGGCCATTGATTTCCACGTCGATCCCTACCCAGTTTGGGGCATTCAGTACTTTGGCGAAATATTCAGGATAGCCGTTTTTCCACCAGCCAACCCTCGTTTTATCCGGATAATAAACCCCTGCCAGGTAGTTTCCCGACAGGCTTTCTCCGGAGTATTTCTCTTCGAAATTTGCCCGTTGTCCCATTCGACCGTTCCCAAGGCTGAAGATGCTTTCGGAGGCTTCCTGCATGGAGGGATGAAATCCTTCCTCAACGATATTCCACGGATCTTTTAAATAATGACCTTTCATCTGTTACTTTTTATGTTGGGAGTCCTTCACAAAAAGGATCAGTATGGCGGCAATCAGCAGGGAGATCCCCCCGGTTAACAATGCATACATACTGTCTCCGCTGAAAAGGGATGTGACCATGAGTCCAAGGATGGTGGCCGCCATAATCTGTGGAATCACAATAAAGAAATTGAAAATCCCCATGTAAACCCCCATCTTCTGCGGTGGAAGCGAACCGGTCAGAATCGCATAAGGCATGGCCAGTATGCTGGCCCAGGCAAGTCCCACACCGATCATGGAGAATATCATATGCTGCGGGTTTTCAAGCAGGATGATGGAAGCAAGACCCACTCCTCCCGCTACCAGAGCAATGGCATGGGTGACTTTACGGTTGGTAAGCCGGGCCAGCAGCGGCAAAAGCAACAGACCGAATCCGGCGGCAAACAGGTTGTACCATCCAAGCATCCCGCTGACCAGGTTGGCCCCCTCATTGTATATTTCTGAGGTGGGATCGGTTGATCCGTACAGGTGTTGTGTGACAGCCGGGGTGGTGTAGATCCACATGCTGAAAAGAGCGAACCACGAGAAGAACTGGACAACGGCCAGTTGCTTCATGGTCAGTGGCATGTGATAAAGATCGGTGAGAATGCTCACCAAACCGTTTTTTTCTTTCTTACGCGAGATCAGTAAGGCGGCAATCAATTGAAGGATCCCGAACAGAGCCAGTCCGCCTGCAAGGATATAAAGCTCCTTCTCCAGGGAATACCTGTTAACCGGCCATGCAAACAGCAGTCCTGCCATGGTCCAGATCATACCCCTTCGCAGGTATTTGGATATCGGTTCAACACCCTCCTCCTTCGACTGTTGACTTTCAGGTTTCGACGCCTCGAAGCTCACGAGCTCCTCAGGCGAATACTCCTTTGTCCTGAATACTGTCCACAATACAGAAAGCAGGAAGACTGCACCCCCCAGGTAGAAAGAGAGCCGGACGGTCTGGGGTATTTCCCCCTCGGGAGCGGTGTTGGATATATGAAACCATTCGGAAAGCATATAGGGCATCCATGACGCCACGAAAGCGCCTATACCGATGAAAAAGCTCTGCATGGTAAACCCCATGGTGCGCTGATCGTCGGGCAACATATCGCCTACAAAAGCACGGAATGGCTCCATGGAGATGTTAATGGAAGCATCCATGATCCAGAGCATTCCCACGGCAATCCACAGGCTGGGCGAGTTTGGCATTAGGATCAGGGCGATTGAAGCCATTATGGCACCCACCAGGAAGTAAGGTCTGCGTCTTCCGAACCTGCCCCAGGTTTTATCGCTCATATAGCCTATGATGGGCTGAACGATCAATCCCGTAACCGGGGCAGCAATCCAGAGAATGGGAATCTGGTCGATCTCTGCCCCAAGGGTCTGAAAAATCCGGCTCACGTTTCCGTTCTGGAGTGCAAATCCAAACTGGATACCCAGAAAGCCGAAGCTCATGTTCCATATCTGCCAGAAACTTAATTTTGGCTTCTTCATATTTTATGATTTAAATGACCCAAATCAGCATTGGTTCCAACGCAAATGTATTAATAATGAAGTGCTAATTCAAACTTTCATGACGAATGCAGGCGCCGTAATTTCCTATTAATCAAGGCAACTCCCATTTCAAACGTTTGCATCAAAGAAAAAATTCAATTTCGGGCAGGAATATGAATCCTTGCATATTACCTCTCACTCATCTATCTTTGTGCAATTTTATTAATCGCTGCATAAGGAGTGTTGGATGAGAAAGAAATTCCCTGAATATAAGAAGTTTGACCTGTCGCAGATCAACAGGGAAATGAACACGTTCTGGAAAGAGAACCAGATTTTTGAGAAATCTGTTACCACCCGTGAGGGAAGGCCCGCTTTTGTATTTAACGAGGGACCCCCTTCCGCCAACGGCATTCCGGGTATTCACCATGTCATGGCCCGTACCATCAAGGACCTTTTCTGCCGTTATAAAACCCAGCAGGGATTCCAGGTTAAACGCAAAGCAGGTTGGGATACACATGGACTTCCGGTGGAACTGGCTGTTGAAAACTCCATGAAAATCACCAAGGAGGATATTGGAACCAATATCTCCATTGCCGACTTCAATGCCGCCTGCCGGAAGGATGTGATGAAATACACAGATAGCTGGGAGGATCTGACCGAAAAGATGGGCTACTGGATCAACATGGAGGATCCCTACATCACATACGACAATAAATACATTGAGAGTGTCTGGTATCTGCTGAAGGAGCTTTACAACAAAGGGCTGCTCTATAAAGGATACTCCATCCAGCCCTATTCACCTGCAGCAGGATCAGGGCTCAGTACCCATGAACTGAATCAGCCCGGATGTTACCGCGATGTAAAAGACACAACGGTTGTGGCCCAGTTCAAAGTGGTTCGTGACGACCATTCCAAAGCACTTTTCGAGGACACCGATACAGATGTATATATCCTTGCATGGACCACCACTCCGTGGACCCTTCCCTCTAACACAGCACTCACCGTGGGAGCCGGAATCGAATACTCCCTGGTCCGGACCTTCAATCCATATACCGGGATCCCTGTCTCGGTTGTAGTTGCCACCGAACGGATGGGACACTATTTTCACGATCAGGATAAGGAACTGCCACTGGAAGATTATGTTCCGGGAAGCAAGAAGGTACCTTTCAGGGTGATGAAAACCCTGAAAGGGTCCAGGTTGAAAGGGATCTCATACGAACAATTGCTGGACTGGGTGAAACCGGAAGGGAAAGCCTTTAAAGTGTTAACGGGCGACTTTGTCACGACCGAGGACGGTACCGGAATTGTACATACGGCCCCAACATTTGGTGCCGACGACTACAGGGTGGCACTGGCTAACAAAATTGCCTCCCTGACTGTTATGGATAAGGATGGAAACCTTCAGCCACTTGTAGACAGAAAAGGGAGGTTTTTCAGGCTTCAGGATCTTGATCCGGGGTTTGTGAAGAATCGTATCAACGTCGAAAGCTATAGAGAATTCCAGGGTAAATATGTGAAGAATGAGTACGATGAGACCAAATCGGAGACAGACCCTTCAGTCGATGTGGATATTGCTGTATTTCTGAAGCTGGAGAACAAGGCTTTTCGCATCGAAAAGCATGTGCATAACTATCCCCATTGCTGGCGGACCGACAAACCGGTGCTCTACTATCCGCTCGATTCCTGGTTTGTTCGTACCACAGCCATGAAGGAGCGGATGATGGAGCTCAATGATACCATCAACTGGAAACCCGCCTCAACGGGGACAGGAAGGTTTGGAAAATGGCTTGAGAACCTGCAGGACTGGAACCTTTCGCGTGCCCGTTTCTGGGGAACTCCGCTCCCCATCTGGGTGACAGAAGATAAAAAGGAAAAAATATGCATCGGGTCGGTGGCTGAGCTGAAAGCCGAAATTGAAAAATCAATGGATGCAGGCTACATGGAGAGCAATACCCTGGAGTCATTCGTCGAAGGCGACTGGTCGAAGGAGAATTATAACCTGTTTGACCTGCACAGGCCTTTTGTGGATGAGATCATCCTGGTGAGTCCCGGCGGCCAAAAGATGTTCCGTGATCCGGTACTCATCGATGTGTGGTTCGATTCCGGGGCGATGCCCTATGCACAATACCATTATCCCTTCGAGCATGCTGATGATTTTGACCAGTTATTCCCGGCCGACTTCATTGCCGAGGGGGTTGACCAGACCAGGGGGTGGTTTTTCACCCTGCATGCCATCGCTACCATGCTGTTCGACTCGGTATCCTTTAAGAATATTATTTCCAACGGTTTGGTGTTGGATAAAAACGGCAATAAAATGTCGAAGCGGCTTGGTAACGCTGTGGACCCCTTCGACACCATCCATAAGCATGGTTCCGATCCTCTCAGGTGGTATATGATCTCAAACTCCCAACCATGGGATAACCTCAAATTTGATGCTTCCGGGATCGATGAGGTGAAACGGAAATTCTTTGGAACCCTTTACAACACCTACTCCTTTTTTGCCCTTTATGCCAATGTGGACGGATTTTCCTATGAGGCAGAAGAGGTGCCGGCAGAGGAGCGTCCGGAGATCGACCGCTGGGTTATCTCGCTGCTCAATTCGCTGGTCAGGGATGTAACTGAACAGTATGAAAATTATGAACCCACCAGGGCTGCCAGGCTCATTCAGGATTTTGTCACTGAAAACCTGAGCAACTGGTATGTGCGGCTGAACCGAAAACGTTACTGGGGTGGTGAATTCAGCGATGATAAAATGGCAGCCTACCAGACCCTCTATGCCTGCCTGGAGACCGTTGCTATGCTGGCAGCCCCCATCGCTCCGTTTTACATGGATAAACTCTTTAACGATCTGAACAGTGTCACCGGCAGGCAACCGGTCGAATCGGTCCATCTGGCCGCCTTCCCCGTGTACGATGCATCCCTGATCGACCCTGATCTTGAGAAACGGATGGATGTGGCGCAAAAACTCACCTCCATGATCCTGGGATTGAGAAGGAAGGTAAATATAAAGGTACGCCAGCCCCTGAACAAAATGATGATCCCTGTCATTGAACCATCGTTCAAAGAGCAGGTAGAAAAGGTCAGGTCGCTCGTATTGAACGAAGTCAATGTGAAGGAGATTGAATACATTACCGATACGGCCGGCATTCTTATAAAAAGGATCAAACCCAATTTTAAGACACTGGGACCCAGGTACGGGAAACTGATGAAGGAGATTGGTGAAGCCATCAGCGCAATGGAACAGAAGGAGATCACAACTTTTGAGAAAGAGCAGAGGTTCAGCATTTCTGCAGGCGATCAGCAGATAGACCTTACCCTGGAGGATGTTGAGATCATGTCTGAAGATATTCCAGGCTGGCTGGTGGCAAATGATGGTCCCCTTACTGTAGCCCTGGATATCAATATTTCTGAGGAGTTGAAACAGGAGGGTATGGCCCGTGAACTGATCAACCGGATTCAGAATATTCGCAAGGAGAGTGGTTTTGATGTAACCGATAAAATCCGGGTTGTAATCGAGCAGCACGAACTGATCAATGATGCGATAAATACTCATGGTAAATACATTGGAAGTCAAACGCTTTCAGAAAGCATACAGCTGACCGACATCCTTGAAAATAACCACAGTAAAAGAATTGATATCGATGATGATGTTTACATTAATATCCGGGTAACCAGGGTATAATTTTTTGGTCTGGTTATCATTAAAATTATTGTATATTTAAAAAACTAAAGACGATTGGATATGGCTGAAAAGAACAGATATTCGGATGCGGAGCTGCAGGAGTTCAAAGAGCTCATTCAGTTTAAACTTGATAAGGCGAAGGATGATTATGAATTGTTAAAATCGGCTATTACTCAGAGTGAAAGCAATGACACGCAGGATACTTCACCCACCTTCAAAGTACTTGAAGAGGGAGCGGCCACCCTTTCAAAGGAGGAGGCAGGAAGGCTGGCCACGCGTCAACTGAAATTCATCCAGCACCTGCAGGCTGCACTCGTGAGAATCGAAAACAAAACATATGGAATTTGCAGGGAAACCGGGGTCCTGATCTCCAAGGAGCGATTGCGTGCAGTTCCCCATGCAACCCTCAGTTTCGAGGCAAAATCAAAGCAGTAACCTGCCCCAGCGAATTCAAATGTCCATTACCAGGAAGTCCTTTCTTCTGATCCTGCTCATTTTGCTGGCCGACCAGACTTTAAAAATTCTGGTCAAGACCCATATGCTTCTTTATCAGCAAATTCCTATCCTGGGTAACTGGGGGATCCTTCATTTCATTGAGAACAACGGGATGGCTTTTGGGATGAGCCTGCCGGGGGCCTGGGGTAAAATCCTTCTCACCCTGTTCCGTATGGTGGCAGTGGGGGGAATCATTCTTTATATGCAGCAGCTCATCCGGATGAAGGCGCATACCGGACTGATCCTGACCCTGGCCATGGTGATGGCCGGAGCCCTGGGGAACATCATCGATTCGGTTTTTTACGGATTGATCTTCAGCGAAAGCACACCCTTCCAGGCAGCTACCCTTTTTCCCACCGGCGGGGGTTATGCCCCGCTACTCCAGGGAAAAGTTGTGGATATGTTCTACTTTCCCATGATCAAAGGCAACTATCCTGACTGGTTCAGGGGCGGCTCCGGTTTTATCTTCTTCCGGCCTGTCTTCAACCTGGCCGATTCAAGTATAACGGTAGCAGTAGCCATCATTCTGTTTAACCAGAAGCGGTTTTTCAGGCATGTGGCCTCCAGTGAAGCCCCGGAAAAACCCTAATCTCCCTGACTTTTCATTGATCGGAACAGCTCGCCCGAACCCGCCCCGCAGCTGATAATTGATTTCATCCCACTATCCACCGAAGCCCCGGTTTTCATCACCCGCTCTTTGTGCAGGTGGAAGATATTGCCAGAGGTGGGATTTGGACCGGTGGGTACAAACACGGTAATGATCTCACCCTGGTCGTCGGTTATAAAACCGGTCATCAATACCCCGGTACTATAAATATCCACCAGGACCACCTCCCGGAAAAAGGAGCGGTTCTTTCCGAAAAACTGCTGTACCGTCTCTTTGGCCAGTTTGTAACCCGGGATTTTCAATAAATAGCGATCCTCTATTCTGCTCATAAAACGATAGAGCCTTGAGCGCACAATAAGCCCGATGATAAAGAAAAATATCAGGATTGCCGAAAAGGTGATTAAATAAAGGGCAAACTTGAAGAAGGGGTTGGGAACGGAATCCTGCAGGATCGTATTCACAAGAGGCGTCAGGTTTCGACCAATCACGGTGATCGCCCATTTGAACAGGATGATAATCAATGTAAGGGGTGCCAGGGCCACCATCCCTCCGATGAGGGTGGTTCGGAGAAAATTTCTCAATCTTCGGAAGAAATTAATATGCATGGTTGTATCTTTAAAGAAACGATTGTATGATGATATTCTTCCATAAATTTACTCCGAATCCTTGAATATCATCAGCGATCATCCAAATCATATATTTCACCCTGTTTGAACATTCCAAAAAATGATTCTGAAAAAGACTCCTCTGATCATCCTGCTTATCTTGATGCTTCCTCAGGGAGTTGCTTTGGGAGAGGAAAAAACAGCAGAGAAACAGTCCGACGACACCATCCGGCTGGATGAGGTAGCTGTGTCGGTCCTCCCGTTCAAACAAAGCTACCAGGAATCAGCAGGCGGATTATTCCTGGTAAGGCCTCAAACCGTTGACCTGCAGCACATGGTGAATAATACCGGGCTGTTCAACCTGGTTCCGGGTGTGTATATGGCAACCGGAACCTACAATACCAACCGTCTTGTGATTCGCGGGGTGGGTTCCCGCACCCCTTACAACACGAACCGTATCAGGGCTTACCTGGATGATATTCCCTTAACCTCCGGCGATGGTATCAGTACCCTGGAGGATCAGGATATCAGCGGGATCGGAACACTGGAAATTCTGAAGGGGCCCGCCTCCTCACTTTATGGGTCCGGACTTGGAGGAGTAGTCAGGCTGGTATCACCCTATCCGCAGACAGACGGATTTAAAGCCATCCTCTCAGGCGAAGCCGCTTCATTTGGAACAACCATATTTGGACTGAAAGCGAGTTATAAAAACAGCAAACTTGCACTGACAGGCGGCTTGACGAATACGGCTTCGGATGGCTACCGGGAAAACAGTGCCTATGGAAGAAGCAATGCCTTCATGAACCTGAAATTGTTCGGAGTTTATAACACCCTCTCCTTCACCCTCTCCCTGGTGGACCTAAGCGCAAGGATTCCCAGCTCCCTGAATGAAACAGACTATATCCATGAACCCTCAAAGGCAGGAGGCAGCTGGGGAAGCATGCAGGGATTCGAGGAGTACACCCGTATCCTAGGAGGATTAAGCCTGGAATCTAAACTGGGCAGGTATACCTCCAACAAACTGGCCCTTTTTACTACCTACTCGGATCCTTACGAATCCAGGCCCTTCAACATCATTGATGACCGCTCCGTAAATGTGGGATTCCGTGAGCTTATAATCTACGACCGTTCGACCTGGAAATACAACCTGGGTATGGAATATTTCCATGAATGGGTGGACTGGAAGGTCTTTGAAAGTAATGAGGGTAAACAGGGATCTCTGCTTGGCGACCAGGATGAGATCCGCAAAAATTTTAATGCCTTTGCCATGGTCCAGTGGAGACCGGGAGAAAAACTACTGTTAGATGGCGGCCTGAACCTAAACCTCCTCTCCTACAGCCTTGAAACTTCCTACCGGTCCGACTCCACCGACCAGTCCGGACAATACAACTACCGTCCTGTAGTTTCGCCACGGATCGGCCTCAGCTACCTGCACCACGGGCACCATTATCTTTATGGTTCGGCCGGACATGGTTTCTCAGCGCCATCCCTGGAGGAGACCCTGCTTCCCCAGGGAGCCATCAACACAGAACTCCTACCCGAGACCGGGTGGAACTTCGAGCTGGGAAACCGGGGTCATTTCCTTCAGGGGAGGATTTCCTATGATGTCACCATCTACCTGGTACTCCTGGAGGACCTCCTGGTTACAGAACGTATTTCGGAGGAGATCTTCACCGGTTCCAATGCTGGCAAGGCTCTGAATACCGGAGTGGAACTCTGGGGTGATTTCACCATCGTGGAGGCTTTGGAACCGAAATCCTTTCAACTGAATGCCATCCTGTCCTACACCTTTTCAAACAACCGGTTTACCGATTTCGTGGATGACGGGGTTGATTATACCGGAAATGTTCTGCCGGGAATTCCCGCCCAGATCCTGAATACCATTCTTTCTGCAAAATGGAGACCGCTTGATGTGAAACTCCGGTACCAGTACCAGGGACGCCAGTGGGTGGATGATCTGAACAGCAAAGAGTATGGAGGTCACCAGCTGCTACACCTTCAGGCCGGATGGAAAATTCAGATCCCGGGCGACCTTTTCAGCATCCGCATTCACGGGGGGATCAGCAATATATTCAACCTCCTCTATTCATCCATGATCCTTGTCAATGCCCCATCTTTCGGAGGCAGCGAACCACGCTATTACTATCCGGGAAATCCCAGGGAATACCACCTGGGCGCCACTCTCTATTTTAAATAGGGACTGGCCTCCTGTTTAAAGAGCTCTACTGGCCCTGGCGTTCCCCTCCAAATGACAGCCTGATCACGCGATCGGGTTGATTTACCACAACATATACATTTCCGTCGGGATCGAGACCTATGTCCCGCACCCGGCCATAATTCTTCATGATAACCTCCTCGTGCATGACCCGGTCACCCTCTATATCCAGAATCCTGACATCTTCGAATTTGAGGGCACCCACCAGCAACTTGTTTTGCCATTTGGGAAAGGCATCCCCCTGGTAAAACTCAATGCCGCAAACGGCAATGGAGGGCTTCCAGTACAGGATGGGTTGTGCATACCCCTCTTTTCGGGTGAATTCGGTAATCGGGGTCCCGTTGTAATTGCTGCCATAGGTGATCACAGGCCACCCGTAGTTCACCCCTTTTTTGATCAGGTTCAGCTCATCACCCCCCAGGGGGCCGTGCTCGGTGGCCCATACCTGGTCTGTCTCCGGGTGAACAGATAATCCCTGGGGATTCCGGTTACCCAGTGTATAAAGTGTGGGAAGGCCCGATCCAATGAAAGGATTGTCTTCCGGGATACTCCCGTCGGGAAAGATCCGGTGAATTTTGCCATTGGGCCTGGTGGGATCCTGGGCCATATCCTGGGCTCCCCGGTCGCCGATACTGAAATAGAGATAGCCCTTTTTGTCAAAAACCACGCGGTTGCCGTAGTGGTACCTTGTATCCCGGTAGGTATCCACCGGAGCCTCATATACAAGCTGTTCGTCCACCCAAAGCATATCCCTGATCCGGCCCCTGACGATACGGGTCATGGAGAGGACCCGGGTCTCCCCTTCAGGCGGTTCAATGGCGTGACTGTAGGAAAGGTAGATCCAGCCATTCTCCTGGTATGCAGGATCGGTGGTTACATCCATCAGGCCTCCCTGGCCCTCATGGTTCACTTTTGGTGTGCCTGTAACGGCTTTTTCCTGCATTTTTCCTTTTACAATCATCCTGAGGATACCCGGCTTCTCGGTGACCAGCGCTGTGTCCCTGTGCAGGAAGGTGATGGCCCATGGAATATAGAGCCTGTCAACCCACACCTCGGCACGAATGGTGTAGTTCATGCTTTCCAGGATGGATGGGGGACCGGGTTTCACAACCCCGGCTTTTGACTGCGCCTCGTAAAGATAATCCACCAGCAGTTTGATCTCGTCATTTGACAGGGAGGCTTCGTAGGAAGGCATCCCCAGGTGGGGAATCCCAAATTGAATGTTCCTGCGGATATAGCCCTCACCGTCGCCAAACTGCCATATGCCATCCACCAGGCTCTGGGCATTGCCTCCCCCCAGATCGGCCCCATGACAACTGGCGCAATACTGCTGATATAGCTCCTGGGCGTTCCTGTCCCCCGGGGCGGAACCCTGACCCTGCCCGTCGGCCATGGCCTGCTTGCAGGAAGGCAGTAAAAATGATCCCAAAAATAAGATGGAAACGATTGGAGAAATTTGCCGAAAGTTCTTCATGGTTATGATTTTGACATTAAGATACTAAATTTACCCTATCTTTAAACGAAGCAGGGTTGTATGATGTTCAACGGTAAAATAATGCCAGGGAAGTGCCTCATCCTTTTCCTCTCTCTTATTCTGGTCCCGGGCATTTCACTTTGGGGAGAGGAGGGGGAAGGACAAAAGCCATTTCGTTTTGTGGCACACCGTGGTGCCTCCTACCTGGCCCCCGAAAACACGCTTGCATCCATCACTCTGGCCTGGGAACTGGGGGCCGATGCGGCCGAATGTGATGTGAGGCTCAGCTCCGACAACCAGGTGGTGGTTTTTCATGACAAGAACACCAAAAAGCTGACCGGTGAAAGTCATGTGATTGCCAGGACTCCCTGGAAAGAACTGCAAAATCTTTCTGTTAAAGGAGCCAAAACCAACCTGCCCGAATTTGAAGGGGAGAAAATTCCCCTGCTGAAGGAACTCCTGGAAACCATCCCTTCCGACCGAATGCTGGTGATCGAGATCAAAACCGGCACAGAAATCCTTCCCTTCCTGAAAGGAGTGGTTGACCGGCACTGGACCACCGGCAAAATTGCCTTCATCTCCTTTGATTTTGATGCCATCAGGCAGGCAAAAGCCATCTATTCCGGGGTGCCCTGTTACTACCTCTCCGGTTCTAAATCGGATGCGAAAAAGCACATTTTAAAGGCAGTGCAAAATAATCTTGATGGTTTAAATCTGAAGCATTCCATCATCGACCAGGAGCTCTCCATGGCTTGCCGTGAAGCTGGTCTCGAACTCTGGTGCTGGACAGTAAATGATCCGGGAAAAGCTGTGGCAATGAAATGGATGGGGGTTAGCGCAGTAACCACCGACAGACCCAAATGGCTGAAAGAGCAAATTTTGCCCGAAGAAGAAATTTCAAAAACAATGAATTATCGCAGGTATGAGGCCGAAAGCGGCTCATACCGGCAAATGACAGAGCTCATTGATTCATCTGCCTCCGGGGGGGCCTGTTTATCCATTGAGAAATCATCGGTGGTAAAATGGGAAGTGACTGTGGACAGAAGCGGTTATTACCAGCTTGAAATCCGCTACCGCACCCGGGGTGGGGATATGATGCAGTACCTGCTAAAAAATAATTCGGAGATCGCATGCGGTTTTGATATGTCGGCAAACTGGAACCTCTTTTCGCAACCATTTTATCTTGACTCTGGAATCAATACCCTGGGAATCAGGGATGGCTGGGGAAATATGGACATTGACTGGATCGCCGTTGAGTCGCCCGAATTCAGGTTTGGGATCACGCCCGGGAAAAACAGCTTTTACAAGAGTGCTCCCTATGACCTTGTTTTCAAAATTGATAATTTTCACCAGGAGGTGCAGGAGGTGCTTGTGAATGGTCAATCCCTGGATTTTTCAGTGTATCCTTATCCCTTCCAGGAATCTGCCATCTGGCTCAACATTCCGGCAGACCAGTTTCTTGAATGTCCCGAAGGGATTCATAAGGTGGTAGTAAAACTGGAAAATAAGCTTGTCAAAGCCAGTATATCGGTGATGCCCGAACCGCTGTATTCAAATCTTATGATCGTGGCACCCGATGTGGACCATGGCTCAGCCATGATCCTGCGACTTCCTTCAGGTAAACACATGCTCATCGATTGCGGAAAATCGTGGGTACGCGACAGCATTCTTGTCCCTATGCTACACAGGCATCACATCGATACCATCCAGACTTTCATTGTGACACACTACCACGACGATCATGATGGCGGTGACTCGGGAGTGACCATTATTAACGATTTTCATGTGGAACGATTCATCGACTATAACACCTACGCTACCGGTTATGAGTGGGACCAGGATGGGGTGCATTTTAAAATTCTGAACAGCTTTGCAGATGGGGAAGAGGAGAACACACGCTCACTCGCAATTAAAATAAGTTACAATGGCTTTACCCTCGTGCATGGAGGAGATACCTATGCAATGAACCAGCAAAAAATAATACGGCGCTTTGTGGAGGATGTACCGGCCCAGGTTTTTTATGCAAACCATCACTTTCATGGATCTGTCGATCCCGTATATATCAGAATTACCAATCCCGACCTGGTGATCCTGCAGGCCCAGGAAGCAATCTATGGCCGGAGTGCCTACATGGTGAAATACAAAGAAGAGTCTGAAAAAGTACTGAATAAATCCCGGAATATCCCCATCGAAACCCTGCCGGCCCTTGAAGTCGGAACCATCGTATTGCGAATTGACGGGACCGGTAAATGGGAATATGAATCCTACCGCGACCAGGATGAGCTGGTGATACCAGGGTATTTTTGAAAAAATAAAATTCAACAACCCTTATTCCTGATGTTCCATACTGCCATTGTTCGCATGCCCTGTGAGGAGATGATCCATGGAATTTCTTCGGCTTCACTGGGTTTACCCGACTACAAACTTGCCCTGAAACAGCACTCCGGGTACGTTGAGGCTCTCCGGTTGTGCGGATTGAAAGTAACCATTCTGGAACCCGACCCCAGGTTCCCCGATTCAACTTTTGTGGAGGATGTGGCCTTGTGCACCTCCCGGTTTGCCGTGCTGACCAATCCCGGCGCTCCCTCCCGTAATGGGGAAAAAACAGGGATGTTCCCTGTTCTTAAAACCTTTTTCCCCTTAGTTGAAAGAATCATAGCACCCGGAACCCTTGATGCCGGGGATGTAATGATGGTGGGAGATCATTTCTATATTGGTATTTCTGAACGAACCAACCACGAAGGGGCTGCACAACTTACTGGTATCCTCCAAAAGAATGGGTTTTCGGGTGAAAAAGTTCCGTTAAACAAGATGCTCCACCTGAAAACCGGGGTCTCCTACCTGGAGAATAATCACATGCTGGTTTCAGGGGAATTTTGCAACCACAAAGCCTTTTCCCGGTATGAAAGAATCGAGGTGGAAGAATCCGAAAGTTACGCTGCCAACTCGCTGTGGATCAATGGTACCGTACTGGTTCCTGAAGGATTTCCGGTGACCCTGGAAAAAATCAAAAAGGCAGGATACCCAACAATCCTTTTGGATGTCTCCGAATTCCGTAAACTGGATGGCGGCCTGAGCTGTCTTTCCCTGCGATTTTAATACTCACTGCAGTGCTTCAACTAGTTAAAAAATCACTTACTTTAGAAGTTTCAAAAATAATAGAAATCATGATGAAATATTCCATTGCAGCTGTTCTTTTGCTTGCGACCTTTGCCTGTACATCCATCCAAAATTCCAGGGATAAAACACCGGAAACACCCACCAACATCATCTTCCTGATCGGTGACGGAATGGGCCTTTCTGAAGTCTCCACAGCATTCTATTTCAGCGAGGAACCCTCGCAATTCAACCGGTTCAGACACATCGGCCTGATTAGGAGCTCCTCTGCCACTCACAAAGTGACCGACTCGGGGGCCAGCGGTACTGCTATGGCAACAGGCCGGAAAACCTATAATGGGGCCATAGGTGTCGACACCCTGAAAACTCCCGTTCAGAACATCACTGAGCTGACCTCTGCCCTAGGATGGAGTACCGGTGTGGTGGCCACTTCGACCATTACACACGCCACCCCTGCCTCCTTTTATGGCCATGTGGAGCAACGCAGTATGGAAGAAACGCTTGCTCTTCAGTTGCTCAATTCAGAGATCGATTTCTTTGCAGGTGGCGGTATTGATCTTTTCAATAATCGGAAGGACAGTACAGATCTCTTTCCTCTGGCCGCAGAGAAAGGGTTTATATTGGATACGACGGCTCTGCCAGCACCCGGTTCCCTGAAACCCGGTCAAAAGTACGGTTTCATGTTAGCCGGAGGGGGAATGCCTTCCATGTTGCATAAAAGAGGTGATTTCCTTTCTGAGGCCACTACCCTTGCACTAGAACAGCTTTCGCACAATGAGAAAGGATTTTTCCTGATGGTGGAGGGCTCCCAGATCGATTGGGAAGGTCATGCGAACAGTGCTGAGGGTATAGTTGCTGAAGTGCTTGACTTTGAAACCGCAATCGCCGCTGCCCTTGATTTTGCAGAAAAAGATGGTCATACCCTGGTGGTGGTATCGGCCGACCACGAAACCGGAGGGCTGGCGCTTGCCGCCAGACTGAACACGGAAACAGGTGAAAGGGATTCCCGGGAGGTAGGTCTCGAATTTGCCACCTCCGGCCATTCGGCAACCCTTCTTCCGGTCTTTGCATATGGTCCGGGGGCAGAGAACTTCAAGGGGATTTATGAAAACACCGAACTGTTTCACAAGATGGCCGCCCTTGCAGGCATTAAATAATAGATAATTAAGGTAAAAGGGGATACCCGGCAGGAGCCTCCAATTTGCGAAGCGAATTTCAGTCCTGTTTTCGTCATTGGGACACCTCGTCTAATTGTACTTGATCAACGCTGCAGCTCAAGACTGAACAGGCCTGGTGGGATATGGGATATGGGATATTGGAATCATCATTATTGTAAGAAATCGCTCAAGCTTACCTCACTATTGATCTTCAAGCCAAATCTGGAATTCTTTCTTCCCTGAACAGGCCCGGCGGGATCTAAGAGTGAAATGCTTACTCCACTGTCATCAAGCATTCTGTCATGTTCTGATGTCCATTCCAATTCAAGAATGTCTGAGAGAAACAAATACCGCTTCTTTGCGGCATGATTACCATTCCTGGCTAAATAGTAAAACAATTTTTGGAGATCTGTTCTTTCCTTAGAACGGTATATGGCTTTCCCAACACCGACGATCCCTCCGCATAATTGCGGTTTTGATACGGCATCTACAATCGTCTTTTCCAGATCACTGACCATGGCTTGTTCCTGCTGGCTTACCCAGGTCTCCTGAAAACCAAAAAACCTATTGTAAGTATGGTGAATAAAATGGAACTCCATTCCTTTGATATTCTTTTTAGACGGCTGCCTCTGACGGTCAGTTGCAACCATTGTCCAGGCTCCCGGTTGACCTGACAGTCCAAGAAGATACATTGCAGAGGAATAAGCTATATAATACCCCTTCCCTTTCATGATGTGCTTGGCAACCAGGCGACTGTCAGGTGTATAGGTCTCCGGGTCTGCACTAAGTGGAATGATGCAGTATAAATCCCGATTAAATTTCATTAACATGCCCATGTTTACCATTGAGCTAAGTACCTTGGAAAGATGGCTGCGATCCTTATCAGGAAATTCCGCCAAAACATCCGCATAGCAAAAACAAGTCTTGCCTCTGACGGAAAACTTCTTAATAATCTCCCATTTCATTGCTGCACTTCATGCGAAAAACAGATAATAATAAATTGTTCTGGATATTAAGCCAATTGCAAGTTATTAATTATCCCTTTAAGATCAAAATATAACTCTGAATAGTTCAGAAAAGCATACATACGCTTAAATCTTATCTAAAACGCGAAGCGGAATCGCTGTTTTCTCCCGGACAAACACGCCTACAAAATAACGGGACACCCAAAAACATCAATATTAAAAATCTATATCGCAGATTATCTACGACTTAAGAATTTACTCTGAAAGGAGTGACGAAAACAGGAAAACACCGAACTGTTTCACAAGATGGCTGCCCTTGCAGAAC
>JAWOHR010000015.1:0-31954 GCA_046485075.1 Bacteroidales bacterium
TGGGTTCAATGGTTTCCCAGTTCCGGTCACGAACAGCCGCATAAATCATCCGGATAATCTCTGTATCTCCCAGTCTTATCCGGCGAATGGCACCGTTTTCATAAATAAGATCAAGCTCCCCCGCCTTTAGTTTTGTTTGTTTTGGTAGAAAATCCGGGCTGCCGGATGCTTTGATTTGTTTTTTTGGAGTCATTGAGTCTATTTAAAACTATGAAGATGAACCACTTTCCCGGAGGATGCTGATTCATAAGCAGCCCAGACCAGTCTGACTGTTTCAAAGTTGTCATCACCTGTATTCTCTGCTTTTCCAATCCCCAGCATATCGTCCAGGATGTTTCTGTTAATGGCCACAATGCTCGGAGGTTCAGGTTTTAACCGGTCGGTTTGCCATGGATACGATTTCATCGGAACCATCTCCTTTTTTGTTCCATCCGGAGAGGTTGTACTGATATGAAATTCAGCATCCAGCCGGATGCTTCCCTGATCTCCTTCTATTAAAAGCAGGGTTTGTGGAAAAATCTCCTTTTCCAGCGGCGAACTAAACGAGATTTTCTGGATGCATACCACCCCGTTTTTCATTTTCAAAACCGATGTGGTTACATCTTCACCCTTAATGGTGGGATTTACTGTTTGTTTTTCGCAATAAATGGTTTCCGCCTCTCCGAACAGGTAGCGCAGCACGTCGAATTGGTGGGAACCCTGGTCGGTGAGGGCAAACTGCTCCAGTTCGGCCAGGAAAGGCTGCGTTTCGAACAGGGGGAAAGCGGTAAGAAAAGCGGTTTCACACCGAAATGCATTTCCGATCATACCCGAATCCAATATCTCTTTTACCCTGCGGAATTGCGGCTGCCAGCGGTAATTTTCGTGCACGTAAAACCGCACACCGGCTTCTTTGGTGGCTTTGAGCATCCGTTTGGCAGAGGCGAAATCTGGTGCCATCGGCTTCTGGCAAATCACATCCAGGCCATATTTTGCTCCCAGCAATGTGAATTTTTCGTGGGAGTCCACATCCGTGATGATATCGATAAAATCGAGGGTTTCGCTTTTAAGCAATGCTTCGGCATCGTCGTATACCCGTGAAATGTTAAAACGCCTGGCCAACTCCTCTGCTTTCGATTTTGTGCGGTTATAGAGGGCAACACACTCGGCGCCCTCAATTTCCTGCCAGGCCCCAATTTGAAACTGGCTCCAGAAACCACAGCCGAAAATGGCAAATTTCTTCATGATGAAATGGTTTAAGTGATATCAATCACCTGCTGTAATACATTTTCAGGTTCGAAAATCTGCTTCCAATCTTCTTTAAATAGAATACTGCGCCCACGCGCCAGGGCTTTATTTGCTGCATCGGAAAAAACAGCATCGGGTAATTCTTTAAAAAGAACAGCAAGCTGGATGTTGATATGCCCCATTAAAAACTCGCGGGCAGCTTCGCGCGGAACACCCCGTGCAATGATCTCTTCCATTCCTTCGCGTACCAGGTCCAGACACGAAGATGAGAGCGTTTCAACCAGTGCGGGTTCCAGGAGCGCCATTTGTTCCATGGTAATTTTAAAAGCTTTTGAAACCGGTGCATACATGGTTTTTGCAACCTGTTCACCCAAATCGTAATCGGTGGAGGGTCCCTGCATCAGCGCGCAAACGATGGTTTGTTTGGCCAGTGTTCCACCAAAAAAATCGGCCTGTGCCTCCCGTGTTGGTTCCCAGTTAAAAACCGACGGGTGCGACGGGTGTGCAATGAAATAGGAAACATCGCTCCGCATAAACAGGCGTCCGGCCCTGGCCACTGCCGGGTCGAGCGTCATCACAATTGCACGGGATTTCATCCGGGGTATGATGCTTGCTGAAACTTTGGCGAGTGCCACATCGGGCACAGCCAGTATGACGATCTCTGCATTAGGGAGGGCTGTTTCGGCCGGCGAAGTTTCAACGCCCAGTTCTTTCAGGTTATCCACTCCTTTTTCGCTGATTTCAACATAACTCATTTCGTATTTTGAGTTTTTCAGGTTGCGTGTGAGGCGGCAGCCCATTTTGCCACCGGCTCCGATCAATGTTACTTTCATTTTACCAGATTTTACAGTACACTTTTCAAATATTTCATACTCTGTTCTGCCCAACGGGCTTCTTTTGCGATGGTTTTTTCAAGGGTGTCCTCCGGGGGAGTCCACTGTTCAAGAATGGCAGAATGGCAATTTTCCGGGACTTTTTGAATGATTTCATGAACCGGCAACATTCCTTCACCCAGCGGACAACCTTCAATCACAAATCCCATTTTGTGAAAAACCCTTTTTACGGTAAACTCTTTGACATGCAGGTTTACGGTGAAAGGCGCCAGTTTGTCAATCACTGTTTCCAATCCCTCGCCTGCACCCATTGAATTTACAGAATCAAGACAAATCGCCACAGTTTCACTTCCGGCTTTTTCCACCATTTCAACAAACGCGGCTGCTTTAAACCGGTCGTGATTTTCGATGGCAAGAACGATTTTGTTTGCTTCGAGAAGTGGAATAGCGTTCTTAATAATCGTATGTATTTCCTTCAATTGTGGTTGAAAACCATCACCATCTATGACAAACCGTACAATAGCCGATCTGAAAAAAGCAGCGATTTGGATGTATCTCTCCAGGTGATCAGGGGTCATTTTTTTGGAACCCACTTCGAGTTGAATTCCCAGCCTATCAGCAAAATCTCTAATCTTATGCAATTCGGTTTCCGAAAACCGGTGGAGCGGAAGATTGTCGGCCACCTGGACAACCTGAACCCTCAAGTCAGCCGCTTTTTGTATCAGCTCAAAAATGGTCATCGGGTTTTCGGGTTCATTGCCGGGAACCCCAATGGCCCAGGTGTAGGTATAGGAACTGATTCCGGGTTTCATCTCACCTGGTTTTACCCGGCGCTTTGTATTTGGCGCCGGCATCATCGAGAACAAGTATCCAATCCAGGCTTTCGCCCGGATCCGGCGAGATAAAGGTCTGTGTACCGGTATTTGGGAATTTGCCGATCTGCGTGGCTTCCCCGTTTCGGGGATTGTACCACCAGGCCACTACGTTTTTACCCTGAATGGCATCCATCCGGACGCTGAATTTTCGTCCCACCGGAACATAAATCATGGCGTAAGTACCCGACTGGTCGCGGGTGGCAACAAAGGAGTAAGCGCCTGCACCCGGAACCGACGAAGGCACGCTGTCGGTTACAATCAACGATTGATCGGGGATCCGGGTCAGAGAAGGGCGTGATTCCATCAATAAACGTCCGTAGATCATTTGTCCGGCGCCGGGCTGGTCGATGGCTTCATACCAGGGCATCAGCGGGCGATTGACGGCCTGGCGGCCCGGGGCGTACATTTGCCAGACCGAATGGTGACCGTAGGTATGCCCGAAAGCGCCTGAAAACAGATCCCAGTACAACGGGCGCCGGACGTCGGTGGCCACCGAATGCCCGTTTCCATCGGGATTGAAATTGATGGGGTGGTCCTCATAAATGGGTTCTGCATCTATGACGGGCTTGGTATTTTCGAGCATGTAGTCATCCAGGGTCGAATGGTACCGTTCGGTATAACTAACGCTATGTCCGTTCTGACGCATGTTGAAATCGAGCCACTGCTCGTTATGAAAGTATTGCGACGAGCCGCTTCCGCCGGTGGGATGAAATGAGATAAGGTGATTTCCGCCATCGCCTTCTTTCAATCCTGCGGCCATCTGTGTAATTATTTGTCCATGCAAATCGGTTTCAACAGGGCGATCGCCTCCCAGGATCCAGATGATATTCGGATAATTTTTATAGCGATTACCCAGGTATTTTCCATACTCTCTGGCATTTTCGGGCGTGAAAATTTCAGGGCCCACTCCCCATTTTTTATTCCATTTGTCGCCCCAGGTTGGCAGCAGTCCGATAAAAATTCCCTTTTCTTCGGCTTTTTTTATCACCCAGTCCACATGCGCAAAATATTTTTCGTTGGGTTTGGCCGGGTCATTGTCAACCAGTGGTTTTTCACCTTCCGCATTTGGTTCGTTCAGGCCATCCAGTTCGGCCAGCGCCACAGCCTGAATAACCGTAAAACCTTTTTGGCGCCGGTTCTCGAGGTATTTTTCAGTATCCGGTTTATTTAACCGGTGAAAGAGTTCCCATGCCGTATCGCCAAGGAAGAAAAACGGGGTGCCGTCTTCAAAAACCAGAAAGCGGTGATTTTCCGAAATCTTTAATTTTCCGTGTGAAAAATCAACCGATGGTCCATTCCATTTTTCCTGTGCATTCGCAGCACAAACGGCAAAAAGTGCCGACAAAATGAATAACTTTTTCATGAGGATTTATAGGGTTACTTATACATACTTATTCAGTCGAAATTAGTAAAAGAATAGTATTTCTTCTGTTTATGAGTATTAGTTCTTTTTTCGTAAATTGAGAGTGCAACCACATCAGGTACGTTAAAACCAAATCATTTGTAAAAATGGATCAGAGTTTTAGCCATAGATCAAATCATTTTTTCAAGGTTACGTATATATCATTGTCCTCTTTCGCGGTATTTGCAGGAGGTTTGATTTACATTTTATTTCGGCCAGCGGAACCTGCTTTTTTTAACTGGTTTTATGCTGCCGGACTGGAAAACTGGCTTTATGCGGTCAGAGAACAATCACTTTCCATCTGCTCTTCTCTTCCGCAATGGGTTGTTTATTCGCTGCCAAATGGTTTGTGGGTATTTGGTTATACAACCATTGTTATAAGTATATGGACAGGAAGCAATTCATTTTTGAAGTATTTCTGGTTCTTAAGCATTCCGGTTCTTGTATTTGGATTTGAGTTGCTTCAATTAACTGGAAAGCTACAAGGCACTTTTTGTTTAAATGACATACTCTGGAGTGCAACAGGAATCACGGTCGGGTTTATCACGGTGTATATTATAAGATCGAATCGTAAACTTCAAATTATAATATGATGAAAAGAAATGTTTTCAAAAAATCGTTTTGGCAGTCTTTGCTGTCTGCAACTGCATTAGTGGTATTTGCATATTTTGCAATCGCAAGTTTTGGCGGAACGAGTCAACAAAAGAAACTGCTTCCGGATGGCCGGTACGAGATTTCAAAACAATTAGGGAGTGGAAATACCGAGACCACCAGGGCACCCGTGGATAAGAATGGCTTGTGGGACGGTCCGGCTGAGATTATTTATGAGGATGATGAATATGTTGTAACGCATACAGAAAATGTCAATATGAAGGAAGGGAAACGACATGGTGTTTCTGTAGTTTCTTATTCTGACGGACGCAAAGTTTCTTATTGTTATCAGCATGGCAAACGTGTAGAAATGGAAAATTGTGAAGAACCTGACCTGAAAAGTGCTGTAGACAATTCTGCATACCACATATTCAATTATAAAGTTCCCTGGTTCGTATTCAAATTAGATGCCTGCGGGTATGACTCCAGCTATTTGAAAGCTTATATGGATACACTTGAATTGGTATTGTACTCCAGTGAATTTGGTGAAAATGAATTTGACGATTACTACGACGATGTGATTTCTAATCTGGAGGAGACTGCCTATGATAGCATTATTCAACTGAATAATGAACTGTTCCTTTATAACGGCATCGATCTGATTTTAAGTCATGAATTTCGACTGGCCACACTTTACAGTTTTGGGAGAGGTGACAGCAATACCTATCCTGTCATTGAATCGATCTACCCTAATTATTTGCTCTATCTAAATGCTTTGGAGGTTACCGATGCTGATTTTGAAGGATTTTGCAGCGAATATGATGCCATGATGAGCAGTTATGATCCCATTGCCCTTGATGATCCTTTCCTGATCGACAGCCTGGATGCACGCATGTACAGAACTCTGGATTCTATCTATTCCAGCGATGAAGCTACTGCAGTTGCATCACATTTGCTGAAAAGTGCAGTGTTATCGGATAATATCAGGATCATTCGGGCCCTGAAGCGGGAATACATCTCACAAAACAGACCCCGGATTTTAAATAAAACACCTCAGGAGGTTGCAGAGGTTGTCCTCATAAGCATATTAGTGAAATTTATTGATGGAGATGTGATTAAAAGTGCAGTACGGGAAGCGTATGACATCAACAATGGGATTGTAAGATTGCCTACTGTAATCACCAATTTCTCAGGCAATATTTCACCTACAAGTGTTCACGTAAATGGAAATGTGATTGAAGATGGAGGAGGGGAGATCACTTCAAGAGGGATAGCCTGGGGAACAATCTATAATCCAACTCTTGATAACCAGGTGTCAACACTGGGTTCAGGAACAGGAGATTTTGTCGCTACCTTAACAGAGCTTACCGAGGGTGAAACATATTATGCCAGGGCTTTTGCCACAAACAGTGCAGGTACAGCTTACGGGAATTGTATAAGTTTTATCGCCAACAGTACCATAGGGATTGATACACGCGAATTAAGTAACCTGGATTTTAACCTCTATCCAAATCCGGCTTCGGACCATATTACTATAACTTTCCAGGCAAAAGATTCAAGGGCGATGGTTCTCACCTTTTTTGATTTGAATGGAAAAGTTGTTTTTCAAAAGGAATTGTCAGGCATGGTTCAGGGAGAGAACAGGATTAGCGTTGACATATCTGAGTTTATGGGTGGATTGTATACATGTCAAATAAAGGGAGATGAAAATATGGTTGCAACACAAAAACTTTTTATCAATCGCTAAGTGAATGGCAAAAGAGACTACAACAATCATTGATCCGCGCGCCAGCATGGATGTGAATTCACTGAAACAGGCGGTTATTGAACATCTGTTTTACCAGCAGGGCCGAAACATTGCGAATACTTCTCTCAATGACCTTTACATGGCGGTTTCCTATACCGTGCGAGACAGGCTCAAGCAGCGCGAGCACAGGACGATGAATGCAGTGTTTGACAATAATGTAAAGCTGGTCAGTTACCTGTCGGCCGAGTTTCTTCTGGGGCCACAGTTGGGGGTGAACCTCATTGCCCTGAATATTTTTGATGAGATGAAACAGGCTGTTGAAGAGCTTGGTTTTAATTTCGGCGAAATTATGGCGCAGGAAGAGGAGCCCGGGCTTGGGAACGGGGGACTGGGGCGCCTGGCAGCCTGTTATATTGACTCGCTGGCATCCCAACAAATACCTGCCATTGGCTATGGCATTCGCTACGAGTTCGGCATTTTCGATCAGGAGATTCATGATGGCTGGCAGGTGGAAAAAACCGATAAATGGCTGCGTTTCGGAAATCCCTGGGAGATGGCCAGACCTGAACTGGCGGTGAGCGTCAATTTCGGGGGACATACCGAGTCATACCTGGACCCGGAGGGAAATCATCGCGTCCGCTGGAAGCCCGATTATCTGGTGAGAGGAATACCCCACGACACTCCGGTAATGGGATACAAGGTACCCTCGTGTAACTTTCTCCGCCTCTGGAGGTCTGAAGCCGAGGAGTCCTTTGACTTTTCATCCTTCAACCAGGGTGATTACTATATGGCGGTAGACAACAAGGTGAAGTCGGAAAATATAAGCAAAGTATTGTATCCCAATGATGAAACGCTGGCCGGGAAAAAGCTGCGTCTTAAGCAACAGTATTTCTTTGTATCATGCTCGCTTCAGGATATGATGAATATCCACCTGAGATTCGAGGGCAAACCTCAGGAATTTTATAAAAGATGGGCTATACAACTTAATGATACGCATCCTTCCGTGTCGGTAGCTGAACTTATGCGCATACTCGTGGATAATTATAACCTTGATTGGGATACAGCATGGGATACAACATGCAGGACCTTTAGCTATACCAATCATACCCTGCTCCCCGAAGCGCTTGAGAAATGGTCTGTGGGACTCTTCGCATACCTGATGCCAAGAGTACTGGAGATTATTTATGAAATTAATTACCGCTTTCTGAATGAGGTAAGCAGGCGGTTCCCTGGTGATGAAGGAAAACTTTCGCGAATGTCTGTCATTGACGAGAGCGGGGGAAAATATATCCGCATGGCCAACCTGGCCTGTGCTGGCAGCCGTGCAATTAACGGTGTGGCAGTGCTGCATACAGAGCTTCTCAAGAAACAAGTGTTACCCGACTGGGTGGAAATGTTCCCGGAGCGTTTCCATAATGTTACCAACGGAGTAACCCCTCGTCGCTTTGTGGTACTGAGCAATCCGGGACTAACCAGGCTCATTACAGATTCAATTGGTGATCAATGGCCCGGCAAGCTTGATGAATTGCGTAAGCTGGAACCTCTTGCCGGCGATGCTGCTTTTGTAGAACAATTCAGGAATGTAAAACGGGAAAATAAGTTACACCTCGCGAACATCATTAAGGAAAAGACAGGCATTGATGTGGATCCATCTTCCATGTTTGACATACAGGTAAAGCGCATTCACGAGTACAAGCGGCAACATCTTAATGTGTTGAATATCATTACGCGTTACCTGCGGATCAAGCAAGACCCAAACGCTGATCTGGTTCCCCGGACATTCATTTTCGGCGGCAAGGCAGCTCCGGGATATCATACCGCCAAACTGATTATCAAGCTGATTAATTCTGTGGGTGAAGTGGTGAACAGTGACCCTGATGTGAAAGACAGGCTCAAGGTGGTTTTCTTACCTGATTTTAATGTAACCCATGCCCAGCCTGTTTACCCGGCTGCCGACCTTTCAGAACAGATATCCACAGCGGGCAAAGAAGCCAGTGGTACAGGCAATATGAAGTTTTCCATGAACGGCGCCCTTACCATCGGTACCCTTGATGGGGCTAATATGGAGATCCGGGAGGAGGTGGGTGAGGATCATTTCTTCCTGTTTGGCCTTACTGCTGACCAGGTTGAAGAATCCAAACGGATGGGGTACGACCCTCACTTCATTTATGATCATAACGAAGAGTTACACGAAGTGATCAACATGATTCAATCAGGCGTATTCTCCAAAGGCGATAACAACCTGTTCAGATCCATCACCGATAACCTCTTGTGGCATGATCCGTTTATGCTTTTGGCTGATTATCCATTGTACATTGCCTGCCAGGACCTGGTGGCTCAAACCTGGAAAAACACCGCTGAATGGAACAGGATGGCGATCATGAATGTGGCCAGGATGGGCAAATTCTCTTCAGACCGGTCCATCCTGGAGTATTGCGAAAAGATATGGAAGGTGAAACCGTTCAGGATAAAGTGATTTAGGTTTAAGAACACCTTATAACTGCTTGATTTTTATTTGTGTTCAGGATAACTTACTGTTTATTAATCTAAATTTCAATAAATGGATGTTATCGTGAAATTGTTATTGGCTGTATCGCTTGTATTGCTGACAAATTGCAAACACAGCGAAAAAACAGCCTGGACCCAGTTCAGGGGCCCGAACGCTTCAGGCATGGCCTCACCTGAGGCCAATCCCCCGACCGATTTCGGAGAGGATCAAAACCTGCTCTGGAAAATAGATCTGCCCGTAGGAGGATCCTCCCCGGTTATCTGGGATAATAGCATTTACCTGACTGCTTATGTTGAAGATTCCAGTGAATTACAGACCCTTTGTATTGATAGGAAATCCGGCGAAATTCTCTGGAGCAACTCCATTTTTCCGGAAAAGTTTGAGAAACCTCACCTGATCAGTAATCCGGCCCCTGCCACAATTGCGGCCGATGAGGATGGAATTTACGTCTATTTCGCCTCTTCTGGCCTCAGGTTTTTCGATCATGAAGGGGTTTTGAAATGGGAGTATCCCATCCCGGTTCCTGAAAAGGTGTTGTTTGGAAATCCCAGTTCACCAGTCATTATGGACGATAAGCTGATCGTCAATCTTGATTATGGTCCCCCGGAAATGCGTTGCCTGCTGGCTCTTGACAAAATGACGGGCAAGGTTATATGGAAAACCTTAACCCAGGAAATCTCAACTTTTGTCAATTATGGTTATCCCGGTTACAGTACTCCTGTACGAATGCAGAACCAGGTGATCCTGCACCGATGCGGCGGTATTGCGGCTTATTCCCTGGATGACGGCTCACCTGCCTGGTGGTTTCAGCTGATGACCAATGGAGTAGGGACTCCCATTGTGCATGACGGTATCATTTATGTCAGTGCCTGGATGGAGATGTCGGAAAAAGAGAGAAGGGGTGAATACTTCAGTTACGGTAAATTTGAGGATGTGGTAAGAGACTTCGACCAGAACAGCGATAAGCTGATAGAGTTTGATGAAATCCCTGAAGACTTAATGCTTTTTACCAGACCGGATGTTGAGGATATTGAAAATGCAAGCTATACAGTCAGAAAGATTTTTAATGGAATGGATAAAGACAAAAACGGCCATGTGGATGAAACCGAATGGACCGCAAGTCACAAATCCTGGAGCAGCGTCGTTCAGGATTTTGGTCTCCTGGCTATTCCGGCAGGCCTGAACGGAGCGTTGTCGTTCGATGATATTTTATGGATGCAGATGGAGAAAAATCCGGAAGTCCCCAGTCCCCTGGCTTTCGGGGAGTGCGTTTTCATGGTAAAGGACGGGGGATGGGTAACCAGTATGGATACCCAGACGGGCAAGGTGCATTTTCAGGAAAGAATAGGTGCACCGGGCGCTTATATTGCTTCGCCGGTAATGGCAGATGACAAGATTTACCTGGCATCCTACAATGGAACCATTAAAGTAATTGAGGCCGGTACAATCCCATCCGTTATTTCAGAATCCAGGCTGAAAGGGAAGATACTGGCGACTCCTGCCATTGAAGGTAAAAATCTTTATATCCGGACCTCGGAGCATTTGTATGCTTTCCGGAAATAATTCCTGGCAATTGAACAGATATCACCCGGAAGCCGGATTTAAATTCACAACTTTGGTGCTTTTAAGATTGGATGAGAAAATTATTATTCGGTCTGATATTTGGTTTCATTTTAACGGGCAACCTGCAATCCCAGACCGGTAATCCCGGGATTGATGAGGTTTTCAGACCTGGTGAACTGGGTCGCATGGATATTACTCTATCTGCTTCTGACAAGAAATTATTGGTTGAAGGAGATCCGGACAGTGACTTCTATTATTCTGTCAGCTTAAGGTTTAGAAACTCACTGTTGGATACAACAGTTACGAATGTTGGAATCAGGATCAGGGGCCGGTCCTCACGATGGCACCCAAAACGTTCATATAAAATTGATTTCAAAGAATTTGGGGGAGAAAAATTTTTCAATTACAAAAAATTTGATCTTGAGCCTAATATCAATGATCCCAGTTTAGCCCGGGAACCGCTCAGTTGTATCCTGTATAAGGAGATGGGAGTCCCTGCCATGCGTTATCATTTTCATACGCTTTATATGAATAATGAATTCATGGGGGTATATCTTAACATTGAGCAAATCGATGATGAATTCGTTGACAGGCGCTTTGGTTCTGAATCGGGCAACCTGTATAAAAGCTCCTATTCCGTGGGATTAACGCCTGAGAATGATATTTATAATGATGAAATCCTGGAATTAAAAACGAACGAGGATATTAATGACAGGTCCGCAGTTGAGCGTCTGATTCATATTTTGGCGACAGTTCATGGAGGTGCATTTGAAGATTCGATTGAATCTGTTTTTAATGTGGATAATTATTTAAGGCAGCTGGCGGTTGAAACACTGATCGGCCATTGGGATGGATATTCCTATATGGGCAGTAACTATTACCTCTACGAAAATCCGAAAACCCGTAAAATCGAATATATTCCCTATGACCTGGATAATACCTGGGGTATCGATTGGATCGGCAGAGATTGGGAAAGCAGGGATTTGTTCAACTGGGCCCATGAAAATGGTGGCAGACCCTTAACGCAAAGGATACTGGAGGTGAATGAATATAAGCACAGGTATGCGGAATATTTGAAGGAGTTATTGGACAAGCACTTTACCGAGCCTGACATTCAGTCTCAGTTTGACCAGATCTCCAGCCTGATATATGAACCTTTAGCTGACGATCTGTATTACTCGCATGAAGATGGTTATGGTTTTACAACAGGGGATTTTACACGTTCAATTTCGGAGTCAGGGCCTGCCTGGCAGGTAAAATTCGGAATCCTGGAATATCTTGGAATAAGAAGGTCAACTGCACTGGATCAGCTGGATTTAATTTCAGGGAGCGGGTCAGATGTCTATAGTGACCAAAATATCAGGTTATTTCCAAATCCTGTAAAGGATATATTGAATATTGAAGTCAGGGATTCGGAATTATACCAGGTTCAATTAATTTATGGTAATGGGCGGGTCCTATTTGTCAAAGACGGACCAGAAAGCTCTCAGCTGGATATGTCGACCTTTCCGCAGGGTATTTATATGATTAAAATATCTACAACAAAGGGGATGATTGTGAGAAAGGTTTTCAAAGAATAAATCTTAACGAACAACCACCTTGAATATTTCTGTTGTCGCATCAGAAGATACTTTTATCAGAAGTAATCCGGATGTATTCAGACTTCCCAGGTCAATTCTTGATTGCAATCCTTTCAGCTTATCCTGGTATAAAACATGGCCTGTTGGAGAATAAATGGTTATCAGCGCAGAGGTTTCTACCGGGGAGGTAATATTCACCTGACCGGATGCCGGGTTGGGAAAAACTGAAAATTCATGTCGTTTTTCTTTTTCAGAAAAATCTGAAGAGGATACAACAGATTCAATGCTGATGGTTCTGTTTTTCAAATCAATTGAAATCAGGTAATCACCCTCTTCACCAGCAGTCACAATCCATTTATTATCAGGTCCGTCACATCCATTTGTAATGATATAATCTGTGGCACTGAGTGCCTGGTTTGGTTGAGAGGCATTGATCCATTCACCATCGCACCAGTCACCCGTATAGGTGGAAAATTTTAATTCTCCGGCCTTTAATGGACCTTCCCAGGTAAATAAATAGGGATTTGCCTCATCTTTCAATAGTGGGATCGGTGATTTTATATTCCATCCTGCCGGTGTAGCATCTCCCAGCAGAAATATATGGTCATAATCAGGTTCACCCGTTGGTACAATGTGGATGGTTTCATTTTTCACATCAACCATAATCCTGTATTCACCGGCATCGATCGTACTGACAAGCCACTTGTTATCGGGGCCTTCACAGCCAAAAGTTGTGATATAGTGATGCTCGGTTAAGGTTTGATTTGGCCTTGAAGCGTTTATCCAGATACCATCACACCAGTCCCCCGTAAAAGTGGGCATTTTAAATTCCCCAGCAATTAATTCACCTTCCCATTCCCACATATATGGATTTGATTCATTTTGAGCCATTTTTAGCGGAGATCCAATGTTCCATCCCACGGGTGTGGCATCTCCTAAAATGTAGAGATTTTCATAGGGCTGGATTGAGTCTGTTGCATAAAGGACGACAGGAACCGGAATAGCTGCACCAAATACCCCGTTGCCGGGCTGACTGGCCGTTACCAGTATTTCTCCTGTTCCTCCTGTAAATATTAATTTGTCTTCAACTACTTCCGCCGGCCCGTATACAACCATATAGCTTACAGGCAGTCCTGAACTTGCGATTGCTGTTAAAGGAATCGGAGGTGTTGTAATGGTATTTTCAACATCATCAATACTTTGAAATTCAATGGTTTGACTCCGGAGGGGATTATCTCCGGGTACTAACCTGAAGATCATGCAACCATGGGGAGGGATTTGAGCAGTTATGGAATTCATGGCGCCCAAATCGGTATGCGCCCACAAATCCCGCACTTTTACAGGCCCTTCTATACCAAGTGTACCAAAATCCAGTTGGCGGTTCTCTATTTTATCCTCCCGGTTAAACAGACCTATGATCCAGTCTCCGCTGGACATCTGCCCTTTCCAGATCTGGCTTGATTCATCCACAGGGTTATTGGACAATGGTTCACCCACAAATCCATCCTGATTCAGTGCAAGCATTTCGGTGTTTTGGTATAGCCATAAGTCATTTCCGATGGTGCTGTACTGGTCGGCAACAGATAGTGGACCTCCTGCCATTAAATGCAAGGATATAACCGTTTTCTTTTCCTCATCATTGGCCATTGTATTGATTCGAATGAAGTCACCATCCAGAATCATTTTGTTTCTTCCCGACAGGTGTGACCAGTAGGTATATCCGTCAAATGCATTGTGATACTGTGACCATCCCGAATAGCGAATGCCCCTGTCCATATTACTGAATCTTGACCATGTTCCATTGGCAACATCTTCATTGATTCTGACCATGTGTCCAAATTGTATTTCAGTAGCCGCTTCATCATTGAGATTAGGCATCACAAGACTCAGAAACATTCCGTTGGCATCACATGCTTCCCTCATCCATCTTAACGCTGTTACATAATATTCATGGGGCCGATCCGGTCCGACAATGGTCCCCTTGTCCACTCCGCTTTCAAACCAGGATAAAAAATCTACCCGCAGGTACCTTACTCCCATGTCGGCATAGTATTGAATGTATCCCTTTACATACTCTTCTGCTCCGGGACGATCTACCTGTACCCAGGTAAACCAGAGTGCATCTTCTGATTCATCTATCAGACTTGAGAGTGGAATATCTGTTCCTTCTATTTTTATTCCTGATTTCGCAGCATTCCTGTTTATCCAGAGGGGATTATAGTACATACCCAGGGTCATCCCCCTGTTTTGAAGTTCATCGGACCACCAGGCATAATCATGTGTCCATTCAGCGGAGTGCTTTTCCCTGTAACCGAACTGATTATATTGATTGTCATCTCCCCATCCATCGATGCAAATCATGTTATAGCCAAATGATTTCAGATTTTGATCTACCCAGCCGATATTTGCCAGCCATTCACTTTCCGGTATTGCTCCGTCTGCCGTAAAGCAATATTCATATACACTCCAGTACAAGGGAGCCTTGAACGGATTGGCCTGTCCCAAAACAAAAGCGGAAGCGGCACAATTTATAAAGCAGATTAATATATAGCGCAGATACTTATTCAAATGATTATTTTTAGCAAATTTAGTCACTTTAAGTTGAGAATACAGAATACATTCATGACAATCAGAATCAGTCTGTTGCTTCCAATGCTGCTCCTTCATATGACCTGTCCGGGCCAGATTCCTGACGTAAGTGTGTTAATGAGATTAGAGGAGGTAATTGAAAACCGGGACTATTTTGTTGAACTGAAGCAATCCAGAATTGATGGAATTAAAAAAGATTTCCTTGCCGGTTCCGATCAGAAGAGCATAACGGACCTATATGATTATTACTTTGAATTAAGCAGGGAGTATCTGACCTTTAAATTTGATTCTGCATTTTATTACTCTCTTCATTTGCTTGAGACGGCTTATTTGTCGGAAGATAAAAACAGAATTGTACACGCGAAAACTGAATTCGCAAATATTCTCATCTCTGCCGGAATATTTAGTGAGGCCATGGATACATTAAAATCAATTGATTTATCGAACACCGATGACTTGATCAAAGCCGAGTACTATTCAATTTTAAGCAGGGGCTATTTTGATATGGAGAGTTTTTCTCAAAGTCAGTATTACTCTGCTTCATACCGGGAGAAAGGGATGATATATTTCGATTCGGCATTAAATTATTATCCGGCCGGATCCTGGGAGTATCACTCTTTGAATGCCCATAAAAATATCAAATTAAACCATTGCAGCGCGGCCATTGACACTTTAACGCAGATCATAAACACCTATGACCTCAGTAATGACGAGCTGGCAATTCAGCTGATGTGGCTGTCATTTGCATACGGGATTCTCGGCGACGAGGAGAATGAACTAAAGTATATGGTAGAGGCTTCTGTTGCCGACCTGATGGGTGCAAAAAAAGAGGCGGTTGCACTGTTCTTTGTGGCTGGCTATCTCTTTGACCACGGAGAGGTCCTGAGGGCGAGCAGATATATAAATGTCGCGTTGGATGAGACCCGTTTTTATGGTTCCAATTTCAGGCTCTGGCAAATTTCACAATACCTGCCGGTTATAAAATCGGAGCACATTGTTACCATTGAGGAACAAAAACAGAAATTGTGGAATTACCTGATTATCGTTTCAATCCTGTCGTTCGTTATCATCCTTTCCCTCATTATTATTTTCAGACAGATCGATAAATTGAAGAGGGTAAAGAAAATGCTTGAGACTACCAACCGGAAGCTTGAAACGATTAATGAAGAGTTACAGTTGGCGAATAAGATAAAAGAGGAATATGTCGGATACTATTTTTCGGTCAGTTCCCAGATGATTGAGAAACTTGAGAAATTCAAAAACAGTATATACAGGAAGGTCTCCCGGAGACAATTCGACGATATTGCCATAGAGCTTGATCAGGTCAATATCCACAAAGAGAAATTATTCCTGTATAATAAGTTTGATCAGGTTTTTTTGCAAATCTTCCCGGACTTTGTGGCGAAACTGAATGCACTTCTAAAGGATGAAGAGCAGTTTAAGCTTAAAGAGGGACATTTGTTGAATACTGAACTGAGAATATTTGCACTGATCAGACTGGGGATTACCGACAACGAAAAAATTGCCGAAATTCTTGATTATTCTGTGAACACGGTATACACCTATAAGACCAGGGTGAGAAACATGGCCCGGATCCCAAAGGATGAATTTGACAAGGAGGTGATGAAGATTAAACGATTCTGAAAGGTACCTTTGGATCGAAATTCATCTATATTTTCTTCAATGTAAAATAATTTTAAGTGCCTGTAAAAGAGGTATATATTTGCCTGAGCTGCCTTATATTTTCTATATTTTTCTCATACTTTTTGTCCCGGGCAGGTCTATAAAATACATTTACCATAAGTAAACCTAAGCATCGTAATTATGAATCGATATATTTTCAAATTAGTCTACGTCAGTTTACTGGGCTTTGTTTTATGTTGCAATAACCAGGCTTTTGCCGGTTCCGGGGTTCAACAACAGGAGGGGCGGGTCATCACCGGGAATGTGACTGATTCAAAAGGAGATCCGGTTCCCGGTGTTACAATCATTGTGAAGGGTACATCCGTTGGAACCACCGCCAATGCCGACGGTAGTTACGAGCTGCAAAATGTCTCTGATGATGCTGTTTTGGTTTTCAGCTTCATCGGGATGCGAACGGTTGAAGAGGTTGTGACCGGTAAGGCCATCATTCATGTGGTTCTGGAGGAGGATGTAGTTGGTCTGGAGGAGGTTGTTGCTATCGGTTACGGTTCCCTGAAGAAAAAGGATCTGACAGGATCGGTGGCAAGTGTCAGTACCGAGGATGTCGGATCGCTGCCACTGGCCAGCATCGGGGATGCCATGCAGGGAAAAGCAGCCGGAGTTCAGGTCATTACAAGTGGTACCCCGGGAAATGACCCGATATTCCGTATCAGGGGAACCGGTACCATTAATGATAATAATCCGCTTCTCGTTATTGATGGAGTTCCGACTTCTTCAGGATTGAACCAGATCAATGCGGATGATGTGGAAACGATACAGATTCTGAAAGATGCATCTGCAACCGCAATTTATGGGGCCAGGGGTGCAAACGGGGTGATTATTATCACAACCAGGAACGGAAGTTCAGGAAAAGGTCAGATAAATTTCAATGCATTTTATGGAGTCCAGGAGGCAACAGGGATGGTTGATGTCCTGAACGCCGAAGAATTTGCGGCACTTCACAACGACATGATGCTCAATGGCGGGATGGAGTTGAATCCTGCAAATGCGGATCCGGAAGCCCTGGGCGAAGGGACCGACTGGCTGGGAGCCTTGTTCAGAACTGCCCCGATGCAAAATTATTCTCTTTCCTATTCCGGAGGTAGTGATAAAACCAGTTATTACGTTTCGGGGAACTATTTTGACCAGCAAGGTATAGTTGACAACACCGGGTTCAAACGAATATCTTTTAAGTTCAATTCGCAAAGTCAGGTGACCGACAGGGTTAAGTTTGGTAACATGATTACCCTTAACCACGATAATAAGTACAGTGGATCGTACAACATTCTCAACACTTTAAGAGCCCTCCCCACACAGGCCATATACAATCCGGACGGAACATTTGCGGGTCCTGAGGAAAGGCCGGCATGGGATGGCGACATTACCAACCCGATCGGCCAGGCCGGGATCATTGAGAATTCCACATTGGGCTATAACCTGATCGGATCCATTTATACGGAAATTGAAATTATTGAAGGCTTGGTTTTCAGAACTACGGGGGGGTTGCAAGCTAATTTCTGGCAGGACCGGACCTGGTCTCCGAAGTATGACTGGAAACCCACGCCCCAGGAGCAATCATACCTGGGCCAGTCATCCTATACATCCATTACCTGGAACTGGGACAACACCCTTACCTACCAGGCTTCCTTTAATGATGTCCACCGGCTCACCGTACTGGCGGGTACAAGCGCACAGGAGAATAATTATTCATTTATAAATGGTTCCATCCAGGAATTTGCCAGTGACCTGACACAGCAACTGGATAACGGCCTTAGTCAAAAGGAGGTTGGAGGTAACGGAAGTGCATGGGCCCTGATGTCATATATGGGACGTGCGAATTACGCTTACCGGGATAAATACCTGGTGACTGCCACCATCCGGCGTGATGGTTCTTCCAGATTTGGAACCAATAATAAGTGGGGAACCTTTCCGTCGGGTTCTGTTGCATGGAGGATCTCCGAGGAGGATTTCTTTCAGGGAGTCGGTTTCATTGACTATCTGAAAGTCAGAGCAGGGTACGGGGTTACCGGCAACCAGCAAATCGGGAACTACTCTTTTGCTTCCGCACTGACCACCATTAAATACAATTTCAACAACAATCCGGTCAATGCCGTGGTCCCGTATATCATGCCCAATCCAAACGTGCAGTGGGAATCTCAGAAACAGTTCAATATTGGTTTTGATGCGACCATTCTCAGCCAGGTCATCAACCTGACCGTCGATCTGTATCATAAAAATACGGAGGATATGCTTGTTCCCATGTCGGTACCCATTCTAACCGGTTACTCGGATGTATACGTACCCTATATCAATGCAGGTGAAGTTGTGAACAGGGGAATTGAGATAACCGTTACCAGCCACAATTTTAAAGGCAGCTTTAACTGGGATACTGATTTCAATATTTCCATAAACAGAAATGAGGTGACCAGTCTGAATGACACCATACCCCTGCCCAGGGGAAGTGTCGGGTTTAATCAAAACCTGGCACGCATCGAACCCGGTTACCCCGTGGATGTATTTTACGGATTTGTTACCGATGGACTTTTCCAGGACCAGGAAGAGGTGGAGGCACATGCTTTGCAGGTCCCCGGGGAGGATTCTTATAACCGGACTTCTGCAGGTGATATTCGCTTTGTTGATCTGAACAGCGATGGTATCATCGATGATTCCGACCGCACCTACATCGGAAATCCGAATCCGGATTTTATTTTCTCATTGAACAACCGTTTCGGCTACAGGGGATTTGACCTGAATATTTTCCTTCAGGGTGTGGTTGGCAACGATATTTACAATGCCAACCGCATCTGGAATGAAGGGATGGCAGTGGCCTATAACCAGACCACCGGGACCCTGGACAGGTGGACCTCAACAGGGTCGGGGACTTCTGTCCCACGGGCAGTTTTTAACGACCCCAACAAAAACACCAGGCCATCCAACCGCTTCATCGAGGACGGGTCTTACCTGAGAATCAAGAATATCATATTTGGTTACAGCCTGCCTGGATCACTCCTGGGGAAGATCAGGATCAGTTCGGCAAGAATCTATATTTCAGGGACCAATTTGTGGACATTTACCAAATACAAGGGCTTTGATCCTGAAGTGGGGGTGGACGGTATTGATCTCAGCATTTACCCTGTGACACGAACCATAAGCATGGGTGTAAACATCGGTTTCTAATACAAACATTACAGCAATGAAAAGGTATATTTTATCACTTTCGGTTTTCGTTCTGCTCACGGTCTCATGCAGCGAGGATTTCCTGGAAAAGGCTCCGCTTGATTCGATCAACACTGAAAACTTCTACCAGACAGAGGATGATGCCATTGCTGCCATCAATGGCGCATATCAGCCGCTTCAGTGGCCCAAACTTTATAACATGAGGATGTGGACGTCGGATATCATGGCGGGGAACAGTATGGTCGGAGCCGGCGGCGGAGATGACGGGAGGGAAACCCAGGATATGGCCAATTTTGTAACAGCAACCGATAACCCTGGCGTTCTCGACCTGTTTCGCGGACCTCCTCCCGGTATCCTGAGATGCAACGTGGTTTTGCAGGAAGTACCCGGAATGGCTATTGAGGAGGGGATAAAAAACAGGGTTCTCGGGGAAGCCTATTTTCTGAGAGGATTGTACCACTTTATCCTGGTCCGCTACTTTGGCGATATTCCTCTGATCCTTAAGCCCCTGGCACCCGGTGACAATCTGCGTCCATTCAGAACCGATAAGTCCGTCGTTTACGGGCAGATCATTGAAGATTTGACCATGGCAATGAATCTATTACCCGCCAAATCGACCTATTCCTCAGGTGATCTTGGAAGAGCCTCCAAAGGATCTGCAACAGGATTACTGGCCAAAGTCTATCTGACCCTGGGGGATTGGGATCAGGTAGTTACGTTAGCTGATGAAGTTGCCGCCCTGGGGTATGACCTGAATCCAGAATATGGAGACAACTTTGATATTCTGAATAAAAACTCTGTGGAGTCGTTATTCGAAATTCAGTATATCAGTGATGCAGGTGAAGATTTCTGGTCAAATGAGAACCAGGCTTCCTGGTTAAGCACCTTTACGGGTCCGAGAAATGCCGACATGGTGGCCGGAGGCTGGGGATGGAATCAGCCTTACCAGGAATTTGTAGATGCCTATGAAGAGGGTGACCTGAGAAAGGATGTTACCATTTTATATGAGGGATGCCCCCAGTTTGATGGTCAGGATTATGATCCGGCTTACTCAACAACCGGATATAACCTGCGAAAATTCCTGGTTACCAAATCGGTATCAGCAACCTCCGACAACAGCCCGATGAATTTTCCGGTGTTGCGTTATGCCGATGTGTTGCTGATGAAAGCCGAGGCTTTGAATAATCTCAACAGGACCTCCGAAGCTGAGGTTCCGCTTAATGTTGTCCGGAAAAGAGCCGGGCTCCCTGAGGTCACCGGACTTTCACAAAGCGAATTCAGAGAAAAAGTATTACATGAACGAAGGATGGAACTGGCCTTTGAGGGGCAACGCTGGTTTGACCTGATTCGTATCGATGGAGGACAATGGGGTCTTGATTTTCTGCACTCCATCGGAAAACTGAATGCATCCGAAAAACATTTGCTTTTCCCCATACCCCTGAAGGAAAGAGAGTCCAATCCAAATCTGGTTCAAAATCCGGGTTATTAGCGTTCGACCTGGTGAACAGATTAAAGAAACTGGTTAATAAACAGATGAAAATGAAAAATAATATCCTACAATTTTGTACAGGAGTGCTGCTACCAGCCTTGCTGCTGTTTTCAGGCATTTCCCTGAAATCCTGTCAGGATCCTTTTGAAATCCTTGTTTCGGAGGGGAAACCGGTTTCCCTTTCAGTTTCAGAAGCCGATCTGGTTCTGAATCAAAAGACATCCGCAAACACAGCTCTCAGCTTCAACTGGACAAGGGGTAGCAATAAGGCAACCGGCAGCTCCATCTATTATACACTGGAGATTGATCAGGCTGAAAAAAACTTTTCTACTTCCCTGATTTTTGATAAGGGGAAGGGTGTGTTCGAACAAAGTTTTACCGGCAAAGACCTGAATGATCTGATCGCTGAAACCTGGGATATTGATGCAGGATCTGCTGTCAACCTGGAAGCACGGATTATCGCAAAAACAAGTCATGAAGCGGTGGAGGATGATATTTCCGATGTGATCAGCTTCAACGTAACAACCTATAAACCTGTTTCCAAAACCCTTTACTTTATGGGGGATGCAGCTCCAAACGGATGGAATGCAAGCAAAGCGACCCCGATGATCCCGGATGCGGATGATCCGACAACCTTCAGGTACCAGGGAGATCTGAATCCGGGCCAGCTTAAATTTATAACCGTGCTGGGCACGTTTTTACCATCCTATCAAAAAGGTGAAGATGAATACAGCCTTTTATACCGCACAGATGACACCCAGCCGAATGTGAATTTTGAGATAGCTGAAAAGGGTAAGTACAATATTACCATGAACCTTGTTGATTTAACGATTCGAATCGAGCTGGTAACAGGACCCGGATATGATGTGCTCTATATTTTCGGGACAGCAAATCCAGAAGGTCCGGATATTGAGAATGCACTTGAAATGATGCCAAATCCGGATAATCTATTCAAATTCAATTTCGATGGAGTATTGAAACCGGGTGAATTCACCATTGCCGTGAATAAGAATGCTGATCTGGGACAGGATATTTTTATGAGAGATCCTGATGATTCCTCAAAAGTCTATTTACATACAGGTGGCGATCCGGATCATAGCAGCTGGATAATCTCTGAGGAAAACCTGCATAGTGTGAAACTTAATTTATCCAATTATACCATATCCATTGAACCTTTGAAATTATATATAATCGGTTCTGCAACATCGGTTGGATGGAACATTGGAGATGCCATTGAGCTTGAACAGGATCCCACAGATTGGTATATATGGCGATTCCAAGGTCCCCTTACTGCCGGTGAGTTTAAGTTTCCGGTAAACCGGCAGTTTGACTGGGCCCAGGATATGTACATGAAAGATCCCGGCGATCCTTCAAAAATGTACAGACATACCGGGGGAGAGGAAGATGATGAGAAATGGGTATTTACCGAAGCAGATGCCGGGAATTACCTGCTCACCCTGAATGTGCTGGATCTGACCATCGATATTCAAAAGCAATAAGAAATCTGATTTCAAAATATCAATCACAATTGATCTAAACTAAATAATTAAATCATGAAGAAAACTAGACAACTTTTAAGTCTTTTGGTACTTGCACTGTTGACCACCTCGTCGATGTTTGCACAGGCACCCGACTCCCTGTTTATTGTGGGGAGTGCTACACCCATCGGATGGAGCATTGATAAGGCCATTGAGCTGAGAATCAATCCTGATAATCCGGATCAGTTCTTTTACGACGGACCCCTCTATCCGGGTGAATTTAAGTTCCCGGTAAACCGCAATACTGACTGGGGACAGGACATGTATATGAAAGATGAGGCCAATGAAGGGCATTTTTACCTTCACATCGGGGGCGAAGATGATGACATAAAATGGGAAATTGCCGAGGGTGAAGAGTCCAGGTATCACATTGTGCTTGATTTCTCTGATTTATCCATTGAAATCATTAAAGTGATCACGCCTCCGGCACCTGAAGCATTATTTATTGTGGGTGATGCATCACCAAATGGCTGGGACATAAGTCAGGCCGTTGAGCTGACGAAAAATCCCGACAATGCGGAACAGTATATTTATGAGGGTCCCTTAAGTCCCGGGGATTTCAAATTTCCGGTGAACCGCAATACCGATTGGGCACAGGACATGTATATGAGGGATACTTTAATTGAGGGTTCCTTTTACCATCACATCGGCGGCGCCCCTGATGATTATAAATGGACCATAGGTGCCGATGAGGGAGGTACCTATAAGATCGTACTTGATTTTAAAACCCTGGCGATCAGCATTAAAAAAATAATTGAAACATCGGCCCCTGAATCCCTGTTTATTGTTGGATCTGCCACACCCATTGGTTGGAGCATCGATCAGGCCATCGAGCTGACTAAAGATCCCGACAACTCAAACATTTTTACCTATATGGGTATTCTGGTACCGGGACAATTCAAATTTCCGGTAAACCGCAACACCGACTGGCAGCAGGACATGTTCATGAAGGACACGGCGAACGAAGGCCATTTTTATCATCACATCGGAGGTGAACCGGATGATGTATCATGGGAAATCCCGGAAGGAGACAGCGGTAAGTATTATATCGTGCTGGATTTTGTGACGATGACCATTGAAATTACAAAACTGGGGGCAACCCCGGATGCACTGTATATCTTTGGAAGTGCTACAGAAGTGGGCTGGAAAGTAGATCAATCCATTGAACTGACCAGGAACCCGGAAAATCCCAACCAGTTTATTTTTGACGGGAAACTGATTGCAGGCGAATTCAAATTCCCGGTAAACCGCCAGTCGGACTTCGGACAGGATATGATGATGAAGGATACTGTAAATGAGGGCCATTTTTACCATCACATCGGAGGCGGAGAGGATGATGTTAAATGGGTCATAGCAGAAGGAGAGGAAGGTTTGTATCATATCGTGCTTGATTTTACAGACATGACCATTGAAATCACCGCGGTCAGCGGTGTACCTGAGGCACTCTATATCGTTGGAAGCGCTACTCCCATTGGTTGGAATATTGGTCAGGCCATTGAGCTGTCTGTGAATCCGGATAACGCCTACCAGTTTATTTATGATGGCACATTGGTACCCGGAGAATTCAAATTCCCGGTAAATCGCAACAGCGACTGGGCTCAGGACATGTATATGAAAGATACCATCAATGAGGGCAAGTTTTATCTTCATACGGGTGGCGAGCCTGATGATCATAAGTGGGTCATTGCTGAAGGAGAGGGTGGCACATATCGTGTGGTACTTGATTTCAGTAACTATACAATTGAAATCTCAAACCTTACTTCCAATGAATCCATGCTTTCCGGATATTCCAGATTCACAGTATATCCTAATCCTGCTGCTGAATTTATAACCATTGATCTGGGGGAAGTGGAAACAGCAGAATTGGTAATCTATTCCGTGGATGGCAGAAAGGTGTACCAGGCAATCCTGGAAAGCAGTACAACGACGATTGACCTCAATCTGGTAGATGCATCAGGATTATTATTACTTCAAATATCTAGCGGTCAGAATTCAGAAATAGTCAGAGTTTTAGTCAGGTAGTCAGACAAAATGGGATAGCAGGGCATAGGTTCTGCTATCCTGTTTTTAATTTTTTCAGATGAAGTATTTACTCTTCGTATGTTCATTTTTTGCCTTCTTCCCTGTTCTTGCAGAAACGCATGTCAGAAGCGTTCCCGGGGTTTGCAAGTCGTTTGAGGTGGTTGGGAATAAGGTCATTTTTATTTGCGAGGACAGCATCAAAGTGCAGTTGGAACAGGTAGGGGAGGGTATATTGAAAATATGGTATGATCAGGAAGATTTTATTTCTGACAATGAATCATTTGCAGTAATTGAATCACAAGACCAGACAAAAGCACTTCATATTACTGAGCAAGAACAGGGATATACGATCCATACCGGTAATCTGATCGTGCGAATCAGCAAATCGCCCTTTCAGATCAGGATTTTCGACAAGTACCAGAAATTATTGATGGAAGATTTTAAGGACCAGGGATTTATCTCTGATCCGGCCGGAATGACCAGCCATAAAACCCTGAAGCCCGGGGAAAGGATCTACGGCCTGGGAGAGAAGAACGGATCCATTAACAGGCTGGGAGATACATTCAAAATGTGGAACAGCGACAGGCCCTGTTACCAGCTTCATGAAGATCCTCTGTACAAAAGTATCCCCTTTTTTATGAGCAGTGAGGGGTATGGGATCTATTTTGATAATACTTATAAGACCCAGTTTGATTTCGGGGCGGAATCTGAAGGACAATACTCCTTTTCAACTTCAGGTGGTGAAATGATCTATTATTTCATCTACGGTCCCACCTTCAAACAGATATTAACACGATATACCGGGTTGACAGGAAAAGCGATCATGCCTCCGGACTGGGCTTTTGGATTTTCTCAGAGCCGGGGTCTGCTCACCAATGAAAAGCTTACCCGGGAAATTGCCGCAGAATACCGGATACGGCAAATACCCTGTGATATTATATACCAGGATATTGGTTGGACCCGGCAATTACAGGATTTTGAATGGCGGGAGGAGAACTACCATGATCCGGTAAAAATGCTGAATGATCTGAAGCAGGATGGTTTTAAGGTCATTGTTTCTCAGGACCCGGTGATCTCACAGTCCAATGAAAAACAGTGGAGAGAAGCTGATTCCCTTGGATATTTTACCACCGACATAAGAAATGGCAAAAGCTATAATATGCCCTGGCCCTGGGGTGGAAATTGTGGTGTTGTGGATTTTACAAATCCGCAGGCGGCCGATTGGTGGGGGGCTTACCAGCAAAAACCCCTGGATGACGGGGTCCGGGGATTCTGGACCGACATGGGAGAGCCGGCCTGGAGTAATGAAGAGGATACAGACCGGTTGTTTATGAAGCACCATAGAGGCTTTCATGAGGAGATTCATAATGTATACGGGCTTACCTGGGACAAGGTGGTTAGTGAACAGTTCGAAAAGAGAAATCCCAATACCCGGATCTTCCAGATGACCCGCTCGGGATTTGCAGGCATGCAGCGCTATACCTTTGGCTGGTCGGGGGATGCCGGAAATGGAAACAATGTGTCGGATGGATGGGATCAGCTGTCTGCCCAGATCCCACTTTCCATGTCGGCAGGGATGGGTCTGATTCCATTCTGGAGCTGTGATATCAGCGGCTATTGCGGCGATATTGATGATTATCAGGCCCTGAGTGAACTCTATATCCGTTGGCTTCAGTTCGGGGCATTTAATCCGCTCAGCCGTATCCACCATGAAGGGAATAATGCGGTGGAGCCATGGTTATTCGGAGAAGAAGCCGAGGCGATCTGCAAATCGGCAATTGAGGGCAAATACCGCCTGTTTCCCTATATCTATACCTATGCCCGGGAAGCATATGATAAGGGATGGCCTTTAATCAGGGCGCTGGTTCTGGAATATCCCGATGATCCGGAAGTGTTTGACCTGAATGAGCAGTTTCTTTTCGGTGAAGAGCTTCTTGTGGCACCGGTTGTGGAGGAGGGGGCAGCCATCCGGAGGATTTACCTTCCGGAAGGAGAGTGGATTGATTTTAATGACAAGAAAACACGCTTCCAGGGTAAACAATGGATCAATTATGAAGTGACACTCGGGCATATCCCTCAGTTTGTAAGGAAGGGGTCCATCATTCCTCAAATGCCCGTGATGCAATTTATTAATGAACATCCCGGTTACCCTTTGATTCTCGAAGTTTTTGTGGCCTCAGCCAACAGGAATGCACGGTTTGTGGTATATGAAGACAACGGCGAAACAAACGACTATAAAAACGACCTGTATGTAAAAAGGGAGTTTCTGTGCACCAGTAAACCGGACCGTTATGAAATAACTTATCAGGAAGTTGCAGCGAATCATTTTCAACCCTTTTCAAGAGATCTGACATACAGGTTGTACCTGGATGAAAAACCTTCAGCGGTAAGACTTTCAGGTAAAAAGCTGAAGGCATTCAAATTGAATCGTATGGATGTGATGGTCAATGAGCCCATTAAAAAGGCAGAATGGAGCTGGGATCAAAACATGAATCAATGTTTGATCAGAATTCCTTCTGTTGCGGCAACCCAGGCAATTGTAATAGAGAAATAAGACTGTAGATGAATAAATTTATTGGGCTGATGTTGCTTGTTTTTACAGGATTCGGCTGTAACCAGAAACCGGTTGTCCTATATCAATCTGATGCGTTTTCTGTCTACGCGGATAAAGTCATTCAAGGGGATCATGTGGCGAATGTAAGATCGCCAACCCATATGGTTTCTAACTACAGAAGTACCGCCAATCAGAATTTCTCAAAACTTATTACATTCAAATTCAGCTTGAATGAAAAGGATAATGAGCTTCCTTCAGGGGCAGATCGGTGGATCATTATAGACAATGAGCACATTTCTCCAATCATTCCATTTGGAGAAACACCCGATCCCATACCTGCGGATCCCGGGAGCAAGCTTCCCGTAAATTATAATTATACCTTCAGGCTGGATATGACCCCGGTACTGTCTCAAATGGAGGAAAAGGGATACTATGAAGTTTTCGATGGAAGCAGGGTGGCCAGGGAAGATTTTAAAGCCGTTTATATTGCCGGCGGTTCAGAACCCCTTACATGGGATTTCTTTAATCTCGATGAAAGCAACCTTGAATTGAAAGATCCCGATGGAGATGGCATCTATGAAATTTCTTTGGTACTGAATCCCTCCGATGAAGAAACGGAGAAAATCAGTACATGGATCCTGTCAGAAAATATATTTGCAAAGCCAGTCTACCATTCAAACCAGAAAATTGTAAATGCACTTTTTAACCTCTCCCTGGAGGAGGCATTAATAAATATTGAGTCCGACAGTACCCTGAGAACAGGTGCAAAATGGGGAGGTGTCTGGACAAGGGATGTCAGTTACAGCACCTTGCTGGCATTTGCCTACCATGAACCGGAGGTGGCCATGATCAGCCTGATGAAAAAAGTGAAACGGGACAGGATCATACAGGATACCGGTTCCGGCGGAGCCTGGCCAATCTCCTCGGATCGTACTATATGGTGCCTGGCAGCATGGGAGATTTTTAAGGTGACAGGAGATATGGAGTGGCTGCGTAATTCCTACCGCATTATTAAAAACACACTTGAGGATGACTACAAAACCTTGCATTCTGACTCTACGGGGATGTTCAGGGGCGAATCCTCATTCCTTGACTGGCGTGAACAGACTTATCCCAGGTGGATGTCGAATGCGGACCTGTTTGTTTCTGAGAACCTGGGAACCAATGCTGTCCATTACCAGGCACATGTGATTGCGGCTGAAATGGCCAGATTGTTGGAAGAACCATTTGAAATATACCTGGAAAGGGCAGCAGAAATCAAAAAAGGGATTAATAAATATCTCTGGATGGAGGAAAAAGGGTATTACGGACAATACCTCTATGGCAGGACCTATATGAATATTTCTCCCCGATTCGAGGCCCTCGGCGGGGCATTAGCCATCCTGTTTGATATTGCCGGTCCCGAACAGGCAAAATCAATCATTTCCCACTCACCTGTTACCACTTTTGGAACCACCTGCATTTACCCCCAAATCCCGGGCATTCCTCCATATCATAATAACGGGATATGGCCCTTTGTCCAATCATTCTGGAATCTGGCAGCGGGTCAGGCAGGAAATGAAGCAGCCCTGGAACACGGATTGGCTTCAATTTACAGGGCCGGCGGGTTGTTTCTTACAAACTATGAAAACTTCGTGGCAGAAACAGGTGATTACGTCGGGACTGAAATCAACTCACCCCGCATGCTTTGGAGCATGGCTGGAAATCTGGCTATGGTCCACCGGTTGTTTATGGGTCTTTCCTTTGAAGTTGAAGGAATTCAATTTCAACCGGTTATTCCTGAAGTCTATGGAGGTACAAAAACGCTTACTAACTTTAAATACCGGGATGCAGTTTTGGATATAACCGTCATTGGACACGGGAATGAAATTGCGAAAATCACACTGGACGGGGAACTGCTCGAAAATGCTTTCCTGCCCGGATCCGTATCAGGGAAACACAACATTGAAATTGTGATGAGAAATAACAATTTCACGGAAAAGAGCATTAACCTGGTTCCCAATAAATTCTCATTGCCCAGTCCGCATACTCAATTGAAAGATTCGAAGATTATATGGGAGGCAGTTCCCGAAGCAGCCTTTTACCAGATCATCAGGAACGGGAAATTGATAAGCTCAGACAGTGGTAATTTTTTTGACATCAGTGAGGATATTTTTGGTGAATACAAAGTTATTGCGGTGGACCATGAGGGTATGGAATCGTTTTCAAGCGAACCCATCCCTGTTTACCCCGAATCAGGTCAGATGATCCTGGAAATGGAGGCCTTTCTCCCCCGGTCAAACAGGACCTGCACCAACTATTCTGGGGAGGGCTTTGCAGAGATAAGTACCGCCAGGAACAGGGAAATAGCGATTCCTGTGAACGTTTCCTCTGAAGGAAAGTACCTGATTGATTTCAGGTATTCTAACGGAACCGGTCCCTGGAATACGGATAACAACTGTGCCGTGAGAAGTTTTTATGTGAACAACGATTATAAAGGAGTGCTGGTTTTTCCCCAAAGGGGAACGGATGAATGGTCGGATTGGGGATTTTCAAATGGGGTTATTGTATCTCTGAAGGAGGGGAAAAACGAACTCCGGATTGAATTCAATGACTGGAACATCAACATGGATGGTGAGATTAACGATGCCATGCTGGATTATCTGCGCATCATAAGGGTATTCTGATCAAAATCAGGTTAACAGTGTGATACCGGTTAAATCTGCTTTCCCGTTTTTCAGGAATGCATAGGTCATCCGATCTGATTGACAGTCAATAAACCGGATCCGTTTCAAGCTTTTGTTTTTAAAGAAAGTGTTAATAAGGGTTGAATTCCGGAATGTCACCTTGGTAAATGCGCAGTTTTCAAAATAGCAGTCATTCAATGTTCCATCGAAAACAATATCGGCAAGCTGCATACCAATAAAAGAGGTGCGATGCCACACTGCATTTTCAATTGTATTTTTCTCGAAGGCTCCAGATCTAAACTTAACTCCGGTAAAATCGGCACAGAAGAAATCACAACCTTTGATATAGCTTCCTGAAAATTCAGTTTCCTGCAGTGAACAATTTTTAAATTTATTGTCAGCTAAGTGAGAACCCTCAATATTGCTGCTGTTGATGTCTGAATTTGAAAAGTCACAGCCAACCACATGATTATTTTTCAGAAGAAGTTCAGACAAATCTGCACCAATAAACTTGCAGTGCTGCATATTGGAGGAACTGAATTTTTCATGCAGATTTTTCAACCCTGAAAAGTCAGCGTCCACCCAGTTCCCGCGTGACATATCCCAGTTAAGCTTATCCTTCTGCTTTCCGGATGGCAATTCAGCCGATTGCTTTTCTTCTGATTGGAAGCTTTCTGAAAAATAGTTCAGGTCAACACCCAGAATCTTTGCAAGACGATTAAAAGTAGTGATGTCCGGCATGGATTCTCCACGCTCCCACTTTCCGACAGCCTGTGGACTAATGAATAGACGCTCAGCAAGCCGGGCCTGAGATATATTTACCTTCTTTCGTGCTTCGGCAATTTTATTGCCAATCTTTTTAGTTTCCATAATTACCATTTTTTTAATTTCTTCGACACAGCAAAGTTATGCGGTTTCACTTCCAGAATTGGTAAAAATATGGAATCCATTAGTTGTAAATTCGCTATAAATGGTTGCTAGCCAACAACCAACAGTAGTATTTTAGGACGGAGAGCTAATGATTGTTTAATATCAATAGGAATTCGCTCACAACAAAACGCTTTATTTTTTCGTGTAGTTCCCGTTCATTATTGTTTAGTAAGGCATCCCTTTCCTCTGCATTAATGACAAAATCATCATATGCCCATTCAGCAAATTCCTCGAAGTGATCATTCAAAATATTTGATATATCGACCGTTTCACTGGTTTCATCGTAGTAACATTCTATGTAGTCCATGAATGTTTCAATAATCACATCAACTTTCTCTTTTCTCATCAATGTTGTATTTGTGTTGTACCTGGAGTTTACGGCACAAGCAATAAATGGGTTGCAATAATGAGAGTTTAGTTGATAATAGAGCAATTCTTGAGGATGAAGCTGGATAAAATCCGGACTAATAACTTCTGATAAAGTCAGCTTTTAAATCCGAGATTCATCCAGGCAATAACAACACCCGCAGTCATGAACATGATCAGGCTATAGATGGCCGGGCTGATGGTCATGGTCGGATTGTGCAGCAAAGTCGCGCAAATGGCTATGCCCAGGGTGCCGTTTTGTATGCCCGATTCGATGGATATAGTGATTCGCTGAGCCAGGTTTAACCGAGACAACCGGGCAGAAAAGTACCCGATCAGGGCACCATGGAACAACTGATCGTTACTCCGCTGAAGAAATGGGAACTGATGATGGGCAAGATCATCCCCTACCTGCTGGTGAACATCTTCAACACCGTGGTGATGCTCTGGCTGGGGGATGTGATCTTTGGTGTACAGGTGGCCGGTAATTACCTGGAACTGGTCGGATTAAGCACGGCCTTCATTCTCGGCTCGCTGGGGATGGGTGTGCTGATCTCGAATATCTCCCAATCACAGATGCAGGCGATGTATATTGCCATGTTTGTGGTGCTCA
>JAWOHR010000101.1:0-4597 GCA_046485075.1 Bacteroidales bacterium
AAAGAGTTCGGGAAGATCCCTGAGATCAAAGCCATTCACGCCGGACTGGAGTGTGGCCTGCTGGGAGGTGTCTATCCCAACCTGGATATGATCTCTTTCGGCCCAACCATCCGTTTTCCCCATTCACCCGATGAGAAGGTGGAGATTAAGACCGTGAAAAAATTCTGGGACTACCTTGTGGCGGTTCTGGCCAACATCCCCTCAAAATAGGATTTACCCATTTGTTCTAAAAAGTGAGCATCATAGAGGACCCTTTATAAGGGCACCCGACTGGTAAACTGAGATTCTCTGAATGGCCAGTTCGGTATTGCCTAGCATGAACCTCATCTCCACGACGTCCGGGATTCTGTAATAGAGCACATTTGCTTCATCGCCGGTCTTCTGTCCCGAATAGTAGGCATCCAGGTTCCTGGTTTCTCCGGTGGGTGAAAATACAATCTTCAATGGTGAACCTTCCATCATCTCCTCAGGCACAAAACCCAGTTGCTCCGAGAAAACACCCAGGGAATAGGTCGAGGATTCCGATCCCGATTCCGGAACGATGAACCAGCACTTTTTTTCCTGACGAACCAGTGTTTTTCCCGTAAACAGGGAGAGATAGGAGGCCTCCAGATCATCCAGTTTATCCAGGGCCGCTTTCATGGCTACTCCCTCTGGAAATCCATCATACTCACCTGTAAGCAATTCGAATCTCCGGGTACGCAACTCGAGGATAAAATCGGCCGCCTCCTGGGCCTTCACTGAGATGGATTTCTGTTCGGTAATGGTACGGTTCACAGGAACCTCCACGAAGGAGGTGTCGGTTACAATGGTTTTATACATGGTTTCGACCCTTTCTTCAAAATTTGAATCGATCCCAAGATCCATGTATTGTATATAGTCCTTTTTTACGGAGATTCCCATGGCAGAGCTTTTGATCCCCTCCTGCACCAGACCGGTTCCATCCATCACTGCCCCCTTTTCAATCATGGCCCTGAACTGTTCCGGATTAAACGCTCCATCAAGCAGATGCAGTTGAAAGGCCATCTGTGGATCCATCTCCTGGTGAGGAGTCACCTCCATGTCAAGGATCTGCCACTGACTGGAATTCTGACGGATTACCTCTTTAATGCCCAGGTATTTCTCGGCATACTCCCTGAATGGACCGGTTACACTTTTTTCCTCCTGAAATATCATCTCCACCTTCAGTACGGTCTGTGGCAAAACATAAACCCCAAGTTCGGTCGATTCCGGTACCTGCTCGCCCAGCGGGGCGACCCTGACCTGCATTCCGGCAGGTGCAGCACAGCCAGCCAACAGGAGGGTCACAGCTGCAATTGTCATTGTCTTTTTCATAAAAAATTTCATTTCGATACATCACGAAATTACCACTTCATACCATGCTATACAAAAAAACATATCAAACCATGTTCATGGACCGGTCAACCTTTGGTTTCGGTAAAAGCAGCACCCATGAATTTTATGATGTCCCCTGCAATCAATGACTCCTGACTGGACGCGGCAACAGCAAGATCACCGGCCAGACCATGAAGATATACTCCGGTAAGTGCCGCATCCAGAGGTTTCATACCCTGCGCCAGTAATCCGGTGATCAGGCCGGTGAGCACATCCCCGCTTCCGCCGGTGGCCATGCCGGGATTTCCGGTGGTATTGAACCAGTAGCGGCCATCGGGTGATGCAATGCCTGTATAAGCTCCTTTCAGCACCACGATCACTCCATATTTCTCCGAGAAGGCGCGTTGTTTAAGGTGCCTTTCAAATCCTTCGCTGCTCTCCCCGGCCAGGCGATCAAACTCCCTGGGATGAGGAGTGAGGATGGTACCCTCCGGCAGCAGTTCAATCCACTCCGGATGTTGGGAGAGGATATTGAGCCCGTCGGCATCTATAACCAGGGGAACATTTACCCTTTCCAGAACCAATTTCAATCCCTTTCCCGTATTGGGTTTACAACCCAGACCGGGTCCGATCCCTACGGCGGTGAATGGCTCCAGGCCGGGAGGTTCGCTGAAAAGAATATCTGACTGATCCAGGCTTATAAGTGCTTCGGGCAGTGCGGTCTGAATAATACTATAACCAAACCTGGGGACATGCAGTGTGACCAGTCCGGCACCTCCCCTCAGACATGCCTCCCCTGCCAGTAAGGCAGCTCCCATCATCCCGTAGTTTCCCGAGATGACCAGTCCATGACCAAAAGTACCCTTATGGGCAAACTTGTCCCTATGGGGCAATAATTTACAGATCAGCTCCTTCTCAATGGTCTGGTATGGGGTGAACAACTTTTCGATCACACCCGAATGAAGCCTGATGTCATGGACCCTCCACCGGCCCACATAAGGATCGTTCTCCTGAAAGAAGAAGGAGAGAAACGGGAATTGGAAGGTGAGGGTATGTGTGGCCTTTATGACCAGATGATCATCATTACCGGAATTATCCTCCCCGAAAAGCCCGGAGGGGATATCAATGGATACCACTACCCCTTTATGGCGGTTGATCAGGCCTATTACCCTTGCCGGAAACCCGGATACCTGCCTGGTGAGACCCGATCCAAATATCCCGTCCACCACAACATCTTTTTCATCCGGTGAAGGAAGCGGATCTCCCTCCCCTATCTCATAGAATTGAACCAGCCCCTGGTCCTTAAGCCGTTGCTTATTGATGGCACAATCTGCAGACAAACTCCCGAAACGGAGCAACCAGCATACGACACGGTATTGCCTTTCGGCAAGCTGCCTGGCCATGGCGAGTGCATCCCCGCCGTTGTTACCAGGTCCTGCAAATATGAGTACTTTCCGATCGATGTGATAGTGGCGTACATACCATCCTGTAAGACGCCTAGCAGCACGTTCCATAAGATCGATGGAGGCAACAGGCTCATTTTCGATGGTGTAAGCATCTATTTCCCTCACCTGCTCCGCCCTGAAAATTTTCATAACATGCTGTTTGAATCAAATTTAAGAAAAAACTATTTCTATATTTGTCCCCATCAGATAAAACAGATAAATCAGATAAATCAGATTATTCACAAAAACCAATCTCAATGTTAAAAGGACATCCTAAAGGGCTTTATGTGGCCTTTTTTGCAAACATGGGGGAACGTTTTGGCTTCTATACCATGATGGCCATCCTTGTGCTGTTCCTGCAGGCAAAATTCGGACTGGCTGCTGAGAAAGCAGGTGATATTTACAGCTCGTTTTATTTTGCCATTTATGCCCTGGCACTGGTTGGCGGAATTCTGGCCGATGCCACTAAAAAATATAATGCAGTCATTTCATTGGGACAGGTGATCATGTTTATTGGATATTTGATGATGGCAATCCCCGGAATGCCGCTCTCTGTCACAGTGGTCAGTCTCTTTACCATTGCCATTGGTAATGGTTTCTTTAAGGGGAACCTGCAGGCGGTGGTGGGCCAGTTATATGATGATCCCAAATATAATAAGGTACGTGATAACGCCTTCCTGATCTTTTACATGGGAATCAACGTGGGTGCTTTTTTTGCTCCCTTTGCAGCGATGGGTGTACGAAACTGGTGGCTGAAAACCAACGGGTTTCTCCATGACGGAAGTTTACCTGCACTTTGCCACCAGTACAAAGACGGAATTCTCCAGGATACAACATCTCTGCAGCAACTGGCAAATGCCGTCAGCATGAACGGACCGGTAACTGATCTTGGTGAATTTGCCGACCAATATATTGAAGTTTTCTCCAGGGGATATAATTTTGCGTTTGGGATTGCCGCCATTGCCATGGTGATTTCACTGATGGCATACCTGATCTTTAACAAGCACCTTCCCAGGCGCGAGAAAGCTGCCGGAGAAAAGACCATAACCCTGAAGGAGAAACCTTTGGCTATCCCCGTGGCACTTGGGGCCGGAGCAGTTGCCGCCTTGCTGATCAGTTTCGTAAAGGACATTTACACCGGTGCAGCCATCGGTTTATTCGTGGGGTTTGTGACCTGGATTGTGATGATCGCCACCAAGGAGGAAAAACAACGCGTTGTTTCACTGCTTCTGGTATTTTTTGTAGTTATCTTCTTCTGGATGGGATTTCACCAGAACGGGCTAACCCTGACCTTTTTTGCCAGGGATTATACAGTAAAAGCAGTGGGCCCGGGTACCTTCATGTTCTTCACCCTCAACAGGATTCTCTCTGTAATTGTGTTTATTGCCGGCATCGCATTGCTTCTCGGGAAGAAATCATTGCCGAGCAAAAGGATCATTGGTGCCGTAATGACCGTGGTGGGCGGATCTGTGGGTTACTGGTTATACGCACAGGGTGAGGCAAGCAATCCCATTTCCCCGGAGGTGTTTCAATCATTCAATCCGCTGTTTATCGTCTCCCTCACCTTTGTGGTGATGGCGGCCTTTGCCTGGCTCAATCAGAAGGGAATGGAACCCTCCACTCCCAAGAAGATTGGAATCGGTATGATCATTGCAGCCCTTGGTTTTGTAGTGATGGTCATAGGGTCTCTTAAGCTAATCTCGCCGGTTGACCTTCAGGTACTCAATGAGGCGGGTGAGGTGGTGAAGGTTAACCCGGTTCCGGACTCCTCCAGGATCATGCCTTACTGGCTGATAACCACCTACCTTGTTCTTACG
>JAWOHR010000152.1:0-7487 GCA_046485075.1 Bacteroidales bacterium
AGCAGTCCTCCCACAATCCGCTTCTTGATAATCCCGCTACCCGCCCTGAATTCGAATTCGGTAAGCAGGTCAACCAGGATATTGTCATCATTTCCGGTGTAGAGTGCAATATCGTCCGAACGTCCCGATTCAATCACACCCCTTACCACGTCCAGGGTCTGGTAACGATTGAACGGTGCCATTTTGATGGCAATCACGTTTTCGATTTTTGCAAATTCCCTCCAGAAATTCACATCCAGTACCCGCCCGCCCACTGCAGGCTGAAGGTAAAATCCAACCAGGGGAATGATCCCTGCAAGGCTCCTGCAATGGTCCAGTATGGTTTCATTTGAAGCATCCGGGAAAGCGGCAAGACTCAGCAACCCTGCATGGTAACCGTGCGACAGTGCCAGCCGGGCTTCCTTTGAGTCCTGGTCTGTTTTTCCGATGATCCCGGCAATCCTGATCACAGGCTTGCCGGTTTGTGCTTCAAAGCGGTCGAACTCTTCCCTGGCAATTCCTAAAACCGGTTCATAGAGTTTTATCTCCGGGTGACGGATTTCAAATTGGGTAGTATGGACCGCAACGGCTACTCCGCCGGCACCTGCATCCAGGTAGTACCTCATGAGTGCCCGCTGCCTTTTCTCATCCAGCTTCCGGTCCCTGTCCAGGGCAAGGGGCAGGGCCGGTATCACGACTCCCCTATGCAGGGATTTCAGGATCTCTTCCGGGATTTCTTTCACATTCATTTTCAGAAAGATTTTAATATTTGCCGTCTCTTACTTCATAGTGGGTGGGTTTGCCCAGGGTTTCCCGCCCTTCACCGATCCAGCCGGCGATCCATTGGATGATCTGCCCGGTGGATACCTTCGGACGGCCGAACAACTTAAAGGCCTGTTCAGCGTTGTTGAGCAGGGCCGTTTTCGCTTCTTCATGAACAAATTCGGGCTTCACATTGAATAATTTTCCAAACTCCAGGGCAACCTCCTGGACTGATAATATTTCCTCCCCGGTAATGTTCAGGATTTTTGCGGGCGTATCACATAGTTCCAGTGACCTGAGTACCACATCGTTCACATCGCCCTGCCAGATCACATTGAAGTATCCCATGGAAAGGTCGATGGGTTCCCGGTTTTTCACTTTGGTTGCAATATCCACCAATACCCCGTAACGCAATTCGACAGCATAGTTCAGGCGGATCAGGCAAACCTTTGTTTGATATTTTTTGCTTCCATATTCAAACATCCGCTCCCTTCCCAGGCAGGACTGTGCGTACTCTCCGACCGGTACAGGCGGATCGGTTTCCAGGGATCCGCCCGATTCCACCGCAACCAGGGGATAGACACATCCGGTTGAAAAGGCGACGATTCTGGAATCTTTAAAATGGTCGGCAACCAGCGCCGGCAGGTAGGAGTTCACGGCCCAGGTCAGGGATATGTTTTCTTCTGAGCCAAACTTCATCCCAGCCAGGAAAAACACATTCCCTGCTTTTGGCAGGCTTTTAATGAAGTCAGTGTCCAGCAGATCGCCATGAATGGTCTCAATACCCATATCCCCGATCTGTTTGCGTTGCTGTTCCGATTCGAACAGGGAAACTCCATAGATCTGTTTCTTAACGCCTGCCTGGTCACATGCCCTTTTTGCCATCCTTGCCAGGGTAGGTCCGATTTTACCACCAATTCCAAGGAACATGATGTCGCCTTCAATTTCTGAAAACATTTTGACCGCCGCCTGGGTGGGCAGGGAGAGCAGATCTTCCAGCTGGGCTTTGTCGGTTATTTTATCCGGATAATGATTCATTTTAGTTTCTCCTTTTTAAGATGATGTTTTTATAGATGGATACAGATTGAATGATATTCCCGATGAAGCAATATTCATCGGTCTGATGGGCCATACCAGGTTCTCCGGGCCCGAGTATAATGGTGGGTGCACCACCGTAAAAGGGCTGTAATACAGATCCGTCGGTGACATAGGGCAATGATCTAGGCCACGATTCATCCTGACGGTCAACCCCGCAGAGATCATACACCAGCTGTACGAAGGGATCTGACTCCAGGGTGCTGACCGGGTTAAGATCGACAAGGGTTTCCAGCGCAATGTCATCCCCAAGTTCATGGATAAGCCTTTGCAGAATGGATGGATGGCTTATCTTGGTGGTGGAGCGGATATCGATGGTAAACTCTGCATGGTCGGGCACGGAGTTTAAATTCAGTCCTCCCTGGATCTTCCCGACATTGATGGTCGGAAGCCCCAGCAGGGGGTCTTTTGCTGCATGAAAACGGAACGCTTCAATCCTGGAAACAGATCTTGCAGCTTTATAGATGGCATTGACTCCCAGTTCGGGCATGGAGGAGTGGGCCGTTTTTCCTTTTGCCACCGCATTTAAATAGAGGGCTCCCTTGGTTCCGATGGCAGGAATATTGGCCGTGGGTTCGCCCACAATGATCGCGCCTGCATTCCCCAATCCCTTAAAGGTATCGGTCAGCTGACGGACACCCTGGCAACCCAGTTCTTCTCCGGCTGAAAAAATAAGCCTGACGCCACCTTCCGGTGCAGATCCGGAGGTGGCTTCAATGGCTGCAACGGTCATGGCAGCCACCCCGCTTTTCATATCGCTTGAACCCCGGCCGAAGATTTTATCTCCCTCGGTAATTCCCGAAAAAGGATCCCTCTTCCAGGGCTTTTCTCCCAGGGGAACTGTATCCAGGTGACCCGAAAGCACCAAGGGTGGCACAGAAGCGGAAAGGCCCTTTTCTGCCACAAGATGCAGCCGGTTCCTGCCATATCCGTGCAAGTGTACTGTAAACCCGTGGTCTTTGAGGAGTTTCCCAAGCTTCTCAGCCAAAACCGCCTCATTTCCAGGGGGATTTATGGTGTCATGGGAGATTAGTTCCCGGGTCAGTGATATCACGTCGATTTGAGCCAAATCAGAATATTTAGGTGTTTCGGATAGAGGTTACCATATTTTGGTACATGAAATAGACCATCAGGATAATGACTAGAAAACCTGCCACTGCTATGATATTTTGCAGCAGGTTGTTCCTGTATTTCCCCATTACTTTCTTATTGTTCAGCATCAGGAACAGTCCCACGGCAATAAGCGGAACAGCCAGTATGGAGGAGGCCTGGGCCATAATGAGTGCATAAATCACATTTCCCCTGAAGAAAACGGCCACAAACATCCCGATCAGTAGGATGGCCACGATAAATATTTTTGTTCTCCGGTCGTTCATGGAACGCCCCAAACCCAGCCCGTCTGCCAGCAGTCCCCCTCCAATCACCGAGTTCACCATCATGGAGGAAAACGCTGCGGCACAAAGGCCTACACTGAAAATAACCTTGGCTGAACCCCCGAACAGGGCTTCCATCTGAAGGGCCATATCGGCTGCCGAGTTTACAACGATACCCCTGGGATGCAAAGCTGCTGCAGAGGTGATGAGCAGGGTGGCAGAGATCAGGCCCAGCATCAGGATCCCTGCATAGGTATCCTTGAGACTGCTTTTCAAATTCTCTATTTTCCAGCCTTTATCCTGGGCTAAATAGGATTGATAAAGTGCGGCCGCCAATGAAAAGGAGGTGGCCATCATGGCAGCGAGGGTATTCAGGCTGTCGGGGGAAATCTTTGAAGGAACAAACCCCCGGGCCAGCTGGGTAATTTCAGGCCTGGTGAGAAGCAGATTGATAAAGAAAGCAACAATCATGATCATCACCAGGATCTTCATCAGGTTTTCAAGTACCTTATAGAGATTTTTTGCCCAGAAAATAAGGATGATTCCAAGCGGGGTAAAGATAAAGGGCCATATCCTTTCATTAACCCCCGTGATCCCCTCCATGCCAATTCCTATCCCCAGGTTATTACCAAACTGGAAGCTGGAGGTGGAGAGAAAAGCCGAGATCCCGATCAGGACGGCAAACCACCTGCCATAATGGTCTGCGATGGACTGAAGCATGGATTTGCTGTTCAGGACGCCAAAGCGGGTTCCCATGGAGGTATAGGTAATCATGAAAACTACTGCCAGGACAATGACCCAGAGGAATGCATACCCGTATTCCGATCCGATTCTCGAGGCTACGGTAATGCTTCCGGGTCCCAGCACAAGCGAAGCGATAATAAAACCAGGGCCTACCGATTTGATAAAGATCTTTATTCTTTGAAGCATCTGTTTTTGATTTTACAGCTTACCACCACCCCTGCGGCATGTTTTCAATATCGTCATTTTCCCCTTGAGTCCCTTCTGCCGGGCCATAAAAAACACTCCCGCCATAGGTCGAGAGGAATAACATCCCGGGATGATTTACATCGGGAATCGCTTTCTGTCCCCATTTAAAACGGTATCCTTCCAGCCTGTGCCATGATTCACCCGAGTCGTCACTCCGGTATGCCGCATTCTGAAATGTATTGATAAAAAGGGTCTCCGGCCTCTCCGGATCCATCCCGGCAGAATTGACCCGGACCCTCTCATCGAAAACATTCCTCCAGCTCTTTCCGCCGTCTTCGGTTTTGATTACCCCGCCATGGGTATCACTGCCGCTGTCACTCCGGGGCCAGCAGCATACATACATGATTTCGGGTTGTCCGGGGTCAATGAGCAGGTCGTGCGGTCCGTTCACACCCTCCGGTAACTGAAGCCTGTTCCACGTTCCGGCATGGTCATCGCTGTAGTAAATGACACCATCCACTTTTTCTTCCGCGCGACTACCCCGTGCGCTAAGCAGGAACAGCCGGCCATCGGGATTTTGCAGAATCTGCCAGGCGAAGAGATTATCGCCCAGTCCCTGGTTGGCTAATTTCCAGCTTTCTCCTCCATCCACCGATTTATATACGCCCTGGTCAAAGACCGCTACATAGAGGGTCCGGGAGTGAACGGGTGAGTGGGTATCCAGTAAGATATTCGTACAAATGGCGTTTTCCGGCAAACCCTTGTTGCTGACCTTCCAGTTGAGTCCCCCGTCTTCAGATACCGCAACCCCGCCTTCAAAACGATCAAAGCCTCTTCCTCCAAACATTTTGGTCCGGGGCAGGTCGTGGGCATTGGCCCATACCGACCAGACCTTACCCTTTACTCCGGGATCAAAAGTGAGGTCATAGCATGTGTTTTGCCAGGGCCTTGGGATATTTGTGATGGACTGGAACCAGCTGTCACCCCCGTTAAATGAGTGGAAGAGTCCGATATCTGTATAACAGATGAAATAGTGCTGCTTATCGAACGGGTCTGCATGAATGCCGTAACAGGTGGTTACATCCAGGCCTCCGCTGGCGTATGAGCCATCCGGAAGATTGTGGCTGTAAACCTGCTTCCAGGTTTTTCCGCCATCCGTCGTTTTGTAACCACGGCCATTATCCCCTGCATAACAGATGTCGGGATTATTGGGGGCAACTCCTAAATCGATTGGGCTTCCGCCCCAGCCCGGATCAAATTTTTCCTCCATCCAGGAACCTTCAAAGTTCCCGGTGATATACCCGCCGGGGGTTGAGGAGAGAAAAACCGGGTTCCATTCAGCCCCTCCGTCTACCGTTTTAAATATGCAATAAACCGCAGTTAAGCCCTCTGCATCCTGGGTCGGATTGATGGTCGAAATATAGGCCACTCCCGCCTGTGATTCACACACGGCCAGGCCCTGCCTGAAATAGGGAACCATGCCTTCAGGCACATCCTTGAATATTCCGTTATTGATGCTTGTCCAGCTTTTGCCCAGGTCCCTGCTGAGGTACATTCCGCCTTTTGTATTTCCCTTTTCATGCTCATACTTTGACTGGATATAGATCAATGCGCCCTCTCCTTCCAGGCCTCCTTCAACGGCGATGATGCGTTCCACAGGGATGGGGAGAGGGGTGATCCTCCCCGAATTTTCGTTCAACCGGACAGAGGCGATTTCAGTGAAAATGAGGACCTCATCCGGACTGCCATATCCGCTGCAGGGGAAAATTGCCTTCACATTTTTACCGGGGAGCTTTGCCACCAGTTTCCAATCCTGACCCCCGTTTTCAGAGAGGACCAACATGGCGGAATCCACCGCATTCTGATCATCTGCCCCGATGTAAAACTTTAAAGGAGCAAGGCCCAGGTAGATTTTCCGGTTGTCGGCGGGATCAATGGAAACTTTATCAATTGTGCCATCCAGGGCGCCTTCAATGATCTCCGAGGGAAGCAAATCATGGTTTTGAAGCCGGTCCATATCCTTAGCCTTACCGATATCAGGATAAACGATTCTCCAGCTCTCTCCCTTGTTTACCGACTTATACAGTATGCTTAACCCGGAACCCCTGTCCTCACTGTGACGATAACCCCTGGTGGCCACATATATGGTGGACGGATCTGCCGGATCAAACTCAAAATCCTCCGGCACGGTCCACAGATTCTTCATTTTCCAGTTTTCACCACCATCCTGCGAGAGGTATGCTGCTGTCATGTCGCAGTGTGTCAGAACGATCTGCTCATCGAACGGACTGATGGTTGGTTTCATTACACCCCCTCCGCCACCCGGGCCGATGACTCTCCATTTATCCTGACCCGCACTTTTAAGATGGACGGGTGTTTCTGCCGGCCTGTTCAGGCAACCTGTCGTTATGATTACCGCCAGGAGAATCTGAAATTTCTTTACAGCCATCATTTATCTATTATTGGTGAATTGTTCAACAAAAAAGTAAAAATAAAATTTATATTTGTTTATAGAAACTAAATGAAAGTTTATATATTTCTTTTTAATAGAATATCCCATGAAAAACAGACAAGCAGCTTACGATAACTTTGCAATGATCGCCTTAAAAGTGAGGGTATTTTTTTTGATTGCATTGGGACTTGCGGGGTTAAACGGTTTCGCCCAGGACCACACCATTCCCGGAGAGGTAACCACGCCCTTTCCCACCCTCATCAATCTTTCGGTGGAATGGAACATCCGGGGCGATGACAATCTTAATGGTGTGGTTTCGGTAAGCTACAGGGAGAAGGGAGCACAAAACTGGAAGGAGGGAATGCCCTTGCGCCGGGTGCCCGCCGGAAAGAACATTGGTTTTAAATGGACCAATAGACAATCAGGTTCCATTTTTGATTTGCTGCCGGGCACCAGCTACGAGATAAAACTCAATCTGGAGGATCCGGATGGCGGATCGGCTGAGGCTTTTGTGGAAGCGGCAACCCGGCCCATACCTGAGTACGGCGATCATGCTGAAATAATCGAACTGCAGGCCGGGCAGCATGATACGCTGCAAACGCGCGATGGTACCCAGGACAAACCCGTTGTTTACCGTTGCAGCAGCGGAGAGGCTATTTATACACATATTGATCTCAACAACCGGAAGTGGGTTTTTATAGAGGGAGTAACCGTTACCAATCCAAATGAAGATGGGATCGGGATTCAGTTTATCGGGGCCCGGAATTGCGTGATCAGGAGGTGCAATGTCAATGCAGTATATGGTATTGTAGCCTATTTACCCGGGGCAGAGAATTGCTATATTGCTGATAATGTGGTGACCGGCATATGCCCATGGACCAATGAGGCCATGGGTG
>JAWOHR010000156.1:0-5531 GCA_046485075.1 Bacteroidales bacterium
TAAAGCGAGCTATGATTGAATCAGCTAATGAGGTTTACCTGGTAGCAGACTCCAGCAAGGTCGGCAAAAGCGCTTTTGCCAGCCTCGGAGCCCTTTCTCTGATTGACTACCTGATCACTGATGCATATATAAGAGAAGAAGATATTGTAATGCTTAAAAACAATGATATCAAGATCATTGTTGCAGGTTAAGAGTCAATACTTACGACCGGATATCGCTCAGGTATCTTATGAAAATAGCGGTCATAATATCTAGGAAAGTTCCATTATACTCATAATTACACGCTCCTAAACCATTCGCAATAAGCTAATAACAGCTAAATACCTGGTAGTTAGCCTATTTGGCCCCACATGGCAAGGATAAATAAAAAGTCAGTCAAAAATATGGCTTTTATTTTTTTGTTTATAATATTTCTTTATATTTACGTTTATTTTCTTTATTTTTGCTTTAGTGTATAAAATGACCTTTATACAAAAATGAACAATAAAAGTAACCGCGGAATACAAGAATATTAACAGAGCAAGACAAATGGGAAAAGATGTAATGCTAAAGGAGATTACCCGTAATATGGAAAAGTACACTGATCTGGAACTTCGGGACAAATCCGTGAGATACAGAATTGCATTGCTGAAATATATAAAGATGGCAAAAGCGGGACATACGGGCGGAGATCTTTCGTGTGTCGATATCCTTAATGTACTTTATAATGATGTGATGAATGTCTCCCCGGAAAATTTTCATGATAAAAATCGTGATCGTTATATACAAAGTAAAGGGCATGCTGTTGAGATATTGTATGTTGTACTGGCGGAACGCGGTTTTTTTCCTGAATCCGATCTCGAAACAATAGGCAGATACAAATCGCCCTACGTCGGTCACCCAACCCGGAAAGTCAACGGAATAGAATTTAATACAGGAGCACTTGGTCATGGCCTGGCCATCTCTACGGGAATAGCCCTGGCAGGAAAAATGGATCATGCTCCCTATCGTGTCTTCACCCTTATAGGCGACGGGGAACTGGCTGAAGGATCCAACTGGGAAGCTGCAATGCTTGCCGCTCATTATAAACTTGACAACCTGGTTGCCATCCTTGACCATAACAAATTACAGATCACTGGCAGAAACTCCGAAATTTGCAGTCCCTATCCTATTGATGAAAAATGGAAAGCCTTCGGATGGGAAGTACGAACAGTCAATGGCCATGATATCCACGATCTACGGAAGGTGCTAAATGACGTCCCGACTGTAAAAGACAAACCTACTTTTATAATAGCCAATACTATCAAGGGTAAAGGCGTAAGCTACATGGAGGATGTCAGAAAATGGCACCACCGGGTTCCTTCTGACATTGAATACGAGATTGCTATCAGGGAATTAGAGGCCCAATTATTATGACAGAACAGGTGTCATACCAGGATAATCAACCGGCAGGCCTGTAGGCAACCGCATTAAACAAGTGATATATTTGAATGAATTTGTTATAATTTCTTTATATGAATATTACAGACCAACTAATTGAGGGCAAAGCCAATCTCGAGATTTTCTGCGATACACTCATAGGGCTTGCTGCTGAAGATCCTACAGTCATTGCAGTTACAAGTGACTCACGCGGTTCTAGCAGGTTAACCCCATTCGCAGAAGAATACCCTGACCAGATTGTCGAAGTAGGTATTGCAGAACAGAATCTGGTGGGTGTTGCTGCCGGTCTGGCCTCAACCGGCAAAAAGGTTTTTGTCTCTTCTCCCGGTTGCTTCCTTTCAACCCGTTCATTGGAGCAGGTCAAAAATGATGTAGCCTATTCCGGGTACCCGGTCAACCTTATCGGTGTAAGTTCAGGCGTGAGCTACGGGGCACTGGGAACAACTCATCACTCCCTCCATGACTTTGCTGCACTGAGAGCCATCAATAATATAACTATCGTGGTGCCTGCCGATAATTTCGAAACCAGAGAGGCAATAAAAGCTGCCTCCCTCTCAGAGAACCCATTCTATATCAGGTTCGGAAAGAAAAACATGCCTCATCTGCATACGGATCATGATACTTACGAGATAGGAAAGGCCTCAACAATTCTGGAAGGGAATGATGTTGCATTTATCGCCTGTGGCGAAACAGTATTACCGGCAGTTGAGGCAGCGAAACTATTGCATGACTATGGCATTAATGCCCGCGTACTGAGCATGCACACCATTAAGCCACTCGATACCAGCTCAATTCTAAATGCGGCCAGGGAGTGCAAGGCCGTTATTGTAGTTGAAGAACATAGCATGAATGGCGGCTTAGGCGAGGCATGTTCTGCAATTATACTTGAAGCAGGATTGTCGGTTCCTTTTAAACGAATGGCAATCCCCGATGAAGAAACAGTAGCTGGATCCCAACTGGAAGTTTTTAACCATTATGGGATTTCAGCAACGGGATTAAGCTATGTTGCAAAGAGATTGCTAGGTTATGAATAGCAAAATAATTATTCACCATACTATTAATATAACGAAAGGGATACACGATGTTTCTGATTGAGAGTTACTGGCTGGCAGTCTGCGGTTTTATATTCTGCATGATCTGCTGGGGATCATGGTCAAATACCCAAAAACTGGCCGCAAAAACATGGCGATTTGAGTTATTTTACTGGGATTTTGTACTGGGCCTTGTCTTTACTGCCCTGCTATGGGGATTTACTGCCGGAAGTTTCGGAGAACACGGCAGGACATTCACTGAAGACTTAAAGCAGGCAGACGGTCACAGCATTTTTTATGCAATGCTGGGAGGTGCCGTATGGAATCTCGGCAACCTGCTTCTTGTAGCAGCTATCGCTGTTGCAGGTATGTCCGTTGCATTTCCCATTGGCGGCGGTTTAGCATGGCTTGGAGGAATAATCTTCAATTTCATCATTGAATCAAAAGGAGGAGCTGAGATTAAAACCCTGCCAGTAACAATGCTGTTCACAGGAGTTGCCATCATTTTTGCTGCAATCGTCCTTACCATGTTGGCATATAAAAAACTGGCCTCGCAACAGAAAAAACCCTCAAAGGCGGGGATTGTCCTATCCGTACTTGCAGGTTTATTTATTGCATTCTTTTACGGATTCGTGGTGAAATCCCTCGATCCAGTCTTTGTCACCGGTGGTACAGGGAACCTTGGCCCTTACAGCGGTGTACTTCTTTTTACACTGGGCGCCTTCCTTACCACTTTCATTTTCAACCCGTTCTTCATGGCAAAACCTGTTGAAGGTTCTCCGGTAGCGATAAAAGACTATTTCACCGGGAATCTGAAAACTCACCTTATCGGTGTTTTGGGTGGACTGATTTGGGCTTCCGGCATGGTTGTCAGTTTTATGGCAGTGGGTGCTGGAGACCCGGCAGTATCATATGCACTCAGTAATGCCGCACCGGTAGTAGCCATACTCTGGGGCGTATTTGTATGGAAAGAATTCAAGGGAGCTCCGAAAGGAACCAACAGTCTCCTGGCAATAATGTTCTTCCTGTTTCTTGTCGGACTGGTGGTAATAACTGCATCAAAAGTTATGGGTTAATACCATATTATATATGCAAATTGTGATTATTCTGAGATAACTGCATGAAGTCAAAATGATACCGCATTCTGAATGCTGAACCCGGATTTTAAAATTCACTATGACTGATAAATACATACTGGCAATCGATCAGAGCACTTCGGCAAGCAAGGTAATGTTGTTTGGAAAAAAGGCTGAACTTTTACACAGGGTCTCCCTTCCTCATCAGCAGTTCTACCCTCTGCCGGGTTTCGTCGAGCACGATGCTGAAGAGATTTTCGCAAACGTGGTAAAAGCTATCCGGCAGCTGTTGAACGAAAGTTCAGTTGATTCTGACAGCATTGCTGCCATTGCCATTACCAACCAGAGAGAAACCTCACTGATATGGGATAGAACCACAGGGAAACCCATTGCCCGTGCTGCAGTCTGGCAGTGCCAGAGGGGAGCCGGGTACTGTGACAGGCTAAAGTCAGAGGGAAAGGAACAGCTGGTACGTGAAAAAACAGGGATGATTATCGACCCATATTTTTCGGCAAGCAAGCTTCGCTGGATCATCCATAACACCCCCGGCGCGAAGGATAAAGCACATGACGGACAACTGCTGCTCGGTACAATTGACAGCTGGCTCCTTTGGAAACTGTCCGGAGGTAAGGTTCATGCAACAGATTATTCAAATGCCTGCCGCACCCTGCTGCTCAATATTAAAACCCTGAACTGGGATGAAGAACTGATGCAGATGTTCGACCTGCCTGCAAACATGTTTCCGGAATTGAAGTTCAGCGACGAGGTATTTGGTTTTACCGACCCTTTAGTTCTGCCAGGCCGGCCTTTACCCATTGCGGGATTGCTTGGGGATTCCCATGCAGCCCTGTTCGGACAGAACTGCCTCCTTCCGGGCATGGCCAAAGCAACCTACGGTACCGGTTCATCCATTATGATGAACATAGGGTCTATTCCCCACACTGCTCCTGCAGGACTGGTCACCTCTGTCGGATTCGCCATGAATAAAAAGGCAGATTATGTGTTTGAAGGAAATATTCATTGCACAGGTGATACAATCAACTGGCTGAAAAATGAGCTGCAGCTTATTGGCAGCGCCTCGGAAACTGAAGCACTGGCAGCCTCGGTTGAAAGCACAAATGGCACTTATCTGGTTCCGGCTTTCGTAGGGCTTGGCGCCCCATACTGGGACAATACGGCAAGGGCCACTATCACGGGGATTAACCGTGACACCACCAAGGCTCATATAGTACGTGCAGCACTTGAAAGTATTGCCTACCAGGTAAAAGACCTGATTGACCTGATGGTTAATGAAGGAGGAATTCAGTTCAAAGAACTCCGTGTTGATGGTGGTCCTACCAGGAATAATTTCCTGATGCAATTTCAATGCGACATCCTGGGCCGCGAAGTGGTTAGATCCACCATTGAAGAAGTGTCAGCTCTCGGGGCGGCGTTTATGGCCGGACTGGCAACCGGTTTCTGGAAAGACCTGGAGGAGATCAAAAACCTTTACAGCAGTGACCGTACCTTTTCAGCAAACATGAAGCCTGATGAGACCGTTGCACTTTATGCCGGCTGGAAAAAGGCCATTGAAAAAACCCGGTTATAATCGAAAAATGAGCCGGCAGGAATCGCAAATAATGACAGTATAACTATTAAAAAATAGCAAAATGAAAACAATCAAGCAGACATTCGGAGTAATCATAGCCACGCGTAACATCTTCAATTTCAGACTGGCTGTAGAAGCTCGTAAAAAAGTACTCGACAAGCTCGAAAAGATGGGTTTTGGATACGTAATCCTCCCTGAAAGCGAAACACCGACAGGAAACGTTGAAGGTTATGATGATGCAGTAAAATGTGCTGCTTTTTTTAAAAACCACAGTGAAATCATTGACGGGATACTTGTTGTGCTGCCAAACTTCGGTGATGAACTGGGTGTGGTGAATTCTATTAAGCTGTCCGGATTACAGGTTCCGGTGCTGATACAGGCCTGTGACGACGACAACGACAAAGTTGACGTGAAAAG
>JAWOHR010000163.1:0-9733 GCA_046485075.1 Bacteroidales bacterium
TTTTGAGAAGTTAAAGGCCCCTGCAAAAGGTTTTTACACCTTTGATAAATCAGCCCACAGTCCGGTATTCGAAGAACCCGGAAAGTCAGTTCAGATTATAAGGAACGATATACTCAAAGTCATGGAAAAAATGTCAGATCAGACACAGACAAATATCTGATCCCATTACGGTCTTTCGTGCCATTTTTTAAACCATTTTGTCTTTAATCTGGTACACGATAAGTGCGTTACCATGCCTCACATACAATGCTCCCTCATGGATCGATGGGACGGCTATATGGACACCTGAACCCTGCCTTATTTTTGTCTGGCTGACAATGTGAAATCCTGTTGGGTCTGGTTTCACCAAGGCCAGGACTCCGCTGGTGGTATAGCAATATAACATTCCATCTGCACAGATCAGTACACCGGAAGCAAGCTCTTTTGATCGAAACATCTCTTTCCCGGTGGACCAATCGACACACCTCCAGTTCAACTCTTTCATTTCATCAAAGGATTCATAAACATATCCATCCCATAACAGAGAGGCAAAGCGAATATCGCCAATCTGATTTTCCCAAACCTGGAATACCTGGCTTCCATCTTCTGATAATTTCAGTTTACCACCGCCTCTTCCATTTCCGGTTCCGTAATAAAGCTCTCCTTGATGATAAATGGGTGTCATGCAGTTGACTGACCATTCTGTGAGGCGATCCTCGGACCATAGCAGATTGCCTGTAGAAACATCTATTCCCAGCAGGTGTGAAGCCGTATAGGTCACCAGCATCCTTTTTCCGTTATGTTCGAACAGAAGCGGGGTACAGTATGCCGAAACCTCACCCTCTCCACGGCAATTCCAGATCAGTTCACCATTAAACCGGTTAAGGGCCACCACATTGTATTCTTCTCCGCCGGGGGTGGCATAAATCACATCTCCAAAGACTACCGGCGTTTCATTCATCCCCCAGAATATGTTTTTACCCTCAAAATCAATAAGCATATCTATGCTCCAAATAATAGACCCATCTTCATTTTCAAAACAGACCAGTTTCCCCCGTCCACTTTCCAGGTATACCTTGTCACCCACTACCACCGGCGATCCCCGTGTACCAGGATAACTGCCAGTAAACTCAAGTCCATAGGGTACCCTGTAAATCAGTTGTCCTTCCAGGTTGAATTTATAAAGGTACCCGGTACTGTCGATCATTCCGGTAATGAAAAGATGATTATTCTGTATCACCGCTGTTGAGAAACCAATTCCAAGGCTATCATATGACCAAAGGATCTCAGGTCCTTCGGCCGGCCACTCCTTAAGCAGGCCGGTTTCAGGATAGATACCATTTGCAGACGGTCCTAGCCAGCGGGTAGGACCAGTCTCAGAGTGTTCCCTAACTACATGGCAGCTTAGCAGCTGGCTAATCGCAATAATCAGCAGGATATTCCTAAGACCTTTCATCACTATATCTGATTTAAGTTTAATATTTCCCGATAAGTATGGGTATTATTTAAGGTCAGGATTTGATATGCTATTTATTTACAGGTCCAAAGTATTTATCCAGCCAGTTCATGGATTCATTGATCGCGTCTTTTCGCGGAATGTAATGAGTAGATTCATATATCTTCCACTTTTTATCTATTTCCGGTGTGCCAAGGAAATCATAAAAAGCCTGTTGTTGCTTCAAGGAGTAATCAGGATCATAGCGACCTGCCATGAGCAACATGGGTATTTTGACCCTCGGTAAATAGTTTATTTGATCAAACTCCTGGTATTCATCGGATGACTGAACTCCAAATAAGCTTAGAATCCCAAGCTTTATTCTTTCCTCAATGGCCAATACATAGGGAGCCATAAACCCTCCCCAGCTAGCCCCAAAAAATGCAATCCTTTCTGCATCCATATCAGCTCGAGTTTCAAGGTAATCACAAGCAATCTGGGCATCTATCATTATATAGGAGTATACCTGCCTTCTGGTTTGAGGATTATTAGCTTTAACTTCACCCCTTCCATAGGTGGAGTAATAAACAGGCCAGATAACTGCCCTTCCACCTTTCACTAAGAAATCATTCCAATATTTAAGTCTCAAGTTTGCAATAGAGTTTTCATATCTTGCATCAGCGCCTGGATAATAGATAATTGACTGGTAAGGAGCTTTTGCGTTTACTGGCAAAAAAACCACGATTTCCATGGGAACATCATCATAGGGAACATTGACAGAGACTATCTCCTGTATCCAATCTTCTGTTTCAACTCTTGATTCAATTACTGGATATAGACTATCTTTTTCATATCTGTATAGATTCTCAATCACGCTGAATACTTCGTCTGAAACTGGTTCAGCCTTACTGAAATCTCTATCATTTGAACGAAATGCCTTTGACAGTTCATTTCTCAGGGTATCATTGATGTAACGCATACACCTGAAGCCCAGAAGCTCATTTCTAGTCCAGGGAGAGACACCTAAGCGGTTATTATACCAGTAACTGGGTTCCTTAAAATTACCTCCTATGATGATATGATTGCTACCCATTGAATTGAAGACCCATTCACTGACATTACCCGGCATATCATAGGTTCCGAATCTGGTTTCACTCGGATGGGTCCCTCCAACTTCAGGGCCTTCATCGTCATAGTTCCCAAACTTTGTAATTTCAGCTGCTGCATGTGGCTCTGAGAGATACACCCAGTGAAACAGAGTTGGAAGTTCTTTATCCACATATTTTGCATAAGCAGATGCCTCATACCAACATATGCCAGTTACAGGCAAATCCTCTGCACCCTTTGGAAAATCACCCTGTTCCCAAGAGATGGGTGCTGCCCAACCTGTTTTATCTTTAAACCTGTCGATCGCAATATCAAATTCCAGGGTGTCCTCTCCATCGAAAAATTGATTACTCCAAAAGTCCGGGTTAGTATAGCCCCCTGCATCAATAAATAATTTATACTGCTGATTGGTTACTTCATAACGATCCATCCAGATATCACCTGCATACAAAGCATCCATAATGGGAGTTGTAGAAAAGTCACCCTTATGTCCAGGAATAAATACCATGTTTTCCGGGGTGTCACCAGTTACAAAAAGCTTGTAATTTAAATGATGGCCATCAGTTGGTAGTGAAAAAGCTTTAAACAATATGTCATATTGAGTCTCGAATCCAGGTTTTTCAATTTTTATCCTGGATAAACCTTTTGGAAATGGTAATTCCAGCAAAGGTGTTTCCCCCATAAATTGCCAGGCTGTGTCGGGTAGGGAATATGGTTTGGCATAAACCTTTGCCTTAGTTGGGGCCGTATTGATTGTGAGGGGAAATGTGATGTTGTTCCATAAATTAATGAATTTAGGATCATTCCGCAGTATCTTTTCCAATTTAATAGCATTATGATATACATTCCAATTCTGTGAACCGTTGGTTTCTTCTATATTTCCGATCTCATGTATCAGCGCCGGCAACTTAATCTTTTGTGCAGAGTTCAACTTAGATTGATGGTTTATTCGGAAACCAATTGTGATTCCAATCGCAATAATCATAAGGATTCCTGGAAGTAATATTTTTCGCCTTTTTAACGATACAGATATTCTCCTTTTTTCAGGTTCTGAATCCTTAACAGAGGCTTCCTTTAATTTGGGTTTCCGATTCAGGTACCATTCCAAAAAGAGTACAATAGGTAGTATAGACAACAGAGTGATTAACAGAATATCCCGGGCTTTTTCATTCAGTCCAAAGTTCTCGATAAAATACTCGGTTACCTGAATAACGATCCACCCCGCACTAATAAACATGACAAGGGTCTGTATGATGGGATTGTGTATAATTCTATCCAGGAAAGTCTTTGGATTCATATATTCTGTAATATAAGGACAGTCCGGAAATTGGATAATTTGTCAGGGCGATCAGGCATGTTGGGTAAGGTTGGTACCAGGAAAGATACAACCTTACTTAATATGAGTCAAATGGTTCCCTTTTTTGGGATACCTGGAAGATGCAGTAAAAGTATTCAGGTTGAATATCGGGTTTTTCCCGAATTCCGCATTTTGTTATGATAGTATGTCAGATGCTTATATCAAAACAGGGGAAAATGATCTTGCGATAAAGTGCACGGAGAAAGCAATTGAACTGCTGCCAAACGACATGGATCTGTCTGCCGGATACAAAATCAAGCTTGAAGAGATTCTCCAAACTAAATTGAAAGAGATCAACAAACTGCAAGACAGGGTAGAGGTGTTATTCCTTATTATCAGCAGGATCTATGCCGTACTGGGGTTAAATGAGAATGGTGTGGTCTGTTTGAAAAAATCCATGCAGGAAGGGAGGATGTCCGAGTTCGGGAATTTTATAAGAGATTGGGATCTTGCGAGCCTCAGGGGCTTTAAGCCTTACAGGGAATTGTTGAATCTTGAAAAAGAGTGAGTCCATTAGTGAGTTTATCAAAGGATTTTTTAAATACAATATTTCGTTAAGTTTTAAGCGGCCATAGTGCCGTAAGCATAGGGACTTTGACATAGTTCTGATTTTTGGTAGAGTATGGGTTTATTCCGAATACGTCAAAAAATCGGTTTAGCATTAATACGTTGTGGTTCATTGTTTTAATATCTGCCATTGAGAACGAACCTCGTTACTCTTTAGGGATGCTCAACCAGTGGATGGCCTTGGCAATGTTTATCGACGTGAGTGAAGCATTGAAATGGAAGTGCAACTTGTTTTCACTTCTGGCCTGTGAACCGAGCTTGCGAGTTCGGTGAAGCCAATCGTTCAGTCCGGTGTGTTGTTTCCCATCCCGGTAAAGGAACTCGATCTGGAAGCTGTAGAAAGTTAATCCTTCCACGGAAAGACATAAACAGGATGAGTGTTTCAATCAGAAACGACCTTCTCCACTGATTAATATTTAGTTACTTATTTACCTTCGGTGAGCTCGCAAGCTCGGTTCATTGAAAATCAGAATTTTATGTCATTTTTTAACGAACCTTTGTTTATGACGACAAGTTTTAAATCCTCTTCTGAAGTCAGGTTAAAGAATCCGATCGTTGATCCTTTCAAGCTCACCCATGCAAATCGTTTGATCAATCAAAGAGGACCTTCCAGGGTCCATTGTTTCCAGTTTCCGGATATATACTCAGAGAAACGGATCACTCCATATTTCAGGTTCCAGAGAATTTCAACCTTAGCTGTATCGGAGTGATTATAGGAGCAACTGTAAACGTTTTGGTAGATGGAATCGTTAATGCTTTTCTGACGATATGATACCTCGCCTCCGCCAAAGTTCATTTCGCCCGGGTAGTTACAGCCATTGGCAATGAATGTTGTTGGAAGGCCTATCATATCGTAGCCACCGGTTGCTATTAAGAAGCAGGGACCCTTAAATGAAACATTATCGTATGGGTAAACGTAATATAAGGCGTTTTTCCATTCCCGGTCTCTCATTTCCAATCCGATACTCTGGTAATCATAACTATATTTATATTGTCCAGTCCAGTCCTTGAACGTACCTTTATCGGTCCAGAAGCGGGCCTCCTTTATTTCAACGGTGTCGGACGATCCGGAATCGCAACTGTACAGCAGGAGATCTCCTGACTTGTAAACAAACCTGTCCTCCTTCGGGATCGAAAGGATTATATCATATTCTTCCTTTTCCTCCTTACATTGTTGAAAGAATGCAGCAGAAAGCAATAATAATGGGATTGCGACGGCAATTCTCATGGAAGTCAGGGGCTGACAATGAATGTAAGTTACTACGAAGACGGCTTATAGTCAAGTATTTCTCCGGATATAGTAAACCGGCAGACTCATCTTCAAATTTTGGAGATGAAAAAAACAACCTTTCAATATATATTATTAAATTACTAAATCACTAAACCCAACATCTGATGAAAAATGCCTTGCTATTTTCAGCGGCCATTCTGTTTGCCGGCACCCTGTCAGCCCAGTTCGGACGGGGCCCGCAGTTCGAACCGCCACCCGAAGGTTTTAAGCCCGCCTCCACGAACACCTTCCTGGCATCCTATCCTGCGGTTAACCAGCAAACCCGGGAGGCCATCTTCAAGGTTGTGGCTCCCACAGCCCAGAAAGTCCAGGTCGATCTTGCCGGCAAAGTATACGACATGACCATGGATACAGCCGGAGTGTGGACCGGTAAATCCGACCCCCAGGTGGTCGGGTTCCACTATTATGCCATCGTCATCGATGGGGTTCGTGTGATGGACCGGAACACAGAAGCATTTTTTGGCAGCAACTGGGAGAACTCCGGGATCGAAATTCCCGAGGGACCGGAAGGGGATTACTACCGCTTCAATAAGGAGATTCCACACGGACAGGTCCGGTCGATATACTACTGGTCGGACATCAATGGAATGGAGCGGCATATCAACGTCTATGTTCCCGCCGAATATGAAGCCAATCCCGGCAAAAAATACCCGGTCCTTTACCTGGTACACGGATGGGGTGAGGATGAGAACGGGTGGTCGAACCAGGGACAAATGGCGAATATCATGGACGGGTTGATCGCATCGGGAAAAGCCGTGCCCATGATCGTGGTCATGCCCAGCGGCGATATCAAGACCAATTCAGAGGTACGCGAAGCATCTGGAAATGTGACAGAGATTTATGCCAATGACCTTATTCCTTACATTGACCGTACCTTCCGGACCAACACAGACCGGGAACACAGGGCGATGGCCGGATTGTCCAGGGGAGGATTTCAGACCAGTCTGACGGTCTCGGAAAACATGGACAAATTTGCCTGGATGGGTACCTTCAGCGGATTTTTCATTCGCGGCGATGACGGAATTGAAACGGCCTTCAATGGCATGTTTAAAGATGCCGATGCCTTCAACCGGCAAATGAACCTGCTGTTCATCAGTACCGGTACCGAAGAGCGCAGTCCCCAGCAATGGGTGGAAGCCCTCAGAAGTCATGGCATCGAAAAGGTCGTGTTTCATGTATCGGAGGGCACTGCACACGAATGGCTCACCTGGAGAAGGGCACTCAATGAATTTGCACCCCTGATATTCAGGTAGGAAACCCATTTCACAAATATTTCAGACCATGGACAAAGGAATTCCTTCTCAAAGACGTTTGGCAATGGCGGGGATGATCGGGACGATTGTGATGATCGTGATGATCCTCCTGCCGGCATACACAACAGTTGAATCGAAAGAGCCGGTGGCGAAAATCCCGGTTTACCTGAACACGGCATACACATTTGAAGAGAGAGCAGCCGACCTGGTTTCCAGGTTATCACTGGAAGAGAAGCAGGCTCTGCTGGGCAATAACATGGCACCGGTTCCGCGCCTTGGCATAAAATCGTATAACCTCTGGAGCGAGGCGCTGCACGGGATACTGGGATTTGCCAATCCGGCTGTGGGATTGGCAGCGCCCACTTCGTTTCCAAACAGCGTTGCCCTTGGTTCCTCGTGGGACCCCGGGCTGATGGAAAGAGAAGCTTCGGCCATCGCCGATGAAGCCAGGGCCATCCATGCCACAGGTACAAAAGGGCTCACCTACTGGTCACCCGTGGTCGAACCCATCAGGGACCCCCGGTGGGGCCGGACAGGAGAAACTTACGGTGAAGATCCGTACCTGGTATCTCAAATGGCCGGGGGCTTTGTCCGCGGCATGACCGGCGATGATCCCCTCTACCTGAAAGCGGTACCCTGTGCCAAACACTATTTTGCCAATAACAGTGAATTCGACCGCCACGTAAGCAGTTCGGACATGGATGGCAGGGACATGATGGAGTTTTATCTTTCGCCCTACAAAAAGCTGATCGAAGAGGACCACCTGCCCTCCATCATGTCCTCCTACAACGCCGTGAACGGAGTTCCCACATCAGCCAGTCCCTTCTACCTCGATACCCTTGCCAGGAAATTGTACGGACTAAAGGGTTACATCACGGGTGACTGTGCAGCAATTGAGGACATTTATACCGGACATTATTATGTGAAAACTTCCGAGGAGGCCACCGCCATGGGGCTGAAAGCAGGTGTTGATTCCGACTGCGGAAACGTATATCAAAGAAGCACCATCTCGGCACTGGAAAAAGGGCTCATTACCATGGCCGACATCGACCGTGCGCTATTGAATCTGTTTACCATTAGGATGCGAACCGGGGAATTTGATCCGCCTGCGAAAGTACCTTATGCACAGTTTCGACCCAACATCGTAAATTCTCCCTCCAACCAGGCCCTTGCAAAAGAGATCGCCACCAAAACACCCGTTCTCCTCAAGAATGAGGTGGTGACAAAAACAAGCCGGAAGGCACTGCCCCTGGATCCCGGTGAAATAAGGAAGATGGCCATCCTTGGCCCCCAGTCAGACGAAGTCGAACTGGGACCCTATTCAGGCAGGCCTGCACCTGAAAATTTGATCTCCCCCCTGGCCGGAATTCAGAATTATCTTTCAGAAAATGGATATACGGTTGAAATCCTGCATAGTTCGGGGGGCAACACGGCAAGCAAAAGCAACCTGCTCTATATCGCCGGGTTTGAATTGCAGAAAAATGACGGCAGCGTAACCAAATACGATGCCACAAAATTTAGTGCCGCATCCAACGGTATTACGGTTGGTTCGGGCATGGGATCGGTGGAGCAGGTCAGAACCATCTCCGACGGATCGTGGACGGCCTATCAAAACATCGACCTGGTGAATGTGGATACCATCGGCATCGTGGTCAACATTCCCACCGAGGGAGGGATCATTGAGGTCAGGGTGGGTTCTGCCGACGGGAACCTGGTGGCCACCCTGGATGCAACCGTTGCTTCAGGCGCAAGAGCCGGGGGTGTTTACGGGGCAGGTAGCCTGATGAAGGTAAAAGTGAACAGGCTGGGGGTCACCGAACCCCAGTCCCTGTACCTGTGTTACAAAACTCCTGATCATGCTCCGGTTGCACAGGAAACCATCGACATGGCCAGGACGGCCGACCTGGCCGTGGTTTTTGTCGGAACCGACGAAAAAACGGCCACCGAGGAGGCGGACAGGCTCACCCTGCTGTTACCCGGCAACCAGGTGGAACTGATCAAAGCCGTGGCCGCAGTGAATTCAAACACCATCGTGGTCATGCAAACACTGGGTTGCGTGGAGGTGGAGGAATTCAAACACCAGGCGAACATCCCTGGTATTATATGGGTGGGTTACAATGGTCAGGCCCAGGGTGAGGCCATTGCAAAAATCCTTTTCGGCGATGTGAATCCCGGCGGAAAGCTAAACAGCACGTGGTATCAATCGGTCAACGATTTGCCGGCCATAACCGACTATACCTTACGGGGAGGCCCTGGCAAAAACGGACGTACTTTATGGTATTTTGACAAGGAAGTTTCCTATGAATTCGGATACGGATTGTCATACACCACCTTCGAATACAGCAATTTTAAAATCAGCCGGAGCCATGTAACCCCCCATGATCAGATAACCATAAGCGTGGATGTGAAAAACACCGGGAGTTACGACGGCGATGAAGTGGTTCAGATTTACATGTCCACACCTGAAAGCCCTGCAAGCCTGCAAAGGCCCATCAAGCGGCTGAAAGGTTTTAAAAGGGTTACCATACCCAAAGGACAGACCAAAACGGTGAGCATCGGTTTGGATTGCGCCGACCTCTGGTTCTGGGATATGAACCAGGAGAAGATCACCTATGACCAGGGGAAATACGAATTCGGGATCGGCGCTTCGTCCAGGGACATCAGGGGAACAGTTGCCGCAACCATGGAGGGAGCATTCAAACCTGAATTGAAAGTGGTTACAGCCGATTGCGGGTCGATGGTCC
>JAWOHR010000164.1:0-70592 GCA_046485075.1 Bacteroidales bacterium
AAATCTGGGCAAGCGCACCTGTCGGGTCCTCCAGCAGGGACTCTACTGTTCCCGCGGGCAATGCGGCAAAGGCCTCATCGGTCGGAGCAAAAACGGTGAAAGGACCCTCTCCCTGAAGTGCTCCGTCAAGCTCGGCGGCATAAATGGCAACTTCGAGTGTATTGTGGGCAGGACTTGTTACAATCACATCAAAAACGGTGTACATGGGCAGAATGACGGCGTCGATTACATGAACCACACCATTGTCGGCCAATATATCGGCAACGGTTACCATGGCATTGTCGATGTATACCATCCCATCCATGATTTTCACTGTAACGCTGTCGCCATGGAGGGTGGTAATCATCTGTCCATCGGAAAGGTCAGTGGAGAGTGCTTTGGCACCAACCACATGGTAGAGCAAAATCTGGGCAAGCGCACCTGTCGGGTCCTCCAGCAGGGACTCTACTGTTCCCGCGGGCAATGCAGCAAAGGCCTCATCGGTCGGAGCAAATACGGTGAACGGACCCTCTCCTGCAAGCGCACCATCCAGTTCAGCGGCAAAGATTGCTGCTTCCAGGGTGTTGTGAACCGGGCTTCCAACGATTACATCCAGTACAGTGGATGAAGGGATAAGGACGGCGTCGATCACATGTACCACACCATTGTCGGCTTCGATATCAGCTACGGTAACCTTGGCATCGTCGATAAATACCTCATCATGCAGAATTTTAACAGTCACACTGTCCCCGTTCAGGGTAGTAATTACCTGACCATCGGAAAGATCAGTGGAGAGTGCTTTGGCACCTACCACATGGTAGAGCAAAATCTGGGCAAGCGCACCTGTCGGGTCCTCCAACAGGGCTTCTACTGTTCCCTCTGGCAATGCTGCAAAGGCATCATCGGTCGGAGCAAATACAGTAAAAGGACCTTCACCTGATAGTGCACCATCAAGCTCAGCTGCAATTACAGCTGCTTCCAGGGTTGTGTGGTTCGTGCTGTTAACGATAATGTCAACAACTGTGGTCTGGGAAAAAGTCATACTGGCGGTAAAAACCATTATCAGGGCTAACATTGTTCTCCTGATCACTATGATCGGATTTTGAACGGTTTGAAGTAGTACATTTGTTTTCATGATAGGACTGTTTAATAAATTTGTTTGAATGTTAAACAGAAATACATTAAAAATGTTTAAGAATTAACATAAAATATTAAACAAAAAATCGTATAATGTTACATATTAATGGATTATAATTCTTTCTTTTTTTACATTTTAACATTATAGAAGCTTTACAACAGGAATCAATTCACTACATTTTTTGCACATTTGTAACTTAAGATGACGGCTATGTTTCAGATTGGGGATATTATTGTGAGCAAGGATTTGTTTGACTTCCATTTCATTTGTGACATTCAGAAGTGTGAAGGGAATTGCTGTGTTTTTGGTGATTCTGGTGCCCCGCTGGAGGATGAGGAGGTAAGGATCCTTGATCTGCATATTGAATCGATCAAACCGTTTATGAGGACAGAAGGAATTCGTGAGGTGGAAAAACAGGGCAATTGGGTGGTGGACCGGGATGGTGACAAGGTGTCCCCCCTTGTTGGCCATGAGGAGTGCGTGTATGTAATATTTGAAAATGGCATTGCCAGGTGCGCCATAGAGAGGGCATACCATGCAGGATCAGTACCTTTTCAGAAACCGGTCTCCTGCCATCTCTATCCCATACGGGTGAGTCCGTTAAAAGTTGGTATTGCTCTCAATTATCACAGGTGGAGTATATGTGAACCGGCTCGCATACTGGGAAAAAAAGAGCAGATGCCTGTGTTCAGGTTTCTGAAAGAACCCATTACCCGTGTTTACGGATCTCTATTTTACGATGAACTTGAACGGGTATACAGGGAAATGGGTAAGTGAGTAAATGGGTTTATATTAACGATATATAAAATGAAAGAGATAAAGAGTTACGTTGAATCGAACAAGGATCGTTTCCTGAATGAGCTATTTGATCTGATCAGGATTCCATCCATCAGTGCAAGTGCTGAGGCAAAGGATTCCATGAAAATGGCTGCCGGGTTAATTAAGAAAAGTCTTATTAATGCAGGAGCCGACCATGCCGAGGTAAAGGAGACTGAGGGCTGGCCTGTGGTTTATGGTCAAAAAATTGTGGATGAATCACTTCCAACGGTGCTTGTATACGGCCATTATGATGTTCAGCCGGTTGAACCCCTCGATTTATGGGATTCACCTCCCTTTGAGCCCGAAGTACGTGACGGGAGAATCTATGCCCGTGGAGCAGATGATGATAAGGGGCAGCTATTTATGCATGTGAAGGCATTTGAGCTGATGAACCGTACCGGAACCCTTTCCTGCAATGTTAAATTCATGATCGAAGGGGAGGAGGAGATTGGCTCCCCAAGCCTGAAAAAGTTTTGCAAGGAGAACAGGGAGCTTTTAAAAGCAGATATTATTCTCATATCCGATACAACCATGATTGCTCAGGATATTCCATCCATTACGGTTGGTTTGCGTGGGCTCAGCTATATGGAGGTAGAGGTAACAGGTCCCAACCGCGATCTTCATTCGGGATTGTACGGTGGGGCAGTGGGAAATCCCGCGAACCTTCTGGCCAAAATGATTGCTTCACTGACCGATGAGAACAACCGCATCACCATTCCCGGTTTCTATGATGATGTGATGGAGGTCTCGGAAGAGGAACGTGCCGAGATGGCAAAGGCTCCATTTGATTTGAACAAATATAAAAGTATACTTGAGATTGACGAAGTGGTTGGTGAGTCGGGTTTCTCCACTACGGAGCGTACGGGTATTCGTCCCAGCCTGGATGTGAACGGAATCTGGTCGGGATACACTGCAGAAGGTGCAAAAACAGTACTTCCCTCAAAGGCATATGCCAAAATCTCGATGAGGCTTGTTCCAAACCAGGACTCGAAGAAGATCGATGAGCTGTTTATCAGACATTTTGAAAAGATGGCTCCTGAAGGAACCAAAGTGAAGGCAAGAAGTCTTCACGGGGGACAGGGTTATGTAACTCCCATAGACTTTCCGGCATACAGGGCCGCAAGTAAGGCCATTGAGGAGAGTTTTGGGAAATCTCCCATTCCCGTAAGGAGTGGCGGAAGCATTCCCATTGTTTCCGATTTTGAAGAGGTTCTTGGCTGTAAATCAATTTTACTGGGATTTGGCCTCGATTCAGATGCCATCCACTCGCCCAATGAAAACTATCCCTTGTTCAATTTTTATAAGGGTATTGAAACCATTCCCCTTTTCTACAAATATTTTGTAGAGGAGTGGAAGTAGGAAAATTTTCCAGAATATTCATGGGAAGCTGCCTGGTCATTCAGGCGGCTTTTTTTACGCAAAGTGAAAAATTCTGACAAAAACGTTTAAAAGCTACCTTTGTAGATAAAAATGATAAAATATTTCACTTTTAGGTATAAAAAATGGGGGTATAAATAAAAAAGTGAATATATTTGCACCAGTAAACCCTAAAAAATTTAGATACTAACTTAATTATTTCATTATGGCGATTATCAGGTTTAAGGCACTTGAACAGGTTTTTAACAGAAAACCCAATCATGTTACTCCTCCTTCCGACAAAACTTCGGATTACTATGCGATTAATGTTTTCGACAAGGTGAAAATGCAGAAGTACCTTTCAAGAGATGCTTTTCATCATGTGATGGATTCAATGGATAAAGGTACACCCATTGACAGGAAGAAAGCAGATTCTGTTGCTACAGGCATGAAGTCCTGGGCTATTGAAAGGGGAGCTACCCACTACACCCACTGGTTCCAGCCTCTCACCGGGGGAACCGCAGAAAAGCATGATGCATTTATTCAACTCACTCAGTACGGCGGCGTTGTGGAAGTTTTTTCCGGTGGAGCACTGGCTCAGCAGGAGCCCGATGCATCCTCCTTTCCCAGTGGCGGAATCCGAAATACCTTTGAAGCCCGCGGGTATACTGCCTGGGATCCAACTTCCCCAGCCTTTATTATTGATAACACCCTTTGTATTCCCACCGTATTTATTTCATATACCGGAGAGGCGCTGGACCACAAGACTCCTCTGCTGAAAACACTGAATGTGGTTGATAAGGCTGCCACCGAAGTTTGTCAGATGTTCGATAAAAACGTTACAAAGGTGAATGCCAACCTGGGTTGGGAACAGGAGTATTTCCTCATCGATGAGGCGCTGTATTATGCCCGTCCCGACCTGGTTCTGACCGGCCGAACATTGATGGGACATGCTTCAGCCAAAGACCAGCAGTTGGATGACCACTATTTTGGGTCCATCCCTGAAAGGGTATCTGCTTTCATGCACCACATGGAATCGGAAGCCTATAAACTTGGGATTCCGGTAATGACCCGTCACAATGAGGTGGCTCCCAACCAGTATGAGCTTGCTCCCGTATTTGAGGAGTGTAACCTGGCAGTGGATCACAACGCTTTGATAATGGACGTGATGCGACGGGTAGCGAGACACCATGGATTCAGAATACTTTTCCATGAGAAGCCGTTTAGTGGGATCAACGGAACCGGTAAGCATAACAACTGGTCACTTTCTACAGACACGGGAGTTGTTCTCCACAAACCCGGTAAGAATCCAAAATCGAACCTTCAGTTCCTGACCTTTGTGGTGAATACCGTGAAAGCAGTATATGACCACCAGGATCTGTTACGTGCAAGTGTCGCGTCAGCTTCAAATGCTCACCGTCTTGGAGCCAATGAAGCACCACCGGCCATCCTCTCCTGTTTCCTGGGAACGGAAGTATCAGCCATGCTCGACCAGATTGAGGAGCAGGTAACCAACAGGAAAATGACCCCTGATGAGAAGACTGCTTTAAAGCTGGATATCGGGAAAATCCCTGAGATTCTGCTTGACAACACAGACAGGAACCGTACATCGCCTTTTGCCTTTACAGGGAACCGCTTCGAATTCAGGGCTGTGGGTGGCAGTTGCAACCCGGCCGGACCGATGACCGCACTAAACGCAGCTGTTGCAGGACAGCTCATTGCCTTCAAGAAAGAGGTTGATGACCTGGTTGAAAAAGGAGTGAAGAAGGATGAAGCTATTTTCCAGGTTCTCAGGGAGTATATCATAGCTTCCAAAGCGATCAGGTTTGAGGGTGATAACTATAGTGATGACTGGAAGAAGGAGGCTGCAAAACGTGGTCTTACCAATATCACCGATGTTCCTGAAGCACTGAATGCTTACCTTTCGGATAAATCCAAGAAACTCTTCTTCGATCTGGGGATTTTCACCGAAATCGAACTTGAAGGCCGCGTTGAGGTACTGTTTGAGGAGTATACCAAGAAGATCCAGATCGAAGCCAGGGTATTGGGTGACCTTTCACTAAACCATATTGTACCCACGGCTGTGCAGTATCAGAATAGACTGATGGAGAATGTTCTTGGACTGAAAGAGATATACGGCGATGAGTATAAGCAACTTGCCGGAAACAGGATCGAACTGATCAGGGAGATTTCGGAACACGTGACGGCCATTAAGGCTGGTGTGAACGAGATGGTTGAAGCAAGGAAAAAAGCGAATAAAATGGAGGATCAGAAGAATAAAGCCAGGGAGTACTCCAAGCAAATCGCTCCATTTCTTAATAAGATCCGATATCACATCGATAAGTTGGAACTGATCGTGGATGATGAGATCTGGCCGCTGCCCAAGTACAGAGAGCTCTTGTTTTCAAGTTAATCATTCCTGTAAATCCATAACTCAGGAGGGTGGCTCAAACGGGTCACCCTCTTTTTTCATGGGGATGCCTGTTTCAGTTGCCAATATTTGGGGGATTTCTTTCGTTTTATATTCATCGAAAAAAAAGGTAATTTTACGTGTTGTAAAACGGGCATGACTATGCAAAAATTATTCATATCGATTATTCCGGCCCTTATGGCCATTTTTATATTGACTGTACCTGCTGAGGCACAGAAGAAGCCAAAAGATTCCAGGGCGCAGGCTGCCTTTGATGCAGGAGAGTATTATACTGCGATTGACCTTTATAAGGATGCTTATAATAAAGTGGATAAGGATCAAAAAATTGCAATCTTCTTTAAGGTTGGTGAATGCTACAGGATTACTGGCGATGCCAGGTCAGCGGCACTTTGGTATAGTAAGGCGATTCGTGAGGATTACCAGGATCCGATATTATTTCTCAGGTATGGACAGGTGCTGTTGGTGAATGAAGAATATGCTGAGGCTGAAGTGGAGTTTAAAAAATACAGGGAGCTGGTTCCCGATGATCCACGTGGAGAAATCGGATTTGAGTCTTGTCAGGCAGCAATAGTGTGGAAGGCGAATCCGACTGGTTATATCATCGAGAATATGAAGGTTTTTAATTCGCGAGAGAGAGATTTCTCTCCGGCCTTCGTGAATGAGTCATTTAGTGAGGTTTACTTTACATCTACCCGTGAGGAAGCATCGGGGAATGAGTCTCATGGTGCCACGGGACAGAGTTTTGCAGACATGTTCTCCACAACCATGGACCGGAAAGGAAAGTGGAGTGTACCGGTCCCGGTGGAGAGCCTGAATTCTGAGTTCGAGGATGGGACTCCCTGCATTTCATCAGATTTCTCTAAACTCTACTTTACGAGGTGTAAAAAAGGCAAGAACCAGCAACTTGGATGCCAGATTTATAAATCACAATCTGACGGGGAGAGCTGGCAGGAGGCAACCGTGGTATTCGAGCAACTTGGAGATAGCCTCTCCACTGCACATCCTGCCATCTCACCCGATGAGAACACACTCTATTTTGTGTCTGACATGCCCGGAGGACTGGGTGAGAATGACATCTGGAAAGTTACACTCGATGGAGGGGGTTGGGGAGAACCGGTGAACCTGGGTGAAGCAATCAATACTCCGGGGAATGATCTATATCCCTATGTTCATCCCGATGGTACCCTCTATTTCTCTTCCGACAGCAGGGTCGGCCTTGGAGGGTTGGATATCTATAAAGCAAGAATGGATGAAACAGGAAGTTGGATGGTTGAGAATATGAGACCGCCCATCAATTCGCCCGAAGATGATTTTGGGATCGTCTTTGAAGATAATATGGAACGGGGTTTTTTCAGCTCATCCCGGAAGGGGAAGGGTAATGATGAGATCTTCTCCTTTGTCCTGCCGCCGCTTGAGTTTGCCGTGAACGGGGTGGTTAAGGACGAAAGGACCGATCAGGTTCTTCCCGGTTCAAAAGTTAAGTCGGTGGGTAGTGATGGGATTACAGTAGAAAGCACCACCGGGGATGACGGTACATTCCGGTTTATGCTGAAAACGGCCACAGACTATGTGCTTATCGCAAGTCATGAGGGATACCTGAACGGGAAGGAGCGGGAGTCGACCCGGGGTCTTGATCAGAGCAGGGAGTTTGAAGTTACCATATACCTTGCCTCCACAAAAAGGGTGATCGAGTTGCCAAATATTTTCTATGATTTTGCAAAATGGGATCTGAGGCCCGAATCCATGGTCTCGCTTGACAACCTTGTGGAGACTTTGAATGATAACCCCAATGTAACCATCGAACTGATGTCGCATACCGATTCCAGGGGTACCCCGGCTGATAACCTTGAGTTGTCCCAAAAGCGGGCCCAATCGGTTGTGGATTACCTGATATCCAAGGGAATCGCTGCAGACCGGTTGCAGGCTAAAGGGTATGGTGAGTCACAGCCCAAGGTCGTTGATGAAAAGGTGGTGGCCGAACAGTCCTTCCTGAAGCTGGGTGATGTGTTAACAGAGGCATTTATCAATCAACTTTCGAGTCCGGAGCTGCAGGAGAAGGCACACCAGGTCAACAGGCGAACCGAATTCAGGGTACTATCGACAGATTACATTCCTCAAAATTAGGGGTAATGGATCGTCCCTCCCGCTATATGCAGCGAGGTGTCTCCTCCGGAAAGGAGGAGGTACACATGGCCATAAAAAATGTCCATAAGGGATTATTCCCCAATGCATTCTGCAAAGTGATTCCCGATATGCTTACCGGTGATCCGGAATATTGCCTGGTCATGCATGCCGACGGTGCAGGAACAAAATCCTCTCTGGCCTATATTTATTGGAAAGAGACAGGCGACCTTTCTGTTTGGAAGGGGATTGCACAGGATGCAATCGTCATGAACCTGGATGACCTGCTATGTGTGGGTATTACAGGAGATATCCTGCTCTCCTCCACCATCGGGAGGAACAAAAATAAGATTCCGGGAGAAGTTATATCTGCGATTATAAATGGCACCGAAGAGATACTTGAAAAGTTGCGCGGATTGGGTGTCCCGGTTTACAGTACCGGAGGTGAAACTGCCGATGTAGGTGACCTGGTGAGAACCATTATCGTGGATTCCACTGTTGTGGCCCGATCACGAAGGGATGAAATCATTGAGAACCATATTGCTCCGGGCCTGGTGATTGTCGGATTGTCATCATCGGGACAGGCCACTTATGAAGACTCCTATAATGGTGGGATGGGAAGCAACGGTCTGACATCGGCGAGGCACGATGTATTTGGGGGTGCGCTGTCCGAATTGTATCAGGAGAGTTATGATCCTGAAATGCCCGGATCACTTATATACAGCGGCAGCCGTTCACTGACCGGCATCGTGGAGGGTGTAGGGATTGATGCCGGAAAACTGGTCCTTTCACCCACCCGGACTTATGCTCCGGTGATCCGGGAGGTGGTTGAACAATTCAGGGGCCGGATCGGCGGAATGATCCACTGTTCGGGAGGAGCACAGACCAAGGTTCTGCATTTTGCAGAGAAGGTTCATGTTATCAAGGATAACCTGTTCCCTGTCCCTCCGTTGTTCAGAATGATCCAGGAGGAATCCGGAACCCCCTGGAGGGAGATGTACCAGGTCTTCAATATGGGACACCGGTTCGAAATTTATACGGATGAGGAGTGTGCCAGGGGGATCATCGGGATTGCCGGAAAGTATAACATTGATGCCAGGGTGGTGGGCAGGTGCGAGACCTCTGTGCAAAAGAAGCTGACCATTAAGGGAGCTGAGGGAGAGTTTGTATATTAATGCATAAATAGCATTGCATGGGAGATAATATGATATTAACCAGGCTGGTAGGGGTCAAGGCCAGGTTTGAAGAGGTTGGACAACTGATTACCGATCCTTCGGTAATTGGTGATATGAAGAAATATATAAAGCTGAACCGGGAATATAAACTACTCCAACCGCTTGTGGAAGCTTATGAGTCCTATCAGAACCTTATGAGCAATATCGAGAGTGCAAAGGAGATACTTGCCGGGGAACAGGATGAAGAACTAAAGGAGATGGCCAAGGAGGAACTGGATTTGTACCACCAGCGGGTTACTCCACTGGAAGAGGAAATCCAGTTTTTACTGCTCCCAAAGGATCCTGAAGATGAAAAATCGGCAATCGTTGAGATCCGTGCAGGAACCGGGGGTGATGAGGCAAGCATTTTTGCAGGTGATCTTTACAGGATGTACATAAAATTTTTCGAAACAAAAGGGTGGAAGGCCTCCACAACCAGTTTTACCGAAGGAACCGTGGGAGGATTCAAGGAAATTATCATGGATGTTACCGGTGAAGGTGTATACGGGGTTATGAAGTATGAATCGGGTGTGCATCGTGTACAGCGCGTTCCGCAGACCGAAACGCAGGGTCGTATTCATACTTCTGCAGCGACAGTGGCTGTTTTGCCCGAGGCCGAGGATTTTGAGATTGAGGTAAAACAGTCGGATATTCGTAAAGATACCTACTGTTCATCGGGGCCCGGTGGTCAATCGGTCAATACCACCTATTCGGCGATCAGGCTGACTCACATTCCTACGGGGATCGTGGTTACCTGCCAGGATGAAAAATCGCAGTTAAAGAACCTCGACAAGGCAATGAAGGAGTTAAGAACCAGGCTTTATAATCTGGAGTATCAGAAACGTATGGATGAGATTTCATCCAAGCGGAAGACTATGGTGTCGTCGGGTGACAGGTCAGCAAAGATCCGGACTTACAACTATGCTCAGGGACGGGTGACTGATCACCGGATCAACCTGACCATCTATAACCTTCACGCCATTATCAACGGAGATCTGAAAGAGATTATTGAGAAGCTTCAAATGGCAGAGAATTCAGAGCGTCTGAAAGATAGTGGGATGGAATAGTTGAGTTTTAATGGTTTTACTTTAAAGCAGAGAGAGCCCATGAATGCCGAAGAATTATTCAGGAATATTCATCGAAAGAGGAGTTTTCTTTGCGTGGGACTTGATACCGACTATAAGAAGATACCGAGAATGTTGCTTGATTATGAGTATCCCATCTTCGAATTCAATAAGAAAATCATTGATGCGACAGCCTCCCTTGCAGTTGCTTTTAAGCCAAATCTTGCATTTTACGAGACCATGGGTGCAGCCGGCCTCATGAGCCTGGAGATGACTATAAACCATATCAGGAAGGAGCACCCGGACCTATTTATTATTGCGGATGCCAAACGCGGAGATATTGGGAATACCTCCCGCATGTATGCCCATGCATATTTTAAGACACTGGATTGCGATGCCATCACCCTTTCACCATATATGGGGTATGACAGCATTTCACCCTTCCTGGAAGAGGAAGGGAAATGGGCCATACTGCTGGCCCTTACATCCAATGAAGGATCGGCTGATTTTGAACTGCTTGAGTTGAAAGGAGGGACCCTGCTTTATGAGCAGGTTATCATTACCTCATCGGAGTGGGGAAGTGTCAATAATATCATGTATGTGGTGGGCGCTACCAAGGCTGCAGAACTTCAACAGATCAGGAAGTTGATACCGGAGCACTTTTTACTTGTACCTGGAGTAGGAAGCCAGGGAGGAAGTCTACAAGATGTTGTTGAATATGGTATGAATGACCGGTGTGGATTACTGGTTAATGCCAGCAGGTCCATTATTTATGCTGACGGGACCAACAGGTTTGAAGAGGCTGCCAACGAACAGGCCGCCCTTCTTCAGAAACAGATGGAGATTGCCCTCAAAGAGAAGAATCTGATCTAAAGAACCAGTTCTTTAACCTTGGTGGCCGCCTCATCAAGTGTGATGGCGGAATGAACTTCGAGACCTGAATGATCGATCAATACTTTTGCCTCCTCCGCATTGGTCCCTTGTAGCCTGACGATCACCGGTACATCAATCTGACCAATGGACTTATAGGCATCTACCACACCCTGGGCGACCCGGTCGCACCTTACGATTCCACCGAAAATGTTAATCAGAATGGCTTTTACGGCTGGATCCTTCAAAATGATTCTGAAACCAGCCTCCACAGTTTGTGCATTGGCTGTACCTCCCACATCAAGGAAATTGGCGGGTTCTCCCCCCGATAGCTTGATGATATCCATGGTTGCCATAGCAAGCCCGGCACCGTTGACCATACATCCTACATTCCCATCAAGTTTAATAAAATTCAGGTTGAATTTTCCTGCCTCCACCTCTGTAGGGTCCTCTTCATTCAGATCGCGCATGGCTGCATATTCCGGATGCCTGTAAAGCGCATTGTCATCAATGTTGACTTTTGCATCGGCTGCCATGATAAGGTTATCGGATGTCTTAAATACCGGGTTGATTTCAAACAATGATGCATCGGACTTTTCGTATGCCTTGTATAGTGCTGTAACAAATTTAACCATCTCCTTGAAAGCAACTCCCGACAGTCCCAGGTTAAATGCTATTCTCCGGGCCTGGAAGGGCATGATCCCCACCATGGGATCGACCTCCTCCCTGAAAATCAGATGGGGTGTTTTTTCAGCAACCGTCTCAATGTCCATCCCCCCTTCGGTTGAATACATGATGATGTTTTTTCCGGTATCCCGGTTAAGCAGCACACTCATGTAGAACTCCTGTGGTTCAGACTCCCCCGGATAGAAGATTCCCTGCTCGATAAGTACCTTGTGAACTACCTTTCCTTCAGGTCCGGTCTGATGAGTAACCAGGTTCATTCCAAGAATCTCCCTTGTATATTTTTTTACCTCCTCCAGGGATCTGGCAATTTTCACCCCTCCGCCTTTGCCACGTCCGCCTGCATGTATCTGGGCTTTAACCGCCCAGCTATTGGAGCAGGTTTCGTTTCCAATCTGTTTTGCAGCCTCATATGCTTCTTCCGGGGTATGGGCTACTGCACCTGATGGAATGGCAACCCCAAATTGCTGTAAAATTTTCTTTCCCTGGAATTCATGTATGTTCATATTGCAATTTTGTTAAGACAATCTCTTCAAAATTAGTAATTATATTGAGTAAATTCGACTAAAATCAGCTGTCATGAGAAAGCTATTAAATGAGGAACTGGTCCGCCTGAGTGTTGGAGAATTTAAAGAGGCCAGCAAAATTCCTGTGGTGATTGTGCTGGATAACATTCGGAGTCAGAATAATATTGGTTCGGTTTTTCGTACAGCCGATGCCTTCAGGCTGATGGGTATCGTTCTTTGCGGTATTACTGCCACCCCTCCTCACAGGGAGATACACAAAACTGCACTGGGGGCCACCGAATCGGTTCACTGGGAGTACTTCCAGGATACGGTCACAGCTGTTACAGGGCTTAAGGAGAAAGGTTACCTGATTCTTTCTGTGGAGCAGGCTGAAGGAGCACTGTCACTTGAAAACATACAATTGTATCCGGATCAGAAATATGCCCTTGTTTTTGGACATGAGGTCAGGGGGGTTGAGCAGAAAGTGCTCGATCTGAGCGATCATTGTATTGAAATTCCACAATTTGGCACCAAGCATTCACTGAATATTTCTGTAGCTGCAGGTATAGTGATCTGGGAGGTTTTCCGGAAATTCACTTTATAAAAAAGAGGGCATCCTTTTGAAGACGCCCTCTTTTAATTATGAATAACCCTCGGTCTTACTGAACGATTGCCTTGAATTCCGGCTCATTCCAGAGTTTTGCAAATTCGAGATCCTTCTTAGCGTTGTCTTTCATAAACTGAGGATCCTTGCAGTTCTGAACTGCATCCTTCAGATTTTCATAGGCCACACTGGCTTTATCCTGTTTGGCGGCAATGACAGCCAACAGATAGGAACGGTATGGGGATTCTTCCAGATTTGCAGCAATTCTCCAGGCTCCTTCGCTATTTCCATTCAGGTAAGTAGCCAGGGCCAGATTGAAGGAAGGAGTGTTTCCAAAATAGTTAATAGCTGCCTGATAGTCACCCTGAATCAGGTTGACAATCCCAAGGTTGTAATTTACCTTATCACCTGCACCCAGCGAAGCAGTGAATGCCTCTTTTGCAGCTTCCACATCGCCATTCTTCAGAGCAACAGCACCAAGGTTATTATTGATGTTGTCATGATCCTGCAGCGCTTTAGCAGCTTTGAATGAAGCAGCAGCTTCGTCAGTTTTACCCAGCAAGAAGAGTTCAACCCCTTTGTTGTTATGGGCACGGACACACTTCGGAGCAACTTTTATTGCTTGGTTATAGATGGCCAGTTTGGTTTCATCATCGCCAAAAAGTGTGGCGGTATAGAGAAGTTCTTCCAGAACCAGTTTGTCAGGATCGCTGGTCCACAATTCTTTCAGTTCGTCATTGCTCCAACCGATCTTCTCCATGTTCACAGTAAACTTCGATCTTCTAAGCTCGGGAAGAATCTCCTCGGCGATTACCTCAAATGCAGCGGAAAGATTCTTGATCTCCTGCTCACGAACTACCGGATCGGAATGCATGCTGAGTACCCTCAGGATCATCTCTTTATCCTGGATGTTGGAAGCTTCCATGAGTTTCTTAAATCCATCCCAGTCTTCAGGAGTGGAAAGCAAAGTCATCAGCTCATCAGCAACCTCAATCTTGGATTTCTTAAGTTGACCGGCCAGGTATTTTTCTGCGGTTTTCTGACGTTGATCGGCCAATTTGGTATTGAGGGCCAGTGCTCCGTCGGGGGATGCATAGGCTGAGATTTCAATCCCTGTCATATTCACCCTTTCATTTTTGTTAGCATCCTGAATGGTTTGACTCAATCCCTTGATCTCCTCCTTACCTGTCTCCGATGTGCGGACATCTGCCCTGTTGATCACATACTTGATATCGGCTTCGTAAGCTTCAGGAACAATCTGCTTGTAATGGTCCGCGAAAGAGATCAATTTAGCTTCTTTGGAGACCAACTGTGAAGTTGCGATTACTCCGTCAGCAAGTTTTACAGTTCCCAGGGGTGTTTGCTTATCTTTAATGCTTGCAACGATATCGTAGTAGAGTTCTGAGACTGCGTAGTTGTCTTCATAGGGAAAGCTGATGGCCTGGCTTGCGGAACCGCCTGTTTCGAAGCTAACGGGTTTGTTGTTCTCGGTTACATCCTGACCTTGCAAAACTAGTGGGCTAAGCTGCTTCTCACCGCCTTCATACTTCAGGACCGGAGTTAAGGTTACAATAGCTTTTTTGTTGAAGTACTTGGCAGGATATTTAACGTTGATGGTCGCGTCAACATCACCTCCGCGCATTACGAGGACGGTGGGGTCAACAGAGTAACCAACGAGATCAGACTCCTTGACCATTTTTTTTACTCCGCCACAACTACTGAGAATAGCTGCAACAAGAAAGAAAACAGCTGAGATTTTGAGGTTTTTCATAATAATCTGGTTATTGGTTTAATACTTAATGAATTCAGTGGTTATTAATATTTCTAGCTATAAATTTACTTAATGTTTTTGACAAAATTACATAAATATATTTCTTCTGCCCAGAATTGTTACAAAATTAGCATATTCGTTCCAGTCTTAAAGGTACTCTCAAAGATTATTCTTTTAATCCGTTCATAGTCTGATTTAATATTTACAAAATCGATGTTGCTGGTATCGACTACCAAAATCTTCATATCTGTTTGGGATTTGAAGAAACCAAAATAGCCATCCTGGACCTCCTTCAGGTACTCCTCAGTAATGTTTTGTTCGTACTCCCGCCCCCTCATTTGGATGTTCTCCAGGAGCCTTTCAACAGGCAGGTGCAGATAGACATAAAGATCGGGCCGCGGTGCCTGTAAGTTAATGATAGTGAATAATTTTTCAAAAAGAACCATTTCATCACTCTTCAGGTTATGCTTGCTGAAAATGAATGATTTTGCAAGGTAATAATCACTGATGATTCCTTGTCCGAAAAGATCGGGGTGCCCCAGCTCGGTCTTAATCTGCTGGTAGCGTTCAGACAGGAAGGAGAGCTCAAGTTGAAAAGCATACCGGTCAGGATCCTTGTAAAACCTGGGAAGGAAGGGATTATCACTGAACTCTTCCAGGATCATTCTCCGGCCTGTATCAGCAGCCAACATGGTTGTGAGGGTGGTTTTCCCGGAACCTATGTTGCCTTCTATTACTAAGTAATTGTAATTCAATTAAATAAAAATAATCAGTTCCTTTATGTAAAATATAAAAACTTGCATTAATTATAATTAAACTTCGGGAATAAAAAAACCCCGCTCGATTGGGAACGGGGTTTCATCTGGACAGATATGATTACTGCTTTTCAGGTTTTGGCAGAAGCACCTTCCTGGAGAGTTTCAGTTTGCCACTTTTATCGTCTACTGCAATCAGTTTAACTTCGATCATCTGGCCCTCTGAGAGCACCTCTTCAACTTTTTCCAGTCGTCTGTGCTCAACTTCCGAGATGTGAAGGAGACCATCTTTCCCGGGCAGAATCTCAACAAATGCTCCATAGGGAGTGATGGTTTTGACTTTACCGGTATATATGGTACCAACCTCGGGCACGGCAACGATACCCTTGATCCAGTTCATGGCAGCATCTATAGATGCTTTGTCCACTGCAAAAACATCCACCAGTCCGACGTTCCCAACCTCCTCTATGGTGATGGTGCTGTTGGTCTGGGCCTGGATCTCCTGGATCACTTTACCACCTGGTCCTATCACAGCGCCGATCATATCCTTGGGAATCTCAATTCTCTGAATTCTTGGGGTATGTGGTTTGTAGTCGGGGTTCGGCGCAGACATCGTCTCGCTAATTTTGTCAAGAATGTGCAACCTGCCGATTTTGGCTTGTTCCAGTGCCTGGGCAAGGATCTCGTAGGAAAGACCTTCCACCTTGATGTCCATCTGGGTTGCAGTAATCCCGTCGCGGGTACCTGTCACTTTAAAGTCCATGTCACCCAGGTGGTCTTCGTCCCCAAGAATATCGGATAAGACTGCGAATTTATCTGAGCCCTTATCGGTAATCAGTCCCATCGCAATCCCTGATACAGGTTTTTTTATCTGTACACCGGCATCCATGAGCGCCAATGTTCCGGCACAAACAGTGGCCATTGAAGAAGATCCGTTTGACTCGAGGATGTCGGAAACAATCCTGAGGGTATAAGGCATTTCGTCTGCGGAAGGAAGTATTCCTTTCAGTGCCCTGTGTGCCAGGTTACCGTGACCCACTTCCCTTCGGCTTGTTCCCCGGTTCGGGCGTGCTTCACCTGTAGAGAAAGGTGGAAAGTTATAGTGAAGTAAAAATTTGTCATTCCCTTTCTTAAGTACATCATCGATCAGTTTTGCATCCATTTTTGTACCCAGGGTCACCGTTGTAATCGATTGGGTTTCACCCCTGGTGAATACTGCTGAACCATGCGCTGAAGGCAGGTAGTTCACCTCGCTCCAGATGGGCCGGATTTCATCGGTCCTCCTGCCGTCAAGGCGAATTTTATCGTCGAGGATTGCGCGGCGAACCGCTTCTTTCTCCACTTCGTGGTAGTATTTGCTTACAAGCATTACGTTCACTTCACCCTCTTCCCCGGCCACATCAGAGAGTTTAGCAATAAAATCCTCTTTTACTTTGCCAAAGGCTTCACTTCTGGCATGCTTATCGGCATTTCCCGATTTGGCAATCTTGTATGCAGCGTCATAGGTCTCTTTCCAGATTTGCTTCCTGAGTTCCTCGTTATTGACTTCGTGGCTATACTCCCTTTTCTCCTCTTTTCCTGTCTTTTTTGTCAGGGCAAGCTGCGCTGCACACATGGGTTTGATGGCTTCGTGTGCAAATTTGATGGCTTCCAGCATATCGGCTTCTGAAACCTCTTTCATCTCTCCCTCCACCATCAGGATATTGTCATGCGTGGCACCCACCATGATCTCAATGTCTGCTTCCGCCAATTGGGTAAAGGTGGGATTTATAACCATTTTTCCTTTCACCCTTGCCACCCGGACTTCAGCAATGGGCCCGTTGAAGGGTATGTCAGAGACAGCCAGGGCAGCTGAAGCAGCCAACCCGGCCAATGCATCGGGAGGAGTATCCACTTCGGCCGACATTAATGTGACCGTGACAAATGTTTCTGCATGGAAGTCATCAGGGAATAGCGGGCGCAGTGCCCGGTCTACCAGCCTCGATACGAGGATCTCATAATCGGAGGGCCTGGCTTCGCGTTTCAGGAATCCACCTGGGAATTTTCCCAGAGCGGCATATTTTTCTTTATACTCTACCGAGAGGGGCATGAAATCTGAACCCTCCTCGGCTTCTTTTGCGCTGACCACGGTTGCCAGCATCATGGTGTCACCCATGCGTACCATGACGGCGCCGTCAGCCTGCTTAGCCAGTACGCCTGTTTCTATTATAATTGTTCTACCATCTCCTAAATCAATGGTTTCCTGAATTGCTTTTGGTTTCGACATCATAAATGATTAAATACTATGAATACAAAAAAAGGCAATCCAAGAATTGCCTTTTTTTGTAATTAAAATTTCTTATTTTCTGATTTTTAAGGACTTGATGATGGCGCGATAACGCTCAATGTCTTTGTCCTTGAGATAATCCAGTAATTTCCTCCTTTTACCAACAAGTTTGAGCAGGGCTCTCTGTGTGGTAAAGTCTTTTTTATTCGACAAAAGGTGCTGGGTAAGGTGATTGATCCTGGTGGTGAAAATGGCGATCTGGCCTTCGGCTGAACCTGTATCAACCTCTGATTTTCCATACTGCTTGAAGATGTCCTTCTTCTTCTCCGTTGTTAAATACATTCCTGTTATTATGCTTTAAAGTAACTGGTTCAAAAATTGAGCTGCAAAGGTATATAATTATTTTTAATTCACAACAGCAGAACTGAATAAATTGAACACCATGACGGCTCAGAAAATCAAACGATTGACCTGTTTCCAGGAGGTCATAAACCAATGTCAGATGTGATTCACGGGGCTAATGGTTTTCATAAATGGTCTTTTGTATAAAACCTTCCCCTAACTTACAATCAAGACAACGCTTTTGTTTACAATAGGCATGATGTAGCTGGATGAGTGCCTGACTTTCAAAAGCTCCTATGGGTACAATCCCAAAAGCAGCCCAATTTTTTATAATCTGGTTTGACTCCGATTCTGATTCCTGAAGTAATTTATTGCCAAGGATAATGGCCGGTTCATGATTCTTTATTTGCCCGAAGGAAAAGAGAAAGGGTACGAGACCGTTGATGATGACAGTCATGATTGCCTGGTGCCCCATGGCTTTCTTTGATTCAGGGGAACATTTTCCAAACAGGTAGTGGGTATCCCAGTAGATTGAAGATTTCACCTTCAGAAGATGTTCGGTTTCGGATACGGATGTAGTATTCAGAATAGATTCCAGAAGCGGTAGCCGGGTGTGCAGAAGAGATGCAAACTGAGAGATTCGAAGCGTGGGAAAGGAAGCAGGTCTCAGTCGCAGGAACTTCCACAGGTGGAGATCCACAGGGGGGGTCCTGAAATGATTTGAAAGCTGAAGATAGCTCCTGAGAAGTTCCCGTTTATAGTGCCCCGTCAAATGATCTTTATTCAGAAATCCGGCCTGGCCATAAAGTATTGCCTCAATATCAGGAAGACTCTCCCGTTTCTGAAAGATCAGTTCAAATGGAATTCCGGTGAGTGTCATTTCGAAGGGGAGGGAATTGTGAGGGATTCCGAAGGCAGAAGCCAGCACCAGGCAAAGGGTCTCCTCCCAGTTGAGCCTGCACCTGTAAAGAAGATTTGATATATGGAGACATTTTCCTTCTATCCTTTCACCCTGAAGCAGGGTCAGCCAGCGTTTCAGACGTACATTTGGAACATTTTGAATGTGGGAGTGACAGGGTAACCAGGATTCATCCGCCTGCAAGGCCTTGTAAAATGAGAGCAGAGGGGCCGGATCGCGGAGCAGCAGGGTATGGACCATTCGGCCCAGGGAATTGAAAGTGGTGGCATCCTCATCCAATACCACATGGAGTATTACGTTGTTATAAGCACCGTCATGTTGGTGACCGTGTTTCACCCAGTCCGAACTGCGCAGGTGAATTTCCACATTACCTGCCCAGATGGTATTCCCAATCATGATTTTTGCATTGAAGAAATCAGGACCCGCATTGAAATTTTGAATACCGGGAGAGAGTATCGTCAGCTTACTTCCGCAGGTAGTCTTCAGTTCATTAGGTTCGAACATCCCGGTTTTCCATATGAACTGCAGAATCTCCTCTTTTATCATGGATGGAACAGTTTTAACTCTCAATTAATGTGAGGAGCAGAGGAATTATCGTTTGTGCTTTCCTATTTTATACCCAGGAGCACTTGCTTCAGTCGGTTACCTGGTATCAGCAATCAGCCGAGATGAAGGCCCTCTATATTCAGTCTTACAACTGGGCCGCTAAGGTTTTGAAGGAGAAGGTTGAAAAAGGTTCTGGAAAGCCCATTGCGGTCATACTGGATATAGATGTCCGAAATTTGGGATCAATGGTGTCTGCTTTCCAAAGCAGAGCCATTACCCGGGGCGCTGGGTTTTACCCATGAGGCCGCCGAAATGGGGGCGGAGCTGTTCGGGTAGATGCACTTAGGGTTTATAAGCGCTAGAAAGCGTATGCGAGCCCGATCATGATATCCACCGTCCTGACAAAAAAGTTGGCGTTCAATGAGGGAACATCCGTGGCCAGTGGATCGAAAAGATCAAAAGTGTAATCAAATTTTGCCCGTGCCTGGTTGTAATCAACGCCAAATTTAAGGGCCAGGTTCTCGTTGAGTTTAAATCTGAGTCCGCCCCCGGCGGTGAAACCAAATGAAAGTTCCTGGTTACTGACCATAGAGCGTATTTCGTTTCCGTCCCAGGAGATCAGCAGCTCCTGATCCGGGGGCCTGAGGATACTGATTCCGCCCAGAACCCTGACATCAAAATAAAGCCTCTGGGCTGCCCGGAACGAAAAATGGGGACCCAGGAAAACGGATATGTTATTCCAGAAACCGCTGCTGTATAACTTTTCGGCATCATCCGGAATTTCAACGACAGAAGACGCATTTTCCAATACGTAGTCGATCATATCCTGCATCAGGGAGTCACTTATTCCATAGTTGGATCCAAATGAAAATGAACCTCCAATCCCCAGGTATGAGACAGGGAAATAGGCTGCGTCAAATTTGATGGTTCCACCTGGTTTGGCATAACCGTTTGAGGAGAGGTCGCCCGTTAATCCATAGCCTCCCTGTGGAAGACAGGCTCCGAAAGATATACTTGCAAAATTTTGCTGGCCAAAAGCAGAAGCGCTGAAAAAGAGCACCCATACCCACACGAATTTTCTCATCATAATTCTATTTAAGCCAAAAATAGCAAAAGAAACTCACAAAATCTTTCTAAGGAAAGCTCAGGCAAGAGAAGATCAGAACTTTCGGCTAAAAGGCATGGTCATACACCTGACGCCTCCGCCTCCCCTTGAAAGTTCTGCACCATCGATGGTAAGTACACACTTCCCGTATCCCGACAGATCAATCTTACCTTCGGTCACATCCCTGGCCCTGAGGATCTCGTACCCCGATTGGTTAAGATTCTCCAGGGTGTGAACATTCCTGTTGTAACCGATAATCTTCCCGGGGCCCAAGGCAAAGAAGTTGGCCCCGCTGTGCCACTGCTCACGCTCCTGAACCATCGTGTCGTTTCTTCCACCACAATAGGATGGTTTCAGATCCATACCGAGTGTTGAGAGGGCAGTGACAAGGTTCTCCACGTTTTTTATCGAAACAACCTCCCCGTTATCCAAATCGATCTGGATGGTCTGGTACTTGTTGGATTTCAGGATTAGGGGTTCAAAAACCATGCATGAATCCCTGTCCAGGATGGTGAAGACCATGTCCAGGTGGATGAATGATTCGGGCGACAAAGGCAGTTCCTGTACCAGGATATGGTGTTTCTCTTTCTTTCCCATTACCATTCTGGTGATGAAATCGATACCCTTTGATGTGGTACGTGATCCCAGTCCTACGAGGGTGATGTTCTCTGCGGCAATCAGGATATCGCCCCCTTCAATGGAGAGGATCGATCTTTCCTCATGATCCTCAGCCGGGTTGACGGTTTTTACCCGGAACATGGGGTGATAATCGAAAATGGCCTGCATGATAAAAGCCTCCCTGTCACGGATATGATTTGCCATCCTGGCGATAAGAATCCTGTCACCCATTGCAATGGAGGAATCTCGTGTGAAGAAGAAGTTGTGAAGCGGCCTTAATGAAAAGTATTCGTTACTCAGGTAACCGGTTAGGGTTGTTCTCTCCAGGGGTACTCCCTGGATAAGATTTTTTGCCAGCTCTTTTTCATTGATATCCAAAAGTTTATCGATCAATTCCGGATGTCCTTCACTGTAACATGCCTTTTTGATAATTCTCTCCCTGATCTCGGAAGAACGAAGGATATCCTTCAACAAGTCCTCTACCCTGTGAGTGGGAACCATTTTTTGAAGAAGGCACTCTAGCTGGTTGTATTCCCTTCGGGCTACAGAAAGATTCAGAATATCGCTGTATAGCGCCCGTTCGGCATTTTTCGGGGTCATATTCTCCACCTCCGGACCGGGAGGATGAAGAATGACCCCCTGCAGATCACCTATCTCTGAATATAACTGGATGGCTGGCATTATTCTGAAAATCCGTTTCGTTTATGAGAACCGTCGCAATAGGGCTTATTCTTTGAGCCACCGCACCGGCACAGAAAAACAGGTCCCTCATTCTCAATAATTTTTCCTTTGGAATCGGCCACCCTGAAAAACCCGGTGATTTCAAGTGGGCCTCCTTCAATGATTTTAAAGCGAGTCATCCGTAAATCCGATTTTGCGGTGCGTCCCGTCACAGTTAGGCATATTCTTGGAATGTCCGCATCTGCAGAATGATGTCATCACAGTGGGTTTCAACTCAAGGCCATCTTTCCCAATGATCCTGAAATTTCCTTCTACAACGATGGGGCCATCCTTCATAATTCTTACATTGACCGGTTTGACCCTTTCCTTTTCAGGTTTTGTAAGGGTCTGGGGATTCTCCTCTTCCCTGGCCACTTCTCTCTGACCCATTTTCTCTTGCTCGGTCAGATCCTTATTGTACTTCCAGATCAGAGCCTGAGTGGGACATTTATTGACTACCTCCGTGATCTTTCGGGTGGGCGCACCTTCCATATTCACCCAGGGCCTTCTCCCGGGGTTAAATACCTCAATCAACTCCCTGAAACAGGTAGTTGCATGGATGCATTTTGAGGGTATCCAGAAAACGGTAATCTCACCATTGGTGTATTGTCTGTCCCTGGGATCATTCATAAAATTTCATACTTCCTGGTTCAGCATTTAAAAACAATGCAAAGGGTCGAATGTTCACTAGAGAAAACCAGCCTCGATGCCCCTGATGATATCTTCGATTTGGGCATCTTCTCCATCAGGGTTATATTCTGATTTGAGGTTGTTACCAAAGATACGGGCAATACCCTGCCAGAAAAATGCAGTAAAACCGCCTTTCAGATCCTTGATCACTTCGTATGAGGTATGGCCTGTCTCCCTGTCGATAAGCTTCACCAGGATGATACCCTGGGTAATGGTTAGTTTTTTGACTTCCTGTTCAAACTCCTTCATCATCTCCTTCTCTGCACTCTCTATAAACATTTTTTGTTCTGTCTCGCTTTTTATCCTTACCAGTTGCTCATCCAGCTCTTTCAGCTTCCTTCCGGCAATTTTCGCATAGGGGTAAGCTTTTTTTACATTTTTCACAAGCCGTATGTCCCTGCGCTTGTAGGTCATGTATTGGAAATCGGAACGCTTATATACACGCACCTCTTCCAGTTCAATTAAAGCAAGTGTGTCATTACCCTGGATGATTCCTTTCGTTACATGGAAGCTATCCGGATGGGTAACCTGCGAAAAAACAAGATTTTGTCCATTTAGAAACATGGAAACACCAAGCGCATATTTGAATAGTACCTTCAAGACAGGGTTGTTATTTATTCCCCTTTACGGGATCCATATATTGCCAATCAAAAACCGTTCCTAAATCTGCTCATTATCTCATTAGCTCCAACATTGCTTTCACCACATTTTCCGCACCATCGGCAATCTGATCGATGGTGGCTTCGAGCATATAACACGGGGTGGTGGCCAGTTTAAATTTGTGGTCAACAACAACTTCCCCGTGGGTGGCAGATGTATGGGTAGCTCCCACAGATTCCAAAGCCCTTGCGGTTGCCTGATCATCTCCTATGGTGAGCCTTACACCACCCAGCACTTTAGCCAGGATCACCGGTGAGATACAGAGTGCACCGATTGGTTTATGCAGTTGCACCATGCCTTTGATTGCATCCTCCACTTCAGGAAGAACCGTTGCGTTGGCGCCATCAAAAGCCCAGCTGCAAAGGTTTTTGGCCGCGCCGAATCCTCCCGGGAATAACAACCCGTCAAATTCGTCCGGATGGAATTCCTTCAGATCCCGGATTTTTCCCCGGGCAATTCTCGCGGATTCCACCAGTACATTTCTCGATTCCTCCATCACCATGCCTGTAAGGTGGTTTATTACATGATGCTGGTCCATATCAGGTGCAAACACCTGGTAGGATCCACCCAGACGGGCAATGGCAAGCATGCTGAGCGTGGCTTCGTGAATTTCGGTTCCGTCATAAACTCCGCAACCCGATAAAACAATTGCAAACTTTTTCATAACGATTCAGATTAGATACTTTTACGGTGACTAAATTATGAAATACCTGAGAACATTCATCGCTCTGCCCGTAAAGGTGGAAAATCAATTTCTCCTTGCCAGGAAAGAGATGATGGAAAGTCTTGCGAAGGAGAGAATCGTCTGGGTTGATCCGCAGCGATACCATGTGACCATCAGGTTTCTCGGGGATACCACTCCCGAAGCGGTAGAGGCGATCAGGTTTTCCATGAGAGACAGGATCATTGTTACCGGAACGACAATATTGCAGTTGGGTCATACAGGAAATTTTGGTTCCCGTAATAGGCCGGTGGTGATCTGGGTTGGTTTTAAAGATTCGCCATTCCTGGAAATGTTGAGAGAAAAGGTGGAGGCTGCGCTGGACATTTGTGGAATGATGCCTTCGGAACAGCCCTTCAGGCCCCATTTGACAATCGGGCGGATACGCCGGTTGAATGATCTCCAGGGTTTCTACCGCCTGATGAACTCCATGAAAGAGCATTTTTACGGGGATACCCTGGCTGACCGGCTGGTCTTTTATAAAAGTGAACCGGGGAGCGGGGGACCGGTTTATACTCCGCTGGAAGAATATCTTTTTGCGGGTCAGACTTTCTGAATTTCGATCATCAGATCATCCTTCATAACCGTGTCGCCCTTTTTGACTTCCACTGACTGAACCACACCGGAAACGTGACTGAGAATCTCGTTCTGCATCTTCATGGCCTCAAGAATGATAATGGGTTCACCCTCTTTAACATCGGCCCCGGCTTCCACCAGGATGTCAATGATCTTCCCTGGCATGGGTGCCTCGATACGCACCAGTGCAGATGACTCACCCTGTTGTTCAAGGAATCTTTTTCGTTTAAGTGAGATGGGTGTTTCAACACTGAATGAGTGCCAGACCCCATTAACCATGATGGTGTATTTGTTCTGGTTCTTTTCAATCACATCCAGCATGTACTTTTTGTTTTTCCAGACGATGTATGAAAATCCATTGGGATCTTCGCGCAATTTGACGTCTGTTTTTTTGCCCTGGTAACTGATCTGTTTCTCAAGGGGGTTCTTAAACTCATAAGTTTTATTGGTGGAGCTCAGGGCAATTAGCTTGGGTTGTCTCATTTTCTTTCGATTTAACGTAAGCGTTTATTGAGTACCCAGGGGGAAATATCTTTACCTTTTTCGGCTTTAAGGGGATTACCCTCAATCTGATTCAGCTCCCTGGCATAATCAAATGTTGCGAAAAAGGCAGCAAGCATTGCCTCATCGGGTTCCTGGTGGTAGTGGATTTTCAACTCTTTACTCAGGAAAGAGGTGTTGAACTGTCCCTTTCTGAAATTCTTGTTCTGGAGTACAGCCCTGCAGAAGGCAAGGGTAGTCCGGGTGCCTTTTATCCAGAATTTCCGGATCGCATTGCTCGATAGCTCAATCGCCTTTTCCCGGTCCGGGGCGTGTACGATCAATTTGGCAATCATGGAGTCATAATAGGGAGTAATGACCGAGCCATCCCTGACTCCTGTGTCGACCCGGATGTGATCATCCTCGGGCCAGGAGATCTTCTCGATGGTACCAAGACTGGGTGAGAATCCCGACTGAACATCTTCGGCATTGATCCTCCATTCGATTGCCCAGCCGTTTATTTTAATTTCCTCCTGGGTGAAGGGCAGTTTTTCACCCTGGGCGATGAGGATCATCTGCTCAATAAGATCAATCCCGGTCACCATCTCCGTCACCGGGTGTTCCACCTGGATCCGGGTATTCATCTCCATGAAGGTGAAATTATTATTTTCGTCCAGCAGAAACTCAACCGTTCCGGCAGAGTAATAATTGACCGATTTGGTAATGCGGATGGCTGCTTCGCCCATTTTTTTCCGGAGGGATTCATTCAAAGCAGGGGAGGGAGCCTCCTCCAGCAGTTTCTGATGTTTCCTTTGAATGGAACACTCACGTTCTCCCAGGTGGACCACATTTCCGTGCTTGTCGGCCAAAATCTGGAATTCTATGTGTCGGGGTTCCCTTAAAAATTTTTCAATAAAAACGGCCGGATTGTTAAATGCCTTTTCAGCCTCATTGGCGGCAAGCGTGAACATTCGCTGGACATCCTTCTCCTTTTCCACTACCCTCATTCCGCGACCTCCGCCGCCAGCGGCTGCTTTCAGAATGACCGGGAACCCAATTTTTCGGGCGATCTCGGTAGCTTCTTCAGGTGTTGAAACTGTCCCCTCGCTTCCTCCAAGGAGCGGTACGTGGTGGGCTTTGGCCAGCTCTTTGGCAATGGTTTTATTTCCCATGCGGTAAATTGCATCCGGGGAGGGTCCTATAAAGATGATCCCCTCCTCCTCGCAACGGCTTGCAAAATCGGGATTTTCGGCCAGGAATCCGTATCCGGGATGGATAGCGTCTACCCTCCTTGCCTTTGCGTGGGAAACAATCCTTTCAATATCCAGAAACTCGGGGATATTTTCGTTGAAAGACTCTGAAAAATCGATGATCTCGTCAGCCTCTTCCAGGTACCATGCATTGGGTTCTTTGTTGGTTTTGATCACAAAGGTTTTTATACCCATTTTTTTAGCGGTACGGATGATCCGCATCGCGATCTCGCCTCGGTTGGCTATTAATATGCTCTTAATTTTCATCTGTGAAAACTAAAGGGGAATGTTGCCATGTTTCCTGGCAGGGTTATCAATCGATTTATTTTCCAGGGCCTTAAAGGCACGGACCAGTTTCAACCTTGTTATTGCAGGGTCAATCACCTCATCGATGAAACCCTTCTCGTCTGCCACATATGGATTTGCAATTTCATCCCGGTATCGGGCGACCAGCTCCTTTTTCATGGCAACCGGATCATCCGATTTTTCCAGATCATTCCTGTACAGAATTGCTACGGCTCCTTCCGGTCCCATCACAGCTATTTCTGCTGTGGGCCATGCAAAGTTAAAGTCCCCTCCCAGGTTCTTACTGTTCATCACACAATAGGCTCCCCCGTATGACTTTCTCAGGATCACTGTAATTCTTGGTACGGTTGCATCAGCAAACGCATAGAGCATTTTTGCCCCGTGACGGATGATCCCGTTGTGCTCCTGATCGATACCCGGCAGGAATCCGGGAACATCCTCAAGGATCAGAAGAGGGATATTAAATGCATCGCAAAACCTGATGAAACGTGCTCCCTTGGTTGATGAGTTGATGTCAAGTGTCCCGGCCAGAACTTTGGGCTGGTTGCCCACGATGCCGATAACCTTCCCTTTGAGTCTTGCAAAACCGATCACCAGGTTCTGTGCGTAATTTTCCGAAATCTCGTAAAAGGAGCTTTTGTCGACGATCAGACTGATCACATCCTTCATATTATAAGGTTTGTTGGCATCGTCGGGTACAATGTTTCTGAGCCGCTCCTCGATATCTGCTGTCTCGTTTTCCGAAAGCTCCATTTCAGGAGGGTTCTCCATGTTATTGGAGGGAAGGAATGAGAGCATTTGCCTGACCCCCATCAGGGTGTTCTCCTCATCCTCATATACCATATGGGCTACCCCGCTTTTCCGGGAATGTACACCGGCCCCTCCCAGATCGTTGAAAGATACATCTTCATTAAGTACCTCTTTGACCACATTCGGACCGGTTACAAACATATAGCTGGTCTGGTTGGTCATAAAAACAAAATCGGTGATCGAGGGAGAGTAGACTGCCCCTCCGGCTGCCGGTCCCATGATCACAGAGATCTGGGGAATGACTCCGGATGACTGTACGTTACGGTAAAATATCCCTGCATAACCGGCAAGGCTCGCTACCCCCTCCTGGATGCGGGCCCCTCCCGAATCGATTAACCCGATCATGGGAGCCCCCATTTTGATGGCCATATCCTGGATCTTCATTATTTTTGCTGCGTGCACCGATCCAAGTGAACCGCCCATAACAGTGAAGTCCTGTGAATAGGCGAAGGTGAGGCGTCCCCTGATCTGGCCATGTCCGATGATCACACCATCTCCATAGGCTTGCTTCACTTTACCGAATCCGGTGTCGGATTTGTCGGCAGTTACAAAGGAATCGACCTCTTCGAAGGTGTCTTCATCAAAAAGAATTTCGATACGTTCCCAGGCGGTCAGTTTTCCTTTAGCATGTTGCTTCTCTTCAATCTTTTTATCGCGTTGACGCTCCTGAGACTTTTGCCTTTCAAGGAATCTGGTAAAGTTTTTTCCTTTAACATCCATAGGTTAGAACTGTTGCTTATCTAAAGACCTGCCAGAGTGGAAATTGTTTAGCGGGTCGGAATAATTATGGTGCAAAACTATAAATAAATATCAAATTTCGACCCGGGTCGGCACAAGGATTATTTGAAGAGTTCCCTCTCCTTCTCAGACGCAGGCCCCACCCATGCTGAAGGGATACATCTCCAGTTACTGTAATTTTCAGGGACGATGGTGTCGGATTGCCCGAGATACTTCATCAGGTGATACCGAAGGTCAGTGTCGGTCGACCAGATCACGCGGCTGGCCAGCTGCTCCGCAGGAATTCCTGATCCCTGGGTCAGGTGTCCGCCTCCTCCGTTTCCGCGGTAGGAGTTGATGGCCACACGGTAGGTTTCTTCAGCCAGGAAAGGATTCCCATTGGAGAACCCGAGAATGGTCACCCGGTCGCCCGGATCGTTGGAAACATCGATGGTGTAATCAATTCCGGCTGCCGAGGAGAAGTTGTAATAGGGATTGGCCAGCTGTCCGGATGCATCCTTGCTGTATTGCAGAAGTCTGTCATCCGGTTTTTTCATGGTATTGAACCATAATCCAGCTGCATGTTCCAGGAAACCATCGATCTCCGACCCCGTAAGTTCCATGCAGTAGAGCATATTTTCGAATCGATAGAGCTTAAACATATCTGAAATAAGCAATGGCCCTTTTTCAAGGGTCGCATTTAGCGAAAGCGGAGCAGAGAATGAAAGATCTGCACCGGAGAGTTCCATTTGAACATGATGAATCAGTGAAATCATCGGGGATGGACCGAAAAGGGCATTGCTGCTCGTCATTTTATCCGAAAGCCATGTGATAGTATCTTCCAGGTAGCGGGAGATGATTTCACGCTCCACGGCAAACTGGTCGGTAAACGCTTCCGAAGGATCATATTCCTTCATGGAGACATTTTCACCCCTGAGTTCAGTAATCCCGTTTTTCCCGAAAGTGACAGTAATTTCACCGGCGAAGTGTCCGTGACTTCCCGGGTCAATGACCAGCACACTATCCCCATTCAAAACGGCGACATTTTGGATCGATACCCGGTGGTCGTGTCCTGCAAAGATCACATCAAAACCGGATACATTTTCTGCCACAAGCAAAACCGCATTTTCATTGAGGAAGGGCTCGGGGTTTCCGCCATAACCGGCGTCGGTCCCTGAATGAAACAGTCCGACCATCAAATCGGGTTTCTCCATTTCCAGGATCTTTGGAATCCATTCCCGGGCTGTCTCCACCATATCCCTGAATTCCAGTCCGGGCCAGAGATTTTCCGGCAGCCATTTGGGAATTCCCGGGGTAATCAGTCCAAGTACGGCAATCTTTATTTTTCCGACCCTGAGAATTGTATAGGGTTCAAAGAAGGGCTCCCCGGTTTTTATGCTCACGGCATTGGCGGCAAGCCATGGAAATCCCAGTTCCGCGCGGACCCTGTTATATACGGCAGGGCCGGTTTCGATGTCGTGATTTCCGACGGTTCCGGCCACATAACCCATTTTGTTCATGACCCGGGCTGAAAGGTGAGGGGAGAGTGTGTCTATGAAATTGTAGTAATAGACGGTTGGCTGTCCCTGAAGGAAATCGCCGTTGTCCATCAGGAAAAAGAGGGTGTCCTTCCGGTTTCGCTTTTCCTCCACGTAACTATATATGTGTGCAAGAGAGTTACCGGCTGGACTGCGGGAGATAAAATCGTAGGGGAAGATCATTCCGTGAACATCTGTGGTCACCGAAAGGCATACGACCGATTCCTGATGATTGCAGCCGGTAATGGCAGATAAGATCATTGCAGCTATCATTGAATATCTCATTTTTCATCCTTTTATATCATGCAAAGGTATCAATAGTTGACAGTGAATGGGGTTCGCCAAAGTGTGATTTAATGTTAAAATCAGCACTGCATGAGAGAGAATAGGAGGCGGGAACCGGCGGTGTAAAGGTTATTAACAGGACCTCTTTTATTTGATATCATTCTAAACTCAGTGGGGAGGGTTCTGGTAAGAGTCAGTATTTGAGACTACTAAGACTCCTGTTAAAAGGAATGATTGTTATATGGCGACCGTAGCGACGATAAATATCGATGAAAAATCTGCAAGAAACGCCGATTTGGACCGGATATCTCTAATGTGAATTGTTGAACAGTTAATCAGCCGGATATAATTTTATCACAAATCTATAACCTATGAAAAAGAACATACCTTTTGTTACTCTCTTATGTGGTTTTGCAATCCTGGTAGCAGGTGCACTGACCATGAGCAGTTGCTCGAATAATGATGACGTAGATGCCACTGAAAGCTGTACGCTGTGCCATAATGATGAAGTTGTTCTGTTTGCCAAACAACAGCAAACCGAAAGTTCTCACCACCTGAAAGGAGGCAATTATGACAGAAGCCATGCAGACTGCGCGATCTGTCATACTCATCAGGGATTTATAGAGACCCTGGAAAGTGGTGCCCTGGAGGCATCGGCTGACATTCTGAACCCGGCAGCCATCAATTGCCGTACCTGTCACAAGATCCATACCGACTTTGAGGCATCCGACTGGGATCTGGTTTCAGAAACCCCGGTAGTACTGGATTTTGGTGAAGGAACCATTGATATCGGGACGGGCAACCTGTGCGTAAACTGCCATCAGTTCAGACCCATTTCACCCATGCCTGTTATGGGTGGTGGTGATGTAACCATTACTTCCAGTCGCTGGGGGCCGCATTATGGAGCTCAGGGAAACATGATATGGGGTGTCGGAGGTTACCAGATTGCCGGATCAAAGAGTTATCCCGCAGCCGGATCGGCCGGGCATGTGGAAGCTGGATGCAATACCTGCCATATGGCTGCTCAGCCTTATAGCGCAACAGCCTCAGGCGGACATACCTTTAACATGACGGATGGTCCCGACGGAAGCGAAAATTTCGAGGCTTGCGTATCCTGTCATTCAACCCTGGAGGACTTTGATTATAATGGAATTCAGACCAAGGTTGATGAACTGCTTACCGAGCTGGAAACCATCTTTATTGAAAAAGGATATATCAGTGAGCCCGGTGGACTTTGGAAGGCCAGTTCATCCAGCCCAATTGTTGTCTCTGCCGATGAAGCGGGAGCTATGCTGAATTTCAAGATTGTAACATATGACCATAGCAAGGGAATTCACAATCCTGCATACATGATTGCCCTGCTTACCAACTCACTTGAGTCGCTGCAATAGAAAAACGCTAATCAGGATTAAGGAAAGAGGCTGCATCGAAAGGTGCAGTCTCTTTTTCGTTATACCCACCTATCACCCTCTGCCGGTATCTTCACGGGTATACCTGTATGGGGTTTGTTCATTGGCACTGCCTCTCAGAGATGATTCGAGGCCCCTGATAGTTGTGAGGAATAGATGGCACCTTGCTTTATCCTTGAATGGGAGATGGGTGATTTATAACCCGGGGTGTGCTACCCGGTTTCACTGATCTGCTTCAGCCGTTCATAGTCGAGCACTTTCAGGGATTTACCCTCCATCATGATCACATTGTCATCATTGAACTCCTTTAACATACGGATGACAGTTTCCGGGCTCATTCCCGCTAACTCTCCAAGCTCTTTACGGGTAAGAGGAAGGTTAAACTCGGTACTCCTAAAGATGCGGTCTGCAAGGCAAAGCAGAATGTCAGCCAGCCTTCCAAATGCCTGTTTGTAGGAGAGACAGAAAAAGCGGCCATAGATTTGAACGCTGTTGGAACTCAGGATATCGATTATTTCTTTGGCAAAAGCAGCATTCTGTTGAATCAGCTGCCTGAATGCCTTGATATCGATCTGACGGACCCGGGAATCGATGTAGGCCATTCCTGAATAGGGAAAAGTTCCAAGCTCTTCGGAAATAGCGGCAAGCCCGAAAAAGTTACCATCTGGAATGATCCTTAATACCAGGGAGTTGTTTCCACTCTCGAGGAACACCTTGCCCAACCCTTTCTCCATGTACATGACATTGGAAACAAAGCTGCCCTGCTTACAGATCATCTCACCACGCCTGTAGTTGATCCAGACAGAGTTAGCTTCCAGAAATTTGTGCTCCTCCCTGGTGAGTTTCTCAAAACAAACACACTGGTGCATGCTCAGGGTACAGCCTGTAAATTGGGTCATAAGCTCTCTTTCAATAATTTCTCAAAGGCAAATATAGAAAACAATCATGGAAAACATTGATTTGCATCAATGTTTTGACCATTCCAAATCATATTGTTAGTGAATTCACAGCAGCCTGATTTGTTTTGACACATTTCACAATTATCCAAACTTTGCAGTAGATGAAATACCTGTTTTTGCAAAGGATTCTGACTGATCAATAAAAATCTTGGATTATGAGTATGGAAGAAAGGAAGTTGAAAAGGGAAGGTGGTCTGCTGATCATTTTTATTTTCCTTGCCGGGTTAATTTCCGGATGCGCCAATTATACGATTCCCGGAAACGAGAGCGGTAAGATAGTGGCCAATTCCTGCGAAGGTTGCCACACCGACTATGAAAGATTAATTGATGTGCACGACCCGGATACTACGCCTCCTCCATCAGGTTGCGGAGGTACAGCTCCCGAATACCAGCCCTATGACCGCGTTTTCCTGGGAGGCAGCGGTTATGAAGAATTTAAATCATCCGCACACTATGGGATTGGTTGTACAAATTGCCATGGTGGATTGGGTGATACGGGAGATAAGTATAAGGCTCATTCGGGTGACTGGAACCCGGCTCCTTCGATCTATTATGAGGAGAAGTGCGGAATGTGTCATGAGGGAATTACGGAAAACTTTGCTTCAAGTCTTCATAATGGGATAGGACAGAAGCGGAAAGTGACGATGAGGAGCGGGTTGAGCGGACCCGGAGATTTTGACCAGTTACCTGCCCACCAGATTGCAGGGTACAATGATAAATGCGCGCAATGTCACGGAACCTGTGGAAACTGCCATGTGGTTCGGCCCATTCCTGGCGGAGGAGGTCTTTCCAAGGGACACAAATTTACCAAGACTCCTGATATGATCAACGGATGCGTGGTTTGCCACAGCTCCAGGGGAGGTCACGCTTACCTGGGTGTAGCCCCCGGGACTGAACCGGACCTTCACCTTGAAAAGGCCGGGTATGATTGTCTCAATTGTCACGATGGCCACGAATTGCATGGTACCGGAGAACCGGTTCAACAGCGCTACGCCTATACCGAGCTTCCCCAGTGTGAACAGTGTCATTCTAACCAGGAGAAGAGCAATAGTTATCATACTACGCATTTCGACGATTTTAACTGCCAGGTCTGTCATTCACAGGATTATAATAACTGTGGGGCCTGCCATATCAAGGACGGTCATGCCGAGTATCCCGCCTACCTGGATTTTAAAATCGCCATGAATCCCATTAAAGATGTGAAGGATCAGTATGAGATTGCATTGGTACGCCGCACACTTGCCCACCCCGATAACTGGACCGGCTACGATGAGGAATTTGCCTATACCCATTTTGATCTGTTTCCCACCTATAACTATACAACCCCTCACAATATACTGAGATGGACCGAACGTACCAGTCAGACCGGTTCATGCAGCCAAAACTGCCATATCCGGAAGGAGGGCGACTCCCTGATCAATAAGGGACTCTACCTGTTCAAATCAGACCTGCTGGATTGGGAGATCTCTGCCACCGGATCGATTACCATGGATGATCAGCTTCCATCCAACTGGTTCAATTGATTGAAGAAAACTGAATAATTATTTTTAACCAAAACAATAAAATGAATATGAAGATCACAAAAATCTGGATGCTGGCCATCCTTTTTCTAGCTCTTTTTGCTGTATCGTGTGATAACAGTGAAGATCCCGTTAATGAAGCGCAGGTACTCGCCGAATACCTCGAATCTGCTGATGGTGGAAACTATGCCAATACCGCCATGCCCGCCATCGTTGCGGCTGACGGTGTGAAAACGCTGATGGCCACCGGCGCTGTATATATCATGGACATCCGTTCTGCCGCAGATTATGCCACCGGGCATATCGAAGGTGCGGTGAATGTGGCTGCAGCGGATGTTCTTTCCCATCTGGAGGGTATAAATGCTGCTTCCTACGAGAAGGTTGCGATTGTATGTTATACCGGCCAGACTGCTGCATGGGCTACCTGCCTTGCAAGAATCACGGGATATGACAATGTATTCTCCATGAAGTGGGGAATGAGCTCATGGAATGCCGATTTCGATTCATGGAGCGGACAAACCAGCAACATGTATGCTACTCAATTTAAGACAGAAGATTATCCAAAGGGACCAGCCGGTGACCTTCCCAGCCTGAATACCGGAAAAACTGAAGGAACAGAGATCCTGGCAGCTCGTGTGGACGATGTGCTTGCAGAGGGTTTTGGAACTGCTGCCATCGCAGCTGCTGATGTTTACGCAAACCCGGGAAACTTCTATATTGTGAACTACTGGCCTGCGAATCAATATGCTGATCCCGGGCACATGGAAGGAGCCATGCAGTACACTCCCAAGGAGAGCATCAGCCTTGCTGCCGATTTAAAAACCCTGCCCACTGATAAAACCATTGTGGTTTACTGCTACTCGGGTCAGACCAGCGCCAATTTGGCTGCTTACCTCAGGGTTCTGGGTTACGATGCCAAGTCGCTGAAGTTTGGTACCAATGCAATGATTTATGATAACATGCCTGCTTCAAAGTGGTCGGCTACCGAGATTAAAGGTTACGATTATGTTTCTTCCGCCAAATAGGGCAGAATACAACAAATATTCCTAAAACCCTTGAAAATGAGGCTGTTCAAATTGAACAGCCTCATTTTAACTCTCTTTGGGTGGCCAATGGCGCATCTGCGGAATTTAGTTTGAATCTTAATTGTGCCTGTTATTTAAAAATGGTCCGGATTTTGATTATACTTTTTCAGGAAAAGGATATTTTTATACAATAGAACTCACAGTAATTAAACTTTACAGCTATGTTATCAAAGAAATTTTTAATTGTTACGGTTCTGGCGATCTTTGCAATCGGTTCAATGCAGGCCCAGAATTTCAAGTACATCGGTGCTGCCAAGTGTAAGATGTGTCATATCAAACCTCCCAAGGGAGAGCAGTACAATGTGTGGTTAAAAGGGCCTCATGCTAACGCCATGAAAACCCTTGCCAGTGAAGAGTCCAAAAAAATTGCCACGGCGAAAGGGATTGCTGATCCTACGACCGATGCGGCATGTGTAAAATGCCACTCCACGGTGGGTCACATTGACAAAGGCCTGATCGCCGGAATCACTGCTGCTGAAGGAGTCTCCTGTGAATCCTGTCATGGCCCCGGAAGCATGTATAAAACAGCTACGATCATGAAGGACCAGGCATTGTCTATGAAAAATGGATTGATTCTTCCCACTGAAGAGGTTTGTAAGAGCTGCCATAATGCGGAAAGCCCGACCTTCAAGGGCTTTAATTATGCCGAGGCTTCAGCCAAGATTGCCCATCCTGATCCCACGCTGCATTAAGAGCAGGGGCATAAAAATTTATATGATTTGAAGATCCCCCGGTTCGTTGATCCGGGGGATTTTTCTTTTCTTTGGGGAACCAAATGTATAAACAGGTTTAAATCGAAAGCAATATGAATTTCAGGAATGTGATGATATCAGGAATGATCCTGTTGATTGCCGGTTGCGTAAGTCCATCCGACAACGGGTTTACAAAAGTGACAGTGAAGGATGTCGAGCAGGTGGCATCCTATACCTATTTGCTGGTGAAGGAGAAGGGACCCGAATACTGGCTCGCGGTACCTTCCATGGAAGCCAAACCAGGGGAAATATACAAGTACCAGGGAGGAATGGTGATGCAGGATTTTTACAGCAAGGATCTGGACAGGACCTTCGATAAAGTCATTTTTCTTGAGGCACTGTTTTCTGAGGAAACGACAGCACCTCCTGCTGCTCATGGTGCGCTCACGCCTGGTAGCAAAGCCATGATTGAAAAATCGAATGTTTCAGTTGAAAAGGTGGAGGGAACAGTTTCCATTGCAGATATCTATGCCGATCCGGCCTCCTTCGAAGGCAGGATCATCCGGGTCAGGGGAGAAGTAACCAAATTCAATCCGGCCATTATGGATAGAAATTGGGCGCACCTCCAGGATGGAACCGAATTTAACGGGAAATTTGACCTGACCCTCACCTCTGATGAAAGTTTTAAGGTTGGAACCATCGTAACCGTTGAAGGTGTTCTTGCTGTGAACATGGACTTCGGGTATGGATACAGCTATGAGATTCTCCTGGAAAAAACAACAGCGGTTGAGTAGGAACCTTTAGTGCCCTCCGCCTGTAATGAAGGTGTAAATGATTAAACCGATCAGGATGACTCCGATGCCAAGGGCAAGAAATCCAAATATCCGGATCAGTCGCATGTTATCCTTTGAATAGTGCTTCTCGACTATGGCCTCCTCCAGTTTTCCTGAATCAACCAGCTCCTGGTATTCGCGGGGCCTTTCGTGTTTGAAAAGTTCCAGGGGTATGTGGCCTGTGAAAATTACCGTGTCCATGGGGAATGCCTCGGGCCGGAAGTGCGTATTGAAGAAATGAATGGTGAAAATGAACCCGACAGCAAGCAAGGCTTCATCGCTATGAACGATCTGTGATAAATTGATCACCCACCCTGGAAGAAATTTAGTAAAAAAGACAGGGAACCATAGCACAAGGCCACTGAATCCAATGATGGCCACCCCCCAGAATACGGCCAGGTAGTCAAATTTCTCCCAGTAGGTCCATCTTCCGTAACCGGGCCTGGGTCCCTTCCCGACGAACCACTTGATGGTAGCAACGAAATCCTTGATATCCTGTTTGTTAAACCACAGGGAGTTATTGCCGAATATGAATTTGGCCATGGAGAGCCGCTTCCTCCTTTTTTGTCTTACCAGGTTGGTGATGTGAAAGGTGAAGTAACCAAAGGTAATCACAGCTCCAAAGCGGTGGAGTCCGCCGGCATTTTGTACTCCGCCCATGATTCTGGCCAGAAATTTGGCCCAATCCATATGGGCAAATTTAAGCATCATCCCAGTGAGCGCAAGCAGTATAAAGCTAATGATCACAAAAACGTGGGTAATTCTCTGGTTGCGGGAAAAACGCTTGATGTATTTGTTCCCGATCTCTTTCGGTTCTTCTTTTCTCTTTTTTCTTCTCTCGGTCACCGAGCGGGGCAGCCACATCAGCAGATGGATACCGAAGAAAGAGAATACTCCCAGCAACAGTGCGGTCATAAAGAGATATGCAATATGCAATTTTGGATCATCTTTATGAGTGGCATGACTCAGGTAGCCAGTAAATCGTTTGTTGGCCCCCACGTGGCAGGCTCCGCATGTTTCTACAAGATTTGCTTCATTGACTGTCGATTCGGGATTATCGGCTTTCAAAACAAGGTGTGATCCGTGACAGTCCGAACACCTTGCTGTTGCATAAGATCCAAGCTGGTAAGCTTTCCCGTGGTATGTATTCAAAAAGGTCTTCGCCGTTTCTTCATGACATGATCCGCACTGGATGGTGACCTCATTCATGAACTTATCCTGTGTTACCTGGGAAATTACATGCGCACTGTGGCATTTGACACAGGTAGGAAACTCTTTTCCCGGGCGTTCCTCGGTATAAGCGTGATCACTCGCCAGATATTGTTCATAGATCCCTTTGTGACAATTGCCACAGGTTTGCTGCACATTGGAGGGGTGTACAGAGGATTCCGGGTTTGTCTCTTTAAGCATCAGATGGGTGGAGTGGCAGTCGGTACAAACCGCACTTACGGTTAAACCCTTGCTGGTGAGTCCCTGACCATGCACACTCATGGAGTAATCGGCGAAGGCATCCACCTCTTTCAGTTCAGTGGAGGAGGGCGCTTTCCCATCCTTCTTGTGACACTCTCCGCAGAGACCGGGAATATTGGTCCGGTATACGGGAGAGGTGTCATCATACCTGGACAGTGTGGCATGAGTCCCGTGACAGTCTGTGCAATAGGGTGCATTTTCCCGGTTATTATAGTGAGCCTGTCCATGACCACTTTTAAAATACCTGTCAAACACTTCCGCATGGCATGAAGAGCAATCCACCGGTTTATTGGTGGCACAGGGTCGTTTCAGGTGATCGTCCACTTCGGTATGACACTTGATACACTGGATGTTCTTGTGAACCGAATTGGGGAGAATGCGGGAATCCACGAAGAGTGAAACCCTCTCTTCACCCACGATTTTGTGAACATCCTCCTCCCCATGACATTTCAAACATGAGTTGTCGGAGATTCTGGCCTGGATCTGTGGAATATCGACTTTGTGAGGTGGATGGCACGCCGAGCAGGAGGGGATTATGGATGGATTCTTTTCCCACAACTCGCCCTTGATCACTTTCTTATGGGACTCTTCAATCCGGGTGTGACACTGCATACAGGTCCCTGCAATTCTTCCTGGTGAGATGGACGAATTGGGACTGGTGTGAGGCAGAATCAGGTGGTTCCCGTGGCAGTTATTACAGGTGGCGGTAACGATAAGGCCTGATTCAAACAGGCCTCTTCCATGGATGCCCTGCGAATAGTTTTCAACTATATTATGTTCCGAAGGGTTGTATATCCTGGCCACTACCTCGCCCTCTTTATGACATTTCCCGCAAAGGAAGGGAATATTCATTTTGTAGGTACGGGATTTCGGGTCGGAATAGTGAAGGATATCATGGTGTCCATGGCACTCTTTGCAGCTGGGGGCATTGGGATCATTCATAAGAAGTGCCTGTCCGTGAATTCCCCTTGTGTTATCTGCCATGGGTTGTGTGTGACAGCTTCCGCAATTGACCGGCTGAAGGTCATCCGCATGCGGAAAACCCTCATCTGCTGCATCCGTATGGCAGGAGATGCAGCTATTGCCGTGGTGGACCGAATTATCAAAGATCGTGGTGTCTACGAATACAGATACGGTTCTGCCGTTCATCGTTCCTTCCAGGCCGGTATCCTCATGACACATGATACAATCTTCGTTCGACTGTGCAGACAAAATGGAAAATGGTAAACATGCAAACAGGATCAGCCAGACAAGGGATCTCAGGGCCCGGCTAAACGCATGGTGAAACAGGTAAATCATAAGACTTTCTGTTCTTGATTAAAATTCAGGCTGCTATTCAGTTTTCTCATGTTCCTCATGTTCCTCATGTTCCTCATGGTAGCCATTAATCATGCTCTTAAAGAGAGTCCCGGGTTTGTCACCCAGGGTGCATGTATAAATATGGACCACCAGGAACAATGAGAATACAAAACCAACTATGATATGCAGTACATCATAAAACAGGAGTCCGCTGATGTTGAATATGGTATTTGAAATTCTTTCAGGGAACATAAGGCCTGTTCCCGAAATAATCAGTAGCGGCATACCAACATACATGGCCAGTACATAGGATATTTTTTGCAGGGGATTAAATTTTTGTTTTTTGGTGATGGGGAAAGGATGCGGTTCACCCTTAAAGATGCCGATTGCATAAAAATGAAATTGTTTCCAAAGTTTGGGAAACAGGTTCTTTCTCCACTTCCGGTAATACCTGCCATTTCCAGAGATCATATTTCCAATGACAAAGATGCCGTAGTTTAAGGTCAGAATAATGGCACATATATTATGAATCCCTACGGAAATCTGAAATGGGATCAGGCTTTTTTCTGCAGAGGCATAATGGAGGCTGATCCCTGTAACAAGTAATAACAGGAACATCAGGGCATTGGTGACATGCCAGAGACGGATCCATACGGGGTAGAGGTATAATTTTTTTGTTGCCATGTCAGCTTTTTTTCTGTTTTTTACTGCGCAAATAGATATGAAATGCGATAACCAGCATGGTCAATCCGAATACGAGTAAACTAAGACGGTTGAGCAGCACGTTTTGATTTGCCCCGATCACATAGGAATTATTGATCATGATTCCATTCACAAAACCCCCTTTTCTCTTCTCCAGGCTCTCGAATTTATAGAGTGTGTGCATGAGCCTGGAATCCTTTGAGTGACATTCGGTACAGTTTTTCACAGCCGAGCTTTTCGGCATGATTTTGTGTGCTATCAGGATCGAATCATTTATATCAGTGTGGCACTCGATGCACCTCACTTTTGCGAAATGGGCTGCCTGGTTGGGTAGCCAGTCGTGACTCTCCACAAGCACGATCTCCTGCCTGTCGGTCAACATGGAGAATCTTGTGAAATCGGCATGACAACGAAGGCACATGTTATTGTCATACAAGATGGCCTCTGCAAGATCGTCGGCATTTCGCATGAAAGCTTTGTAGGAATGCGGATCGTGGCAACTCCAGCAGTTGAACCCCTCCCGGTTATGAGTGCTTTCAGAAAACTCAGCTTCGATACTCTCAAAATGATACCTGGCATAGGTCTCATCATAACCATGGCAATCCATGCAAAGGAATGGCTCCTCAAATCTTGAATCGAAACTGTGCGGGAAGGTCTGGAAATCGGCAGAGTGACAGTCGGTGCAACTGAATGATTTGTGGACGGATGTATAAAAATTGTCGCGGTTAATGATTTTGGAAGGTCCCATCCTCTTGATGGCAGTTCTTCCATAGACAGAGTCCTCAAGGATGAATTTGGCCTCACCGTGACACTTGAGGCACCCTTCGTTGTCCTCCACGAAAAAGTTCACCTCAAGATAGGAGGGTTTGATTTTGGTACTATCGGTGATCTGTGCCGTGAGGGCTCCTGCTGTTGCCAGCAGGATACACCACAGCATAAAATGAGTTTTCTTCATTTCTTTTAAAACCTGATGGAGATGTTAAAGCCAAACTGGAAATCACCATCCAGCGGATTTCGGTCGTTAAAAGCAATACTCCGGTTCTTCACAATGGCATTGTAGTTGGAGACAAATACCCTGAACGAGTGCGTGCTTGTTCCGATTTCAACACCCAGTGCAACATTCGGATAAATGGTTTTTCCCTCGGTTACTGCGCCAAAATCATCCACCTTATCCTGAGGTTGCGCCAGAGGCTGGTCATACTCGAGAATAATGGAGCTAAGACCAAGGATCTGGAACCGGGCTCCCACATCCAAAGAGTAGTTGTCATTCCGGTATCCGGCCGGTACAGCATTGAAATAGACAAAGGAGGGAGCCACCTGGACTCCAACTTTTTCACCAAACTTTCGGGATGCGATCAGCTGGGTTGTATAGGAGAGGCGGTAAATGAACTTGTACTCATCTTCAGGTCCGAAATACTTGGAATCCCTTGCATCAAGTACAACATTTCCAAAATAGGAGAGCGATACAGGTATGTTACCGGAAGTGGTTTGACGAAGAATGGAATATTTCCATTGCAGATCCTGTTGCATGTAAGCGCGTGTTGTTCCCAGTCCCACCATGATTTTGTCGGTAATTCCGTAATCCAGTCCAATCCGGGTGTTTGCACTTCCATAGATCCCAAAAATATCATTGATCTCCTTAATTTGTGAGAAGCGGTGTTGTATCTCAAGGTTGATCGCTCCTTTATAAGGGTTGAAGGTAGTCTGGTTGTCCACCAGAGTTACCGTTTCAAAGGGAGGATAGACAGGTTCGTTCACCTGGGCAAACAGGAATCCCGAAAACAGTAAGGCAACGAGGGCTGCCAGCGTGGTTAATTGAAGATATCTTTTCATGTTTGTAAATTATTTTTTTAATTATCCTGAGCACCCTCCTGGATCCAGCCCAGGATTTGCATTAACTGGTCATCACTAACCCGGCCATCGTGAGTTCCTGAGAATATCTGGTAAAGGATACTTTCACAGGCAAATTCCGGCTCGGCCACATACCCACCGTCTATAAGTTCATCGTAGGACCAGCCTTCTCTTAAATCGGGTGTCTGGCTTCCTGAGTGGCAGGTAAGACATTTGCTGTTAAAGATAGGCTGAATATCGCCCGAGAATTTTTGGCCGATTGCTCCTTCCGGACAATCGGGTGCCGGGATCTCATAGTTTGAGCATCCGGAAAGGATTACAATTAACAATCCCGTAGTAAATAATATAACTCTTCTCATTAGCTCTGGTGTTGGTTTTAGCAGGGCAGATCACTGCCTGTTCAAGGCCAAAGGTAGCAGTTCCTTCCGGTAGTGTGAAGGTATTCACATGGAGATTTGTTATCTTTTTGATCGAGATAAATCAGTACAATGATTGATATAGATCAGTTTTAGTTTTAATTTCTTAAATTTCGCCATGAAAGAACAGAAGCTTTGTGAAGGGTGTGAAAGGTGTAATCAAAAGTCACAGCTTTTCCAGACCCTTACACAGGAGGAGCTGGCGATTGTGAACCGGGACCGCTATTCGGTGAGGTTTCACCAGGGAGAGGTCATTCTGAAACAGGGGACTACTGCCAGTACGATGATCTCTGTTATTGAGGGTTTTGCCCGTAAGTATATGGAGGGTTTTAACGACCGAAAACTCATTCTCGATTTTGTGAAACCCTGGCAACTGGTGGGGGCACCGGGTGTCCATAATTTGGGTAAGTACAGCTTTAGTGTTGTGGCCATAAGGGAAACACTGGTCTGCTTTCTGGATGTTGCTAATTTCACGGAGGTACTCGGGTTAAATGGTGAATTCGCAAAAGCATATGTTAAAATGTGCAGTGGTAATTATGGCCGATCCCTTGAGCGAATGGTCAGCCTGAGTCAGAAGCAGATGCACGGGCGAATTGCCGATGCGTTGATTTACCTGTCGGAGGAGATCTATGAATCAATACGGATCGGCCCCGAAATAACACGACAGGATATTGCCGATTACACCAGCATGTCGAAAGACAGCGCCATCAGAATTCTGAAGGAGTTTGAAAGGGATCAGATTATCAGGCTGGACGGAAAGGCCATAGAGGTTCTTGATGGCAATCGCCTTCAATCCATTTCAGTCAACGGCTAGTCTGAAAACATCCCGGTAGTCACCTTACTCTACCCTTTCAAAGAAGAGATCCTGGAAATCGAAGCTGAAATCGATGACGGGTGAGACGCCTTTCATGGTGATCTGCTGTGCTTTTCCCTCCTCATCCAGACTGAAGATGGCAAATGCATCCGCATCCAGTTCCCTGTTCTCCCACCGGATGGCAAAAGCATTGGCTTTATAGTGGTGCATTGGCCCGGTAAGTTGCGGTGAGCGGTAGGATCTGAACCATGGTTTCCCTTCCTTAAGGAAAACCTCTGCCTTCCCGAACCATTGGTCGGCATAAACTCCTAAATAATTCTCCAATCCCACATCCTGGTGGTCGCCCTTCTCCACCGTTTTCCAGACCCGTTCTACTTCAGCGCTGGCACTTCCTGAACGTTCCAGGTGTTTTCCCAGGTAGTAACCCGTCCAGTCATATGGCTCCAGCCCCAGGTAGCTATCCACGATGGTTTGAGTCACTGCCTGGAAAAGACCGCCGCCCCCGTAATAAGAGTTTGTGAGCACCACCACGCCCAGTTCAAGTTCGGGAATCATGATGGTTTTTGACAACATCCCTGCAAGGTCACCTGTGTGGGAAACTGTAAATTTTCCTTTCATATCGGCCAGTCTCCAACCCAGTCCATAACCGGCGAAGTGGGAGTTGTACCGTGAATCGGGCCTCGCATCGATAGAGGTGTGTATCCTCCACATTTCATGCTGACTCGCCCCGGTAAAAAGCTGTTTTTCAAGTGAGGCTCCATATCTCCCCTCATTGAGATGGACCAGCATCCAGCGGCAGAGGTCATCCGCATTGGAGAGAATGGCACCCAGGGCACCATTCATATTCGCCGGATCATGTTCGTGCCAGGCAATAGTCTCCAGTTTCCCGTCCACCTCCATGTGGGGTGTGGCCAGGTTATCGAGTCCCGACATGGATGGAGGGAGTGTCGAGGAGTGGTCCATTCCAATCGGGTCCAGGATCCTCTCCTTCACAAAAGACTCCCAGCTTTGCCCGGAGGCCCTTTTAATCACCTCACCGGCAACCATGTAAAGAATATTGTCATAATCATATTTTGTCCGGAATGCCGAAACCGGCTCAAAATACTGAAAATTGGTGAGCAGGTCGGCCATGGTGAAGTCCGATCCGGAGGGCCAGAACTGCAGATCGCCGGCTCCGAGGCCTAAACCGCTCCGGTGGGTCAGCAGGTCCTGTATGATAAAATTCTGAGTTACATATTCGTTATACATTTTAAATTCCGGAATGTGCTCTACCACCCTGTCGAGCCATGAAAGTTTACCCTCCTCCACAAGGATTGCAAGGGCTGCAGCGGTAAAGGCCTTTGTATTACTGGCGATGGCAAAAGAGGTGTGCTCATTCACCTTCTCTTTTTCCGCCACCGATTTCAGACCATACCCTTTTGCCAGGAACACTTCACCATCTTTTACGATTCCCAAAGCTACCCCGGCCACGTTGAATTTTTCCATGGCCTCTTCCACCAGGCTGTCCACCTCTCTGACAGAGAGCTGGCCAAATCCTGTAGCAGTGAGAAAGGATAGTAGAAGGATTGTGATCAGATGGCGAATTTCATTCTTTTTCATGATTCCAGGATTAAAATGTAAACACAAAACTGAATAATTAATCCGGAAAAAAGATCATTCAAGGTCATTTTCTTTTATTCATTCTAAATGAATTATTAGCTATTTTCGAGACGAAGTTCCTTGTAAGGTAATGCCATGGAAGTTGACAGTCGGAAAAGATTCATTCTCGGGATCGATGTGGGCTCAGTATCCATTTCATTGGTCTGGATGGATGAGGGTGGCAGGCTGTTGGGTCACCAATACGCATTGCATCATGGGGATATCAGGAACTCCCTTGATGAAATGCTGGGTCGATTTGATCCGGAAGAGATCATAGGGATCGCTGCTCCGTCGGGGAAAACAGGTTTTCATCGTCAGATCCGGGTATTTGATGCCCAGGTCTCATTGATGGGCGCTGTTTCAAATCTAGGGTTGAACGCCCGTTCGATCCTCCATGTGGGTGCAGAGCGGTTTTTCCTGATGGAGCTGGATGAAAAAGGAAACTACTCCCATACCAGCCATAGTTCATCGTGCGCAGCTGGTACAGGCAGTTTTCTGGATCAGCAGGCGCTGAGACTGAACCTAAAGGATACAGCGCATCTTTCTGATAAGGCGCTCCAAAACCATTCTGCCATCCCCGATATTGCTGCCAGGTGCTCGGTTTTTGCCAAAACAGACCTGATTCATGCCCAGCAGAAGGGTTACAGCCTGGAGGCCATTTGTGACAGTCTCTGCAAAGGGCTGGCAGATAACATCGCCGATACATTATTTAATAAGTCAACCCCCGGTTCTCCCATCCTGATGACAGGGGGTGTCTCCCTGAACCGTTCGGTATTGGGGCACCTGCAGCGAATTCTGGGAAAGGAGATTGAGGTGCATCCCCTGTCTCCCCAACTGCCTGTTATTGGTGCAGCCTCCCTGCTGCTTAAAGAGATCAGGGAGGGGAGGAGCATGCCTGCTGTGGATATGGGGAAGATCCTTGCCGAAAAGGGTGAGAAAGAGTACTTCTTTGAACCACTGGAGTCAGCTTCAGGCGTGTCGGCCGACGGGAAGCCTGTCCACCAGAGGAGTTTTAAACCGGTGGTTGCAAATCATGGCGGATTGGTCCAGGTGGATATCTACCGGAAGCCGGCAGATTGGGCGAAAGGTTTATATCTGGGCATTGATGTTGGATCCACAAGCACAAAGTCGGTATTGATCGATGGGGACGGAAGACCAGTTGCCGGGTTCTATACTTATACGCTTGGGCAACCTCTACGTGCGGTTCAGGCTCTCTTCGAATCCATCCATTTCCTGATGACTGAGCATTCCATCGTGCCTGAAATTCTGGCATGTGGAACCACCGGTTCGGGCCGTAAATTTATTGGTGGAATTGTAGGTGCCGACCAGGATGTGGATGAGATAACCGCTCATGCCAGGGCAGCCTTTGAGCTGAATCCACAGACCGATACGATTATTGAGATCGGGGGTCAGGATGCCAAATTTACTCAGATGAAGGATGGGGTGGTAACCTTCTCCCACATGAATACGGTTTGTGCTGCCGGTACCGGTAGTTTTATTGAGGAACTGGCCGGAAGGCTGGGGGTAAAACTGAAGGATTATGAGCGAATGGCCATGGGCCGCCCGGCGCCTCTGGCCAGCGACCGTTGTACGGTATTCATGGAGCGGGATATCAACCATCTTCTCAGTCAGGGCTACAGTGTTGAGGAGGTGCTTGCGACCGTGATTCACTCGGTACGGGAGAACTACCTGAAAAAAGTGGCCAGTGAGGCGCATATCGGTGAGCATATCTGTTTCCAGGGAGCCACTGCTAAAAACCGGGCTTTGGTGGCAGCCTTTGAACAACGCCTGGGCAAGCCGCTGTATGTCTCCCAGCTCTGTCATCTGACCGGTGCCCTGGGGACTGCATTGATTTTGTTGGAAGAGCATAAGGGGGTATCGCATTTCAGGGGATTCGATCTGTATAACAGGGAGATCCCGGTGGAGACAGAAAGCTGTGAACTCTGCCTGAACCGTTGTACCATCAGCATGGCCGGCGTGAATGGGCAGAAGCTGGCTTACGGATTTCTGTGTGGCCGTGATTACGAAACAAAAAAGTTTGTTAAAAAGGGAGGGAAGCAATTCGACCTGATGAGTGAACGGAGATGGCTGTTAAAGGGAACGGACCCGGCCCCAGGTGTTAAAAACAGGCCCCAACCCTCCATCGGACTGCCGGCCACCCTCCACCTGGTTGAAGACCTGCCATTCTGGAAGCTCTTTTTCATGGAACTGGGAATCAGGATCCGGACCAGCGAAGGGTTTAAGGATTCATTAAAAACAGGGAAAAAGATTGCCGGGGCAGAGTTCTGTGCCCCCATCGACTCGATGTACGGGCATGTGACCCACATGGCCGAAACCTGCGATTATGTATTTATGCCTCTTTACCTGGAGGCCAGGAAGAGCAAGGGGGAGAACGATCAGAATTTTTGCTACTATACGCAGTTCAGCGGTTCCCTGGCATTCCAGGAAGGGGATGAAATGAAGAATAAGCTGATCAGCCCCATGCTCAATTTCAGTAAAAACGGGGGTTCCACCGCGAAGATCCTTTTAAAAGAGCTGAAACGAATGGGGTTCAATCACCTGACCCTTTCAAATGTATCAGCTGCCCTGGTGAAAGCAGGAGAAGGGGCAGATACGCAGAAGGAGAAGATGGAGTTGATGTTTCAGGAAAGTTTTAACAGCAAAGGGGATGTCTCGGTGGTCCTTCTGGGAAGGCCCTATGTAATACTCTCAGTAACCCTCAATAAGGGTATTCCTGGTATTTTTTCAGGAATGGGGATTAACGCCTATTCCCAGGAGATGCTGAAAGTGGATGAAAAAATGGATGAAGCATTCAATCATCTGCTTAAAAAGATACCCTGGCACTTTGCTGCCCATATCATGAGGGCAGCGGAGGTGACCTGCCGAACGCCCAATCTCTACCCGGTGCTGGTGACAGCATTTAAGTGTGCTCCGGACTCATTCATCCTCGAGTATTTCAAGGAACTCATGAACCTATACGGGAAACCGTACCTGGTCATTCAGATCGATGAGCACGACTCCAACACAGGATATGAAACCCGGATCGAAGCAGCTTTAAGGTCATTCAGGAACCATGCCAGTTCTGCCGTCATGAAGGGCAATCCTGACCTGGGGAGCCTTCTTCCGAAGGTTGAAACAGAGATTGGAGGTAAAACGCTTCTTTTGCCCAACTGGGACATGTATGTAAGTCCGCTGATAGAGGCCAATTTGAGAAGGGCAGGTTACGACGCAAGACTTCTGGAATCCAGTGAACTGGGCATCCGGAAGAGCATGGTTCATAACACGGGCCAGTGCCTGCCCATCAATGTAATTGCCCAGGACTATATGGACTATATTGAACGCCATCAACTGGACCCATCCAAAACCATCCTGTGGATGATGGAGAGCAAGGGAACATGTAACATCAGGCAATACCCCTATTATATCAAACGAATCCTGGAAAATGTTGGGAATGGGATGGAAAGGGCAGCGGTTTATTCCGGAGAGCTGACACACAGAGAGCTCTCCCTGGGGGCTACTTACTATGGCTATTTTGCATATATGCTTGGCGGACTCTTCCGCAAGATTGCCTGCCGCATCAGGCCCTATGAGACAAATCACGGTCAGACGGATGAGGTCAATGATGAAGTGCACCAGCTCCTGGTGAAGGCCCTTTCAGGCAACCAGTCCATCGACAATGCCATCAAGGAGGGGGTCAGGATGTTTGAAGAGATTGAATATGAAAAAAATGGACGTAAACCCCTGGTAGCGATTTTTGGCGATCTGTACCTTCGGGATAACGATATCATGAATCAGGATCTTATCAGATCCATCGAGGAGGCAGGTGGTGAAGTGCTGGTCACACCCTATAACGATTACGCCAAGCTGACCATTGAGAATATCTTCAGGCGTGCCATTCAGAGGGGCGAACGGGTAGAGACAGGAATGAACAGGATCATCCTGAACCTGTTGAAATTTATGGATGACAGGTATTACAAACCTTTTGCCAGGATACTTGGTCCCGCCCCGGTGATCCGGACCAAAGAGTTAGAGAAACGTTTGGCAGACTTCAACATTGATCTTCTTCATTCGGGAGAGTCTTATGATAATCTGTTAAAGATCTTCTATATTGTTGAGAATTACCCCGGTGTTTCGCTTTTCGTTCAGACCAATCCTTCCTTCTGCTGCCCTGCTCTGGTTACCCAGGCAATGACGGAAAGGATCAGGGAAAAAACGGGTGTCCCCATTGTGACCATTACCTATGACGGGACCAGCGACCGGATGAATGATGTGATTGTACCCTATATCCAGTCGGCAGCTACCGTTTCCGGAAAATCATAAAGAGTAAACGCCCTGTCAGTAGTTTCTTCTGATTGTGCATGGGGTCAAATCCCTTGATTTTCTGGTTGAGCCAGATAAACGGGATGAAAAGCCTGTAGAGCCAGATTGAGGTGCTTTGAATCCTGTCCACATCAAACTCGGCAGTATGAAATCCGTACTTTACCGCCAGGTAATTGTATTGGTCGAGCGAAAGAGAGGCCACATGCTGGAGACCATCGTGGTTCTCAAGCTCCAGTGGTTTGAATCCATAGGGAAATCCGAGGTAGAGAAATCGCATTCTCGATTTCATGGAGAGGATGTTAGGGGTTGATATGTAAAGCCTGCCTTCAGGTTTCAGGATCCGGTTGATCTCCCTGAAGAAGTTTTCATGGTCGAGGATGTGCTCGGTGATCTCTATGGCAATGACCAGGTCAAAAGTGTCGTTGTGGTATGGGAAGGTTTCAGTGACATCCACCCTGTCGCATTTAACCTTATCGTATTTATAGTACCCGGGAAAGAGGTCACAGGCAGAAACCTCGTAGCCCATGTCCACAAGCCGTTGTGTAAGTGCACCCTGTCCCGCTCCCAGGTCCAGGACCTTTAACCCGGAAGGCTCAGATCTCCTCTTGAAAAATTCCATGAACCGGCTGTGTACCCCCGGCATGGTAATCGGTTGTAGGGTATCTTCCATCTTATAAAGATAGGATATGCCAGCTAATAATATTCATTCAACCATTCCACACCCATACCGGCCAATTCAGCGTCCTGCTCTCCGGTGGCTCCTGAAAAAACGGCAAGAATATATCCTGATTCAACTTTTCTAATAATACCCCCCTGGTATCCGAACTCCCCGTGAAGGGGTACTCTGGCTCCGCTGCCGCTGTTTTTGAAAGTATCGGCCATCTCGGCTGCTTTGGAATATGCTATGGCAAGGAAATTAGCTGAGCCGTTGGTCAGCGCTCCGACCACCCTCATTTTTGATATCCATGATTTTGCGGAGTCTCCAGGGATATATGCAACCACAGCCACCCCTTGAACCGACATTTCCCGGGCTGCCCGGTCGATTGCCTCCAGGCAATTTTCTGCATGGGCAAGAAATATTTTTTCTCCCTGTGCACCTGGACCCGATTGGGCACTGGCATTGAGAAACAGGGTGGATATAACCACCATGGTCGTTAAAAGAATCGGTTTTCTCATCATTTTACATTGATTATTGTTTGGTTTATTTATCCAAAATCGTCGGTGTGGATATGGCCGGCGGTGACGCTGCTGTTTTGCAGCATCTCAACCATGGATTTGAGGAAACCCGAGGACCCCACGATATAAAAATCAACTGTATGCAGATCGGTCAGTCTCTCCGACAGCATATGGATATTGATCCGTCCCACCTGGCTGGTGTAGACCGGAACGTAGGTATAGTCAGCGATTCCGGTGTTTGTTAGCTGCTGGTGGTAGGCGGCACTGCTCTCTGTTTTATTGGAATAGAACAGGTAAACCGGATGATGAAACTTTTGTTGCTCCAACTCCCTGATCATGGGTATTACCGGCGATATCCCTATACCCGAAACAAGGAAAACCACACAGGCACTTCCGGGGTTCAGCGTAAAATCACCAACCGGTCCATAAATGGTTGCGAAATCTCCGGGTTGAAGTGACTCACAACTTCTCTTAAAACCGCTGCCACTAACCCGCAGTACAAATTTTAAAACCCGGTCCGAAGGATGTGAAGCTATGGAGAGCGCCCGTACGGGGATATCACCTTCTGAGCAGGCGGGGCTCTGTATGGCTACATAGGCGTACTGGCCAGGTTGAAAATTGAATCCAACAGGCTTCTGGAAGATCATCTCCATGGTATCATCGGTAATTGCCTTCTTTTGTAGGAGTCTCACCACCCTTCGATCTGAAAATTGTCCCTCCTTTTTGGTTTGGTTTCCCTTTTCCAACTGCTTGTTAACCTGCAGTCCGCACAGGAAACCACTGACAATGGCTCCGGTGAATCCTCCTCCCGGGAATGTCCATGTGCCTGAAAACCAGAGGTGATTTACCGGCGACAGGTAAGATGGCCTTTTAAAACCTGCCTGGGCCGGTGTTTGAGCGAATCCATATGGTGCAGCGTACGGATTCAGGGTGTATCTTTTAATGGTCCGGGAGGTTCCGACATCATAGGTTTCAATCAATTTGCTGATCCCGGGGATTGTCTTTTCGAGCCGTCCGAGCAGAATCCCGGCAACTTCATTTTTCCTCTTTTTGTATTCCCGTTCTTCTAAACCCTCCCAGTCACCTAACCTGTCGGCTGTACAAATTACCCCGAAGCTCTTTCCTTTGGGAGAGAGTTCCGAGTCAATCTGACCATAGTCGACAAATACAAAACTTCGCTGTTCCCAGGGCCCGTAATAGTTGGCATGAACATCTTTCAGACTTCGCACACCATCCCCGTATATGAAAGTTGAGTATCGATTGTGCCCCAGCGATCTGACCTCCTGGGAGAACCCTATGTATACACAAAGCAGTGAGCAGGACGGGATCAGACCTGCGATTCTTTTTTTTATTTTCTCACTTGCGGTACCCTCCATCAGTTCTGCTGCAAGCGGAATTGCCCCGCTGTGAATGATATGGGTGGCTCGAATCGTCTCATGTTTTAGCTGGCGGTTAAATGCGTCCCTGAAAGTTACGCCTGTTGCCTTTCCATTTTCCACAAGAATCTGATCCACCTTTTTTCCCAGCAGGAGGGTTCCCTGATTTTCAGTGATCACCCTGGCCAGCGAGTCGGAGAGTTTTTGTGATCCTCCCCTGATAAAGAAACCCCCTTTTTGAATGAAGCTTGCCTGTGCTTTTGCAAAAAAGATCAAGGACATGCTGTAGGGGTTGTCATGATAGTAGAGCAGGTTTCCCTGGAGAATCAGTTTCAATTCTTCACTGACAAAATTTCTGTCCAGATATTCTCCCACTGTGCGGCGGAAGGTTTTTAGGATGTTAGGGAAGAGGATTGGGAACAATGGAAATTTCAACACCCTCTCCCATGTTTTCTTCGGGAACCGGGCAAATTCCTCCTGAACCCCCAGGATCAATCTGAAAAATTTTCTGATCCCATATTCCTCCCCTGGAAACTTCTGCACCAATGATTCAATGGCCCGGTCGGGTCCATTGGGAAAAGTGAAGTCCATTCGAGCGTTCCTGATATGGAAAAACTCGGGAAGAGGCAGAAAATCCAGGTATTTTCTCACTCCCAGAAACCGTAATACCGAGTGGTTCGTTTGCTCATTGATCAGGTGGCCATCCATGGCGTGGAGGCCCGCTTCCATGAGAAAATCCTTTCGTTTGAAAGTAGTGGCACATCCCCCGGGAACATAATGCTGTTCAAGAAGCAAGACCTTTTTTCCGCGCCGGGAAAGGATTGCACCTGCCGACAAACCTCCCAATCCACCGCCTATGATGATGGCATCAAACTCCATAAATTAAAATTAAATAAAAAATCTGGGTTATATTTACAGAAACAATACACCCTGAAAATCATGAAATACGCCATAACCCTTCTGTCTGCCGCACTGCTTTTTTCTTGCCAGACCGCTCCACAAAATGAGATTAAAATAACCGGTGAATTACAGCAATGGCACAAAGTGACCTTACAAATTCCCGGGCCTGAAACCTCTGAATGGGACGAAGATAATCCTTTTCTAAACTACAGGCTTGAGGTCCTCTTTTCACACGACGGGGTAACCTACAATGTTCCGGGTTATTTTGCTGCCGATGGAAATGCAGGTGAGACCTCTGCCCGGGAGGGCAGTATATGGAAAGTCCATTTCAGACCCGACGCCGTGGGTCAGTGGGATTATAAAATACTCTTCCGAAAAGGTAAATACATAGCCGTTGTGGATGGTGAAAATACCGGGGAACCGGTAAGCGTGGATGGTGCTGAAGGCACCCTTGACATTGTCAGATCAGATAAAAGCGTACCCGATTTCCGGTCCATGGGCCGCATCATTAACGGAGGGAAAGGTTATTTCAGGTTCCAGGAAAGCGGGGAAGTCTGGATCAAGAATGGCGCTGACAGTCCGGAAAACTTCCTTGCTTTTGATGGATTTGACCAGACTTCACGGTTCAGTCTTAAAAAAGTGGTGAAAGAGGGGGAGGCCGATCCAAGTGAGGGTTTGCATCGCTATGAAACGCATGTGGCCGACTGGAACGAAGGTGATCCGACCTGGCAGGATGGGAAAGGGAAGGGGATTATCGGCGCATTAAACTACCTTCATTCGGCCGGGGTAAACTCTGTTTATATGCTTACCATGAACATACTGGGTGACGGGAAGGATGTCTGGCCCTACACCGATTACAATGAGCGCTACCGTTTCGATTGCAGTAAACTGGATCAGTGGGAGGTGGTTCTGGATCACATGGAGCAACTCGGAATGATGGCACACTTTGTTCTGCAGGAAACCGAGAACGAATGTCTCCTCGACGGGGGATATACCGATGTGCAGCGAAGGGTATACCTGCGTGAACTGGTTGCCCGTTTTGCCCATCATACAGCTGTAACCTGGAATATTGGCGAGGAGAACGGTCCGGCCGACTGGTCACCCATCGGGCAAACCGATCAGCAGAAGAAGGATATGATGACCTACCTCAAGGGAATGAATCCCTATCCCTCCAACGTGGTTGTGCATACCCATTCCAACGATGAACACCAGGAAAAATATTTGGATCCCATGCTGGGTTTTGAATTCCTGGACGGGGTTTCCCTGCAGGTTGGAGACCCGGAGAGGGTCCATCAGCGTGTTGTGAAATGGGTGGAGGATTCTGAAAAGGCCGGGAAAAGATGGATGGTCAATCTGGATGAAATAGGTCCTGCCTGGAAGGGTGTTATGCCGGATTCCCACGATCCCGATCATGATACCATCCGGCAGCACTGCCTTTGGGGTACACTGCTGGCAGGTGGTGGCGGGGTTGAATGGTATTTCGGTTATCGTTTTCCCCACAACGACCTGGCGTGTGAAGATTTTGGCAGCCGTGCAAATTGGTGGAAGCAATCGGCCATTGCTACCCGGTTCATGGAAAAGTTTCCCCTGGAGGAGATGCAACCCATGGATCACCTGGTGGAGGCAAAGAATGCCTATTGCCTGGCCAAACCTGGAGAGGTTTACATTGTTTACCTGCCAGCGGGTACGAAGCGGGCCGGGATCAACCTGGAGGGTGCAGGGCCATTTAAAGTGAAGTGGCTGAATCCCAGGGAGGGGGGAGAACTGCTGGATGGTACAGTTGCGGCACTGAGTGGCAGTGGAATTCAAAATCCGGGTGAACCGCCGGCAGATTCAGGTAAAGATTGGGTTGTGGTTGTAAGCAAATAGGGAATCAGAGCTCCTTTAACATCCAGATGTTGCAACCATTGTGACCCGAATTGCCCAGGGGTTTATCCAGGGTTTTAAAACCCAAACGCTCATATATGCCGAGGGCCCTTGAGAAATGAGGCAGGCTCTCCAGGTAGAGTCTCCTGTATCCAAGCACCCTGGCTGAATTCATGGAGCGTTGCAAAAGGGCTTTCCCGGTCCCGTTACCCCTCGAAGCGCCTGCCAGGTAGAATTTTACCAGTTCAGCACAACCTTCATCCAGCCCACGGGTGGGATAGATGCCACAGCAACCCACCGGCTTCCTGTCCCATTCTGCCACCCAGAGTACAGATCCGGTTTCCCGGAACAGACCATGGAGGTCATCGGTGGTGGGATCGGAATAGACTGTTCCAAGGTGGGGAGCGCCAAATTCTTCGAACACCTCCCGGATCATTTTCGCCAGGTGCGGATTATCCTCTTTCACCACTTCCCGGATCACCATTTTTTCAAATATTGCGTTTCTCATAGTCAATCAGGATCACAGGTAAACACTTCCTGAATGGGAGTTTGAAAGACATGTGAGAGTCGGAAGGCCAGTTCGAGGGAGGGTGAGTAATTCCCTTTTTCAATGGCCACGATGGTTTGCCGGGAAACACCCACCGCATCTGCAAGCTGCTGCTGGGTCATCTCCCCATGATCGAACCGCAATCTCCGGATGTTATTTTGTATGGTACTTTTTGCCATCTCAGATTCCTTTGCGATAGTAATAGATTTGAGAGCCGTTGTCAGTAATCTCGGCAAGCAGACCGGTGACAATAAAGGCGATGAAAATCCCGTAGACCGGCATACCTATGGCCAGTGAGATGACTGAGAGGACAAATCCGCCTGAAAATACGTAATATGAATTCCGGGTAGCCTTTAGCGATATGAGTTTATCCCGTTCATCTGCAACCGGCACTTTTTCCTCCCTCGTTGCAATGGCATTGATGATATGAAAAACAATCTGAATGATGATCCGTGCTATTACGGATACAAAAATATAGATAAGAAATATGACTCCCCAGGTATCGAAATCTTCGGTTAAATTAAACCTGCCCTCCTGGTGTCTCTGCAGAATGATCAAAGCATAGAACGCTGTGATCAATAATCCGCTGAGAATGTTTACGATGTTTTGTTTTTCCTGATATGACATGATTTCTAATTGTGATGTAAATTTATTTGTACAATATGTAAGAAATACTTTACACAAAGATAAATAAAATATACATAATGACAAGTAAACTGTACATTATTTTTTAAAAATCACATCTTCCGTTCTTTTCTCGGATCATTGCCTCAATTTATCCTTGAAAAATTCGATGGTCCGTTTCCAGGCTAAGTCGGCGGCCTGCTTATCATACCTGGGTGTGGAATCATTGTGGAAGCCATGGTTAACCCCGGGATAGATGTGAGCCTCATATTCCTTATGGTTTTCTTTCAATGCATTTTCATATGCAGGCCACCCTTCATTTACCCTGGTATCCAGCCCGGCATAGTGGAGGAGCAGGGGGGCATTTATTTCTGGCACGGATTCTAAGGGAGGCTGTCCCCCGTAAAAAGGTACAGCTGCTGAAAGGCCAGGTATGCGCACTGCCATCATGTTAGCGATCCAGCCTCCAAAACAGAAGCCGACGACCCCAATATTACCCTCGCATTGCGGATGCGATCTCAGATAGTCATAGGCAGCGATAAAGTCTTCCAGCATTTCATCCCGGTCCCTTTTGGACTGCAATGCTCTTCCATCGTCGTCATTACCGGGATACCCTCCGAGGGGAGAAAGGGCATCGGGGGCCAGGGAAAGGAAACCTGCCAGGGCAGCCCTTCGTCCTACGTCCTCGATATATGGGTTAAGTCCCCGGTTTTCATGCACTACGATGATTCCTGGCAGCTTTTTGTCAACATCAACAGGTGATGAAAGTAATCCGCGGATATCACCACCCCCCTTTGGAGATTTGTAACTGATATAACCGGATTTCAGCCTGGGATCATCTGCCTGAACCTGGATATTTTCCTGGTAGTTTGGCATTATAAAACTGAGAAGGGAGGCAACGGTTATTCCACCGATGGCATAGGCACTCAGCCTGTCAAGAAATTGTCTTCTGTCGATCCGGTTGTGTGCATAATCATCATAAAGATCAAAGACTTCCTGTCCGAGATCCTCTTTTTTTACCTTTTTCATATCCTTGTTGTTCTGAGATTCATATGTTATTTAAAACAGAATTTAGGATCAGAAAGTTCGCAAACTGAATTTATTAGAACTATTTGAAGAATTGATTGTAATATTAGTATGGATAAATAACTGGATCGGTGTAAGCAGTCAGGATAATGAGAAGTAGAGCTTTTATTTTGTTTATTGGATTATCGGCAACCCTTCAGTTACGTGCCCACGTTGATCTGAACCATCCCCTGGGAGGGGAATCATTTAATCCGGGCGATAAGGTTCATATAATATGGACTGAGGTCGTGAAGCACAATACCCTGAACTGGGATTTATTTTTTTCCGTTGATGGTGGCTCTACATGGAATATATTGAAGGAGGATATACCCCTGGAAGAACTCGATTACCAATGGATTATACCAGATCATTCTACAAACCAGGCTAAAATCAGAATCATTCAGGATAACGAGGGATCAGACTATGAAAGTACCAGTCAGAGTTTTACCATCACATCCATAACAGGAATCAGGACTCATTTAAATTCTAAAGAAATAACCGTTTGGCCCAATCCGGTGACTGACTTTGCCAATATTGAGTTTGAGAATCCGGAATCCGGGAACCATACCCTGTCCATTTATAATACTCAGGGGGGTATAGCCCTCTCCTTACCCCATATCACCACCTCAAAAATCGGATTGAGTATCGGGCACTTGCCTGCGGGTTATTATGTTTTGCAACTGGTTGATGATCAGAAATTAATCATCAAAGGAAAGCTTATCATTCAATAAAATTAGGATGAAACCAACCACTCCCCGATTTGGCTACGCAATGCTATTTCTGTTCTTTATTCTGGTCCAAACCAGCGCTCAGATCGAAATTGTTCCGGATAAACCGGATGGTATTTATGAATTGGGGGAGACGGTGAACTGGACCATCAGAAAGAGCGGCGATGCGCAATTGGATTCACTACGGTACACCATTAAAAAAGGCGGACTCAGCGTAATAGATGAGGGCATCATATCTCTTGAAGACAGCACTGCATCCATCAAATATTCATTCAATGTTCCGGGTTCGGTTCTGCTCATTGTACAGTGGGGGATGGAGCCTGATTATTTTAAAAGAGCTGTTGGAGGTGCGGTTGCCGGTATCGGGCAATTAAAACTATCAGCTCCCCGTCCGGCGGATTTCATCTCCTTTTGGGATGAAAAACTGGCAGAACTGGCTGCGGTACCTGTTCATGCACGTTTAAAAGCAGGTGAAAGTGGCGTCCAGGGGGTGGATTATTATGAGCTATTAATGGATCATATCCGGGGAGCGCAGATTCAGGGACAGCTGGCCAGGCCCAGCGAAGGTGAAAAATTTCCTGCACTGCTGATCTTGCAATGGGCAGGAGTTTATCCCTTGCAAAAAAGCTGGGCAGTTGATCGTGCCAAAGAGGGCTGGCTGGTTCTCAACATAAATCCACACGATTTGCCAATCCATCAGGAACAACCATTTTACATGGAACAGTCAAAAGGAGATTTGAAGGATTACTGGGCTATCGGTAACGATGATAAGAACACCAGTTATTTTCTACGCATGTACCTTTCCTGTTACCGTGCAGCAGAATACCTGGCCCAAAGGTCTGATTGGAATGGCGAAACGCTGGTGGTTTCGGGGGACAGTCAGGGTGGGCTGCAAGCCCTGATGACTGCCGGATTATATCCTGGAATTACGGCGTGTATGGCCCTTGTTCCTGCCGGATTTGATATGCTGGGACCGGAAAAAGGACGTAAAGGCGGGTGGCCTCACTGGTATGAATGGACAGAGGGTAAAGATTCTGCAAAGGTTCATGAAGCCAGCCGGTATTATGATGTTGCAAATTTTATTCCGGATATCAAATGTCCCGTTTTAGTAGGGGTTGGACTGCTCGATGAAACCTGTCCCCCGGAAGGAATTCTTGCAGGCCTGAATCAGCTTCAAGGGCCCAAAGAGGTTTTGCTTCTTCCAAAGTCCGGTCACCAGAACCGGAATGGATCACAAAAACCCTATGAGGTCAGACGGGATGAGGTTTGGCTGCCTGGGCTAAAAGCCGGCAAGGATTAATTTTTCATCGATCTTCTCAATCCAATCAGGATTGTAACACAGAGGATCAGCATGGCTACTGAAAGCGAGAGAAGTGAAAATGTCACGATTCCTTCTGCAAAGGGAGATCCTTCCTGGCCGTTTGCCATGACCCCAAGCATTTTCCCGGCATTGAATATGGCGGCTATCAGAATACCAAACCAATTGGCAAAGGTTCCATACACTGCCAGCCAGAAATTGATCTTCAACCACTTATCTGACAATGCAATTTTATTCCAGATCAGACCGAGAACGATTAGAAATATTCCATTCAGGACTCCCTCAATATGACTGGAGACTCCCATTCTTGGATTGGCAAAAACCGGAACCAGTAATCCCACAATTAATCCCAGTGTAAACAGCAACACTCCTAAGAAGATAAGGTGATCCGATTGCTGCTTTTTTAAAATTGAGGCTTCCATCTGAACAAAGTATTTATGGAGTAATGATTGTTATCAACACCTCATTTTGAAAATGGTTCTTGCTAAAGATGTTAAAGAAATTGTAAAAGATCAGTGATCATTGACCATGTAGATTTTTTCTCCTTTAGCAGGGGTGAACATCGACCCATTCGAAAGCTCCACATCAATGCCATGGAATGCTCCATGGAAGAAGTGGTTAAACGCCGGCAGATCGTATTCAAACTGGTGATAACCTGCAAAATAGGTATGTTCGGACCCTGCCACACCTGAGAAATCGAGATAGGTTGCATTTGGAGCAAGGGGGGCCATGGCCTCATTGCCCAGCATTTTTCCTGTTGTGAGCAGGTTTGCCCCCCTCAGCACACGGTCGCCTTTATTAAGCACCACGTAGAGCCGCTCCTGGATCCTCACCTGTGATACCACCTCACCATGTTCCTTTGATCTGACTGCAGGAGCATTCATAATGATGTTATCGAATATGATCTCATCCATGTACTGGTTGTCCCCGTTAACCACCATGTAGGTCAGAAAATAGTTGCCCAGGCTGTGCATAAGCAGGCTCAGGTGCTGACCTGCTTCCATCTTTTCGTACCTGTATTGCTTCAGTTGCAACAGCAGGTTATAAAAGTTATCCCCGCATCTTCGAACCCTGGAAAGCGACTTATTAAAATTGGAGTTCATGGAGGGCCAGTCGAAGACTACAAGAGATACTCCATATTTGTCCACAATCTGGTTCGACCTGTTGAGTACCAGGGGCAAGTTCTTTCCATGCCCATGCACAAACAACAGGATATCTCTGCCATCATCGATCTGATCTAACCCGGCAGAAAGATCTTTCGCCTGGAATAACTGCCAGGTTCCACCCTCGCAGTTCGCCAAAAGATAGGTTACTTTACGGTAATTGGAAATTTCATTTGGGAATAGCTCACCATCAGTCGATTCCGGTTGAAAAGGTCTGTTTGTGACAATCAGAATCCTCCCGGGGTGGGCAGGCATACCATCTGTGTTCAGATGGATGTTGCTCCAGTCCGAAGGCAGGCTGCAGGGGCCGAACCTGTTTTCCTGTCCCCGGAGAGGAGCTGCGAGTATCAGGAATAGGAACATCATAGTTATTTCACTTCTCATGGATCGATGACTTCCCATTTTTTTAACTTTTTATAGAACTGATCAGGGCACTTTCAATATCAGGAAACTGGAAATTGTAACCTGCAGTGGTGATTTTGCCGGCTGAAATTTTGCTTCCATTTAATAGTATAACGGACATCTCACCAAAAATTAACTTAATGATGACTGCAGGAATATGGGGAAGCCAGAGAGGTTTCCGGAGCGTATTAGCAATGCTTTGGGTAAACTCCTTATTTGTAAGGTGTTCAGGAGCAACTGCATTAAAAACACCAACCATCTGCCTCTCCTCAATGGCCTGCATGTAAATACCGCATAAATCGTCAATATGGATCCATGGCATGTATTGTTTCCCACTTCCAAGCGCAGCACCAAGTCCCAATCTGACCATAAGAATAAATTTTGATAGGGCGCCACCATCCTTTGATAAAACAATCCCGGTTCGGATGATTACAGACCTTATACCAATTTCGGTAAACATTTCGGCGATTTGTTCCCATGCCCGGCATGTCTGACCGAGAAAGCCGTCAGAAGGAGCGGCTTGTTCGTCTAAAATATCTTCAGTCTGCTCTGTGCTATAATATCCGGTTGCTGATGCAGATATAAAGGCTTCAGGTTTGTTTACCAGCTTTTTTACCTGCTCGAAAATGATTTCACCTGATTTGACCCTGCTGTCGAGAATCTCACGCTTTCTTCTTACAGTCCATCTTTTTGATCCTATGTTTGCACCTGCCAGATGTACGATGTAATCTGCATCTTTCAGGGCATCCTTTTCAATCAAATGATTGTGAACATCCCAGTAGAAAGTGGGTATTTTACCGTCCGGTTCTCCCGACCTGCTTAAATGGATAACTTCATATCCTTTATCCATCAGCTTCCGGCTAAGATGTCTGCCGATCAGTCCGGTCCCTCCGGTAATCAGAACTTTCGGCATCTGAGGTTAGTCGCAGTTTTGTTTGACAACCAGGATTTGATCTGTGTCGAATCCATTCTCTTTTGCGATACCAATGAGGCTGGTATATATTTCCATCTCTAAATCTCTGGTTCTTGAAAGTACCCACAGGTATTTTCTTGATGGATCCCCGATCAGGGCAAATTTATATGCTTCATCCAAAGAGATGATGTAATAATCTCCGGCAAAGGGCCAAAAAAAGGACACTTTTAATCTCCCGGGATAATTTATGTCCGGAACCCAGGCAGTTCCCCTGGCAGTTTTGAATTCCCCTTTTTTTTCAGGTGAAAATCCTTTATTCAGAACCTCTATTTTCCCATTTTTCTTCATGGAGTAATTTGCCGTCACGCACTCCAGTCCTTTTTCAAAATTATTAGGAAGCCTGGCTATCTCGTACCATGTTCCAATGTAATGGTTGATATCAACCTTATCAACGGTTGGAAGATCCCTGGTTGTGCTGCATGAACTGAGATTCAATATTGCCATGATTAACAAAAGGTTTCTGATGATCATCATTGAGGTTTTGATTGCCTGATATAAAGTTACATAAACATCTTACAGTACGAAAATGTTTTTATCCTGGAATCTGAATTGAGAAGTTGTTGTTTTATGAAAAGGACATCAGACATCATATCGGATTTCAAGCGGATATAATGTAAAAGAGGTACTGTTTTAATATCCAAACGTTTTAAGGATATTTTGTAATTTGGGCTAAACGAAGGAGAACTTCAGATCTTTTGATTTGAGTTCATCCTGTGCAGGCAGACTGGATATTCCACTGCCTGCTTTTCTTTGTAGGGTTTTTTGGTTCCTTCTCTTTGCTTCATAATCTTCATCAAAAACAGAATCGTTTTTCCACAGTATATATATCAGAACCAGGATTTTTCTCTGTATAGCTGTAGCCCCTACCATCTTATGAGTATTTCTATTGTTTATTCTTTGGTAGGTTTTTTTCATGATAGAGTTATGCCTGGAGGCAACCAGCGCTGGGAAGTGCAGGGCCCCCCTGATCCAACTATTTCCCTTTTTCGAGATTTTGGTCTTGCCTGATATACTTGTTCCAGACTCTCTTTTTATCACATCATAGCCTGCATAACTGCACAGTTGTCTGATATTTTGCACAAATTCAAATCCCTGGGTTTCAGCCAGGATCACAGCCACAGTCATAAGCCCGACCCCTTTGATGGTTATCACTTTTTTTACTTTTTCAGAAAGCCACTGCTCAGAGTAAATGAGTGCTTCAATTTCGGCTTTAAACTTGGCTAATTGCTCATCCAATTTTTTAATGATTGCTTTGTGAGACTGGACGATTATAGCTAAAGGATCATATCCCGATTTCAAAGCGTCTAATCGATTTGTAAAAACAGTCTTTTCTTTCATTAACTCAGAATAACCCCTGGTCAGATCTTTAAGTTGTTTAAAAAGCGGGTGTGGTGGCACCCAGTTTGATAATTTCCTTTCTGCTCCCATTCGTGCAATGACACGGGCATCCACCTTGTCTGTTTTCGTTTTTACATTGAGACTTTTTGCAAAGTGGCTGACTTTGTTGGGAAGTAGGACACAAACTGGTTGTTTAAGATTGTAGAGATGATGTGCCAAGTTTTCATAGTAAACGCCTGTCGCCTCCATAACGAAAGTCACTTCTAATGATGGTACAGTGATCTTTCGACTCCACTTGATGAGCTGATTAAAACCTGATTTTAGATTTTTGAACTCAATAACTTCACTAAGTCGTTCTTCCCCTGTCTTGTAATGAGTACAGACACATGCAGTAAAGCTTTCTTTTGAGATGTCGATCCCTACACTTTGCTTTGTAAGCTGTTCCATGATGCTGAGAATTTAGGTTAATTGACCTAGTCTCTCCATCATCTTGTCTCTTGATTTACACTTGCTTATCTAGTGATAGCATGAAGTACTGTCCAGACTCTGAAGAAACTAAAATGGGAACGGAGCATCCTCTTTTTCGATATGACTTTACGCCTATCTGGCCGTACCTACTCTCGCTCCCTAAGGCCAAAATGTTTAGTTTAACTAAACAAATTAACCCTATTTATGGTCTGGGTACAAATGTAAGAGGCCGAACCTTTTGATACAGCCCCTTCTTTATTTCAGGGAACTGTTGATCGAAGCTTCTCTCTTTTTGGCTATATTTGAACTTCCATGAAAAGTCCGGTATTTACTTTTGCAGTGGTGATGATATTCTCCGGAATATCCACTTTGGTTGGTCAGAACCAGCTGGATGAACAAGGCCGGAAGACGGGTCCGTGGAAGGTGGAATACCCCAATGGTGAAACCCTGTACGAGGGAAATTTCCGGGAAGGAAAGCCGGTGGGATTAATGATCCGGTACTACGAAACAGGCGCCATAAGGGCAAAGATATACCATGATCCCCTGCTTGACCGCAGCCGGGCGGAACTCTTTTACAAAGGCGGCAAAAAGGCAGCACAGGGGGTTTATCAGGGCAGGGATAAGGATTCGGTCTGGAGTTACTATTCTGAGTTTGACGGTACGCTGCGGATGCAGGAGGGTTATGAATCCGGAAAGCTCCAGGGAATATCATGCCGGTACTATCCCTCAGGCGAGGTTTCGGAAGAGGTTCACTGGGAAATGAACAGCCGGGAAGGACCGTGGATACAGTATTTCGAGGGTGGAAGCATCCGGCTGAAAGGCAACTACCATAACAACATGCTGAACGGAACCTACGAGGTCTACTTCTCTGACACGCTCCTGATGATGAGCGGAGCGTATGTGGATGATCAATCGGAAGGAACCTGGACCTATTTTGATGAGGATGGAACATTGCTCTACACCCTGGAGTATAAAAACGGAAGGCCCGTAGACCAGGAGAAATATTTAAAATTAATGCAGGATACCCTTTTAAGATATGATACCATTGAGACACCTCAGCCTGTCCAGTTCTTTTAGTTTGAGGCAGTGGATCACCCTGGTCTTTCTGCTGGTGACAACCATGGCTTCAGGGCAAAAGATCGGAGAGGGTGTTTACTGGGTATATTTTACCGATAAATCGGACAACGGATATCAAACCGACCGGCCCGGTGAATTTCTTTCGGAAAGATCGATCAGCCGCAGGGCCTGGCAGGGACTGGGTATCGGCCTTTCCGACGAACCTGTTACAAAAGCTTACCTCGACACGCTGCTGGAGATGGGGGTGCAGGTTCGCCACATATCCAGGTGGCTCAACGGACTGGTCATGGTCCACGCAGATGAGGAGCTGTTCCGTAAAGTCCTGGAGAAACCTTTCGTTGACACCATGGCATGGAGACCCGAATCTTCATCTCTCTGGTTCCCGCCACGTCCTTCCGGGGAGCGATTCGGGCCGCCCCTTGAATCTCCTCCTGATTTTCAGTATGGGATTGCCACCGAGCAGATCCTGCAGGTGGAGGTCGACCTGCTGCACCGTGAGGGATATACCGGCCGGGGGGTCTGGATTGCTGTTCTGGATGCCGGATTCCGGAATGTGGACTCCCTCCCCTCCTTTGAGTCCATGATCAGTGAGGGCCGTTTGCTGGGGACCCGTAATTTCGTCAATGACAGCTCGGTCTTCCGCCTGGTAAACAACCATGGGATGTATGTTCTGTCTATCATTGGTGCTGACTGGAATGGCAATATGATGGGGACCTCACCGGGTGCCGGCTATTTCCTTTGCAGCACCGAAAATGTGCATTCGGAGACCCAGATTGAGGAGATTGCCTGGGTGGAGGCGGCAGAGTATATGGACAGCCTGGGTTTCGACGTCTTTAACACCTCACTGGGCTATTCAGACTTTGACTCCACGGAATTTGATTACACCTACAAAGACATGGATGGGCGTTCCACCTTTATCTCCAGGGCGGCATCTCTTCTTGCAGAGAAGGGGATCATCCTTTGCAACAGTGCCGGAAATGAGGGTGCTGATCCCTGGTACCGGATCACGGCACCCTCCGATGCAACCGACATCATCTGCGTGGGAGCAGTGGACAGCCTCGGCACGATTGCCTCATTCAGTTCCAGGGGCCCTTCGTTTGACGGGAGGGTTAAACCCGAGCTGGTGGCCATGGGAAGGTCAACCGGTATTCAATACATTAACGGCGGACTGGCCCGTGGTTCGGGAACCTCCTTTTCGGCCCCGGTGATGACCGGATCAGTGGCCTCCCTCTGGCAGGCCTTTCCAGAGATTCCGGCCAGGGAGATGATTCAGATGATACGCAATACGGGGGACCGGTTTTACAACCCTGATGCAACCTACGGCTACGGTATTCCAAGCTTTGCCAGAGCCTACAGGATCATCAGCAGTTCCCGTTTAAAATATTCATCCGGAGGGGGTATGCATCTATGGCCCAATCCTGCGGGTAACCTCATCCATATAAACCTTAAGGGAACAGCTGAGGGTGAATATCTTCTCAGCCTCTATGATATAAACGGAAAATGCGTTGCAAAAGAGCCTGTGACGCTTCCAGGTGAGGTTCGATTGCCGGAGGGGCTGTCACCGGGACTCTATATCATTGAAGTGGTCACATACGACACGGTTTACCAAAACAGGCTGATCATCCGGTGATGGAAGGGGAAACCACATCACTCTCACTCTCCCAGCTGCTGGAACAGGTGGAATTGACCCTTAAGGAAGCGTTCCCGGCTTCAACTTGGATCAAGGCCGAGATTCTGGAACTTCAGGTTAACCCAAGGGGGCATTGTTATCTCGAGCTGATCGAAAAAAGCCAGGACAACGATGCCATTATCGCAAGGGCCCGTGCAACCATATGGGCATCAAAGTTCAGTATGCTGAAACCCTATTTTGAAACCACTACCGGGATGCCCCTGAAGAGCGGGATTAAGATTCTGTGCAGGGGAAGTATCGGATTTCACCAGGTTTACGGGTTTAGCATCCATATTACCGACATCGACCCGGCCTTTACCCTGGGGGACCTGGCCAGGAAAAAGCAGGAGGTAATCAACCGGCTTCGGGCGGAAGGGGTGATGGATATGAACAGGGAGCTCCCTTTCCCAACCGTTCCACAAAACATTGCAGTGATATCCTCAGAATCGGCAGCAGGTTATGGCGATTTTATGGATTCGATTCATGAGAACAATCAGCAATACTACCTCTATACCAGGTTATTCCAGGCATCCATGCAGGGTGATGATGCACCCGTCTCCATCATCCGGGCACTGGATGAAATCCACGCTTCAGACCATCCTTTCGATTGTGTGGTCATCATCCGTGGCGGCGGTTCAAGGGCCGACCTGGAGTGTTTTAATGACTATGACCTGGCGTACTATATCACCCAGTTCCCCATCCCGGTTGTCACAGGCATCGGACACGAAAGGGACGAATCGGTGGCCGACCTGGTGGCTTCCCACGGGTTGAAAACTCCTACAGCCGTTGCTGAATTCCTGGTGGAAAAATTTCTTGCCTTTGAATTCAGCCTCTCCTCATACCGTGAGAGGCTCTCCAATGTGGTGGGCAGAACCGTAAAGCTGCACCAGATGAGACTGGAGCGACTCTCGGGAGACCTAAAACATATCTCGGGAGGATACCTGCAAAGAGAGCGGGAAAGGGGTGAACGGCTTGCCGGCCATCTGACCCACCTCTCCAGGGGATTCGTTCAAAGACATTTGGAGAGGCTGGATGGGTCGGAGCAAAGGATCAGGAGGGCCGCCGGATTCCGGATTGCCCGGGAGAAGGAGCGTCTCCATCACATGGAATCAAAGAAAGAACTAATCGACCCCGTAAATGTCCTTAAAAGGGGATACTCCATTACCCTTCACCAGGGGAGAGTGGTTACCGGAATCCGGGAGATCAAACCGGGTGAGAAGCTGGAGACCAGGTTACACAGCGGAATCATATTAAGCAAAGTGGAAAAAACCATTTCAACAGATGACAAAAGAGAAGATTAACTACGACGCAGCAGTGGGCGAGATCGAAGAGATTCTTGAAAAAATTGAAGAGGGCGACCTGGGAGTGGATGAACTGGCCGAAAAGGTAAACCGGGTCACCCTGCTTCTGAAAATCTGTCGTGACAGGCTCCGTTCCACCGAGGAACAGATCAATAAAATCCTGGAAACAGAATAGTGCTCAGGGGACAGGGGACAGTGCTCAGTGCTAAATAAGACGTGCGATCACATTCAGCAACTCCTTAACCTTAATGGGCTTGCTGAGGTAATCATCGCAACCTGCCTCCCGGCTTATCTCCCTTTCACCAGACATGGCGTAGGCCGTCTGGGCCACCACCGGCAGATCCGGTCGCTCCTGCTTGATGATCCGGGTGCACTCGTACCCGTTGATCAGAGGCATATTGATATCCATCAGCACCAGGTCCAGTTCAGTATGTTCCCTGAATAATGCCAGTGTCTCCTCCCCGTCCCTGGCCCAGAGGATTTCCGCCTCGGTATCTTTAAGTGCCTCAAAAAGGAAATAGTAATTGGAGTGGTCATCCTCAGCAATAAGTATCTTTTTCCCTTTCCATGATTTTGACTCTGAAACGGGAGTCCTGAGTGCAGCCTCATATTTCAAGGGTACCTCATTCCTGGGCAGAATGAACCAGAAGGTGGATCCCTCACCCGTTACAGAATCCAGGCCGATTTCCCCTCCAAGGATCTCGGTAAGGTTCTTGGAGATTGCAAGGCCAAGGCCCGTACCGCCATACAGTTTTGTTTTATTTTCATGACCCTGCATAAAACGGTCGAAAATCACCTTCTGCTTCTCCTCCCTGATCCCAATCCCGGAATCCTTCACATAGAACCGTATCCCCTTTGGATGCTCTTCAATCCCCAGTACAATCTCACCCTCCTCGGTAAACTTCACCGCATTACCCAGCAGGTTCACAAGAATCTGCTTCAACCTGAAAGGATCGGTGTAGATCGCCAGATCACTCACCGGCCAGTCCCATTTAAGAGTCATGACCACATCATCTTTGCTCGCGCGCCTGAGGTTTTGAAGGAACATCAGGTGCAGCTCCTTAAACAAATCCTTGACAAAGCATTCGGCAATGTGAACATTCACCTGTCCGGCCTCAATCTTCGCAATATCAATGATATCGTCGATCAGCCTCATCAAATCGTCGGCTCCCTGGTTGATCTGGGCTATGAAATCCCTGCGATCATCCTGCGACAGTCCGTCATCCGAAAGCAGATCAGAAAACCCGACAATGGCATTCATGGGGGTTCTGATTTCGTGCGACATATTGGAGAGGAAGGCTGTTTTCAGACGATCAGACTCCTCAGCCTTATATTTTGCTTCCAGCAGTTTTCGTTCAGCATCTTTTCTCTCGGTGATGTTTTTCAGGATAAGCACCATCGACTCCGGTTTACCATTGGTACCATAAATGGCCCCGCTTGAGGCTTCACCATCGAACATCATTCCATCGGGCCTTACAATCTGGTATTCCAGGTTTTTCAGATAACCCGTCTTCCAGGTCAGGTTAAAATCCTTGATGGCACGCCTCCAGTCATCCCTGTGGATAAACCGAAAGATTTTCTCACCGTAAACCAGTTCGGGCTCCACATTAAAAACCTCCAAAAAGACGCTGTTGAAGTCCAGGATCATGGCAGAAGGGTCTACAACGATCATCGGATCGGGAGAGGATTCAAACACCCTGCGCTGTTTCTCCTGGGTATTTCTCAAATTATCCTGATGCCTGCGCCTTTCAATAGCCAGTGCAATCTGATCACTGGCGAACTCCAGCAGGGCTGCATCCGACTGGGTATAGATCACCTCCCCGGAGTAGGATTGGACTGCAAATACTCCAATGGTCTTCTCATTGTGCTTCAGGGGAACACCAAGCCAACTCACACAGGGAGCACCCACCGGCTCAATTTCACCCATTCGCGTCAGCTGCTGTTCTCTCTCCACGTCCACCAGTTGCGCCTCACCGGTTCTGATCACAAAACTGGTGAGTGTCTTCCGGGCAGGAAACTCGGTAAAGGAGTCCTTTTCATCCTCCATAAAGGGGAGCGTCAGCGTATCGGAGAGCTCATTGTAAAGCGCCAGGAAACAGTTTGTGGTATCCAGTACCCTGCCCAGCGACTCCCTGATCTTGCTGTAAAGTTCATCCAGGCTCTGCGTGGTGCTCACTGCGTTGGAGATATCAAAGAGTACCTGCCGCACCTGTTCGTCCCTCTTTCGGTCAGAAATGTCTTCATGAATACCGGTCAGGCGGGTGGTGTTGCCATCAGGATCAAACCCGACTGCCTTTCCCATGCTCCGGATCCAAAGATAGGAGCCGTTCTTATGCCTCATCCGGAACTCGATGTCGAATGATTTCTCCCGGTTCTTAATCACCCGCATCACTTTATTCATGGAGCGCTTCGCATCCTGCGGATGGAGCAGGGAGTTCCAGGTGTCAAGCTCCTGGGGCAGATCCTCGAGTCCGTATCCCATCATGGAGAACCAGATGGGGGAATAATAGACCTGGTTGTTCACAAGATTCCAGTCCCACAGACCCAGGTTCGTAGCCTGAAGAGCCAGGTTCAGTCGTTCCTCACTCTTTGTTAATGCACTCTCAGACTTCCGGGTATCGGTCACATCCCTTGCCACACCGATCACCGTTTCAACCGAACCCGGAGTGCTCACCTCGGGATAAAGCCTCCATTCAAGAACTACATTTTTTCCGACCAGGTTGAGTTCAAAAACAATGGTATGGGGTTTTGCTTCCCGGAATACCCTCTCCAGGGCTTCTTCCCACACTTCAACCAGCTCCTGGGGAAAAACACCCATCTCCCGATGGCTTTTACCCAGAAATTCAGTGACCTTCAATCCGGTCTGGAGTTCCACCGCGACATTCACATAAATGTGTTTTAATTTGCGGTCAAACCGCATGATCACATCTTGTGAATTATCTGCCAGCGCCCTGAAGTGCTCCTGAGATTCGGAAAGGGCCCGCATTGTCTCCCGTACCTGCCTGAACAGCCTGGAATATCGCTGAGAGGAATAGACCGATGGAATCAGTGTAAAAAGCCGGTCTTTAAAAATGTAATCCCATACTTCCGCCCTGATCTTCCCATTTTTCCTGAACTTTTCCACGTCCCCCACCAGGAAAATAAGAGGAATCTCGGTGTAACAGGCTTCCATCTCCTGCTCCACAATGACACGCAGATTCACAGGAGAATCAAAATCCGCCATGATCAGATCAGGTGGATTCTCTTTAAGTCTGGCACTTAATTCCGAACGCTCTTTACACTGATAGGATGTAACATCAATCTCTCCCTCCCGGAGGGTTTTCACTACATCTTTAACTACCAACGGGTCCAGATACCAGAAACAAACTTTAATTTTCAGGCCGGCCATCAGGCTATTTCAAAATTCCATGGTTTCTGCCTGAAAAATAGTCAAAAAATGTTACCGATCATAAAAGTTTATCAGAATCTTATGCGAACTCCCGCCATAAGGTGTACTCCGGCCTGGGGAAAATAGCCGTCATAGGTTCCCTCCTCCCCTTCATAGTAATAGCGGTAAACCCATGCATTGGTTTCGTACTCCACATTGAACAGATTCAGAATCTGGAGGTTCAGAGTGATCTCCCTGATAAAATCGGGAAAGAATGAATAGGAGACTCCCAGGTCATTGATCAGATAGGGATCCAAATTTCGATGGAGGGAGGAAGTATTGTCTATAAACTGGCTGCCCACATA